>CAKSHM010000017.1 GCA_934457415.1 uncultured Eubacteriales bacterium | reverse complement strand
AAAAAGATCCCAAATAATTCGCAAATCAGAAAGGAGGCCCCTCTTATGGAAGAAGTATTATTTGCAGAGGTTAACTACAAGTTAATTAGGGGGGGGGTCAAAAACCTAACCTAAGTATAATAAATAATAATATAGATAAAGACTATGAAATAACTAATAGAAATATTAGTGATTTTTCATAGTCTTTTTATCATGAAAGGAGTTTTATATGGAAAAGAAAAAGAAATTAATAGTACT
Source organism: uncultured Eubacteriales bacterium (assembly GCA_934457415.1). Lineage (GTDB taxonomy): Bacteria > Bacillota > Clostridia > Oscillospirales > Acutalibacteraceae > UBA737. Next base: position 1,721 of record CAKSHM010000017.1, on the reverse strand, counting down.
AGTAGTACTAGTCTTGATACTAATTATATCAGGAGTAACATATGCTATACTTACATGGACAGGTAGTAGAGTAAATATAGGATTAACAAGTAATTGTTTTACTATAGATTATACTAAAGGTAATGATATAGCAAATGCTAGTATAAAAGCATTAAATGAAAGTGATTTAATAAGTGATAATAAATTTACTATTAAAGAAGGAATAGCATTAACATATGCTAATATAGGAATAAAGTCTACATGTACAATAGAAGGATATGGATCATTATATTTAAATGTAACAACATTATCAAGTGCTTTTTCAACAGGTAATAGTAAAGGAGCACTTAAATATGCAGTACTAGATAATACTAGTACAACAAGTACAGTAACAGTAGCATCTCTACTTAATCAACAATTTAATATAGTAAGTAAAGGAAGTATAACAAGTACAGGTAAAATAACATTACTAACTAAACAATTATCAAATACAAAATTAAATAAATATCTAATAGTAATCTATGCAGATGTATCAAAAATAGCAAATGATGCTATGGATGCATCATTTAATGGAACAGTAAGTGCAGATGCAAATCAAGGAAATATTGCTAAGGCAACATTGGCATCTTTAAATCTATCACTATCTAGTGGAACCCCTAACTTTACTAAAACAAGTATAGAAGATGGAACTAATGGAATATATAGTGTTGAAGATGATTTAGGTACAAGTTATTATTTTAGAGGAAATGTAACAAATAATTATGTAAAATTTGTTAATAAATACTGGAGAATAATAAGAATAAATGGAGATGGAACAATTAGAGTGATATATGCCGGAACTAGTGCTCATGCAAATGGCTATGATGATTATGGTACAAATGATATGAGTATTGGTACATCAACATTTAATCCAAGTCGTGATGATAATACTTATGTAGGATATATGTATGGAACTAAAGGTGCATCAACATATGCAAACACACATAGTAATACAACAAATAGTACTATAAAAACAAAACTGGATTCATGGTATGATACAAACATTGTAAATACAGGAAATGAAAAATATATAGCTGATGCAATATACTGTAATGATAGAAGTGTATCATCAGGTACAGGAATAGGAACAACAAATACGACTTATGCAGCAAAAACAAGAAGAGATAACGGAACACCAACACTAAAATGCGCAAATAATAATGATAAATTTACCAAGAGTACAACAATAGGAAATGGAAAACTAACCAAAATGATAGGACTAATTACAAGTGATGAAGTAAAGTATGCAGGTGGAACATTTCCAACACATAACAAAGAATATTATTTATATTCAAGTAAAGATTATTGGACTATGGCACCATCTTCGTACGTGTCCGGTAATGCTCGTGTCTATAGTGTGAATGACGATGGTTGTCTCGACGGCTATTTTGTCAGTTATACTTACGGCGCCGTTCGCCCCGTAGTTTCTCTTAAATCTGATGCTATATCAGGAGGAAGTGGAACAGCAGCAAGTCCATTTCTTGTTGGATAGAAATGAAGACTTGAATCTGAAATCTAAAGTGCCTAGTGAAACCCTTTTCACTAGGCAGCGGAAATCAGGCTGGTATACAATGATAAGATAATAAAGAGCAAAGTAAGGTATTCGCTGTAAGGAGAAAAATTAAATATAGAAAATGAGGTAAAGATATGAAAAATAATAAAGGATTAATAATAGGAATAATAGGGTTAATTATAGTAATGAT
>CAKSHM010000016.1 GCA_934457415.1 uncultured Eubacteriales bacterium | reverse complement strand
AGACCGCTTTCCTGTGAGCAAAAGGCGGAAATGAAAGCAAACTGCCCCGAAATAGAAGATAAATATCTGTCTCTTTTGCAGAGAGCGGTGCCTGCAATATCTCTGCCTTCGTTTACAGCGCTTAACACCGCGTTTTGCAACGACGTTGAACCCGAGCTTGTCTTCGCTCAGTGCTTAATGGGACTCGGTAAAAAGGACGATATATTGCTCTGTATAAGCACATCGGGCAATTCAAAGAATGTTACCGCGGCAGCGCTTACAGCAAAGGCATTGGGGCTTAAAACAATAGGACTTACAGGCGAAACGGGCGGCAGGCTTAAAAGTATATGCGATATATGCGTATGCGTGCCCGAAACCGAAACTTTTAAGGTTCAGGAACTGCATTTGCCGGTTTATCATTACCTTTGCGCAAGGGTAGAGGAAGAATTGTTTAAATGAAAACTTTGATTTTATAGATATGAGGATTAGTATTATATGAAAGATTTCCAAAAAAATATAGTTCCGGCCAAAAATCAAAATTCCGATTATTATTTTACTGTCTCTGAGGGTGATGGCTTAAAAATATTATTTGTAGGAAATTCTATAACTAAGCACGAGCCAAGACCGGAAATAGGTTGGTATAAAGATTGCGGGATGGCTGCAACTTGTATAGAAAATGATTATGTCCATATTTTAAAAAATAAAATAGAGCAGGTTTCTTCTAATGCGTCGATTAGAATTCTTCAAGTTGCGGAATACGAGCGAAATTTTGAAAACATAGACGTTGCTTCATATTATGCCAAGGCTGTCGACTTTAAATCGGATATTGTAATAATGTTTTTCGGCGCAAATGTTCCCAATACTTATGAGACACAAATTGAGCATAAAAAAACATTTGGAAGAGCATTTGAGGATTTAAGAAATCTTTTAGATAACGGTAATACAATTTTTATAATATCACAAGGCTTTTTTATTCGACCGCTTTTAGATGCAGAAAAAGAAGAAATTGCAAAAAAACATAATGATATCTTTGTTAAAATTGATGACATCCGTAATCGTGAAGATACTCACGGTGACTTTAATCATCCTAATGATATCGGTATGCAGGATATTGCTGAACGTTTTTGGAGAGTAATGAAACCAATTATTATAGCAAAGAATAGTTAAATTAAAGATAATGAGGTATATTAATGAATAACATTAAGCCCTTTTGGAGCTGGAATGATAAGCTCCGAAAAGAAGAACTTGTCAAACAAATTGAGCTTATGAAAAAAAGCGGCATTGAAGGCTTCTTTATGCATGCAAGAGGCGGACTTAAAACCGAGTATATGGGAAAAGATTGGTTTGACTGCATAGAGGCTTGTATGGATAAGGCCGATGAGCTTAATATGGACGCTTGGGCTTATGACGAAAACGGTTGGCCCAGCGGTTTTGCTAACGGTGCAGTTCCTAAGGAAAGCGTGGATTATCAGCAAAAGCGACTTGAAACGTCAACTCTTAATAAAGATGACGAATTACCGGAAAATCTGCTCGGTCTTTACAAGGTGAGCGAAAACGGATTTGAAAAAATAAATTCGGCAGAGGACGGCTGTTTTGCGGTATATTATACCGTAAATCCTTACTACATAGATACATTTGAGCCGCAAGCCATAAAATGCTTTATGAGCGAAACGCATGAAAAATATTATGAGCGCTTCGGTGATAGATTCGGAAAATCATTAAAGGGTTTTTTCACCGACGAACCTCAGTATGGACATGATATAACACCATGGTCAACAATTTTTCCAGAATTATTTTTAAAGAAATACGGATATTCCCTTACAGAAAATATTCCTTTCCTATATTTTGATTTTGATGGAGCGAAGAAATTCCGCTCGGACTTTTACAACATGGCGGCAAGGCAGTTTAGAACATCGTTCATTAAGCAGATGTACGATTGGTGTATCGAGCATAACTGTAAGCTTACAGGACATTTAATGGATGAAGACAACTTTCTTACGCAAATTACCTCGACAGGGGGCGTTATGGCATGCTATGAGTATTTCCATGAGCCCGGTATTGATTGGCTCGGAAAACATGTAAGCACACCATTTATACCTAAACAGTTAGGCAGTGCAGCACGGCAATTAGGCAGAAAAACTCTTACCGAATCATTTGCTGGATGCGGCTGGGATGTTTCATTAAATGAGCTTAAATGGATAATGCAGTGGCAAATGGTAAACGGAGTTACCTCGCTTTG
>CAKSHM010000015.1 GCA_934457415.1 uncultured Eubacteriales bacterium | reverse complement strand
TGAAAGGAAATAATATGGCAAAATTACATTTGATAGGAAATGCTCATTTGGATCCTGTATGGCTGTGGCGCTGGCAAGAAGGATTTTCCGAAATATTGGCGACATTCAGAAGTGCGCTTGACAGAATGAAGGAATTTCCGGATTTCAAATTTACAAGTGCGTGTGCTCTTTATTATCAGTGGGTAGAAAAAGTTGATAAAGAGATGTTTAATGAGATTGTTCTTCGTGTTAAAGAGGGCAGATGGAATATTGTCGGTGGGTGGTTTATTCAGCCTGATTGTAATATTCCGAGCGGAGAAAGCTTTGCAAGACATGCCTTGATTTCTCAGAGATATTTTAAAGAAAAATTCGGTTTAATTGCTAAAACCGGTTATAATGTGGACTCTTTCGGACATAATGCCGCGCTTCCTAAAATTTTAAAAAGCGGCGGTCTGGATAATTATGTTTTTATGAGACCTTTCCCGAAAGAACAGGGAAGAGATGAAGACGTTTTTCTTTGGGAAAGCGATGACGGAACTCAGGTTCCGGCTTTTCGTATCCCAATGTTTTATAATGTTGATTTATCGAGAATGGAAAAATTTCAGGAAATAAAGGATAGGGCGGAAGAACAGAATACCGATATGATGGTTTTTTACGGAGTCGGAAACCACGGCGGAGGACCTACCATCAAATTACTTGAGGCTATAAATGAACTTGATATTCCCGAAATGGAATTTTCCACTCCAGATGACTATTTTAAGTCTATTTCAAAAAAAGAACTTCCTGTAATAAAAGATGAGTTACAGCATCATGCAAGAGGATGCTACAGCGTCTGTACTTCTGTTAAAATGGGTAATCGCAGATGCGAAAACAACTTAATTTCGGCAGAAAAGCTATGTGTAATGGCAAAAGAACTGTTAGGTACCGCCTATCCTCAAAAAAAGCTTGAAAAAGCATGGAAAAACCTTTTGTTCAATGATTTTCACGATATCTTGGGCGGTTGCTCGATTAAAAAAGCTTATGATGATGCAGGGTATCTTTATGGTGAAATAATGAGTATTACAGAACAAGAGATAAATTTTGCAATGCAGGTTATTGCCCATAATATAGATACTCTTAACGGTACTTCTCTGCCGTCCAATAAGGACTGCGAATCGGAGCATTGGCATATATGGGAAACCGAAGGTATAGGAACACCGATAGTTGTTTTTAATCCGCATACATGGAAAGTAAAAATGCCCGTTCAGGTTAATGTTGTAGCTGCTTGTGTAACAGATTGCAATGATAGAGAAATTCCTTTTCAAATTGTGCGCGGAGATCAGACTAACGGCAGCCATGATAAAATGCAAACTATATTTACAGCGGAAATAGAACCGTTAGGATATGCTGTATACAGAGTGTTTGTTAAGCATAAAGGAGTTAAAACCTTTGATGGCGGTATGATTACAGATGAACATTTTTTAGAGAATGATGTTATCAGAGTTGAATTTAATTCCGAAACCGGAGAAATTTCCCGTATTTACGATAAGGAAAGCAAAAAAGATATTCTTTCCGGTAATTGCAGTGCGATTCTTTTAGATGAGACATCTGCGGATACTTGGGCGCACGGCAAAACATATTTGGGTGAATTTGCAGGTTCTTTTGCTAAGCCCGAGTTTTCGGTTACAGAAAACGGAAATATCAGGGCAACACTTAGAGTTAAATCATATTTCAACAATTCGGTTATTTGCAGGGATTACAGCATTGTGCCTAACAGCAAATGTGTTAAAGTAAAGTCCAATATTGACTTTCATGAAAAGCATAGAACTCTTAAATTCTCATTTCCTACGGACATAGGAAAGACAATAGCAAAGATACCGTTCGGAACAATTACAAGGAACAATGAATTAGGTGAAGAGCCTTGCGGTTCGTGGATTTCAAACGGTAAATATGTTGTAGCAAATGACGGCAAGTATGGATATGATACTACAAAAAATGAAATTCGTTTATCAATTCTCAGAAGCGCTATATATGCAGATCATGTCGGTGAAAGAGACGATTTTTGTGAATTTATGGAGCAGGGTATACATGAATGTTCTTATATGATTTATCCTTATGAAAGCAATGCTTTATCTGATGAAAAAGCAGAGGAATTGAATTTTCCGCTGCGTTGTTTAATAGAAAGTTTCCATAACGGTATTCTTCCTCTTAAAAAGAGTTGCTTTAATTGTGATAATCAAAATATAATTGTTACCTCAATCAAAAAATCTGAGGATAGTGATGAAAATGTAATTCGCTTTTATGAAGCAAACGGTAAAGATACAAAAGCTGAATTACAGCTGTTTAATAAAAGTATTAAGTGCGATATCGGCCATAACGCAATTAAAACTTATAATACCAAGGGAGAAAGCATGAATTTTATAGAAACTGTATTGTAATGGTTACCTTTTGTAATCAATTAGATCCATGTAAAAACCCAACTTCACATTTTCGTTGAATTCTTCGAGGTCAATAATAGTAGCAAGAAAGTTTAAGGTGCTAATTTATGAATTACGAAAGTTTAATTTACTCTTATATTAAAGAAAATTATTTTAAAATATTGAGAGAACCTGAAGGACAACTAAAACATAAATTTTTAGTCCCGGGAGCGGTTTATGCTAAAACATTGTGGGATTGGGATTCGTGGCTTACTGATGTTGCAATAACGCAGGTTGCAGCAAAAGAGGGAACTCTGAAGGATTTTTTTCAGTACCAAAAAGGATGTATTCAAAATTTTGCCGAACATATAGATTCTGAAACCGGTAAAATGTACATAATGTTGAGTGACATCGAATCGTTGCCGGAAAGAAAGAATCACGACAAAATCACTAATTGCGCTAAACCCGTGATAATTCAACATGCTCTTTTTATAGCAATGGTTCATAATGATTATGAATGGCTTTATCCTTTGTTTGATGCTTTCGAAAAACATTTAGCGTACTATGAAAATCATTGCAAACACGAAAGCGGACTTTATTATTTTATAGACGATCTTGCAATCGGTGTAGACAATGACCCTTGCACTTTTTATCGTCCAAAAAAAAGTTCCGCTTCTATTTTCCTTAATTGTTTGATGTATAAGGAATTATTAGCAATGGCTGAAGTATCAGAAAAACTTAATTATAACGATAAAGCAGATATTTATCTATCTAAAGCTGATAGCCTTAAAATTGCCGTTAATGAACATTGCTATGATGAAAGAAACGGGTATTATTACAGTGCAGACATAAATTTACTTCCTATAGATCCCAATGAGTGGTTGCATAGCGGATGCCCTAGAAATTGGAGCACTCTTATTCAAAGAATCGATGTATGGTCAGGATTTATGGCTATGTGGTCTGGAATTGCTGATGAAAAACAGGCAGAAAGAATGGTAACTGAAAATTATCTTAATACCAAAACCTTTAATGCACCATTTGGTGTGAGAACACTTTCAAAATGTGAAAAAATGTATCAAATTGTTGAAAGCGGCAATCCGTCGTGCTGGTTAGGACCGATTTGGGGTATAAGCAATTATATGACATTCAAAGGCTTAATAAATTATGGCTATGATGATTTGGCATTGGAGCTTGCGAATAAGACTATAAACCTTTTTGGAATGGATATTGAAAAATGCGGAGAGATGCACGAATATTATAACCCTGAAACAGGATGCGGTGTGAGCAATCAAGGGTTTCAATCATGGAATCTTTTATGTGTAAATATTATTTCTTGGAAGAACAAAGAAAATGTTATAAGTGAATTTTAACGGAGGACAAAATGATATTAGGTATAGATATCGGCGGAACGAAATGTGCGGTAATCCTTGCCGAAAAAATCGGAGAAAATATAAAGCTAACGGATAAAAGAAAAATCCCGACGGATTTAAGTGTTTCTCCTGAAAAAATGATAGATACTCTTATAATGCATGCGGACGATATGCTTAAGGGTACAAAACCCGAAAAAATCGGTATATCCTGCGGAGGACCTCTAAACTCTGCTGCCGGAATCATAGAAGGTCCGCCAAACCTTCCCGGCTGGGAAAATGTAAAAATAGTTGAAATTTTAGAAAATCATTACGGTGTCAAAGCTAAACTTCAGAATGACGCCAATGCCTGCGCCGTAGCCGAATGGAAATTCGGCGCGGGTAAGGGAACAAAGAATATGATTTTCCTTACCTTCGGCACAGGCCTCGGAGCAGGTCTTATTTTAGACGGTAAGCTTTATTCGGGTACAAACGATAATGCCGGCGAGGCAGGCCATATCCGCCTTGATAATTTCGGTCCCGCAGGCTATGGAAAAGCAGGCTCCTTCGAGGGCTTTTGCAGCGGAGGAGGCCTTGCTCAGTTAGGATACTTAAAGGCACTCGAAAAAGCACAGACAGGTGTATATCCTCTGTATTTTAAAAAGGGTATGACCTTGCAGGAGGTTACGGCAAAAACTGTTGCTGACGCCGCCGATAAAGGCGACGAAACCGCAAAAGAGGTATACCGTATTTGCGGAGAACAGTTAGGAATTGGTCTTTCGGTGCTTATAGATATACTAAACCCAGAAAAAATAGTAATAGGCAGTATATTCGCCCGCTCAGAAAACCTGCTTCGTGAAGGTATGGAAAAGGTAATAAATAAAGAGGCTTTGCCTCAGGCGGTTAAATGCTGCAAAATCGTACCCGCCGCTCTCGGTGAACAGATAGGAGATTATGCGGCAATAGCCGCAGCATTATTGTAGGTGATAAATATGCTGAATGAGTTGTTAAAAAGATATCCGAGTCTTGAAAGCGCAAGGGAAGATATAATTAAAGCCGAGAATGCACTTATAGACGGATTTAAAAACGGCAATAAATTGCTTATCTGCGGCAACGGCGGCAGCTGTGCCGACTGCGGGCATATAGTCGGCGAGCTTATGAAGGGATTTTTAAGTAAAAGACCGCTTTCCTGTGAGCAAAAGGCGGAAATGAAAGCAAACTGCCCCGAAATAGAAGATAAATATCTGTCTCTTTT
>CAKSHM010000014.1 GCA_934457415.1 uncultured Eubacteriales bacterium | reverse complement strand
ATGGGTCGAAGAAAAGACGGGAGGCAGCATTTGAAATTCACCCGATATCCAAAGCGTGATGCGATCCGGGATTATTTCCCCGTGCCGAATGAAATTTTCAGCTTGGGTCTCAGTACCGGTGAGATCGCAGTGTATGCGTATCTGATGTACTGCGAGGACAGGAAAACATTTCAGTGCTATCCGAGTTATAAAACAATCGGCAACGCTGTCGGCATGAGCAAAAACACCGTCAAGAAATATGTAGACAGCCTGATTGAAAAGCAGTTGATTACTGCCGATCCGACTTCCGTCATCACCCAAAAAGGAGAAAAGCGCAACGGAAATTTGCGCTATACAATCCGCCCGATAGAGGATGCGGTAGCATATCATTACGAGCAGCAGATGATTCGTTTGGAATGCGAAATACGGTGTCAGTCAGCTTTGAAAAAACTCACCGAATTTGACCGCAAACACGGGAAATCGGCGGTTTAACGACAATTTTACGGTTCGTCCGAAAATAAGCAGGAGAAAGCGAGGGGTTGCCTTGCTTTCCCCTCGCAGGGAACAGCGGACGGCAACGCCGACCGCATAAGGCTTTGTATGGCTTTTAAGAACGGTTATAAAAGCTTCAATTTAGGGGTTGCTCGAATTTTAACCTCGCTGATTTAGGGGTTGCTGATTTTCCCGCAAATTTTGCTGGATATTCAGGGAAGTATGTGGTATGGTGTTGTGCTGCAAGGAGGTGGCCGATATGACAAAACGAAGACCGTCGGGCGAAGGAATGATACGCCTGAAAAAGAAAGGACAATGGGAAGGCAGAATCGTCGTCGTACATAAGAAAAACGGCGACGCTATCTTCCGCTATGTCTATGCCAAAACACAAAAGGAGCTGCTTGATAAGCTCCACTATAAAATTGAGGAATACCGTGATGCGGAGCTCACAGAGGGCAGCAATATGACGCTCGGAGAGTGGCTCGACAAATGGCTCACGGAATATATGCAGGGCACTGTGCGTGACAGCACCTTAAAAAGTTATATATCCTACACGGAAAAGTATATCAAGCCTGCGCTCGGCGAAAAGAGAGTTGCGTTTCTCACAACCGCGCAGATACAAAAATTCTATAACTATATTCGTAAAAACGGCAGAATCAGAAACCGAGAATTGTTCGGCGAGGGACTCTCCGATGGAATGGTTGGGCGCATACACTGTATGCTGCATGAGGCGCTGGGTGCGGCAGTAAGGGAACATCTCATATCTAAGAACCCGACGGACGGTACGACCGTGCCGAAACAGGGAAAAAAAGAAATGAAAGTGCTGACAGACGAACAGCTCGCAGAATTTATGAAAGCAGCAGAAGCCGATGAGCATTGGTGCGACTTCTTCTACACCGAACTGACAACGGGACTGCGGCGCGGTGAGATATGCGGACTGAAGTGGCCGGACTTCGATGAGGTCGAAGGCAAACTGAATATCAGCCGCAGTATAGATTTGAGAAACGGCAAAATTATCGTAGGAGAAACGAAAACAGGAAAAGGCAAACGGAAATTCTATCTGCTGCTCAGCACAGCAAATGTGTTAAGAGAGCGTAAGAAAAACGCAGTCTCTGAATGGATATTTGCCGATCCGATTTGCCCCGAACTTCCGATAGCGCCGCCTGCGGCATACCGCAAGATGAAGCAGCTGCTGAAAAAGGCGGGACTGCCCGATGTACGGTTTCACGATCTGCGCCATACATTCGCAACCCATGCACTCACAAGCGGCGTGGACGCCAAAACGCTTTCGGGAATTCTCGGACACACCAACGCCGGCTTTACGCTGGACACCTAGTAAAAGGTGCATCCTATATATGTGCACCAAAAACAAAATCCTCAATCCGTACTGTCATTCTTTCGCCGGACATCGTAAGAATCCTTGAGGAATACAAAAAGCGGATAAATTCACGGTGGATGTTCCCGTCACCTGTAAAAGAGGATTCACCCCGTCATCCGTCCTCTGCACGAGCGGTACTTGAAAGAACCCTGGAAAGAGCCGAGTGCAAGCACCTCCGCTTTCACGATCTCAGACATACTTTCGCCACCAACGCCCTGGCGGGCGGTATGGATATAAAAACGCTGAGTACGATCATAGGACATATATCCTCAGAAACAACGCTGAACATATACACCCATATCACCGACAATATGCAGCGCTCCGCCGCCGACAAAATCGAACGGGGGTTCGGCAGAAATGAAGGCACTTTGGGCAAGAACTGGTAAACACCCGACAGAGCATCGGAAACGCCCGTGAGAGCGAAATTTGAGCCGAAACAGCCGAAGATACGCCGCACCGGAACGGGGTGCATATTTAGGATCAGCGAAAAGAAATGGGAAGGCAGCTATTCTCCGAAATTGCCGAACGGCAAACGCAAAAAGTTCAATATCTACGCCGACACAAGAGAAGAATGCGAAGAAAAGCTCGCCGAGATAATTAAACAAAAGAATGCGGAAATTACCGCTGAAAAAAGAAAAACTCAAATCAAGACAAAACACATAAAACGGACATAATAAAATGCCGCCACGGGATATTGTGGTGGTAGATTTTTTTACAATTTAGAGTTATAATCAAATTAGTTGATTAAAATTTGCAGAGGTGTTTTAATGGTGGTACAATTTGGCAATCTAGCTGACATTACTTCTTGGATGAAATTGGTGAAAGAAGTCAAATGGAATTTCCCCGGTTTGGAAACGGAGGAGGCTTTTGAGGAACACAAAAAAACAGTTATGAAGTTTATTTCTCAAAAACGCGCTTTATGCGTAAAAGAGCAGGGTGAAGTTGTCGGTGTTCTTCTTTTTTCTCGCAAATACAATATGATTTGCTGTTTGGCAGTAAAGCCGGAGTTTCGCAACCGCGGAATTGCTTCAATGCTAATAAAAAAAGCTTTTAATGAACTTGACAGTGACAAAGATATTGTTGTTTCCACCTTCCGAGAAGGAGATGATAAAGGAGCCGCAGCTAGGGCGTTTTACAAAAAGTTTGGATTTGTTGAAGGCGAACTGATTGAGGAATTTGGATATCCTTGTCAGGTATTTACGCTGCATAGATAAATTTTAGTTTATAGGAAGGATAACAATATTAGTGAAACAATAATTAATAGCATTGTGACATTAACCATCGGTGTTATATCCGCTTTGGTTTCAATTAAAATATCCAACAACACTACTAAAAGAGAAATTAGATATTTCAAGGAGCAAGAAACATATAAAATAAAAAAAGATGCAATATATGCAACATTGCAATTTTTCGATGATTATATTTCTTGCTTAACTATAGATAACGGGACTATTCAATTAATACGGAATGATGTTAACTCAAAAGATTTAACGATAAAAGCAAGAATATGTTATAACAAGTTATGCACAACTTGTAATAATGAAACATTAATAAAGAAGTTCAACCAAATAGTTTTCGGTCACGATGATAATATATTTTGTTTGTTGAATGAATTTCGAAACAGTGCTCGCGAAGAATTGGGATTGAACAAAATTGATCTGGATGAGAATAAAGTTTTCATTTGCAGAGTGAGTACAAACGAATTGAGAAGAGAAGAACAAAACAATAACGCAATACACAGAAGCCAAATATGAAAATTTAATAGAGTTATTGAAAATGACTTTGGTTACTTTTAATTCTGTAACATTAAACAGTTATAAGGTCTATAGAACATGATACTTGCATATAAGAACAAAAAATATCAGGAAGTTTTATATTATATGCTTTATAATGTAATTACACAGAAAGGAGAGTTGCTATGGATTGGATAACCGGAATACAAAATGCCATTAATTACATAGAAGAACATTTAACAGAGGAAATTGATTTTGACAAAGCCGCTGACGAAGCTGCCTGTTCAAGTTTCTATTTTCAAAGAATTTTCGGTATTCTGTGTGATATTCCTCTTAGTGAGTATATTCGCAACAGAAGACTATCTCTTGCCGGCAATGAGTTAAATGCATCTGATGCAAAAGTAGTTGATATCGCATTAAAGTATGGTTATGAAAGCCCGGAGAGCTTTTCACGAGCATTTTCTAAATTCCACGGAATAACACCGTCCGAAGCAAAGAAAAACGGTTCAAAGCTCAAATCTTTTTCCCGTCTTTCTGTAAAAATAACATTAAGCGGAGGTTCTGTAATGGACTATAAAATTATTGAAAAGGATTCATTTGAAATTATCGAAAAGGTAGAAACGCAGCCCATTGAAAATGAAATCAATGCAAAAAGCATTCCTGATTTTTGGACGCGTTCACACAATGACGGCACTGTAAAAAGCTTATTGGAAAACACAATCGATAAGACATTCATCTTTGGTGTTTGCTATGGCAATAATTCCGACAATGCAAAGTCTTTTGAATATTCTATTGGAGCGGTATGCGACGGAAAAACCATTGTTCCGAAAGGATTTCGCAAAAACACAATTCCCGCAAGAACTTGGGCAATCTTTGAATGCAAAGGCGCAATGCCGAATGCAATGCAGGATATGTGGCACAAAATAACTTCGGAATTTTTCCCTACCTCTGGCTATCAGCCTACCTATGAAATGGATATTGAGGCCTATTCCGAAGGTGATATGAACGATGAAAATTACCACAGTGAAATTTGGATACCGGTAGTCAAAAAATAAATTTATATGGTTACTGTTCAAAAGCAAGATTATTATAGAAATACTTATCAAATTTTGCACCGCTGTAAACAAAGAAAAAGGAATTTTCGGTTCGCATTTGTTTATGTGGTCGGGGGAATATGATTTTTCAAGAAGTGGCGGCGAAATCAAATTGTAAGCAAAAAAACAGCCGAAAGTGGGGCGAAAAACCTCATTTTCGGCTGATTTTTGGTCGGGGTGACAGGGCTCGAACCTGCGACATCCAGTTCCCAAAACTGGCGCGCTACCAACTGCGCTACACCCCGAAATATTTAGTTTTTTTATCTGTGGGATACTATGTGGTCGTTGCCCTATTGTAACACATTTCAGCGGAAAAATAAAGAGCCGAAATCGCCGTGTGTAAGGCTTTGTGGAGAAATTTCGGAAAAGCCATAAATGTGTCCGTCTACGCTCCCAAAACTGGCGCGGTTCCCTCAAAAACATAGTCGCACTGCTTGCTTGGGGCGCATCGCATTGCTCCTTGTTTTTTCACCTCAGAGCCTTGCCTGTACCGTCCGCCGGACGCGGCAAACCTCTTCGCCCAACTGCGCTACACCCCGATATAAATATATCGGCGAATTATTTTGCAACAATCAAGCCTTAATATAATACAACCTTTAAAAGCTTTTGTCAAGAAAAAACATTTGTTTGTTTTAATATTTACTTTAATAATTTTTATGGTATAATAATACTGTAATGTTTTGATTTTCTGAGGTACAGTATTTTGGACAAATTTAAGCTTCATTCAAAATTTAAGCCGACGGGCGATCAGCCGCAAGCTATAAAAAAGCTCACAGACGGATTGAATAAAGGCGATAAAGAGCAGGTTTTACTGGGTGTAACGGGTTCCGGTAAGACCTTTACTATGGCGAATATTATTGCGAATGTCAACCGACCGACGCTTGTTTTGGCTCATAATAAAACCCTTGCCGCACAGCTTTGCAGTGAGTTCAGGGAATTCTTTCCCGAGAATGCGGTGGAGTATTTTGTATCATATTATGATTATTATCAGCCTGAGGCTTATATCCCTGGGACAGACACTTATATCGAAAAGGATTCGGCTATAAATGACGAAATAGACAAGCTCCGCCATAGCGCGACCTGCGCGCTTTCCGAGCGGAGAGATGTTATTATAGTAGCTTCCGTATCATGCATTTATTCGCTCGGCGACCCTATTGATTACAGAAATATGGTAATCTCCTTAAGACAGGGAATGACAAAATCCCGTGAAGGGCTTATTCATAAGCTTGTTGATCTGCAATATGAAAGAAACGATATAAATTTTACCCGAAACAAGTTCAGGGTCAGGGGAGATACCGTCGAAATTTATCCTGCTTATGCCTATGAAAGTGCGGTAAGAGTCGAGTTCTTCGGTGATGAAATAGACAGGATTTCTGAAATAAACACCGTTACGGGTAATGTTAAGCAAACGCTTTCTCATGTCGCGATTTATCCCGCATCTCACTATATTGTTCCGCAGGAGAAAATGGAAAAAGCTCTTGATTCGCTTAAAGAGGAAATGGAAGAAAGAGTTAAATTCTTTACCGACTGCGGAAAGCTGATTGAGGCTCAGCGCATAAGACAGAGAACCGAATACGATATAGAGATGCTCCGTGAAATCGGAGTCTGTAAAGGAATAGAAAATTATTCAAGGGTGCTTTCTGGCAGAAAACCGGGGAGTACACCGCCGACCCTGCTTGATTATTTCCCGGATGACTTTGTTCTGTTTGTCGATGAATCACATGTGACACTTCCTCAGGTAAGAGGGATGTTTGCAGGGGACAGAGGAAGAAAGCAGACGCTTGTGGATTTCGGCTTCAGACTGCCGTCAGCCTACGATAACAGACCTCTTAATTTTGAGGAATTCTATTCGCATATAAATCAGGCGATTTTTGTTTCGGCAACTCCGAGCGATTTTGAAAAGGAGCATGCCGCGCAGATCGTCGAGCAGGTTATAAGACCTACGGGGCTTTTGGATCCTCCGGTAACCGTTAAACCGAGTGAGGGTCAGATAGACGATATTTTCTCTCAGATAAACTTAAGAACGGCTAATAACGAAAGAGTTCTTGTAACTACTCTTACTAAAAAAATGGCTGAGGATCTTACGGATTATCTTAAAAAACTCGATATTAAGGTCAGATATATGCATTCGGATATTGATACGATTGAAAGAATGCAGATTATAAGAGACTTAAGGCTCAAAGAATTTGATGTTCTTGTCGGTATCAACCTTTTAAGAGAGGGGCTTGATATCCCAGAGGTGTCGCTGGTTGCTATACTTGACGCCGATAAGGAGGGCTTTTTGCGCAGTGAAACCTCGCTTATTCAGACGATAGGCAGGGCCGCAAGAAATGCTCACGGCGAGGTTATAATGTATGCCGATTCCGTAACTCCGTCAATGGAAAGAGCAATTTTCGAAACGGAGCGCAGAAGAGCAATTCAGCAAAGATATAATGAAGAACACGGAATCGTTCCGCAGACAATAAAGAAAGATGTACACGATATTATTGAAATAGGCGTGAAGGACGATAAAGCAAAGGAAAAGAATATGTCCAAGGCGGAAAAAGAGGCGCTTATTAAAAAGCTTACCGCTGAAATGCATCAGGCTGCAAAAATTCTTGAATTTGAACAGGCGGCTTATCTGCGTGACAGAATAGAGCAGTTAAAAGCCGGTCTTAAAAGTAAAAAATGAGGGTGTAAAAATTGGCAAACGATAAAATTGTTATAAAGGGCGCAAGGGAGCATAATCTTAAAAATATTGATGTCACTATTCCCCGTGATAAGCTGATTGTTTTTACGGGCCTTTCGGGAAGCGGAAAATCGTCACTCGCTTTTGATACAGTGTATGCAGAGGGCCAAAGACGGTATGTTGAATCTCTTTCAAGCTATGCAAGGCAGTTTTTAGGGCAAATGGAAAAACCCGATGTCGATTCGATAGACGGGCTTTCTCCCGCAATTTCAATCGACCAGAAAACAACGTCTAAAAATCCCCGTTCAACCGTAGGAACCGTAACCGAAATTTATGATTATTTAAGACTCCTTTATGCAAGGGTAGGCGTTCCGCACTGCCCCGTGTGCGGTAAGGAAATAAAACAGCAGACGACAGACCAGATTGTTGACGCGGTAATGAAGCTTGAAGAGGGAACTAAAATTCAGGTTCTGTCTCCTACCGTAAAGGCAAGAAAGGGCGAGCATGTAAAGGAGCTTGACAGCTTAAGAAAATCGGGATATGTAAGGGTAAGAATTGACGGTAATATTTTTGACCTTTCAGAGGAAATCAAGCTTGAAAAAAATAAAAAGCATACTATTGAAGCAGTTGTTGACAGACTTGTTATAAAGCCCGAAATAATATCAAGACTGACAGACAGTATTTCTACCGCGCTTTCCCTTTCAAACGGCTTGGTTGCTATAGATGTAATCGGGGGAGAAGAATTACAGTTTTCGCAGACTTATGCCTGCGAGGAGCACGGAATAAGTATTCCGGAACTTACGCCCGCGATGTTTTCATTCAATAACCCTTTCGGTGCCTGCCCTACATGTACAGGAATAGGAAGCTTTATGAAAATCGACCCGAGAATTATTATAAATGATGAAAACAAATCGCTCTTGGACGGGTGTATAAAGGCTTCGGGCTGGGGAGTAAACAGCTGGTTCCACCCTGATGCCGGCGCAATAGCAACAATGTACTATCAGGGCATTGCGGACTATTATAAATTTGATATCAATACCCCGTGGAAGGATATCCCGAAAGCCGCTAAAGACGCCGTGCTTTACGGTACGGGAGATAAAAAGCTTAAGCTTACAAGGTCTACGGAATGGGGAGGCGGAAAATACGAAGCACCGTTTGAGGGTGTTGTAAACAATCTTGAGCGCAGGTATAAATCTACTCAGAGCGACTATGCGAGAAACGAGCTTGAAAGCTATATGACCGAGTGCGACTGCCCCGATTGCCGCGGCGCGAGGCTAAAGCCTGAAATTCTCGCTGTCACCGTCGGGGGGAAAAATATCAAGGAGCTTTGCGATCTTTCCGTAACCGACGAGCTTGAGTTTTTTTCAACACTTAAATTTTCAAGCCGAGATGAGATGATAGCCAAGCCGATTTTAAAAGAAGTAAAAGAAAGGCTGACATTTTTAAAAAGCGTCGGTCTTGAATATCTTTCGCTTTCACGCTCCGCAGGAACTCTTTCGGGCGGCGAGGCTCAGCGCATAAGACTTGCTACCCAGATAGGATCCTCGCTTATGGGTGTCCTTTATATTCTTGACGAGCCGAGTATAGGTCTTCATCAGCGCGATAACGAAAGACTTTTAAACACCCTTAAAAAGCTTCGTGATATCGGTAATACTCTTATCGTAGTCGAGCATGACGAGGATACAATGCGGGCGGCGGACTATATTGTGGATATAGGTCCGGGAGCCGGAATTCACGGCGGAAATGTTGTATTTTCGGGAACGCCTGAGGAACTTGAGAAATGCACCGAATCGGTAACCTCGGATTATCTTACCGGAAGAAAGAAAATTCCGGTTCCTACAAGCAGAAGAAAGGGCAGCGGCAATTTCTTAAAAATCAAGGGAGCCAAGGAAAACAATCTTAAAAATATAAATGTTAAAATTCCGCTGGGCGAATTCGTCTGCGTAACCGGAGTCTCCGGCAGCGGAAAATCCTCTCTGGTAAACGATATACTTTATAAAGAGCTTGCAAACAAATTAAACCGCGCCAAAACTTTCCCGGGAGCCTTTAAAAATATAGAGGGAATAGAAAATCTTGATAAGGTTATAAATATTGACCAGTCCCCGATAGGAAGGACTCCGAGGAGCAACCCAGCCACTTATACGGGTGTTTTCACCGATATAAGAGACCTTTTTGCGAATACTAAGGACGCCAAGTCAAAGGGCTTCGGTCCGGGAAAATTTTCCTTTAATGTAAAGGGCGGAAGATGCGAGGCGTGTCAGGGAGACGGAATTATAAAAATCGAAATGCATTTTTTGCCGGATATTTATGTTCCGTGCGAGGTGTGCGGCGGCACTCGCTACAGCCGAGAGGTTCTCGCAGTTAAGTACCGTGACAAGAGCATTTATGATGTGCTTGAAATGACCGTTGAAGAGGGAATGAATTTCTTTGAAAATCACCCGAGAATTTACAGAAAGCTTAAAACGCTTTTTGATGTCGGACTCGGATATATCAAAATAGGACAGCCTGCTACCACTCTTTCGGGCGGCGAGGCGCAGAGAGTAAAGCTTGCGACAGAGCTTTCAAAGAAATCTACGGGTAAAACGGTTTATATATTGGACGAGCCGACAACGGGACTTCACACCGCCGATGTTCATAGGCTTATCGAGGTCTTACAGCGTCTTGTCGACGCAGGAAACAGTATAATAATTATAGAGCATAATCTGGATATTATTAAAACAGCCGACTATATTATTGATTTAGGTCCTGAGGGCGGAGACAAGGGCGGAACTATTGTCTGTGAGGGAACGCCGGAAAAGGTTGCCGATTGTGAAAAATCATATACAGGTAAATTTCTAAAGCCGCTTTTAGAAAGAAACTGATTAAAAAACCTGCCGAAATGGAGATTTGCATTTCGGCAGGTTTTTTATTGACTTCATTTAACGAATACAGTATATTACGTGGAATAAATGAATTTTATCGCTCATTTTCGCACAATATTATATCAAAAAAAGCGTATGTTTGTAACTGCTTTATTGAATTGTTTCGCAAATACGGCGGTTTATAGCTTCACGCAGCTCGTAAAAATATTTTGTGCTGTGCGGATAATCAGTGAATGAAATTTTATAACCGATTTCGCTTTCGAGCCATTCAGCGGTCTTTTCAAAGCCCTCTGATTCGGCTAAAAGCTGCAGCGCGCGCAGATCCTGTAATGCGTCAAACAATACAAGCTGACGGATTGAGGGCATAGGACACCCGTCTTTTCCGGGATAAACTAAAAACGGATCGCCTGCGGGGAAATTTTGTCCGGCATCGGTTGTGAAAAACGGGTTAATAGGTTTTCTTGACAGATAGTTAAACCAATAATTATAGCCCCAATGCAAAAAACCTGTAATTTGATAGCGGAAAAGCTGCAGACCAAGTGCACGGTTACGGTAAGAGGGCATAGCAATCATTCGGTTGCAAACACGGTTTAACTGGCCGCAGCAGTAGTAAACCCACCGCTCGGATACTCCCTTGCGGTAAAACTCTTCGGCATGCTCATTATCCGGTATGGGTGTATCAACCAAGCCCTCGCTGTAGAAAGAATATTCCGAAAGTGCGTCTATGGTTTTGCAGTCTTTCAGCAGCGGAAGAACGGTCTGTACCGCTTTTCGGTAGCTTTCAATATGCTTTTCGTCAGGCTCATCTGAAATATGAAACAGGCAATTATCCAAAAGCTTTTTTTCTTTCATAAAGGATTTAACCGCCGGCAGGAAGCTTTGTAAAAACTCGGCATATTCAGGTGAATCGGAGTTTGTTTCCCAGCCGAAGCGGCGATATGATTTGCCGTTTTGTGTAACAATGATTTTGGGCGCATGCTCGCTGCCCCATTGTGTGAAAAGGTGCGGGAATTCAAAATATTCAATTTTGCAGTCAAGTGCCAGCTTAATAAAACGCTCAAGCTTTGAAAAATCAAATGAATATCCGTCTGCGGAATAATAAATATCAACAAGCTGAACGGTGGGTCTTTCTGCACCTTTTGCGGTATCAATAGGGGGAGTAAAAAGCGGAGTAAGCAGCATATTGACACCGTAATACGCAGCCTGACGGATGTAATTACCTATTATTTCCCAGTGCCGTTCGCTGAAAACTTCCGTTCCGTAGTATACCGCAAGACTGTCGCAATGAAACCATTCGGTATGTATAAGCCGCTGCGGAGGCAGGGCGGCGGGAATTACATTTAATGAAAAGCTTGCCTCAGCGGTACATTCAGGGTCTGTTTCATTTGTTAATCTGACAATCAGGCAATGCTCGCCCGCACACGCGTTTTCCGGTACGGTTATTTCAAACCACAGACAGCTCCAAAAACCGGGCGTGTATTCGGCTCTGCCGTTGCATATTTCAAGCAAGTCAGGGTAAAGTCCGGGCTTATCAGAAAGAAAATCATTGTCTGCCCATTTATATTTTACAAGGCGTACCGGTACGCTTTGCACCTGATAGCAGCGAATGCTTTCTTTTAAATCACTTTCCCATTCAATAAAAAAATCGTCACGCAATCCGTCGTCGGCGCGAAAAGCCAACTGAACATTGAAACGCTCTCCGCACAGAGCGGAGCCGCCTGAAATTTCATGCCCGATCGGCGATTGTTCCGGAAGAATTTTTTCCAGTGAAGAAACCCAACAAGCTGTTATATTCATATAAATCACCCCAATAATACTTTAAATGTATGATATCAAAAAACATTTTGCCTTGCAATATCAAATATTCGCAAAATATTTAAAACGGCATAAACAGTGCGGAAAACGGTATATTACGCATACCATTGTTTGGAAAATGCGGAAAACGGTATATTGGAAGAAAACGGCGGATTGAAATTTAAAGAAGTTTGTAATATGATGAAATTGTAAAAAAACGGAGGTGAGAAAAATGTATTTTGCAGACGCCGTAAACGGCGATGACCGCAACGATGGGCTGACGCCTTCAAGCGCCTTTGCAACCCTGGAAAGGATAAATGAGTCAGAGCTTCTTCCGGGAACGACGGTGGCTTTAAAAAGCGGCAGTATTTTTACGGGAACGCTTAAGCCGAAAAACGGCGGCACGGTTGATAAGCCTGTTCGCATTACCTCCTACGGAGAAGGACCTTTACCCATAATTAACGGCAACGGAGCGGAAAATGCGGTCGAGATCAGAAATCTTTCTTATATTGAAGTGAGCAATCTTGAAATTATAAATGTTACTTCAGATATATATACTCCTCGCCGCGGAGTTTTCGTATGCTGCGGGGAAAATGGCGGAGAATATCGCGGAATTACCATTAAAAATCTTTATGTACATAATATAGTAACAACTTTCGGAAGAGAGGCGGGCGGAATAATAGTTTGGTGCGACCCTGCCGACTCACCGGTAAGCTTTGACGGCGTGACGGTTACCGGCTGCACCGTGTGCGATACAGGAGCGCAGGGAATTACATTTTCCTCCGCTTATAGCTACAGAGTGGGTATTGACTGGACAGATCTGCCGTATACACCGTCACATAATATCCGCATTACGGATAACTATATTGCCCGCTGCGGAGGCGACGGAATTTTTCAGTCCTGTGCGGAAAGCCCGATTATTGAACACAATACCGTGGCAATGTGCTGCTTTGCGGGGAATACGCCCTACGCAGGAATTTGGCCGCACAATTCGCAAAATGCGGTAATGCGTGAAAATGAGGCTTTCGGCTGTGTGCTCATAGCGGGCGACGGTCAGGGCTACGATGTAGATATAAACTGCACCGATACGGTTGTTGCCGATAATTTAAGTCATCACAATGACGGCGGGTTTATATTGCTTTGCACTTCGGGTGATATCGGCGGTTACAACAACGGAATTACCGTGGAACGAAATATCAGCATTGACGATTCGGGGCAAATATTCACGCTTTCGGGGCCGATTAAGAATATAAAAATTTCAAACAACAGCATTTTGGTTGAAAAAAATATTCATACGCGCTTAATCGGAACATATCAGTGGGGCGAAACAGGAGGTGGACCTGAAAACGTAACGGTTTTTGAAAATTATATTTATATGAATACCGACGGTGAGAACCGATTTTTCAATACTCCGCCGAGGTTTACGGGTAATAGCTTCGGCGGCAGCTACAAATATGAAAATTTAAATGATACATCTTTCTCTCCACTCAAAGATGTACCGTTTGATAAATGCAAATACCTTATAATAAAACAAACCGGAGGAAACGAAAATGAGCAAACAGGCAGTATTTTTTAAACGCGCACTTGCACTGTGCCTTTGCTGCGTGATAGCCGGCTGCACATACAGCAGCCTGTCGGCCGTAAAAGCTAAAGCAGAAAGTACAGATTTTTTTAGCCACTGGTTCTCTGCGGCAAATGACGGCAAGTGGTGGGACGGAAATTGCGGCAGCGGATTGAACGGACCCGACGGAGGATTTTTAATAAATCATCCGAACGGCGGCTGGCAGTATTATCACCGCTGGAGCGGGGACGGCAACGGAAACGGCAGGCTTGACTGCAACGGTCCAGGACTCACAGTCGATTTAAATGAAACAAACCGTGTTGATTATACAGTTAAAGCTTCAAAGCCTGTCGAGCTTTGGGTTCAGACATATAATCTTAAAAAAGACGGTACACCTGACGAAAATACCCGTTCGTTTATAAAGCTTGCGGATATTGCGGCAGGAGAGACAACCGAAAGCGTAGATTTGTTGAAAAGCAGCGAATTTGTATCCCGCTTGACTGCCGACAAGAAAATACATATTTCAGGTTTCGGCTTTAAAACAAAGTCATTTGGATACGGTGATACGATCGACGTTACTGCGTTTTCAATTGTAAAAAGCGTTGCTGCGCAGGAAATTGACGGTATGTCCCAATGGTTTACTGCGGCAAAT
This sequence comes from uncultured Eubacteriales bacterium, assembly GCA_934457415.1. Lineage (GTDB taxonomy): Bacteria > Bacillota > Clostridia > Oscillospirales > Acutalibacteraceae > UBA737. The sequence continues at coordinate 4,624 of CAKSHM010000014.1, read as the reverse complement.
GACGGCAAGTGGTGGGACGGAAATTGCGGCAGCGGATTGAACGGACCCGACGGAGGATTTTTAATAAATCATCCGAACGGCGGCTGGCAGTATTATCACCGCTGGAGCGGGGACGGCAACGGAAACGGCAGGCTTGACTGCAACGGTCCAGGACTCACAGTCGATTTAAATGAAACAAACCGTGTTGATTATACAGTTAAAGCTTCAAAGCCTGTCGAGCTTTGGGTTCAGACATATAATCTTAAAAAAGACGGTACACCTGACGAAAATACCCGTTCGTTTATAAAGCTTGCGGATATTGCGGCAGGAGAGACAACCGAAAGCGTAGATTTGTTGAAAAGCAGCGAATTTGTATCCCGCTTGACTGCCGACAAGAAAATACATATTTCAGGTTTCGGCTTTAAAACAAAGTCATTTGGATACGGTGATACGATCGACGTTACTGCGTTTTCAATTGTAAAGAGTGTTGCTGCGCAGGAAATTGACGGTATTTCCCGCTGGTTCACATCATCCAATAACAATAACTGGTGGGATGGAAATTCAAACCGCTCCTATGCGGACGCAGGGGACGCGTGGTTTATTGAAAACACCGCCGACAGCTGGACTTACAGACTCGGCTGGAGCGGGGACGGCAACGGAAACGGCAGGATTGATTGCAACGGACCGGGGCTTACCGTTAATTTAAATGAATATAATACGGTGAATTTTGATATCACGGTATCTCGTCCAATCACACTTTATGCGCAGGTTTACCGTATTGTGAACGGAGCCGTGGACTACAACACACGCACATTTATTCCGCTTAAAAGCATGGATAAGGGTGAATGGAAAGATTCACTTGATCTGCGTTCAAGTGCAGAGCTTATGAAAATGTGCAATTCGGAAAACAGCCTACTGATTGCCGGCTTCGGGTTTAAAACCCATGGCTTTCAAAACTCTGATACCGTAAAAGTAAGTAAATTTACGCTTTCTTTAAATAAAGAACCGTATGTACCCACAGTCGTAAAGCATGCGGAATCGTGGATATTAAATCATACCCCCACCGCTTGGTGGAGCTGGAATTGGAATATGAGTGATTCGGATATGTCGCGCATATCCGAAGAGGGAGACTCAAAAGGCGGAGTAAAACTTAACTTCAAGGGCGATTTTGAGGATTTACGCTATATGGCAACCGGCTATACGGTTGATTTAAAAACCGACCCGTATTTCTATGCGCGATTTGATACGGAGGTGCCGTGTGAACTTTATTTGCTTGTATCAGGCAGCTCGGAGGGCAATAACGGTATAAAAATCAGCGATAAGCTGTACAGCGGCAATGTAAACGAAAAATTCAGAATTTCCGATATTGCGGCGCTGGCACCTCACATTAAAAATAATTCAATTTCGGTTTACGGCTTCCGCCTTATTCCGCAGGATGATCCGACAGGCAAGAATATTTATTTCCGCACAATGGATTTTGGTGATATGAATTTTGCTATCGACCTTGAATCGGTGATGAGGCCTGCGGCACCGACCATTACCTCAAACACAAAGGAAATGACCGATTCCGTTAAAATAACTGTTTCGGGAGTACCCGAAACAGCGAAACTTACACAGTACAGAATAGGCAGACACGGCGAATGGCAGACATATTCGGGCGCAGTTACAATTAAGAAAAATATTGAGCTTTTTGCCCGCTATATTGATGAAAACGGATATTGGTCGATTTCCGGAAGTCTTGCGGTGAGCAATATTATCAAATTGCCGTCGGAGGATGCAAAGCCGGTAATTCCCAACTGGTTTTCGCCGGATACGCTGACAACCTGCTGGTATAACTGGGACTGGCGCTACGGCAGCGACGATCAGGACCGTTTTGCACTTGATGCGACCGATAAATATTGGACTGCCCGCGTTGATCAGGAATGGTGCATGCGCATTGAAACGCAGCATAACAACAGTGATTTCCACTGCCTTATAGATTTAGATGAGCAAACCGAGCTTTTCTATAAAATCGATACCCAGTTTGAACTTAAAATAAAACTTAAAGTTAAAACGGGAACCGAAAACAGCAGCTACGCCGCAGTACCCGTAGGTACGCTTACGGCGGGTAAAAATTCCGGATCCTTTAATATTTCGGATAATTCGGAGCTGCTCTCAATCAGTGATGACGAAAATAAGCTTACAGTTTCGGGCCTTATTTTCGAATTTGCCACAACCAAGGGAAACTGCTTTACGGTTGAGCGATTCCTGTTTGATTCCGAAGACGCTTATTATCCGGGCTACGGCGGGCAGGATACTGTAAGGGAAATTACACCGACATGGTTTGAGCCTGAGCAGGTAGATAAGTGGCTTAACGGCAAAAAACAGATAAACATATCCGATAGAGCGGCTACGGTAGAAATAAATACCGATAACGATTGGTGCGCTACTGTGAATAATGCAGCCGAGGTTTCTGATATTACATCAAACGGAACGTCGGTAAGAATAAATCTGCAGGGTGCAAATACTCTGTATCTCAAAACCGACAGCGAATTTGCGGCTGATATCCTGCTCGGAATACGCTCGGGCGGTGCCGTGAAATATGTAAAGCTGGGCATTTTGCAAAAGGGCAAGAGCGAACAGGTAATTGATCTTAAAAATATCGAAAAGCTTTCTCAGCTTGCAAATAACGGTTCGCTCACCATAACAGGAATAAGGTTTGTTCCTCAAAATGCGGCTGACGGCGATAGCTTAAAGGTTGACTTGTGCACATTTAATGCCGCAGGGAAAGAATACCCGGGATATGAGGATACAGATAAGCTGAAAGCCGATGAAAAGGCCGCGGCGGCAGTTGACAAAAAGATACGCGCCATAGGAACGGTAACTCTTAAAAGCCTTGACACGATTAAATCGGCGCGCTCGGCATATGAAGCGCTTACCGATCGTCAGCGCTCGCTTGTAACAGAATACGCCGCGCTTGTAAATGCGGAAAACAGCTACTATGCACTGGCAATTGCAAACGGATTGTATACTGAAGAACTGCCGCTTGATATGATACTGTCTTATATTGCGGAGAATCCTTCGTCCCTTATTGAAATAAACCTTACCGCCGCTCAAAAGCTGCCTGCGAAATTGCTTGCTGCTGCAAAGAATAACAGCTGCGATATAAGGGTTAATATTTATAATGATAAGGAAAATGAGCTGATCTACAGCATAGTTTTACAAAGTAAAGACCTGACCGATACATCAGCCCCGTTTGATACGTCGCTTTCCGCCGCTGAGCCAAAGCTCACCGCAGCGCAGAAAAAAGCGCTCGGAGCTGCCAAAAAGCTTTTTTACGGAATGAATAAGGAGAATCGCGTTTCTTCATATCTTATTTTAATGCTTAACGGCAAAAACAGCCTGTTTGCTACGGATAAAAACGAGCTTTATAATTTCGCGGTAAACAAAGACTTTAACTTACAGTCGGATTTCAGCACGGTTCGCAATAACTCTGTAACATTACTTATAAACAACGGAGGAGAGTATATGCTTTGCGAAAAGAATATCGTAAATGTATCGGCAGCGCCGAACAGATCGCCGTTGACGGGTGAAAAGAGCATTGCTTTTCCGATAATACTTAATCTCGCCTCGATAACGATGCTGGCGGTACTTACCTTTAAAATGAAAAAGGGGAAAGAAAGATGAAAAAATTTGTTTGCAAAATTTCGGCATTATTGTGTGCAGCGGCAATGCTCACGGCATTTTTGCCTACGCTCGGCACTTCGGCTGCAGCACAAACCAAAAGGTTTTTAGACCCAATGGAGAATTCGGCGTTTCCCATGGCTTACAGCGTCAAAACAATTCTTCCCGCAAATTATGATTTAACCGAAGCGCAGGTTATGGCAAACGGCGGTGTTTTTGGGATAAGTTCCGATAAGCGAGCGCTTGCCGCTTTTAAAACCAATAAGACAATGAAACTGTTTAAAGAGGTTTTCGGCAATGACTACTCACGCACGCAAACCCTTATGAAAAACTATGTTGCCTGCGAGCTGGAACTGATTTACGAATTTAAAAACGGCTTTAAGGACTTTGAATTTATGGGAATTGCCGGTGCGGGAAACTGGGCGGGAGCCTGGGGCATGGAGGAAAATCCTCCGCTTGAAATTGCCTACTCCACTACCGCAGCCGGCGGATGGAAAACTCTTAATTACAAGGATATGCGCGATATGCCTGCGGCAGAGGGCTCGACCTACTGCTATTTCCGCGGGAAAAATATTCCGACCAACGCCAGATATTTGCGCATCCGTTTTTTAAACGGCGCAGATTACAACAGCGCGAGTAACTTCTGGGAGCCTCGTTATGAAAACTGGGCATGTGCGCTGGGTTACTTGCTTGTAAACGAATATGTCACACCGCAGTCGGGCGGAGGAACATCAGGCAGCAGCTCCAATACTTCTTCAGGAAACAGCGGCGGAAATACAGCCGTGAAGAAGCCGGGCAGTACTTCTTCTGCCGAAAATAAATCGGGTACCGTGTCCGATGCAGCTTCTGAAAACGACGGCACGGCAACGGAAAGCAGTCCCGATAATAACGGAAATACCTCATCGGACGATACCGTTGTAGAAGTAACAACGGATGTTAAACGCGAAAACGACTGGAAGTTTAACGGAATAATTATCGGTGC
>CAKSHM010000013.1 GCA_934457415.1 uncultured Eubacteriales bacterium | reverse complement strand
CGCGCTCCCGTTTTGCGAGCGCTAGATTATAATACCACACCCATCCCCCTTTGTCAACACTTTTTTTGAAGTTTTTTTAAAAAAATTTTAACAATTAGAATTAAAGGTTTTTTATCACTATATATTGTAGTTACACGCGATAAAATCTACTATGCACCTGTTTCAAGAATGCCTCTGAGTTTCTTTAAAATCTTCTTTTCCGCCCTTGAAATCTGAACCTGTGACATATCCATTTTCTTTGCGGTTTCATTTTGCGTCATGTAATTATAATATCTCAGCCTTATTATTTTACACTCCTGTTCATCAAGCTTTTTAAAAGCGCTGTCTATCATAAGCTTAGCATTTAGCTCTTCTAAGTTGTCGGATACCGGCAAATCAATCTGCTCATTTTCACTTTCATCATCATTTCTTGTCAAAGATAAGGTAGCCTGACATGCACAAAGTGCTTCGGAAACATCTTCCGGTTCAATATCTAAAAAATCAGCTATTTCACTTACAGCGGGTTCACGGTTATATTCATAAGAAAGCTTGTTTTTACATTTGAGTATCTTAATATAAAGTTCCTTAATACTTCTTGAAACCTTTACGGGTCCGTCGTCCCTGAAAAGTCTTTTGATTTCTCCGAGTATAACAGGAACGGCATAAGTTGAAAACTGAAATCCGCGGCTCTCATCAAATGCATCCGCCGCCTTTATAAGACCTACACATCCTGCCTGATACAAATCGTCGAACTCAATGCCCTTACCTGAAAACCTTGAGCAGAGAGAACTTACAAGACGGGTGTTTTCAACTATAAGGCTGTCTCTGTCTTTAATTTTTCCCATTTACATTAAGCCTTGGCAAAATTCTTTTCTGAAATGATACGGTTGTCCCTTTTCCCGGCTTTGAATTCACCTTAAGGTTGTCCGTAAAGCTTTGCATAACGGCAAAACCGAGTCCCGCTCTTTCTCCGCCGACCGAAGAATAAAGAGGCTGCATGGCAAGCTCAATATCTTCTATCCCGCAGCCCTTATCACGGATTTTCACCTTTAGAACAGAGGTATCTGTTATTTCGGCGGTTATGTAAATTTTACCGATTTTCTCTTTATAGGCATGCACGATACAGTTTGTTACCGCCTCCGAAACGGCGGTTTTGATATCGCTTATCTCCTCTAATGTTGGGTCAAGCTGAATGGCAAACGCTGACACGCTTGCTCTTGCAAAGCTTTCATTTGAAGAGCGCGAAAGCATTGTAAGGCTGAATTTATTAACTGTTTTCATATTTTTCTCTCCTTTTTATCAACATCATCAATTGTTGCAAGCTTTTCAATTCCCGCAAGCTTGAAAACCTTTGTAAGCGAGGACGAGGCAGAGCTTATATGAACGCTCCCCCTGATTTTTGCCATATTACGGTATCTTCCCATGACAAGACCGATACCTGAGCTATCCATAAAGCTGACTCCGCCGAAATCAAGCACCAACAGGGTCGGCATATTAAGCTCAATTGCGGAATCAATTGTTTCTCTTACGGAAGCGGCGGTATGATGGTCTATTTCGCCCGTGATATACGCGGTGACAACTTCGCCGTTTATTCTGATTTCAACAGCCATTATTTTTAACTCCCTCCGATAAATAAAAAAAATATCCGACTTCCATTATAGAAGTCGGATAGTGAAAAATGTGTCGCTTTACGGTGTCGAATCAATATTTTTAATATAAGAGGCAAGATACAGCGAGCCGAAAATAAAAATCGGACCCTCTGCCTTTTCCTTTGCAAGCTTTAAAGCCTCTTTTACATCGGGAACACAATATATATTATATGTAAGATATTTTTGAGCGGTTTTATAAAGCTCCGATGCAGTAAGCGCTCTTTCAAGCAACGGAACCTGCGTGAAAACTCCGCCCGAACAAAAGGGCAGGATTTCCTTTAAAAGCAAATCATAATCCTTATCTCGCATTACCGCAACGACGGCAAAAGCTTTTTTGCCGAATTTTTTTATTTCGGCGGCAAGTGCCTTTGCGGCAAGAGGATTATGCGCCCCATCAAGAATCATCAGCGGATTTTCGGATATAATTTCACTTCTTGCGGGGATATAAGCATTTTTTACGCCTCGCTTTAAAGCTTCTTTCGGAATTTCGATACCGCTTAAATCAATCGCCGTCAAAGCGGTGACCGCATTTTCCGCCTGATATTCTCCGATAAGCCGTGTTTCATATATTTCATTTCGAAATTCAAATCTGTTACCCGACAAATCCGATGACAGCACTTTGAAATCTCTCATATCCGGAATAACGGGATTTTTAACATAATTACGAGTAAAATTTATAACCTCACTCTCCTGAAACGGCGAAACAACCGCTGTTTCTCCCTTAATTATACCGCATTTTTCCTTTGTGATTTTATCTAAAGTATTGCCGAGTATCGCAGTATGGTCAAGACCGATATGGGTAATTACTGGAACGGATGATTTAAAAACATTCGTTGCGTCAAGTCTGCCGCCGAGCCCTACCTCAATTACGGCATAATCGACCTTTTGCTCCGCGAAATAGCAAAGACCGACAGCAGTTATAAATTCAAATTCACAAAGCTGAGCATTTGTTTTTTTAATCCTTTCGCAAAGCCTTGCAAGTTCGGGTTTTGGAATATATTCACCGTTTATGCTTATCCGCTCGCAAAATTCCGTTATAAAAGGGGATATAAAAAGTCCGACCTTATAGCCGGCTTCTTCAAGCACCGATGACAGATATGCGCAGACAGAACCCTTTCCGTTAGTCCCCGCAACATGAAAAACCTTAAGCTTATCCTGAGGATTGTTAAGCTTCGAAAGCGCAAAGAACATATTGTCAAGATTTTGTTTTTCTCCGAATTTTCGAAGCGAATGAATATAACTTTCCGCCTCTTTAAAAGTCACTTTATATCCCCTCTTTTTTTACATATATTTCCACTGATTATTTTAAATATTTATCACATAATACTTTTGGGCGATAAGAGAAACGAAAATGCAGATGCAAATTCGCGTCTAAAAAAAGTTTGCCTTATCCCCTTTAATGCTGACGACATTTTAATACGCAGTTCCTGTTAGGGTGACAGAACTCATTACTGTTACTTTAAAAAAGCTGTTTGCTTTGTGTGCAGGTTTACTTATCCTGCGTTAAAGGGATTAGCGGGCAAATGTCTGACGCGATATACAAGAGGCCGACCGCAAGCGATATGCTTTTGCGGCCGGTTTCTTTTTTTATTCAATTTCCCAATCAATAGGTTTTTCTCCGGCAGATATTAAAATTTCATTTGTTTTCGAAAAATGCCTGCATCCGAAAAATCCGTTATAAGCGGAAAGAGGGCTGGGGTGAGCGGCAGTAAGCTTTTTATGAATGGGATTTTTAATAATTGACGCTTTATTCCTCGCTTTTGCTCCCCAAAGCAGAAAAACAACGGGCTTTGTTTTTTTATCAAGCTCGCTTATTACTCGGTCGGTGAAAACTTCCCATCCCTTGTCCTTATGGCTGTCCGCCAAGCCTGCACGAACCGTAAGAACGGTATTGAGCAAAAGCACTCCCTGTTTTGCAAGACAGGTCAAATCACCTGTCGAGGGAATTTCGGTTCCGATATCGGAGTGCATTTCCTTATAAATGTTTTTAAGCGACGGCGGAGGCTCTATCCCTCTTTTTACCGAAAAGCAAAGCCCGTGAGCCTGATTCGGCCCGTGATAAGGGTCCTGACCGATTATAACGACCTTTGTATTTTCAAACGAGGTCATTTTAAGTGCATTAAAAATATCATACATATCAGGATATACGGTATAATGCTTATACTCATATTTTAAAAATTCGCGGAGCTTTACATAATACGGCTTGCTCCATTCATCCTTTAAAATTTCATCCCAATCGTTACCTATTTTTACCATAATTTCATCCGTTCTATATATAATCGTAGACCTCGACTATTCCGCTTGAATGGTAAAGCGACGGTGTTACCATAACAGAAAATCCTCTTCCTGACCCGCAGCTCCATTCAACAGATTTTTTTCTCGGTACCGCAGACGCCGCAAGGAACATCATTATAGCACCCCCGTGCATAATAACGGCGCTGTTTGTTATACCTTTATCCATCATATCGCGGACTGCCATATTAAAGCCCAAAGCTATTCTCTTAATAAAATTCTGAGTGGTTTCTCCGCCTAAAGGCGCTTCAAGCTTTCCGGAGGCCCAGTCAATATAATCCGGATCGCTTTCAAGCTGTGAGGCAGTTTTGCCCTCGAATTTGCCGAAATCATATTCCGTAAGCTCATCTATTATAACAGGCTCAAACCCGGGATATATAACTGCTCCGCTTTGTCTGCACCTTAAAAGAGGTCCGGAATAAAGCGCTTCAATATCGGGATAATCAATATTTTCTCTTAAATCCTTAAGCTCCTTAATTCCCTCCGGACAAAGCGGGAGATCCGTTCTGTTACCTATATAACACCCTCTCAGGTTTCCGTCCGTAAGCCCATGGCGAATCAAATGAATTTTATAGGTTTTCACGAAATCAACTCCGTTATAATTTGATTGGAAAGAAGCATTCCGCGGTCAGTAAGAGAAACGCGCGGATAATCAAGATTTATAAAGCCTTCATTTTTAAGCTTTATAAGCTTTTTATCGTCAGATGCTATAACAGCGGAAATATCGGCGCCCCGCGAAGTCCTGAGTCCAAGCATAATTCTCTCATCAACCGATCCGCCGTGACCGTCAAAATAAGTTTCGGGATCCTTTAAAAATTTATGAAGGTTATCCTTATAGTAAAATCTCCTGCCGTCAAGGAAGGATGCCGCGGAGGGACCTATACCTATATACTCCTCGTCCATCCAGTATTTCATATTATGCCGGCTGTAAAACGAAGGCTTCGAAAAATTAGAAATTTCATAATGCTCATATCCGTTTTTTTCCAAAGTTTCACAGACGAATAAATATTGTTCAGCCTGTTCATCATCGGACGGGACTGCTGTCTTTTGCTTCTTAAAAAGTGTATTCTCCTCAATTTTAAGAATATAAGCGGAAATATGCTGCGGCGAAAGTCTCATAAACGCATCCAGCGTGTATTTAAGTGACTTAATATCGCTGTTCGGCAGACCCATCATTAGATCCAATGAAATATTCTTAAAGCCCATGCTTTTCGCGATGAAATAAGCGTTTCTCGCAGCAGAGGCATTATGGATTCTTGAAAGCGTTCGCAGCTCATCATCCCTGAAGCTCTGAACTCCCAATGAAAGACGGTTTGCCCCGTTTTCAAGAATTGAACTTAAAAAGCCTTCTGTGCAGGACTCCGGATTAGCCTCTACGGTTATTTCCGCATCGTCTGTAACATCAAAATAATTTTTTACAGCCTTAATCAAGGTTCCTGCGGATTTACCTAAGAGCGACGGTGTTCCTCCGCCTATATAAACAGTATCAACGGGGCGGTCTGTTTTACCGCCCCATTTTTTTATTTCTTTTTTCAGCACGGTTAAATACTGCTTTACAAGCTCTGTATCAAAAAACGACGAATAAAAATCACAGTAAGCGCACCGCTTTTTGCAAAAAGGAATGTGTATATAAAGCCCTAAGGGATTAGCCACGTATCTCACCGATGCAGCTTCCTTTAACCGCCGCAGCGTTAGCCTCATCCGTATCAATATGCATGGCAAGCGCATAGCTGTCCGAAACTCTGACAACTACGTCGTCAAATACGAGCGCTCTTCCCTCAGTCGGGATTTTAACGCTTACAATATCTTTATCATTAAGTCCGAATTTCTCAGAGTCGGCAACGGTCATGTGAATATGGCGCTTTGCGGCGATTACACCCTCTGTAAGCTCGATTTCTCCGCAGGGACCTACAAGCTTACATGCGCCGGAGTCCTTAATATCTCCGGATTCTCTGATAGGAGCTGTGACACCTATTGTGCGCGCGTCTGTCAAAGAAAGCTCAACCTGATTTTCTTTTCTGCAGGGTCCTAAAATAGAAGCCTTTAGAGTTGCCTTAGGACCTACTATCGTAACCTTTTCCTCGCAGGCAAACTGGCCGGGCTGAGAAAGATTTTTCTTAGGAGTAAGCTCATGGCCTTCACCGAAAAGGATATTAAGCGCTTCCTTCGTTACATGCACATGGCGCGCAGAAATTTCAACCAATACTTCTTTTGACATTTTTATAACTTCCTTTAAAAAAATTTTATATTCTAATTTTATCATATTTAGAATCTTTTACAAGACCTTTTTACAAAAAAATTATACTCCTCTAAAACCTCTTCCGATAATCTCGCTGCTTGTAGTTATTATCATAAATGCCTGAGGATCGATTTCCCTCACCTTTTTTTGAAGCCTTACCGCTTCGATTCTTTTGCAAACGGTATGAAGTGCGGTCTTATTATCGTGGGTATATGCTCCCGTTGCGTTAACCAAGGTTGCTCCGTGATGAAGGTTTTTCATTATATATTCGGATATTTCAGCGCTATGTGTCGTTATTATCATAAAATACTTGCAGCTGTTCATATTTTCAATAACGCCGTCAACTATAAACGCCTTTGTAAAAAGACCCAGCACCGAGAAAAGTCCGACCTTGATTCCAAACACGAAAAACGAAGACAGTGATATTAAAAAGTCTACACATAAAAGCGATTTACCGACATCTAAATGAGAATATTTTTTAAGGATAAGCGCTACGATATCGGTGCCTCCCGATGATGCCGCATAATGGAAAATCAGCGCCGAGCCGATAGAAGTTAAAAGCATGGCATAGACAAGCTCTAAAAACGGCTGGTTTGTAAGAGGAGCTTTAAGAGGAAATAAAACCTCAAAAAGCTTTGTCAGAAGCGAAAAAAGCAGACTGCAATAAACCGTTTTTATTCCTGTTTCCTTTCCGAGTACCAAAAAACCGAGAATCAGACAGAAAATGTTTATAACCGCTATCCACGTTGCGGGCGAAACAGAAGTAAGCTTACCTAAAATCGTTCCTATTCCGCTGACTCCGCCTGTTGAAAAGCCGTTGGGAATTTTAAAGAAATACACTCCGCAGGTAAGCAAAACCGTGCCGAAGGTTATGTAAACATATTCTTTGAATGCTTTCATATTTTTTTCTCCTGTAAGCATTTTTCTTAATTATAAAATAATCACGGAGATTTTTCAACCGATTTCAGAAAATATATTGACAAAAACAATACTTCGTGTTATGATGTATACCGTTAAAGGAGGTATCGTATGGACGGTCAGTTAAAACGCGGGCTTTTGGATATTTGTGTATTAGCGGCTATAAAAAGCGCGGATTCATACGGCTATAAGATAATAAAGGACTTAAAGCCATATATAGAGCTTTCCGAATCCACATTATATACGATTTTAAAGCGCTTGGAAACGGCTCAAATGCTTACAGTCCGCACGGCGGAGCATTGCGGAAGACTTCGGAAGTATTACCGTATTACAAAAGAGGGACTTAAAAGGATAGAAGAATTCAAAACAGAATGGAAAGAAATTTTAGCAATTTATCAATTTGTAACCAAGGAGGATGAAAGCGATGAATAAACAGGATTTTCTTATCGCTCTGCGAAAAGGCTTATCGGGGCTGCCGCAGGATGAAATTGAGGAAAGGCTGACATTTTACGGCGAAATGATTGATGACAGAATCGAAGAAGGGCTTTCAGAGGAGGACGCAGTATCCGCTGTCGGCTCTGCCGAGGAAATCGTTAATCACGCAGTGGAGGATATACCGCTCGTTAAAATCGCAAAGGAAAGAATCAAACCAAAACGAAGGCTTAAAGCATGGGAAATTGTGCTTCTTTTGCTCGGTTCGCCGATATGGCTTTCTCTTAGCATTGCAGCAGCCGCGGTTGTTCTCTCGGTATACATTACCGTTTGGGCTGTAATAATTTCTCTTTGGGCGATCTTTGCATCGTTTGCTGTCTGCGCGGCAGGAAGTATTCCGGCCTGCATTGTATTTATTATAGGTAAAAACCAAATTTCAGGCGCCGTTATGCTTTTTGGAGGAATTGTCTGCGCAGGGCTTACAATATTTATGTTTTTCGGCTGCAAGGCGGTTACAAAAGGAATTTTAATACTTACTAAAAAAATTGCGTTACGGATAAAGGGCTGCTTTATCAGGAAGGAGAATGCAAAGTGAAAAAGTCGGCAAAAATATGGCTGATTACGGCAGGCGCACTTGTGCTTTTCGGCGGAACAGCTTTTTTGGTTTTAATGTCAGCGCTTAAATGGGATTATAAAAAACTGTCAACGGTTAAATATGAAACAAACACTTATGAAATCAGCGAATATATAAGCGATATATCAATCCTTACCGATACTGCGGATATTGTTTTTGCAAGGTCTGTCAGCGGAAAGTGCAAAGTTATAAGCTTTGAAGAGAAAACCGCCGAAAATTCAGTTACTGCTGAAAACGGAAAGCTGATTATCAAAACCGAAAATCAGAAATCAGGAACCGATTATATAGGATTTTATTTTGAACAGCCTAAAATAACGGTCTGTCTTCCGAATTCGCAGTACAATTCCCTGCAGATTAAGGGGAACACGGGAAATGTCAAGATTTCAAAGGATTTTTCTTTTAAATCGGTAAATATAAAAACCTCTGCGGGAAGCATCAGCGTAAATCAAGCTTCACTTGATACGCTTGAGCTTTCAACTTCAACGGGCACGGTTACGGTTTGCGGCGTCAAATGCAGCGGTGATATAAAAATAAATGCATCTGCAGACCGAGTAAGTTTAACCGATATTACCTGCAAAAGCTTTAAGTCGACGGGAGACACGGGCGATATTCTGCTTAAAAATGTTATAGCGTCCGAAAAGCTCATAATTGAAAGAGATACCGGAAATGTTAAATTTGACGGGTGCGACGCAGCCGAAATAAATGTCGAAACCGACACCGGCGATGTTACGGGAAGTCTGCTTACGGAAAAAGTGTTTATAGTTGACTCAGATACCGGAGAAGTCGATGTTCCGAAATCGGCATCAGGAGGAAAATGCGAAATTGAAACCGATACCGGAAATATTAAAATAAAAACAAACGGATACAAAGTCTATGCTTCATATCCGCGTTAGTATTATGTATTTTTATCAGTAACCTTTTTAAATCCGGATTTCGTGCTTTTAAGAAATATCTTAATTGCCTCCATTGCGGTTTTTCGGGTTTTTTCGTCCAGATTTTTGACCGATTTCAAAACGCTTACGGCGCTGTCAAACCATTTTTCACCCATTTCATGAAGTGTCTCGGCTTTTGTTTCGTTTGCAACCTTAAACACCGCTTCAATAAAAACCTCTAACTGATAAGGAGTCAGATCTGAAAACCAAGCCTTCACCGTTGAATCCACAAAAACACTGCTGTTGTTTACGCTTTCAAGAAAAATAAAGTGTTTTCCCTCGACATCCCATGAATAAATATCATGCTGCATCAGACCCGAATTTTCGCTGTGTACCGTAAAAAAGTTTTCCTTATGACCTAACAGCATTCCTACAACCGACGACTGAGGAACATAGGTATTTACTCTTTTACAGATATTTTTATATCCGTATGACTCCAAAACAATATCTGTAAATCCCGGACCGTCATAATTATAGACAGCCGTAATTTTATCCTTTAAATCTTTTTTGCAGTAAGCCGCGGAATAAACCGCAAGATTTCCGCCCTTTGAATGGCCTGCAATTATAAATTTATTATCGGAACCTGAAAGAATTTTTTCAAGATACTCCGCCGCTGACTTCTGTGCCGGAACAGGACACATAAGCCCCATATTAAAATCCTCTTTCCAGCCGATAAGGGTATTATCCGTTCCTCTGAAACACACACAGCAAAGATTATTTGTAAGCTTTAATGTGAGCGCACAGAACTGTGTCTGCGATTCCCTGTCTGTTTTATGTACAAATCCGAAAACCGAAGAAGAATTATAACGGCTGCTGTCCTTTAATGCTTTTATCAGCTTTAAATCGTCCTTTATAAGCACCTTTTCTTCTATATTTTCGGTTCCAAGCATTTTTTCGGCCGCATTTTTAAGCGTTATCTCCTCATCTGCTTTTAAAATCCTTTCAAACGGCAGATAAGAAAGCCTTGCGCAAATTGCGCCGTCAATTTCATTAAAAGGATCGTTTTCAAATATTATATCTCCGCGCCACAAAAGATAGTCAAGAATATTTGTCATTTTTTAAACCCCTTTTTTAAATCTTATGCATTTAATTGCCTGTATTTAATATAACATACCTTATAATTTTTTTCAATCCGGCGTTTAGTGCGCGCTTGACAAACAGCATTTTTAAGAGTATAATTCGAAAAAAGCAACGGCGCTTTCCGGATTTATCGGGAAGCGCCGGTTATATTTAAAAAAGAGGTAATAAAAATGAAAAAGCCTATAATCGGAGTTACATCGCTTATTGATTTGCAAAAAGCCTCCTACTGGATGCTTCCGGGATATTTAAAGGGTTTAAACCTTGCAGGCGCTTTGCCGGTTGTTTTGCCGCTTGAGGTTTCCATTGACGATATAAAAGCACTTGCCGACACCTTTGACGGATTTTTATTCACGGGCGGACAGGATGTCAACCCCGAAATATACAAGCAGGAAAAATCCACCCTTTGCGGAGAGATAAGCGAGGCAAGAGATAAATTTGAATATTTACTCTTGCATGAGGTTATAAAAAGGAATAAACCGATACTGGGAATTTGCAGAGGAATTCAGTTTATAAACGCATATTTCGGCGGAACCCTTTATCAGGATCTCGAGACAGAACACCCGTCAAATACAGAGCATCACATGTCAGCACCCTATGACAGGGGAATACATTCGATTTCACTTACCGACGGCGCACCGCTAAGAGCCCTGCTTAAAAAAGACACACTTTTTGTCAACAGCTATCATCATCAGGCGATAAAGGAACTCGGCTCTTCGTTAAAAACAATGGCTGTTTCAGAGGACGGACTTATTGAGGGAATTTATGCTCCCGACAAAAATTTTTTATGGGCTGTTCAGTGGCACCCCGAATTTTCTTATGAAAAAGACGCTGACAGCAGAAAGATTTTCGAAGCCTTTGTAAAAGCTTCTTTACAGAAACGCTTTCTTTAGTCTTCAACCCCTAATTTCTTTAAAAAGCTCCGCCGAGGTCGATACTATTCTTTTTGCACCGTGATCTGTTAAAAACTGCTTTGTTTTAAAACCCCAGTCAACCGAAATACAGTCTACCCCTGCGTTTTCGGCGGTTTTTATATCAACCTCGCTGTCGCCGATATAAACCGCTTCCTCTTTTTTTATATCAAGCTTTTCCATTATTTCAAAAACCGCGTCGGGGAAAGGCTTAATTCTTATATTTTCCTTTGCGCCCTGAGAAATGTCAAAAATACCGCCGAAATACCTGTCGCTAAGCTCCTTAACCGCATAATCGGCTTTGTTTGACAGCACAGCTGTTAAAAAGCCTTCATTTTTTAGCTTTAACAATGTTTCTTTTATATCGGGATATGCCTTTGTATTATCCGCGCAGTGAATTTTATAATAACCGTTAAAATCATTAAACACTCGGTTTATCGTTTCTTTGTCTGAATTTTCCGGCACTGCACGCTCTATCAGCTTTCTTATCCCGTTTCCGACGAAATTCTTTACCTCTTCCAATTTCCTTTCGGGCAGAGAATTTTTTTTAAGCGCAAAATTTGTGCTTAAATAAAGGTCCTGCAAGGTATCTAAAATAGTTCCGTCCATATCAAATATACAAAGCTTATATCCGCTCATGATTATTACCTGCCAAATTTTATTCTTCATCTATTATAAGCCCTAAAGCTCATTATTTCAAACCTTTTAAAAAAATACTTGAAAAAAATTTTTTTCATGCTATAATAAAATGGTAATTTGAATAACAAATGCGTTGATGAAGAAAAGTAAATATATTGTTTTATTTCAGAGAGAAAGCGCCTTTAGGCTGCAAGCGCTTTTATTAAAAGATATATTGAAGTTCGCTTCTAAGCTGCATTGCCGAAGCTTAATTGTTGTAAGCGATGTCGGTCCGGCTCCGTTAAAGGCCGCTAAAGTGTTTGCTTTGTGCGAAAATGCGGGTGGTACCGCGGAGTTTTGATTTTAAAGACTTCGTCCTGTTTAAATCAGGATGTAAGTCTTTTTTAATTTTCGGAGGGATAAAAAGTGAAAGAAAAAATCGAAAGCTTAAAAGCCGCCGCCAAATCGGCTTTAGAAAACTGCGACAGCGAGCAGGCAATCGAAGAGCTGAGGGTTAAATATCTCGGCAAAAAGGGCGAGCTTACGGCTCTTTTAAAGCAAATGGGTTCTCTTTCCGCAGAGGAAAGACCGATAATGGGACAGATGGTCAATGACGCGAAGCAGAAGCTTGAAGCTTTAATAGCCGATAAATCCGCAAAAATGAAGGAAAAGGCTACCGAGCTTAAGCTTAAATCCGAAACTGTCGATATAACAATGCCCGCAAAGGTTAAAAAAACAGGAAAGCTTCATCCTTTAAACACCGTGCTTGAGGATATGATTGATATATTCCGCTCGATGGGCTTTGATGTGCTGGACGGTCCAGAGGTTGAGACCGACCATTATAATTTCGAATGTCTTAATGTTCCTGCCGACCACCCTGCAAGGGATATGCAGGATACATTTTATCTCGGCAAAAATCTTCTTCTTCGCACACAGACCTCTGCCGCGCAGATAAGAACAATGGAGCAGAGGAAGCCTCCTATCAGAATAATCTGTCCCGGAAGAGTTTTCAGAGCCGACGAGGTTGACGCAACACATTCTCCCGTTTTCCACCAGATAGAGGGTCTTGTTGTTGATAAGGGAGTTACTATGTGCGACCTTAAGGGAGTTTTAGAGCAATTTGCCCATGAGATTTACGGACCCGAAACAAAGGTAAAATTCCGTCCGTCCTTCTTCCCGTTTACAGAGCCGTCGGTTGAAGTAGATGTCACCTGCTCAGAGTGCGGCGGCAAGGGCTGCAGAGTCTGCAAAGGCAGCGGCTGGATCGAGATTTTAGGCGCAGGCATGGTTCATCCGAATGTTTTAAAAAGCTGCGGAATCGACCCCGAGGTTTATTCGGGCTTTGCTTTCGGAATAGGTCTTGACAGAATTACCACCACAAGATACAAAATCAGCGATATAAGACTTTTATTTGAAAACGACAAGCGTTTTCTTGAGCAGTTTTAAGGAGGAACGGATTTATGAAAATTTCACTTAATGCGCTTAAATATTATGTTGATATAAATGTTCCGGTTTCAGAGCTTTGCGACAGAATGGTTATGGCAGGCTTTGAAGTGGAAAGCATTGAAAAGCAAGGCGAAAATCTTAAGAATGTTGTTGCGGCAAGAATAGATAAAATAACTCCGCATGAAAACAGCGACCACTTGCAGATTTGTCAGATGGATATCGGGGACGGAAAGACCGTTCAGATAGTTACGGGCGCTCAGAATATAAAAGAGGGCGACATTGTCCCCGCCGCGCTTGACGACAGCTGTCTTCCTAACGGCGCGCACATAAAGGCAGGAAAGCTGAGAGGCGTAGAGTCAAACGGTATGCTTTGCTCAGGCGAAGAGCTTTGCCTGACGGAGGCAGACTATGAGGGCGCTTCTGTTTACGGAATTTTAATTTTAAAGCCCGATGTCAAGGCAGGAACCGATATGCACGAGGTTTTAGGGCTTGACGATTATATTATCGACTTTAAAATTACAGCCAACCGTCCCGACTGCAACTGCTTTATAGGAGTCGCAAAGGAAATCTCGGTAGTTTTAGGAACTGAGTTTAAAAATCCCGCTACGGATTATAAAACGGTAAAATCTGATATTAACGATTATATTGATGTTGAGGTCAAAAATTATGACCTGTGCCCGAGATATATAGGAAGAGTTGTTAAAAACCTCAGAATAAAGCCGTCCCCCGATTGGATGCAAAAAGCAATCACGGCTTCGGGTATGAGACCGATAAACAATATTGTCGATATTACAAACTTTGTAATGCTTGAAACAGGTCAGCCTATGCATGCGTTTAACTACAATGACCTTAAGGACAAGAAAATTATTGTCCGCACGGCAAGGACAGGCGAAAAGATTACCACGCTTGACGGCAAAGACTATGAGCTTACAGAAGATATGCTCGTTATTGCGGACGGAGAAAAGCCCTCATGCCTTGCGGGAATTATGGGCGGAAAGGAAAGCGAAATCGAGGAAGATACAAAGGATCTTTTCCTCGAATCCGCAAAATTCCGCCGTGACAATATCCGCCATACAGGCAGAAAGCTCGGAATAAGAACCGAGGCAAGCGGAAGATACGAGCGCGGAACAGATATAATGAACACGAAATTTGCAATGGATCGCGCACTCAATCTTATTTACACTCTTGACGCTGGCGATATTATCGACGGCGAGATTGACCGCCATGAAAAGCTCCCCGAAATAAGAATTATAAACACAACCGCAAAGGCTATTACCGACCTTTTAGGCGTTGAAATCGAGACCGAAAAAATCGTTTCAATTCTTAATTCCTTGGGGCTTAAGACCGAAGAAAAGGACGGAAAGCTTACAGTCAGCGTTCCTTCAATAAGAGACGATGTCGAGGGCAGAGCCGACCTTGCGGAAGAGGTCATGAGAATTTACGGTTACGACCATATCGTTTCAACTCCTATGAGAGGCGAAATCATCCGCGGAACAAAGCTTCCTGAAAGAATAAAGGACGATAAGGTTAAAAATCTTCTTTGCGCTTTAGGAGCTTATGAGATAACCACATATTCTTTCATTCCGTCAAACGCGCTTGATACTTTAAAATTATCTGCCGACGATGACAGAAGAAATGTTATAAAGCTTTTAAATCCGTTAGGCGACGAATATTCGTGTCTCAGGACACAGCTTACAACAAGTATGCTTACCGTTCTTTCGACAAATATAAACCGCAAAATAACCGACGGAAGATTTTTTGAGATAAGCAAGCGCTTTATCGCAAACGAATTACCCATAAAGACTCAGCCGAAAGAGCTTAAAACCATGTCCGTAGGAATTTACGGCAAGGACGAGGATTTCTTTACCTTAAAAGGTATTATAGAAGAAATTATGAAGCTTTTCGGAGCGCATACGGAATATATCCGTTCAAACGAGCCTTATCTGCACCCGGGCCGTCAGGCAGAAGTGCTTGCAAACAATATGCCGGTTGCTGTTTTCGGCGAGGTTCACCCCGATGTCTCTGCAGGCTACGGAATAGAGCAAAGAGTTCTTGTTGCGGAAATCAAGCTTGATGTTCTTTATTCGATAAACAAGAAAAAAACCGTTTACAAGCCGCTTCCGAAATTTCCCGCCGTTGAGCGTGACTTTGCGATGCTGTGCGACAAGGATATTCCGGTAGGCGATCTTGAAAAGGCAATAACAGGCGGTTCGGGAAGACTCCTTGAAAAGGTTGAGCTTTTTGATGTTTATTCAGGCGCTCAGATTCCCGACGGCAAAAAGAGCGTTGCGTTCAGCGTTTGGCTGAGATCCGCCGACTCGACCCTTTCAGACAGCGAAATAGATACGGTCACCGAAAAGATAATCAAAAAGCTTGAAGCAGCAGGCGCTGTTTTAAGAAAATAATACTTGAATTATCCTTTAAAGAGGTATACAATATAATAAAACAGTTTTAAAGAGGTGTTATTTATGAACGAGCAAACTATGACCTTTTCGTTAGGCGATCAGACCGAACAGGAAATCCGCAGAATTTTGAATGATGTTTACAGTGCCTTAAAGGAAAAAGGCTACAACCCGATCAATCAGATAGTAGGTTATATTCTTTCCGAGGATCCGACTTATATTACAACTCATAATAATGCCAGAAATCTTATAAGGAAGATTGACAGAGACCTGCTTTTGCAAACGATTGTTAAGTATTATCTTACAAAATAAATTATAAAAACAAAAATCCCGATTATAAGCAAAATACTTATAATCGGGATTTTCGTTAATTTGTTTTAATCAAGATCTTTTCCGCAGCAGCGCTTATATTTTTTGCCGCTTCCGCAGGGGCAGAGCGCGTTTTTGCTGACAACACCCTTACCCTTTACTGTTGCAGGCTTGCCTGTTTCGGTTTCCTCGGCAACCTTTTCGCGTTTGACATCCTCATCGCGGCGGATTTCAACGGTTAATGTAAGTTTGGCGGTCTGTTCCCTTATCGCGTCGCGCATTGCGGAGAACATATCATAGCTTTCGTTTCTGTACGCGACAACAGGGTCATGCTGACCGTATGCGCGAAGACCTATTCCCTGCCTTAACTGGTCCATATTGTCAATATGGTCCATCCAGTTGGTATCAACGCATCTAAGCAGGATAACCCGTTCCATTTCACGGGTAAGTTCCTCGCCGAAGCGCTGCTCGCGCAAATCATATTTTTCGTGAGCCTTTTCCTTGATTTTATCGGCGACCTCTGAAACAGTAATGTTTTCAAAATCGTTTTCAAGGAAGTTAAAATCTTCATTAGAAGTTACCCAGCCTGAGAAATACTCCTTAAGTCCCTTAATATCCCAATTATCTCGGACAGGATCGCTTAAATAAATAGAGACATAGGAATCTATTGTTTCATCAATCATCTTAAGGATACTGTCTTTGAGGTTTTCGCCGTCAAGCACCTTATTTCTCTGCTCATAAATAAGCTCGCGCTGTTTGTTCATTACATCGTCATACTCAAGGACATGCTTTCTTGCGGCAAAGTTCATGCCCTCTTTTTTGCGCTGAGCGCTTTCGATTGTGCGCGACAGAAGCTTGCTTTCAAGCGGAGTATCCTCTTCAACCTTCAAGGTTTCCATCATTGAGGAAATCCGCTCGCCGCCGTAAAGACGCATAAGGTCGTCCTCAAGAGATATATAGAACTTTGTGGATCCGGGGTCCCCCTGACGGCCTGCACGGCCTCTGAGCTGATTATCAATTCGTCTCGAATCGTGTCTTTCAGTACCTACGATGAAAAGTCCGCCCGCGTCCCTTACCTTTTCGGCTTCCGGAGCAATTTTTGCCTTGAAATCGTCATTATAAGCCTTAAATTTTGCTCTTGCCTCGATAATATCCTTATCGTCGGTTTCGGCAAAGCCTGTTGCCTCGGCGATAAGCTCCTCGCTTACCCCGTCATGCCTTAAGGCGTTCTTAGCTAAATATTCGGCATTACCGCCGAGCATAATATCGGTTCCGCGTCCTGCCATGTTGGTTGCTATCGTAACAGCACCGAACATACCTGCCTGCGCGATTATCTCAGCTTCCTTTTCGTGGTGCTTAGCGTTTAAAACATTATGCTTTATTCCGCGCTTTTTAAGCATTGAGGATAAAAGCTCGGATTTTTCGATTGTTATTGTACCAACAAGCACCGGCTGTCCTTTTTCATGGCACTCGACTATATTTTCAATGACCGCATTGAACTTTGCCTTTTCTGTTTTATAAACCGAGTCGTTCATATCAATTCTCGCAAGCGGCTTATTGGTGGGGATTTCCACAACGTCAAGCTTGTAAATCTCTCTGAATTCGGCTTCCTCGGTCATTGCGGTACCGGTCATTCCCGAAAGCTTTGAATAAAGGCGGAAGAAATTCTGGAATGTAATTGTAGCAAGCGTTTTCGACTCGCTTGCGATTTTTACGCCCTCTTTTGCTTCGATCGCCTGATGAAGACCCTCATTGTATCTTCTTCCGAACATCAGACGGCCCGTGAACTCATCGACGATTATTACTTCTCCGTCCTTAACGACATAATCAACATCTCTTTGCATAATTCCGTAAGCACGGATTGCCTGATTTACATGGTGCGCAATTTTTATATTTTCGGTATCGTTAAGATTTGAAATTCCGAAATATTCCTCGGTTTTTTTAACGCCCTGAGGAGTAAGAGTTGCGGTTCTTGCCTTTTCGTCTACAACATAATCACCGTCATACTCCGCTTCCTCGTCGGTCTCCTTATCGTCCATCTCTCTTACCTTTACCATTTTCATGGAGCGCGCAAGAGCATTGGCTTTCTGATAAAGGTCGCTTGATTTATCGCCCTGACCTGAAATTATAAGCGGAGTTCTCGCCTCGTCGATAAGGATTGAGTCAACCTCGTCGACAATGGCAAAATTATGTCCTCGCTGAACCTTCTGTTCCTTATAGATAACCATATTATCTCTTAAATAATCAAATCCGAGTTCATTATTGGTGCAATAGGTAATATCCGCGTCATAAGCGGCCTTTTTTGTTTCATGGTCAAGCCCGTGAATAATAAGACCGACAGACAGCCCTAAAAACCTATAAAGCTTGCCCATCCATTCGGAGTCACGCTTGGCAAGATAATCGTTTACCGTTACAATATGCACGCCTTTCCCCGAAAGCGCATTAAGATAAGCCGGAAGTGTTGCAACCAAGGTTTTACCCTCACCGGTTTTCATTTCGCTTATTCTTCCCTGATGAAGAATAATTCCGCCCAAAATCTGCACGGGGAAATGGCGCATTGAAAGCACCCTGTCCGCCGCTTCTCTGCAAACCGCAAACGCCTCGGGCAAAAGCTGATCAAGTGTCTCGCCGTTATTTATTCTTTCCCTGAATTCATCTGTCTTTGCGCGAAGCTCGCTGTCAGAAAGAGCCTTATATTCTTCCTCATAAGATAAGACCTTATTAAGAATAGGCCTTATTCTTTTTATTTCCTTTTCACTGTAATTACCGAACATGGCACGAAGAAGTCCCATAATATTTCTCCTTTATTTTATGTAAAAATCGTTTTTTTCTTTTTTAAGCCCCGAGGTGTAGGTTATCTTGCCGTCCTTGTTTACGAAAACCGCTTCGGTTTCGGCGGTACTTTCTATCAGCTCCGCCGCTTTACGCTCACCTAAAAGAATTGAGCAGGTTGAAAGGGCGTCCGCGTCAAAGGAGCTGTCTGAAATAACCGTTGCCGAGACAAGGTCGGATTCCGCAGGATATCCGGTTTCGGGATCTATTATATGGTGATAAAGCTTATCATCCTTATAAAAACAGCGCTCATATATTCCCGAGGTTACCGCGCTTTTGTTTTTTAAATTAAGGAATGCTATACGTTCGTTTTCTTCGGAAAACGGCTTTTTTATTCCTACTCTATACTCTTTGTCTCCGAAAACGATTATATTTCCGCCCAAGTTTATAATACCGTTTTTAACATTCTCGGCTTTAAAAAAATCAAGCAGTCTGTCCGCAATATAGCCCTTTGCAATTCCGCCCAATTCAACTTCAGCGCCGTTAAGCTTAGCACCGCCATCCTCAATATCTATCGACTCATAGCCTACACGCCTTAAAGCCTGAGCGATTTCGTCCCTTTCAGGAACGGTTTCGTTTTTAAAATTCCAAAGCGAGGAAACGGGATAAACCGTTATATCGAATTTACCGCCTGTTTTTTCGGAATAATAAACCGACCGTTCAAGGATTTCTTTTGTATCTTTTGAAATTTTAACGGGACTGTCATTGTCGGTACTGCTGTTAAGCTTATACACATCGCTTGATTCAACCGTTGCGCTAAACAGCTTTTCATATCTTTCGCATTCGCTGAAAGCTGAAGAAAGCACCTTATCAGAGCACTGCGCAGACAATGTTACCACTGTGTCAAGCAGAAATCTGGTTTCACTATTTTCCGCATCCTTAGAGCATGCGCAGAAAGAGACGAGGACTAAAGCCGTTAAAATACCGAAGGAAAAATTTTTCATAGCTTTAATTATACAATATCTTTCTTTTTTTGTAAAGATGTGTTATTATATTTATCGGTGAAATAAATGTTTAAAAAAAAAGATATAATCATTTTTTTCGTGATTTTTGCGTCAGCGGCTGTTTCCTTCCTTTTTTTCTTTTCAAATGAAAGCGGAAAAAGAGTTAAAATCACCGAGAATAATAAGGTTGTATATGAGGGAAGCTTAAGCAAAAACAAAAAGATTGAATTAAAATCAAACACCGTTTTGATAGAGGACTCAAAGGTTAAAATGCAGTATTCCGACTGCAAAAATCAGATTTGCGTTCGCCACAAGCCGATAAGCAAAAAAGGAGAAAGCATAATATGTCTTCCAAACAGGGTAACGGCAGAAATAAAATAACCGCAAAAAGACTTTGCCTGCTTTCGCTTCTCACCGCACTTTCTATGGCTCTTTCTTTTCTTGAAACGGTTTTGCCTTTCGGTTTTTCATCTTTTGGAATAAAGCTCGGTCTTGCAAACGGAGTCTGTATAATTCTGATGTACCGCGGCGATTTTAAAGGAGCGGTTTCAGTTAACCTTGCAAGAATAATCTTAAGCTCTGTTTTATTTTCAAGCGCGGCGGCATTGATTTTTTCCCTTTCGGGTGCAATCGTGTCAATGACAGCGGCGGCACTGCTTTTAAAATCAAAAAAATTCGGCTTGGCGGCTGTTTCTTCCCTTTCGGGAGTTTTGCATAACTGCGCGCAGGCGGCGGTCGCAGTAATAATCTCTGGCAAGGCAATGCTTAATCTTCTGCCCTTGCTCATTGTCTCGGGTGCGTTGTGCGGAGCGGCTTGCGGAATAATAAGCTCACTTTTTTTAAAAAAAATAAAGACAAATCCTAATTTTTAGTGTATAATAATATTTTATAAGTATTTTAAAATCAAAGCCTTTCTCAGGCAGAACGGAGATTTTTTGATATGTGCGGTTTTGTAGGCTTTACAAACAGAATAAACGACGACGGAGCGGTTCTCGATGTTATGATGAACAGAATAGTTCACCGCGGTCCGGATTCCGCCGGAAAATATGTCGATAAAAATATTGCGCTCGGCTTCCGCCGTCTTTCAATAATTGACCTTGCCGACGGCGATCAGCCCATGTTTAATGAGGACAGGTCGCTCGTTCTGGTATTTAACGGCGAGATATATAATTATCAGGATTTAAGAAAAGAGCTTTTAAGCGCAGGCCACATTTTTTCCAATAATTCCGACAGCGAGGTCCTGCTTCACGGATTTGAGGAATGGGGCAAGGAGCTTGTCAAAAAACTGCGCGGAATGTATGCTTTTGTGATATTCAATAAAAATGATAATTCTCTTTTCGGAGCAAGGGATATTTTCGGAATAAAGCCCTTTTATTACACATTTATGGGCGGGAGCTTTATTTTCGGCTCGGAAATAAAATCGTTTTTAGACCACCCCGATTTTAAAAAAGAGCTTAATGAAGAGGCTTTGGGAAACTATCTTTCTTTCCAGTATTCACCGAGTAAGGAGACATTTTTTAAAAATGTTTTCAAGCTTCCCCCTGCCCACTGCTTTACTTATAAGGACGGAAAATTTTCTTCCGAGCGTTATTTCAGACCCGAATTTTCGCCCGAAAGCGGAGTCCTTGAATATTTCGCCGATAAAGCTGATACGGCGGTAAGAGAATCTGTAAAAGCGCATAAAATTGCCGATGTTGAGGTAGGCTCATTCCTTTCAAGCGGAATTGATTCAAGCTATATTGCCGAGGCGGCTCAGGTTGATAAAACATTTACGGTAGGTTTTGAGAGTCCTGACGGAGACAGGTACAACGAAATCCATTTTGCAAAGGATTTTGCAAAGACCATAAATGTCGAAAATATTTCCAAGGTTATTACGCCCGACGAATATTGGGATTCTTTTTCGGATATCCAGTATTATATGGACGAGCCGCTTGCGGATCCTGCCGCTATAGCGCTTTATTTTGTAAGCAAGCTTGCAAGCGAGCATGTAAAGGTCGTTATGTCGGGCGAGGGTGCGGACGAGCTTTTCGGAGGCTACCGCATTTATCAGGAGCCTTTAACTCTTACGGCTTATGATTCCCTTCCTTTCTGCATAAGAAAAGCAATAAGCAAAATCTGCGAGCATTTGCCTAAGGTCCACGGTATAAATTATCTTATAAGGCGCGGAAAAACCATAGAAGAAAGATTTATCGGAAACGCTTATATCTTCACCAAAAAAGAGCGCGATAAAATACTTAAAAATGAAAAAGCAAAATCTGCTCCCGAGCCTAAAATCCTCTGTGATAAATTTTACAGCGAGGTCAAGGATAAAGACGATATTACCAAAATGCAGTATCTCGATATAAATATGTGGCTTATGGGAGATATTCTGCTTAAGGCTGATAAAACAAGCATGGCAAATTCCTTGGAGCTGCGCGTTCCGTTCCTTGATAAAAAGGTATTGGAGCTTGCCGAAACCATTCCGCTCGACTGCAGGGTCAATACAAAGACCACAAAGCTTGCTCTCAGAAAGGCGGCTGAAAAATCCCTGCCTAAACTTACTGCCGATAAGGACAAGCTGGGTTTCCCCGTTCCCATAAGAGTTTGGCTCAAGGAAGAGAAATATTATAACAGAGTGAAGAACGCATTTACATCCGACGCGGCGGAAAAATTCTTCAACACCGATAAGCTTATTAAAATGCTTGATACTCATAAAAGCGGTAAGGCCGATTTGAGCAGAAAAATATGGACTGTTTTCACTTTCCTTGTATGGTACAATGAATTTTTCGGAGCTCCGGTAAAGGAACATTAAAATGTACGAAGAACTGTCTGAGGTTTATGAGATTTTAAATACCGACGCGCAATATGATAAAAGATACGATTATTTAAAAGAGCTTTTTAAAAAGTTTGACCGTATGCCTAAGCTTCTTTTAGACCTTGCCTGCGGAACAGGCTGCTTTTCAAGGCGGTTTGCAAAAGACGGAGTAAGCGTTATAGCGGCGGATTCTTCGTCTGAAATGCTCAGTATTGCCGCAAGCAAAGAAAGCAAGGATATTCTTTATATATGCCAAAAGGCACAGGAACTTGAATTGTACGGCACTGTTGACGGCGCGATATGCTGTCTTGACAGCTTAAATCACATTACAGATTACGGCGATTTCTGCACCGCCTTAAAAAGAGTTTCAATGTTTCTTGAAAAGGACAGGCTTTTTATCTTTGATGTCAACACACCGTTTAAGCACCGAGAAGTGCTCGGCAGCAACACAATTGTCAAGGAAGAAGAAAATGCCGTGTGTGTCTGGCAAAACGAACTGTCGGACGATGAAAGGACCGTTAATATTTACCTTGATATTTTCAAAGAAGAAGAAAACGGACTGTATTCGCGGAGCTTTGATTTTATAACCGAGCGCGCATACACCGAAAGCGAAATTGAAAAGGCTTTAAGCGATGCAAATTTAAAAACCTTAGAGATTTTCGGCGAATTCACATTTGAAGCACCCTCCCCCGACTGCGAGAGAGCGGTATATATTACTAAAAAAATCTGAACGGAATGATATTATGGGAAAGCTGATCCGCTGTATTACATCTGACGGACTTATAACCGCAGCCGCTATTGACAGCACCGATATAACAGCTGAGGCGGAAAAAATTCACAAGACCTCTGCCGTCATAACTGCGGCATTGGGACGGACGCTCACTGCCGCGTCTCTAATGGGTAATATGCTTAAAAATGAAAGTGACAGCCTGACTTTAAAAATCGACGGCGGCGGACCATCGGGAGCGATTGTAGCGGTATCCGATTCTTTCGGAAATGTTAAAGGTTACGCTGTAAATCCCAGAGTTGAAATTCCTCTTAAGGAGAACGGCAAGCTTGACGTTTCGGGCGCAGTAGGAAAAAACGGAACTGTTTATGTTATAAAGGATCTCGGACTTAAAGAGCCTTATAACGGTTTTGTGCCTGTCTCAAGCGGAGAAATTGCCGAGGATATCGCCGCTTATTATGCTTTAAGCGAGCAAATTCCCACGGTCTGTGCCTTAGGAGTACTTGTAAATCCCGATTTAACAGTCAAAAAAAGCGGCGGATATATAATTCAGCTCCTCCCCGCCGCAAACGGTGACGAAAAAATAATTTCAAAGCTCGAAGAAAATATCAGAAAGATGAAGCCGATAAGCGAGCTTTTAAACAGCGGTCTTTCAATTGAAGAAATCGTAAGAATTGCGCTTGACGGATTTGAAGTCGAAATTCTTAAAACTTGCAATCCCGTTTATAAATGCGGCTGTTCAAGAGAAAGATTTAAAAGAGCACTCAAAAGCCTTGGAAAAACACAGCTTACCGAATTCGCAGAGGATAAGCAAAGCATTGAAACTCAATGCCAGTTCTGCAACAAAATCTACTCCTTTTCGCATGAGGAACTCGAAAAAATCATAAATTCAATTAAAGAATAATAAAATATAATAAATTACAAAAAAATATAAAAAAACGCTTGACAAAACTTATTGTTTATGGTAAGATAATGTTCGTCGCCGATGAGTTTATTCAGCAAATCAGCGTAGATGTGGGAGCATAGCTCAGCTGGGAGAGCATCTGCCTTACAAGCAGAGGGTCATAGGTTCGAGCCCTATTGTTCCCACCATTTTTGGCCTGGTAGTTCAGCTGGTTAGAACGCTAGCCTGTCACGCTAGAGGTCGTGGGTTCGATCCCCATCCAGGTCGCCATTTGCCTCTGTAGCTCAGTCGGTAGAGCAGGGGACTGAAAATCCCCGTGTCGTTGGTTCGATTCCGACCGGAGGCACCATTTACAATGCGGATTTAGCTCATCTGGTAGAGCGCAACCTTGCCAAGGTTGAGGTAGCGAGTTCGAGCCTCGTAATCCGCTCCATAGGGCGCTTAAAATATTAAGCGCCCTTTTTTAAAAATATCAATAAATTTCGGCACCATGGCCAAGCGGTAAGGCAGGGGCCTGCAAAGCCCTTATCCCCAGTTCGATTCTGGGTGGTGCCTCCAAAAAAACCACTGATTTTTCATCAGTGGTTTTTTATTTTTTCCTTTATTTATGCGCTTTTTATGAGTTTTCAAGAATCATTTTGTGAGTTGGGGCATTCAAATCAGCTTTCTGTTTTTTCTTCTTTTTTTACTTACTTTATTAAATAATTACTCCCAAACTTCTCACATTTAAAAAAAAAATTACTCCCAAAATTTTTTATTTAAAAAACTTGACACTTTTTAAAATAAAAATATAATTTTAAAGAATTTTATTTTAAGGAGAGTGAATTTTTATTATGAAAACAAGAAGAGCAAACGGCGAAGGCAGCATCTACAAGGATAATGACAGATATAAAGGATATATAACTTTAGGAAGAAAACCCGACGGTAAAATTATCAGAAAATACTTTACAGGCAAAACCAAAATCTCTGTGGCTGCAGCGATGAAAAAATACAAGGAAGAAAAAGGATTGTTAAATCCCTCATCAGAAACTATCACCTTGGAAAAGTATATTACCTATTGGTTAAAGAATGTTCAATATAATAATTTAAAGCCTCAATCTTATGACAGATTAGATTCAACAGTAAGAAATCATATAATACCGGAAATCGGTTTTTTACAGTTTGCTTCTATTACAACCCATGATATTCAATGTTTAATAAACAAAAAATATAATGATGAAAAACTTTCTTATTCCAGTGTTAAAAAGATTAAGGATTGCTTAAATTCCTGCTATAATTATAATCTTAAATTATCCCCGAAAGAAAGGATAGTAAATTATAATCCATGTTCGGCTGTAATACTGAAAAGAAGATTTGAAAATAGCAACGAAAACTGTATTAAATGCTTCACCGAGTCGGAAATTTTTAAAATTAAAGAAGAATTATCAAGGACCGCAAAATCAAACAATAAAAAAAATTATCCGTATGGAGCTGTCTATATTTTAATGCTGAATACCGGTATCCGTTTGGGAGAAGTATCGGCACTGAATAAATCCGATGTGGATTTAAAGGGCAATAAAATAAAAATATGTAAAAATCAGATAAGGCAAAGATGCAGAGATGAAAACAAAAATATTTCTCAGGGTTATTCTTTAAGCATAGTCAACTCTGTTAAAACTTCTTCAAGCGAAAGATGGATACCTTTGAATTCAGCCGCAATGAATGCATGTTTAGAGCTTCTCGAATTATTTCCGGAAAATCCGGCCCTTATTTGCAATAAATACGGTGACAGAATAACATTATCTGCCTTAGAAAAGACTTTTAAACAGGTATTAAAAAAATGCGGTATTCCATCTATCGGCCGAGGAATTCATACTTTACGGCACACATTTGCAAGCTTTCTGATTCAAAATAATATTGATGTTAAAATTGTCAGCGATATTTTAGGCCATAGTTCATCAAAAATCACTTATGATGTTTACACACACATTTTTGATGAACATAAAAAAGATTTAATTGATTCTTTGCCTCCCATATAAAAAAAGAGCCTTTTGGGCTCTTTTTTTATATTATAACATGCTTTCCTCGGTTCTTTTGCAGCCAGCTTATCAGATTTTCCTCAGTAACTATATATTTTGAATTTATTCTTACCGACGGGAAACAATCACTTTTCATAAGTAAGTATGCCTGATTCTTTCCGCATTTTAAAATTGCCTGCAAATCTTTGGTGGTGTAAATATTTAAATTATTCATTAAAGAATTCCTCCTTTGCAAAAATTAAGTTTTATTAAAAAATCATTACATACAAATTAAATTCCTTTTTTTAAAAACGTCAAGGAAATCAAAAAAATATTTTTAATTTATTTAAAGATATTCTTTATAAAACTCATCCTCGGTTAAACGCTGGAACTCCTTCGAAACAGAATTCTTCTTATTATGGAAGTTCCTGTTTATGAAGTCCTCTACCGTTAC
>CAKSHM010000012.1 GCA_934457415.1 uncultured Eubacteriales bacterium | reverse complement strand
AAGACAACCGAAAAAAGAAAAGCGAAAACGAAATGATCGACGGGCAGTAAATCAGAGGTATTTTTATGGATTTATCAGTATCACTGTTTATTGCGGCTTCCTTTGCTGTATTATGTACATTCTATATCGGTAAAAGAATACTTACAATAGATTTTTCGGAATGCTGTTCCAAAAATTCTAAAAAAGCCAAATTTGAAAGATTGCTTGCAAAACGGGAGACGCCTCTTCATGATTCCAAAATCCGTAAGGATATGAGAAAGGCATTTGAAAGGGTATTGATTTCGCTAGGGAAAGCTGATCAAGACCTTCTTCCGGCAAGAATGGATATGACATTCCGAAAAAAAATCGTCAGTCAAATCAACAGGCTTAATAAGAATAATCTTCGCCGCAATATTTATATTACGGATGTTGTTCCATTGCCGAAAAACGATTTTGAACGATGGAACGATGATGGCAGAGAATGGCGGGAATCGGTTTTAAAGTGCAGCACGCTTGAGCGTTTGGAGTCAACTGAAGACAACAGGGTACAGCATGAGATATACCGTAAAAATTCGTATCTCAGGATACTTCAGTCAAGACACATCCGCAGCGCCGACCTAAAAGAAAAAAAGAAAAGCTATTATTTCGATATGTTAAAAATAATATGCCCGTCCTGCGGCGCAGAAGTAAAGCTTGACAGTCAGCAGGTGACCTGCGAATATTGCGGTGCCGTTATTAAAAACGAGTTTTATGATTGGCAGACCGAATCGTTTGAGATTTATGAAGCTATCGGTACAAATCTTAAAAGATTTTTGCAGCTGCTTGTGTCCGGCTGTATACTTTTCCTGTGTGTGTTCCTGTGCTTGTATTTAATCGAGGATACCGAGATTTCTCTCGCTGCCGGAGTCGGTGCGGCGGTTGTCACTTTCGGACTAATTATCGCACCGATCATCTGCGGAAAAATCAAACAAGAAAGACTTGCCGGAAAAATCGTGAGATATTCAGAGAATTTTCTCAGAGCCTGCTTGAACGAATATTTTTGGGAAAATGAAAATGACAAAGACCTGCTTGATTTCAGCGTTGGTACAATTAAGCTTTTAAAGGTTGCCCACACAGAAGAAACAACAACAGTTACGGCTGACGTTTCCGGAACAAAAACATTTCTTCCGGAAAATCAAAAGCCGTATACAAAAAAATTTAAAAAGAGAATGTTCGTGCAAAGGGCGAGATATCCCGAAAAACGAAAAGCGGACGGCGAATTCTTTACCGAAAAGGATTGCCCGTCCTGCGGTGCCAATTTTATGCCTGATGAAAACCATTGCTGCTCGTTCTGTGGGTTTGGCTTGCAGACCAACAATGCAAAATGGATTTTGCAGAAGGAAAAAGAATAAACGGAGGATTTTATTATGGGACTTTTTGATAAAAAATACTGCGATATCTGCGGGGAGAAGATAGGACTTCTCGGAAATCGCAAGCTGGAGGACGGAAATCTCTGTAAAGACTGTGCAAGAAAGCTCTCGCCGTTTTTCAGCGAACGGCGTAACTCAACCGTAGAGGACATCAAGCACCAGCTTGCTTACCGTGCGGAAAATGAAAAAAAGCTTGCCGATTTTTCCCCGTCGCTCACTTTTGACGGGAGCAAAAAGGTATATATCGATCCAATAGGGGAACGGTTTATCGTTACGGGAGTTTCCAACTGGCGCAGCGTCAATCCCGATCTCATTGCATTTTCGCAGGTTCTCGGAGTAAATACAGATATAAAAGAGAACAAAGAAGAAATTTATTATAAGGATTCCGAAGGAAACGAGAAAAGCTATGATCCGCCCCGTTATGCATGTGACTATGAGTTCGATATAACTATCCGAGTGGATTCCCCTTGGTTTGACGAGATAGAGCTGGAGCTGAGCGACGGCAACCGTCCCGACAGCCGCTATACCGATTTGTACCGTGAATATGAACGAAGAATGCATGAGCTTAAGGATATTCTGATGCGCAGAGATGAGCGAAACCGCGTTTGGGACGGAGACGGAATGATGAAACGGACAGAACTCACAGGCAACATTCAGGAAAAGCCTGCTTCAGTTTCCGGTCCGACGGACGGCAAAGCATGGGTATGCCCGTCCTGCGGCGCACAAAGCAGCGGTAAATTCTGCTCAAACTGCGGCGCTGTAAAGCCCGTAGCATCCTATGAATGTGCAAATTGCGGTTGGAGACCCGCGGACGGACATAGTATGCCTAAATTCTGTCCGGAGTGCGGAAGACCTCTCCAATAAAAATATAAAGCATACAGTACGCAAGGCTACAGGTGTCGCGTTTGCTCATTTACCGATTTTTTGGACTTATCGGCTGCAGCGGATACTAAAAAGATACGGCAATCATCTTAACCGAACTTTTTTGTCACCTTGCCAAAACAAGAAAACCTTAAAAACAAACCGGCACTGTCGGTGAAAAAAATGAGATTATCAGTGTGAAAAAATCACGCTGAAAATAATAAAGACGCATGTTTCCCGCCTTTGTTACCAAAGGCAAACGAAACAGATGCGATACAATAATCACCGTTTTGATGATTATTATCGCATTTTGTGTCTTAGAAAGAAATGGTGATTATTATGGCTGAAAAATGCGCTGTCTGCGGTGCGGACATCAATCTGTTCCAAACCCAGAAACTGGCAGACGGCAACTGTATTTGCCGCAAAAACTGCAGAAAAAAAGGATTCAAAGCTTATGACTATGTGCACAGCAATCTATCCGGCGTCAAGGCACATCTTGCACAGGTTGAGCGCGGAACTAAGCTTTGGGAATACTATTTCCTTCCGCGCCAAAAAACAAAGGATAAAACCAAAAGACTTAAGCGCTTCGGCACCTATCTCTATGTGGCCGAGGATATCGGTCTTATGGCATTTATACAAAATGATTACAAGTTTATGATATTCGGTAAGACAACACGCGCCTGTGTGTACCGCATTGCCGATTTGCGCAGTTATAAGTATGAAGAGCAGATTGTTAAAAGCGGTGATAAGACAGAAAAGAAATCAACGGCTCGGATCAGTTTTATCAATACAGAGGGTCTGTATGAGTTTGTTCTTAATATGAACAACTTCAAGGATTATGAAAAGCTCAAAAAATATTTTGATACGCTGTTCGGTATACAGAACACACTCGGCAACGCCTCGAATGTTTGGAAGCAGCAGATGACTGCGGTTAAAGATATAGCTGCGGGATTTTCCGCTGCGGTAAAGGGAGAATCTGATGCCGAAGCCAAAGCGGCACAGGCGATAGACTCTTTGGATGCGGCAATTTACGGAGACCGTACCGAGTGGATTAGGAAAGCAGATGCGGCGCTTGCAGCATTTAATGGGTGAAATTTTTAGAAAGGAGTTTATTTATGCAAACATTACAGGAATATAAATGTCCCTGCTGCGGCGGTGCAATAGGCTTTGACAGCACACTCCAAAAGATGAAGTGTCCTTATTGCGATACCGAATTTGAAATGGATACGCTCAAGAATTATGATGCTGAGCTGCAGAATGATCAGTCGGATCAAATGGAGTGGGAAACCTCTGCGGGAAGCGATTGGCAGGAGGGCGAGACCGACGGTCTGCGTTCCTATGTGTGCAAGTCCTGCGGAGGCGAGATAGTCGGCGATGCCAATACTGCAGCGACAGCCTGCCCCTTTTGCGGCAATCCCGTGGTAATGATGAGTCAGTTCTCAGGAGCTCTCAAGCCTGATTTTGTGATTCCTTTCAAACTGGATAAAAAGGCGGCAAAGGCAGGTCTGATGAAACATCTGACCGGCAAGCGGCTGCTCCCCAAGATTTTTAAAGATCAGAACCACATTGATGAGATCAAGGGCATATATGTTCCATTCTGGCTTTTCGATACCGATGTTGACGCACAGATCCGCTATCGCGCCACACGGGTGCGCAGTTGGAGCGACAGCAACTATAATTACACGGAAACCAGCTATTATATGGTACATCGCGGCGGCAGCATAGGCTTTGAGCATGTTCCGGTGGACGGTTCATCAAAAATGGCCGACGACCTTATGGAATCTATCGAGCCATATGATTTTTCCGAGGCAATGGAGTTCCAAACGGCATATCTTGCAGGATATCTTGCCGACAAATATGATGTGTCAGCCGAGGAGAGTATAGACCGTGCCAACAAGCGTGTCAAGCGTTCCACAGAGGACAGCTTTGCCGGGACTGTGCAGGGATATACTTCGGTCACTACGGAAAACAGTAATGTGCAGTTCCGCGGCGGGAAGGCGCAGTACGCGCTTTATCCTGTGTGGCTGCTCAATACCACATGGAACGGAAATAAATACACCTTTGCAATGAACGGACAGACAGGGAAATTTGTTGGCGATCTGCCGGTGGATAAGGCTGCGGCGACGCGCTGGACATTCCTGCTTGCGGCAATTTACAGTGTTGCGGCTTACGGTCTTGCGTGGATTCTGCACCTGATCGGGTTGATTTAAGGAGGGAACGGAATGAAAAAGAAAATATGGATAGTTCTGTTTGCTTTTATACTCTGTCTGTGCATATCTGCTCCCGCATTTGCTCAGGACGCTTCCGGTTTTGCCGGAGATAAGGATCGGGTCGTGGATTATGCCGATCTCTTGTCGGCAAGTGAGGAGGCCGCACTGCGGAAAAAGCTTGAGGAAATTCGCGTCCGTCAGAAGATGGATATCGTCATCGTGACCGCTAAAACGCTTAACGGCGCTACGCCCGCCAGCTATGCCGACGACACCTACGATTACAACGGCTACGGCTACGGCAACAACCGTGACGGTTTGCTGCTGCTCATCAGTATGGAGGATCGAGACTGGTACATATCAACCACCGGCTATGGTATTACGGCATTCACTGACGCAGGTATTCAATACATCGGCAATAAGATAAAGGAGCATCTGTCGGATGGCGATTATGATGCCGCCTTTAACAGCTTCGCCGAACTTTGCGACGATTTTATTACAAAAGCAAGAGACGGAAAGCCCTACGATTCCGGTAATATGCCTAAGGAGCCTATGAAGAAGGGATGGATATTGGCGGCAATTATAGTAGGATTTCTATTGTCCTTCATTACGGTCGGAACTATGAAGAGCAAGCTCAAAACAGTAAGGTTTCAGCCGATGGCGAGCAGTTATATGAAAGCAGGCAGTATGAATATTACTGAGAGCCGCGATATGTTCCTGTATAACACAGTCACACGTACTGCAAAACCGAAAGACAATGATTCCGGAGGAGGAAGCAGTACACACTCTTCTTCATCAGGAACATCACACGGCGGCGGCGGAGGTAAATTCTGATTAACTTCCGTCGTTAAAAAAAAATCAGCAATAAAATTATTTTTTAAAGGAGAGATAATCCATGAGTATCTTTGACAAACTGAAAAGCACAGCAGGGCAGGCGGTAACTGCCGCTGCAAAGTCCATCGGCAGCAAAAGGGAAACATTCACTTTCGCTTCGCTGCCGGAAAGCCTTGCCGAAATGCAGGCGCTGCCTGAGGCAAGTCTCGATACGCCGTTTAAAACGGCAGCACTTACTGTTCTTGCTCTGTGTGCATATGCGGCGGATAAGAACATAGGCACAGATATGCTGAACTGGCTGCGGGGACCGCGTCCTTTGAACGGACAGGAGATTTCCTTCTTAAATGACCGTTTCCGCGATGGTAAGACCTATCTGCCATTCACCTATTTCGCCGGCTCCGTACCGGACAACAATTACACGCCTTCCGAGCCTTATACGATCACAGTCGAAAGTAATCATGTATCAGGTGAGGAACAGGGTTATATGAAACTGTTTATTCCGTGCGGAGGAGCGGATGATCCCCGTCCTATCAAGATGCGCCAGCGCGGGTCTGACGGAAAGTGGTTTTTGTGGGAACAGTATCTGTTGACAGGCGTGCGTACGCCGAAATCAGCTGATCCGTGGTCTTAAAAAGAAAAAATTATTAAGGAGGATTTAAAAATGGAAGCAGCAAAAACGAAAGGAACAGGGTTCTTAAAAGTAACAGGCATTTTAATGATCATAGGAGGAGGAATTTCAATTATAATGGGTATCATTGCAGCAATCGGCGTCGCCGCCATTGTGTATATAAGTGACGGAAATGTTTCGTCTGCATTGCTTTATACATCCGTTATATTGATGATTGTCAGTGCGGTTGCACAATTGGTTGCCGGAATTATCGGAGTAGCTAACTGTAAGAAGCCGGAAAAGGCAGGAAGCTGTATCGTATGGGGCATTATAGTAGCGGTTCTGAGCGTAGCAGGCACCATACTGAATTCCGTAGGCGGCGGCTCCTTCAGTGCATTTTCTTTGATGCTCGGTCTTGTTTTGCCGGTTCTTTACATTATCGGAGCCGTGTTCAATAAGAAAGAACATATTGCGTCAAATATTTATTCTTCTGAATCAGGTCTTTCTGAGTAAGACTGTTTTTGAGATACGCCTGATCAGGGCAAGGAGGAAAAAAGATGGATATTCGCGGAATTTGGAAAGTTAAAGAAATCCGTGTGCCTACACCGGACGGAGAAAAGGTATTTTCGCCTGATAACCCGCCGGAGGACGAGCGGTTTGAGGGCAGCGTAGAATTGATGCAGTACTTGACGGAGTTTGCCGAGGACGGCACGCTCAACACACTCATGTTTGTACCGGATGAGATGCGCGAGGAGGCTGCCAAGCACGGAGCGGTCGTCCGCGAGGACGGCTATGCCGCTGTCGACAGCTCAACTTGGAAGGAAGAAAACGGAAAGTTTTACTATGATACAAAGATCGAGGGCGAGGTTCTCGGAGATAAGGTTGATTCTTTCGCGGAGATTCCCGTCACTGAGGACGGCTGTCTGCTTTATGGGCTCGGAATGATTATTCTGGAAAGAGCCTGATCGAATTTCTGTTAAAGGCGAAAGCAATACAATGTATATTGATAATCCCTATAATCTTGACATTGAATCAACCGAAACACAGGCTGTGAGTGACGAACGTGCAGACGAGTCGGTTTTGACAGAAACCTTCAGGGAATATTTCGGAGGATTGAACTATTTCTTTGCCGCCGAACAGGCTGAATTAACCCTAAAGGATGTCATAGCGCATATCGGTGTCGATCCTTCTGAATACCGATATGATGCCGAACGAAAGGCACAGATCTATTCATGGTATTCCGCAAAAAGCAGAGCAAGAGTGCTCCATGTCTGGTTTAAGGACGGTAAGCTTTACGCTTGCGGCGCATACAATCTCGGTTTTTTGAAAATGCCTTAGTCTATGTGAGAGAAGCTTGCTGCGGCAAGCTTCTTTCCGAAAGCACCGAACAGAATTCGGTGCTTTCGGAAAGGAAAAACAAATGAAAAAGTTTCTGGTATCTGTTTTATGTATATGCACCTTTTTGAAGTTTTTTTCCGCATGCTCATCAAAACATAATAACGATAATTACGGAGGTGATCCAATGGATTTTAAAAGCTTTAAATTGGTACAGACCAATATGTCGGCACAGCGATATGTCTATGAGGGATATAAAACTGAGAACGGCATTCATTTAGAGTATTACATCAGTACGGAAAATTGGGATAATACAACTTTAGGGTATGCCGAAAACCGTAACACTGTCCGTGTAATTGACGGAGATGAAAAACTTTTCGGAGAGCTTTGCGCTTTATTCGGTAATTGCAGAATAGGTGAATGGGGAAACTTCAGCGGTTACGATTCTCAGGCGCTGGACGGCACCGGCATGAACTTTAAAGCGGTATTGGCTGACGGTACAGAGATAAATGCCAATGGGACCAACAGCTTCCCTAAAAATTTTTCTGTATTTGCTCAAAAGCTTCATAAGCTTATAACGACAGAAAAAATTAACTCAGTAAAATTTTCCGACGGAACCTTTGAGATTATGCTGCCTGAAAGTTGGGTCGGTACTGTTAATGCAAGCTATTCTGAAGATTATGTTGCGTTTTATGTTGATAAAACCGACGGCAGCGACCTTACTTTTTTTATAATCGACAATAATATAAACGGATATTCATCGGATTCCTATAAAGGGAGAATAGAAGCAGGACGGCTTATTTCGGGCGAAGATGTCAGATTTATTACGGCACGCGATAATTATTCAATAGCTTCAAATGCGGCAAATGTTTCAAAGAAAGCCCTTGAGCTGTGGAAAAATTATGAAAACGATAAGCTTGCCATAATCGAAAGTATTTGCGGTGTAAACGGTTATGAGTTTTATCCGGAGGACGGAACGGTTCTGTACTATTCCTATGCTATGGATATGGCAGATAAAGCGAGAAGTCTTTGGCTGAGTCTGAATTTTGCGGGCGAATATCCGGGCAGTGCAAAACCTGTGAGGATCAGGCGGCGGAATTATGTGCCAATGTTTCCGTCATATGATTATACAAATACAATTGAAAAAGTCCGTGAAAAATTTTTAAAGGTTTTTTCAGAGGAATTTACCGATAAAACACTGAGCCGTGCTATTGCTGATAAAGAATTGATCGAATATAATGACGATGTCTATGTGGTTTGTAAAAAAAACAGGGGAGAAGCTTCTTATAACAGCTTTGTAGACAGCGTCAGAGATGAAGGAAACGGAAAATTTACAGTTGTGATTGCTGTAAGAATGCCGCCAAACGGCAATACAATCTATGTTGATCTTCCGACAGAGAAAAACGCCGCAGGAGATTTTGTATTTACTGATTATCCTTACTGGGATAAAAGTGAATGATCCGCCTGCTTATTCGGTATTATGTAATACATAAAAAATATAGGCACAGCGTTGCTTGTGTCACATTTCATACACGAAAACCGGAGAAGCAAATTTATTATATTTCAGCAGCAGATGAAAGTCGCAGCAAGAAAGATAATTTTTATTATGTTTACAGGGAAATACAAAACGGAGCGGGCAGCGCTGCCCGCTCCGTTTTGTATATAGTTTTACGAGAAATTAAAGTGCAACACCGGCTGCAGATCTCTGCCTGATAAGCCATGCCGTCATATCCCGCAAAGTCTCCTCAATCGGACGCGGACGATATGCAAAACGGTTTGACGCGGCGGAATGGGTAAACTTTCCGTTTGAGCCAAGGACTGCAATGGAATAAGGTGTGAAGAAAAGCGGTTTTTTCTCTTTAAGACACCGGCGCTCACAGTACGGCGCCGCAAGCTTTGCAAGCTTCAAGGGTAAACAGATTGGTCGATAAATCAGTTTGGCAGCCTTCCTGACAATCTGCAGCATTTTGCGAATTGTGATGTAATGTCCGGACAGAATATAGCCCTTGCCTGACTCTCCGTTTTCGGCGCAGGCCAAAATACCTTTTGCCACATCCCTTACATCCACAAAATCATATCCGCCTCGAACGGCAAACGGAAGCTTTCCCGCAAGAAAGGATTTTGCCATTGATGTCATGCTTCCGCCTATTATGTCACCCGGGCCTATGATTCCCGAAGGGAAAACAATGCTGACATTCAGTCCTCGCTTCGCTGCGGCAAATACCAGTTGTGTTGTGATTGCTTTGCTTTTGGCATAATCGCCGTCTACAAGTCCGGGAGAAAATTCGCAATCCTCCGTAATTACACAATTCTTCGGTTTTTCCGGTATGGCATGGACAGAACTGACATATATCATTTTCCCTACACGGTGTTTTATACATTGCCGGATGACATTACAGGTCCCGCCTACATTGACCTGATAAAGTTTTGAACCCGATCTGGCGGCAACGGAGATAATACCCGCACAGTGAATTACACAGGTCTTGTTGTCGGCGCCCGCAAAAAACTGTTCAAGCGAGTTTTCCGCACATACATCGCCGATGACTGTACGGATTTCTTTCGGCAGCAAAGCTATATAAGGATCGTTGCGCAGCACTAAAGCGACTATCCGAACGTTATCGCGATGAATCAATTCCTCAACGACAGCCCGTCCGAGAAAGCCGGTGGCTCCGGTAATCAAATATCTTTCAAACATTCAGAAAACCTCCTTTAGATAGCTGTATGAGTGTTGACTATCTTTCACAAGTTTAGTATACTTAATAACAGAGATAAAATCAATCGGCATTTGCAGCCTATCTGAAAGAAAAGCAACGTTTTCTTCAGAAGTGTTGCCAAACTTTGTAAACTTTTTTCGGAGGAATTTTGAATGGAGAAAATCGACGCAAGAAAGCGTTATACACAGATGGTGCTTAAGCAATCGTTCTTAAAGCTGCTGAAAGAGAAACCCGTCAATAAAATTACCGTAAAAGAGGTATGCGGACTTGCGCAGCTGAACAGGGCAACCTTTTATGCCCATTACAGTGATTGCTTTGCATTGCTCGAGAGCATTGAAAACGAGCTTATAATTGCCTTTGAGCAATCGCTTCGATATGTCAATTCGTTTGATGTTACGGCTCTCATTGAAGCTATTTATGATATGATCAATCAGAATCAGGAGGCATGCAGGGTTTTGATTCTCGGTAATACAAGCTCTACGGTTCTTAAACGAATGATTGAACTTGCCAAGAAAAACAGTATTGATTACTGGCGCAGGGAACTGCCTATGGCAAGGGAGACGGAGCTTGAAATGATGTATACCCATCTTTCAAACGGTTTGATGCATGTTGTAGTGGAGGGCTATGATAAGTAT
Organism: uncultured Eubacteriales bacterium; assembly: GCA_934457415.1. Taxonomy (GTDB): domain Bacteria; phylum Bacillota; class Clostridia; order Oscillospirales; family Acutalibacteraceae; genus UBA737. Next base: position 30,281 of record CAKSHM010000012.1, on the reverse strand, counting down.
GATAAAGAGATAATAATCCGCTTTGTCAGCAGAGTGGTTAAAGGAAGTCTTTCACTGTTTCGAAAATCCGCAGAGACTTTTGAATAAGAGCTTTAAAATTATAAGCAATGTCGTTTTTCGCTGATAAAGCAAACTTTTATGCCTATAAAAGAATATTGCCCTGAAAAATATCCTGAAACGTTAAAAATGTAAAACCTCATCTGTGTTTTTGAGACTTGCAGGTGAGGTTTTATTATAATTATTCCTTTGTAAGAGCGCTGAATTCACGGCTTAAAGGACCGCGTTTACCGTCCTTGTCAACCGCCGCAACACGGTAATAATATCGGGTGTTTGTTTTAAGACCCTTGTCAATATATCTTCCGACTGTAAATTCTTCGGGCATAACTTTTGCGATAAATGTACTTTCGTTCGCACTGAACTCCTCGGTTTCACTTCTGAAAACCTCATAATGAGACAGCTTTGTGCTTTTGCATTTACCCCAGAGAAGATAAAGCATTCCGTAATCCTCTCCGCATGCGGCACACGGCTCGGTTATAAGTCCGGTTTCTATACCGCCGATTTCAAGCTCATCCGTTTTTCCTTTTTCTTTAATAGGAATTCGGATATTATCTTCGCCGATCCTTATTGCAAAAAATCCGCTGTTTTCACAGTCCGTAGGGCGTTCGTCAATTGTAGAGGGTAAAAAGCTTCCAAGTTCGGTAGAAATTCCAGAGGAGCCCGCTTCGGAGAAAAAATGAGCTATAAGTCCGCGGGAGTTCTTTGCAGGCTTGAGCCCTAAAAATCTCGCGTCGCTTTTAAGATAGTTTTTTGTTTCTTTAAGGCTTCCGTTTGGATTTTTATAAATAGGCATAGTCAAAACAGGATTTGCTGTTCTTTCAGCCATTTTGTCAAGCCGTGCCTTTTTATGGTCCGAGCAGTAGGAAGTAACGGTATAACGAAATCTGAAATTAAGTGCGCTTCCGCCGGAGACATGCATTTGGAGCCAGTCATTTGCAAGATATGAATATACAGCCGAACCGTTTCCTAAATTATTAAAATCGGTTTTGTCGGGATGAATTCTGTCAAATTCAATAAGTTGACTGTCAAGCTGAATTAAACCTATTCCGAAATCTCCTGAAATATCGTCCGCACAGCAGTATTCATGAGCCGCCATGTAAACATCAGTGCCGTGACCGGTTATATCAATACCGTACTCAGCTTCGCTTCCGCCGAGCTCGCAAAATCTGCGGCAGTTTTTAATGTCAAAAGGGAAAGCAAAGTAGGCATACCGTTTATACCTGTCGGTGTTTATCATATCCCTGACATGATTAAGGCGGTTGTCAAAATCAATTCTTTTTTCAAAGCTTGGCAATGTTACCGTCTGAATAAGCTCGGCGCCTGAAACATCTTCGGAGGTTTTGATTTTCACGGTTGTTTCATATTTTCCTTTTTCAACCGAAAATTCAGCCTTTAAGGGAGAATAAAAGCTTTTGTGATTGTCATTTGTATAAATAAATTCGTTTATACTGCCGCTGTTCAGCTTTCTTTTTGCCTGCTTGTCGAAAACCTCTTCTAAAGAGCCGTTTCCCTTGAATTTTATTTTATAGAATTCGTTTTCTATAGTCGGCGGCTCGGTACAATCGGTTTTTATTATATCTGTCTTCTTAAAGCTGTTTTTATCTACAATTTTATATCCGAAAGCGGGAAGAGAAGCCACGCATTCGCCGTTACAGCTTAATTTTTCCGTTCTTTCAAAAGCTGTAGGATTAAATACCAGAAGACCGTCCTTATCACTCTTAAGCTTATTTGACAGCGCTTTTAACGCATTTTCGGTTTCTTTGTCCGCTGTTTTTCTCGCTTTTTCTATCCAGTCTCGGTGCTGCATCCATGTTTCATAAACCCGTCTGCCCTGATAACCGCTTGTGCCGTAGGAATGCTCGTCATTCATAATAAGAGCCGCCCAAGCTTTGCCGAAATCATGATATGGATATTTATAACCGCTGTTTTCAAGGGACGCTATGCAGGCGATTTTTTCGGCGTTTGCTAGTCTTCTGTCAGCCTCTTGCTTTTCGGTAAGTAATTCAGCAGCAGAAAGCGGATGCTGATACCAGCCTCCCGTTATGTCACCCTTAAGAACAGGAATTTCATTTCCGTATTTTTCGCGGATTTTATCAAAGGGCTCGTCGGGATTGCCGGTTATTTTCAGCTTCGGATAATCGTATGTGTCATTCCATTCGCTTAACCTGTCGCATAAATTTAAAGCCGGCTCCTGATCGTCAGTATAGCATGCAAAAAACCATAAATCATAAGGATATTTTTCCTCCATAAAGGTAAGCTGTTTTGCCATTCTTTCCTCGGTTTCGATTATCGGAATGCCATCATGTTCAATTCCGAAATTATGTCCGCCGTTAAAATATGCCGTGCTTGCCCAAACAAGAAGCTTTTCTTTAAACTTACCCTGCCAGTAAAAAAGCATCGGAAGGGCGGAATTGTAGCGGACATCTATCCTTGAGCCGCCGCCTCCTGCCTCAGTGTTCCAAGTATAGCTCATAATATCGCAATCTCGCTTAAAAACGGTTGAGGGCAGAGGATTCCACTGATTCGGCGCAAAAATAATATTCTCTATTCCGGCATTCGAATAAGGTCCGACCATTGACCAAGATAAGCCGTTGTTATCAATCATAGTCATGGTTTTTGATTTTACACCCTGCTCCTCAAGATAGGCCCTACTGTAGGTGCTTCGGCACATTTCCTCAAAGCCGAAGGTCTGAGTATGGTTTCCTGCAACTCCTGCGCAAACTCCTATTTTGCCTTTGTTAATATAATCGTTTATAAGCTCATCGCAGGATTTTTTGTCACGGTCGGAAAGATAGTTGCTTAAAAACCAGCTTCCCTCCATCATATAACGGTACCTGCTTTCATCCTTGCGGCTTTGCGTTTCATCGCAAAGCTTTTTTGCCATGTCGGTGAATTTTTCGCTGTTATATCTTTGAATGTACTGCGAGTTGTGAAGCCCTATATCAGTATGTGAGCTAACCATTACATAAAGGGTCCAATACCTTGGCTTTTTACATTTGAAGCTTTTTTGCGCAAGCTCTTTTCCGGTTTTATCTAATATTTTAAATTCCGCATCAAAATCATAATTGGGAAGGTCAAGCCAAAGAGACGCAAAGCTTTTTCCCGAAGAGAGCGCAAAGTCTTTTGTCAGAATTTTGCTTTTATTTTCAAAAACCTCTAAGGTGTAATGTGCGGATTTTTCGGTTTCGGCGAAAATATCAACCCGTCTTAAATTGCCCTTTTTTATAATTGAACGGGGAATGATTTCGAGATTTTTCATTTAAATTTTCTCCTTGTTTTTAACGGTTCTGTAAAGACCAGGGGTCATAGATGTAATATTTTTAAAAATTTTATTGAAGTTTGCAAGACTGCCGAAGCCGCATTCTTCTGAAAGCTCAAGAACCGATTTATCTGTTCGTCTCAGCATTACCGCCGCTTTATCTACTCTTTGCAAAAGCAGATATTCATAAGGCGTGACGCCCGTATAGCTTTTAAAAACAGAGGACAAATGCGAAATGCTCATTCTTGAGCTTTTAGCAATGTCTTTAAGCGTAATTTTTTCGGTCAGGTGGGAATTGATAAAGGAAATTGTATTTTGAATATCATCAATATGCCGAAACTCGGTGAAGCTTCCGTTTAATGAATTTTCGGTGCTTTTCCCGATTTCAACAGCTAAAGCGCACATAAGCTCAAGAACTGAAATTTTAATCGCATAACGGTTTTTATCCGCATTTTCGCAAAGTTTTTTTATATTAAGCATTTTATCTTCAAAGCCGCTGAAATGATGAGTGACGGGAACTTGGCATACAAGGGTCTTTATAATTCCGAGCGGAATATATTCCGAGCAGATGTTCCAAAGATAATAAGGCGAAAAGTGAATATTGAACGATATAAGCTCGTCGGTATTTATAGTCGGAATGCAGTGCTGTTCATTGGGCCTTACAAGAAAAAGGTCGTTTTTTACAGCATTGTATTTATTTTCGGCAAGAAGATATTCGCCCTCGCCCGAGCAGATAAAGCCAAGCTCCAGTTCCGCGTGGTGGTGAATTCTGAACAAGTCGGTCTTTCGCTGTTTTTTGCTGTCAAAGCAGGTAAAAAGCAAAGTATGAGAATTTTCGGTAAAAAAACTGTTCTCCGTAAGATTACCTCCCGAAAATAAAATAGTTTAATAAAAAAATTAAATAGTATAGGAAAACCTTAAAGTAACCCTTTATACTTAGTGTGACAGGTTCGAGTCCTGTCACACCAGTATAGTAAACTTTCATGATTTTTTCAAGAACTATATTGCAAAAAAAATAAACTATATGAGGTTTTTTTATGATTTTAACGGACTATTTTTTATCGACTCCCGATTTAACTTGGGAACTTGCGGTTCAAAGCGGCGTAACCCATGGGGTTATAAGACTTCCCGAGGGGGATTTTGATGTAACGAGCCTTTCTCAGCTTAAAGCGGTAACGGACAGGTTTATTTCTCACGGAATTACCCCTAAAATCGTCGAGCCGCTTCCTAATTCGCTTCACGACCATATTAAATCAGGGGACGGATTAAGAGATGAAGCAATAGAAAAATTTATTCATCTTATGTCAAATCTTAAAGAAGTCGGAATTGATACGGTCTGCTTTAACTTTATGGTGCATTATGGGTGGACGAGAACCTCTGATTCTCTCTTAGAGCGCGGAGGAGCAAAAGTCACGGGATTTTCGCTTAAAGACTTTAAACCCGACGGATTTAAAATTTCAAAGGAACAGGTTTTTGAAAACTATATTTATTTTATTAAGGCTGCAATACCCTACGCCGAAAAATACGGAATAAAATTAGCGCTTCATCCCGATGATCCGCCGCTTGATACTTTAGGCAATGTTCCGAGAATTTTTACAAGCCTTGATAATATCAAAAAGGGTATAAACTGCGTAAATTCCGAAAATTTAGGAGTTACCTTCTGTCAGGCTTGCTATAAGCTTATGGGCGAGGACTTAGAAACCGCAATTTCCGAGCTTAAAGATAAAATTTTCTTTGTTCATTTCAGAAATGTGCGCGGAAATAAATTCAAGTTCAGAGAAACCTTTCATGATAACGGCGAAATTGATATGGCGGCGGCTTTAAGTCTCTATAAAAAATACTGCCCCGATAATGCAAAAAATATCCCGATCAGGGTTGACCATGTTCCGACCCTTGCAGGAGAGGAAAGCCGTGTCAGCGGATATGACGCATTAGGCAGACTGTTTGCAATAGGTTATCTTAAAGGAATAGATGAAGCAACAGACTGAATAAAAAATCTGACATCTAAAAAATTCATTGTCTAAATGCACCTTTATAAAATTTTTCACCTTGTCTGTTATGTAACTTTTCAATATTATTAAAAGGTAAAAAAATTGACTCTAAAGTCAAATTATTGCAGGTGTCAAACAAAAGCTTGCAATGTTATAATTTTTATAAGGGTGATGAAATGAATTTTAATAGTTTAGAAAAGTATTTAAAGGAATTAAGTAATAGCTATGTTCCTTCATTGGGGCTTAAAATCATGAAGAACCATAAGGAACTTTTTTCTTTTGTTTCGGGTTTTTCGGACGCGCAAAGAACCAAGAAAACAGAAATCGGCGATGTTTACTTGCTATGGAGCATGAGCAAGGTTATAACCGCTGTTGCGGTTTTAAGACTGATTGAGCGCGGAAAGCTTTCTCTTTCCGATACGCTTGACAGGTTTTTTCCCGAATTTAAAAATGCCTTTTATTTTGAAAACGGGAAGAAAATCACCGTTAAAAGAGCGCCTGATATTTTTGAGCTTTTAACCATGACCGCAGGCTTCACCTATGATGTGGATACCGATAATTTAAAAAGATTTATCGGCACCGATGCCGATACCCAAACGGTTATAAAAGCGCTTGCAAACGAGCCACTGAAATTTGAACCGGGTACGCATTTTTGCTATAGCCTTTGCTGTGATGTTTTGGGAGCGGTTATAGAAAAGGTTACCGGCATGCGCTATGGCGAATATCTTAAAAAAGAAATATTCGATCCTTTGCAAATGTTTGATACGGGATTTCATTTGAATGATGATATGAAGCGCCGAAGAAGCGCAACCTTTAAGATGGACAAGGCGGCAAAAAAATCCTATCCTATAAACGAAAGACCGGTTTACCTTTTATCGGCGGCATTCGAGGGCGGCGGAGCGGGGCTTTTCAGCACCCTGCCGGACTATGCTGAATTTGCGGACGCCCTTGCCTGCGGCGGCACTGCGTTTAACGGCTATCAGCTTTTGAAAAAAGAAACTGTCGATGAAATGAGCAAAAATCATTTAGGCGGGGTACAGTTAAATGATTTCGTTACCTCAACCTCACATTTCGGCCACGGTTACGGTTATTGTGTTTCGGTACTTATGGAAAAGAAGTACGATTTTCATTGCCCCCTCGGCGTTTTCGGCTGGGGAGGCGCCGCAGGCTGCAGAACCTTTATCGACCCGAAAAACCATATTTCTATAACCTATGTTCAGGAAGTAATGGATATGGATACGGGAGAGTATATGACGCATCCGCACAATATGATTTTAAATTTGACCTATGACTGCATAGGTAGTGAGGTTAACGGCGATGAAAGCAAATAAAAATATAACCGAGAGGGATGCTGAGCTTTTAAACAGGGCAAAACAGGTTTTAACAGAAAATATTCTTGAGGGAAACGAATATCCTTGGAGTCCGCTTAGGGGAATTGTTCCGTCTCTTTCGACATATAAGGGAGTCTGGAATTGGGACGCGGCGTTTCACGCTTTGGCAACGGCGAGATGGGATAAGGAATTGGCATTCGATCAATGCAGAATAATCTGGAACACCCAAAAGGAAAACGGAATGTTCTGCGATGTATGGTATGCCGAAGGCAGAGCGGATTACGGCGCCTGCAAGCCCCCTGTTTTCCCGTGGGCATTTATAAGAGCATACAACCTTAATCCCGATGAGGAAATTTTAAAAACCGCTTATGATAAGTATGTTAAAAATGAAAGCTTTTGGATAAACGAGCGCTTTGAAGACGGGCTTTTTCATTACTATTCAATAGACGGCGGAATTTACGCAAAATATGAATCGGGTTGGGATACATCAGTCCGCTGGGACGAATTCGGCGCGCAAAATCTTTTCGAAATCGACCTTAACTGCTATGCGGTAATGATGTATAATGCTCTTGCCCAAATGGCGGAAATCCTTAAAAACGGCGAAGAGAAAAAGTGGCTTGAAAAAGCGGAAAAGCTATCCGAAAGGATAAACGAATTTTTCTGGAATGAGGAAAAGGGCGCTTATACCGATATTAAAATTTCGGATAAAAAAAGCACGGGTATTTTATCTCCCGCGTCATTTATGCCCCTATTTATCGGAATTGCGCCTAAAGTCAGAGCGGAAAGGCTTGCCGCTCTTGCCGCTGATAAAAACGCATTTTATCCTTTAATGCCGACGGTCTCTTATAATAATCCGTCATATTCGAGCAGTGATTATTGGAGAGGCCCTACATGGCTTAATACCGCTTATTTTGCTCTTAAAGGGCTAAAGGATTACGGCTTTACAGAGCTTGCGGAGGATTTAAGAGAGCATATTTTAAATGCCGTGTATAATGAAAAACGCGGAATTTATGAATATTACGATTCAAAATCCGGCGAGGGACTCGGTGCTTTTAATTTCGGCTGGTCGGCGGCATTTATAATTGAATTTATCCTTGATTTTTAAAAAGGGGAGATAATAATTGGAGAAATTTTTATATGTGTGTATAAACGGTCTTGAAAATCCCGACTGTATTGATAACAAACCTGTTTTTACATGGAGCTTTGAAAATTCGTTTAACAGAAACCTTTATCAAAAAAGCTTTTCGGTTAAAATAACCGATGAAAACGAAACGGTTTTCGAAAAGAAATTCAGGTCGAATGATATGCGGTTTGAATATAAAGGTAAGCTTTTAAAACTGCATTCATATAATTTTGAGCTTTGCGCGGTGCTTAGCGATAATTCTGAGGTTAAGGCTCAAAAAACATTTAAAACGGGATTATCAGGCAAAAAATTTTCCGATTTCGGTGCGAAATGGATAACGGCAAGCAAAAAATATGAGGATAAGGCTATAAGCTTCCGAAAAAGCTTTGAAATTAAAAAAGAGGTTAAAAGCGCGGAAATCTATGTTCTTTCAAGCTCTTGGCAGAGGGTTTATTTAAACGGTACGGCGCTTAAATCAGACGCCTTTTTACTTCCGCCGAATGCTTCTTTGAATGAAAGATGCGTATATGTCTGCTATGAGATTGAAACCTTAAAAAAAGGAAAAAACGACATTAAAATTTTGCTCGGAGCAGGGTATAACAGCAATTATGTCCGCTTCGGCTGGCGCTGGCTTAAGGGTAAGGGAATGTCCTGCCTCCTTATATTAAGATATACCGACGGAACATCGGAAAATATCGTTTCCGACGAAAGCTTTGAGATTTTTGACAGCAAGATTTCATACTGCGATATGTATAACGGCGAGGTTTTTGACGCAGGTTATTCTCCCTCCAAACTTGAAAACGCGATAGAAGGCTCGGCTCCAAAGGGCTTTTGCGCCGCGGCGGAAACACCGGAAATAAAGGTTATTAAAAGGATAAAACCCGTAAACTGCTTTAAATTCGGATCTTCGGTTATTTATGATTTCGGTGAGAATTTCTGCGGATTAGCGAAAATTTCGCTGAAAGCAAAGAGCGGACACAAAATAAAGCTTGAATTTTCTGAGCTTTTAAAAGATGAAAAAACCTTGAATAAACATTCGAACTATAAAGCAAAAGCCACTGATATTTATATCTGCAAAGAAGGAGAAAGGGAAGAGTATACACCCTATTTTACATATCACGGCTTTAGGTATGCAAAGGTGTCTGGGATAAATAAGAATGTCAGCGAATTTGAAATCGAGGGACTGTTTTTATCCGCCGATTTAAAATCCGAAAGCGGATTTTTATGCTCAGACAGCACCCTTAACCGAATTTATGAGAATATGATGAGAAGCCTTAAAAGTAACTTTGTCAGCATTCCTACCGACTGCTGTATGAGAGGGGAGAGAACCCCCTGCCTTATGGATTCGGCATGCGTTGAAACAACCGCTATTTATAACCTTAATATGGATAGCTTTTATAATAACTGGCTTGAAAATATTATCGTCGCAAAGGACGAAATCGAAGATCACGGCAATCCCGACTGGGACGGCGATCGAATTCGTCTTACCCACGACATGATAACCTATTTAAACGATATAAGCATTGCCGAAAAATACTATACAAAACTTAAAAAATATGCTTTGATTTTCGAAAATAAAGCAAAGGATTATTTATGGACCGACGGCTTCGGCGACTGGTGCCACCCGAATACCAATAACTCTTGGGAGGGCTATCATTCCTGCGTAGAGGTTGTAAATTCATGCTTGCTTTACGATGTTTTCGTTAAAATGGCTGATATTGCAAAGAGACTTAAAAAAACGGCTGACGAAACACATTTTTCGGATGTTGCCCTAAAGGTTAAAAAGGCGTTTAACGAAAGGTATGTAAAACCCGACGGTACCGTTAAAAGCGGAAAGCAGACCGAACAGCTAATGGCGCTTTATGTTGATATCATTCCTGAGGAATTAAAAGAAAAGGCGCTTTTTAAATTTGAAGAAAATATTTCCTCGTCCTCACAAGACCTCGGAATTTACGGATTGCTTGCCGCCGCGACGGTTCTTCCGAAATTCAATAAATCGGATCTTCTCTTAGAAATTTTAAACAGACCCGATTATCCGAGCTTTTTGCTGACGATGTCTGTCGGAGCGACCTCGCTTTGGGAGCAGTGGTCTCTTGAGGACGGCAATATGAGCTCACATAACCATGCCATGTTTGCAGGTATAGGAAATGCTTTTCAGATGGGCTTTGCAGGAATAAGACCTGTTAAGGACGGCTTTAAGGAATTTGAGATAAGGCCTTCAATGCCTGAAAAGCTTAACTTTATAAAATGCAGAACAGAGACGGTTAGCGGAGCGATCTCTGCTGAAATAACGGTAAATTCGGCATTTACAGAGCTTAAAACCGAAATTCCCGTAAATACTTCTGCTTTTGTTTATATCCCTGTAAAAGCAAAGGAATTTACCTTGTTTGACGGGGAGTTAAGACTAAGTGAAAATAAATATTCTTATGAAAACGGATTTATAAAATTAAAGCTAGGAAGCGGCAAATATAATTTAAGAGCAGTAAATATGAAAATATAGCAAAATCCCGTACCTTTTTAAGGTACGGGAAATTTATTAGTTATGAAAGCTTTAAAATCATTTCAAGCACACGCTTTGCGCAGGCATAAATATCGCCTTTTGTAAGCTTACCGCTTTCAAGCGCTTCTTTTATTTTTTCAGTCTGATTGCAGGTCATTCTGATATCGTTTCCTGCAAGAATTTCGCAGTCCTGAGAGGCAAAATTGTCCCAATCGGTTGTAACCATGCCTTTAAAGCCCCATTCTCCGCGGAGAATTCCTGTTATCAAATCATAATTTTCGGAAGAGTATCTTCCGTTAACCTTATTGTAGCTTGTCATAACGGTAATAGGCTCCGCTTCTTTTATTACTATCTCAAAGCCCTTAAGATATATTTCTCTGAGCGCCCTTTCGGAAACTCTCGAATCGCTGTTTCTTCGGTTTGTTTCTTTATTGTTGCAGGCAAAGTGCTTGACCGAAGCCGCAACGCCCTGTGACTGAATTCCGCGTGTAATGGCCGCCGCCATTTTTCCCGAAAGATAAGGGTCCTCTGAATAGTATTCAAAATTTCTTCCGCAAAGCGCGCTTCTGTGAATATTAAGCGCAGGTGTCAGCCATACTCCGCCGTTGTTTTCTTTAAGCTCTAAAGCTCCGTATTCTCCGATTTTTTCGGCCAACTCCTCGTTAAAGCTGCAAGCGATTTGTGTAGCAATAGGCCAAGCGGTTGCGTAAACATTTTCGACCTCAATTCTGACTCCCGCCGGTCCGTCCATTGTCGGAACAAAGGGAATTCCAAGTCTGTCGTTTCCTCCGAAACAGCCTACATTTGTCACACTTCTGCTGGGCTTGCCGCCTAAAAGCTCAATAAGCTCATCGGTTGAAAGCTGAGCCATGAATTCGTCCAATGTTATTTCCTTTTCGAAAACCTTTATAAAATCGCCTTTGTTTTCAGGTGCTTTTGCGTTTGGTATTTCACTGTGAGCGGTGTAATCCTTAAGCTTAGCTTTGGGGAGCTTTTCCATGCTGCCGTCAGAGAGCATGCGTTCTTTAAGCTCGGTCGGGGCAGCAAGCTGAGTAAGCTGTTTTACAACTGTGTCCTTTTCTACTGTCAAAGTGTATTCGCATTTTGCAGTATCTCTTACACTCGTTCCGACAAAAAAGCCGTATTCTCCCTTTTCAAGAACAAATGCCGACTTTTGAATTTTACCTAAATCGTCAAAACTTGCAAGCTCCGAGGTTTTAAAGGAAAGAGAATACTCTTTTGACTCGTTAGGGTTTAATAATTCCGTTTTCTTAAAAGCCTTAAGCTCCTTGGCAGGCTTTCCGAGCCTGCCCTGCGGCGCGCTTGAATAAATTTGAATTACTTCTTTTCCCGCCACCGTACCGGTATTTTTGACCGTTAAAGAAATCTTAATCAAATCACCGTCTTTTACTGCCTTAATGTCGCTTAATTCGAATGTGGTGTAAGAAAGTCCGAAGCCGAAAGGATAACATACCTTTTGAGCCTTTTCGGGTACGGTTTCAAAATATCTGTAGCCGACATAAATATCGTCTGTGTAATTGACAAAATCTTCACTTTCATTAAAATTATATGATGACGGATAATCGTCAAACGAGCTTACCAATGTGTCTGCAAGCTTTCCCGAAGGATTTTCGTCTCCGCAGATTATGTCGGCAATGGCAAGTCCGCCCTCCTGACCCGACTGCCATGCAAGCAAGACGGCGCTTATTTTATCGTTGTTTTTAAAAAATCCGCAGTCGATAGTTCCGCCTATGTTAAGAACCAAGACGGTTTTTTTGAAATTCGCGGTAACATCCTCTATCATTTTTTGCTCTGCGTCGGTAAGATAGAAGTCTCCCTTATCGCTTGTTCGGTCTAACGCTTCTCCCGAAAAGCGCTTTATAACAATTATTGCGGTATCAGCATAAACCGCCGATTTTCTAAGCAGGCTTTCCGGTATTTCGGGTTCTTCGGTTTTTCCTAAATACCCATAATACAATGCACGGTGTCTTGAATAATTACGGTCCTTTTCGTAATACTGTCTTAAAACCTCTCTTTTATAGAATTCCGACAGCTTGCCGAAAACCTCGGCTTTGCCCTCTTTTTCCTTTATTTTAAATCCGTCATAAATATTATGGCAGTAAGAGGTATAGACCGCTCCGCTGCCGCCTCCGCCGGTTACATAGTCGATTTGACCGGTGCCGAATATTGCAACCCTTGCAGGGGCTTTGAGAGGTAAGGTATTATTGAGATTTTTAAGCAATACCATTCCCTCGCATGCCGCCTTGCGCGAAAAATCGGTATGTTTTTTGCATTCGCTTATTCTTTTTCCGTCGGTTCCTAACGGGAGACAGGGATGAGTGTTAATTCTTAACCATTTTTTCATATTTATACACCTCGTAATTAGATTTACTGATTGCATAATAAGTTATTTTATGCTATAATTCAAGTCATAAATAGCAAGATAACAGACAGATTATGCTTTTTGAGGAAATGAATTTATGAAATTACCTTATTATGAACCGCGCACGCAGGCGCTTGCGGGATATTTTTCAGATGTTTTGGATTTCGACGCGCATATTCACCGCGAAATAGAGCTTGTTTATATTATTTCAGGCACATCAAAGGTCAATGTTGACGGAAATATTTATAATCTTAAGAAAAACGATATTTTTATCGCTTTTCCTAATCAGATACACACATTTTTTGATTCAAAGGATGTTTATTATTGTATCTATATCGTTTCTCCCGATCTGATACCGGATTGGTCGTCTGTTTTAATGAGATTTAAGCCTGCTTTGAATGTTTTTCCGCTTAAAAGCTTTGATGATGAAATAATTGAAGACCTGCTTAAAATCCTTTTAAAAAAATCCGATAATGAGCATACAGATAAGCAGTCTGATAAGGTGTTCCTTTATACCCTGCGCGCTTTCTTTGAAATCCTTATGAAAAAAATCCCTGTAGTAAAGGTGAACCGCACCGATGCCGATTTAATCGAAAAAATTTACGGATATATCCATGAAAATTATTGTGAGCCTATTTCAATTTCGGTTATTGCAGAAAGGTTTAATATCAGCAAAAGCTATGCCGCCCACATTTTTTCCGACAGATTAAAAATCGGTTTTTGTAATTTTGTTAATTCTATGCGAATAAACAGGGCATGCAAACTGCTCGGCGAGGACAGCCTTAATATAACCGAGATAGCAAACGAATGCGGTTTTTCAACAATAAGAACCTTTAACAGGGTTTTTCTTAAAACTGTCGGTATGACTCCAAAGGCTTACAGAAATTCAAAAAACAGAACTGTTGACATTTTGAAAAAATGAAGGTATAATTTCTAAAAGAAAATCAGTGTGAATTTTTCTTATATGTGTTTTCGTCACACACCTTATTATTTAAGGTGTGTGATTTTTATAAGCAGAGCCGACAAGTTCAAACTCGCCTGAAACAGAGTAATTTCGGCATTTTTCGGCTTGTCGTCATAGCAAGGCTCTTTATAGGGGGAAATAGAAAAGTGAAAAAAATCAAAATTCACAGCGAGCCGCTCTATGCGTTCGCAATTATTTTGCTTGGCTTTGCAGTGGCGCTTCTTTCAAGCGCGGGTTTCGGAGTGTCGATGGTAGTGGCTCCTGCCTATATTTTAAGCTTAAAAACGGGCTTTTTAACCTTCGGTCAGGCAGAATATGTTATACAATCTGTTTTGTTTGTTGTGTTCTGTTGTGTTATGAAACGGTTTAAAATTGTATACCTGTCTTCCTTTCTTACCTGCCTGATTTACGGTGCTGTTCTCGATCTGTTTAGAATGCTTCCGTCTTTTAATCAGAATATAACAAAGCCCGAAGCCCTGCCTTTTGCTTTAAGAATAGGAATGTTTGTTTTGGGAGCGGTTTTAACATCGCTTTCCATAGCAATGTTTTTTAAAACATATTTTTATCCGCAGGTGTATGATTTCTTTGTGAAAGGAGTAAGCGCTAAATTCGGAATAAAAAGAACGGTGTTTAAAACAGCCTTTGATTTAACCTGTCTTGCCGCCTCTACCGTTATGACATTGGTGTTCTTTAAAAAATTTGTCGGAATAAATATAGGAACGCTTATTATTGCCGCGCTTAACGGAACGGTTATCGGAATGTTCGGTAAATTGATTGACAAATATTTTGAGGTTGTTCCGATATTTAAAAATTTTGCGAAAAAATTTGAGCTTGGCTGATTGCTTTTTAAGCGTTCAGTGTTATAATTAAACATTATAATGTAAAGAAGTTTTTATATGCTTAAAATAAATCAGAAATCCAAGGGAATTCTCTTTATAATTATCGCCGCATTCGGATTTTCGGGAATGTCGCTTTTTGTTAAGCTGTCAGGAGAGCTGCCTGCCTTTCAAAAGGCATTTTTCAGAAATTTTGTTGCGCTGTTGTTTATTTCCTTTGTAATTTTAAAAAATAAAGAGGGAATTATTCCCGATAAAAAGAATATTCCGGATATCCTCTTAAGAAGCGTTTTCGGAACTGCCGGTCTTGTCTGCAATTTTTATGCGATAGGGTATCTTAATCTGTCGGACGCTAATATGTTAAATAAGCTTTCGCCGTTTTTTTCAATTCTTTTTTCGTTTATAATTTTAAAGGAAAAGCCGAATTTTGTGCAGCTGCTCGGCGTTGCCGCCGCATTTGCGGGAAGCGTGCTTATTATAAAACCGGATTTTGACAATCCTGCCGTAATTCCCGCAATAGTAGGGCTTATCGGGGGAATGGGCGCGGGAATCGCATATACCTTTGTCAGAAGGCTGGGTTTTAAAAAGGAAAACGGAAACCGCATAATTTTTTGGTTTTCTTTGTTTTCCTGTGCGGTATGCTTTCCTTTGATGATAATTTCCTTTAAGCCGATGAGCGTTTTGCAGACTGTAAATCTTATTTTCGCAGGAATATTTGCCTGCATAGGTCAGCTTGGCATCACAAGAGCATATATGTACGCACCCGCAAAGGAAATTTCGGTTTATGATTATACGCAGGTTATTTTCGCGGCAGTTTTAGGCTATTTCGTTTTCGGTGACCTGCCTGATATATTGAGTATTTCAGGCTATCTTATGATTATCGGCGCCGGAATAGCAATGTTTTTTTATAACAAAAGAAAAGATCAGGCATAATAAAAGCCGACTGCATTCCGGCAGTCGGCTTTATCCTTATTCTTTATAAACTCTTACGGTGAATTCCTTTCCGCATTTCGGGCATACGGTTGTATGCTTTCCCTTGCGTCTCGGGAGCTTTAAAGTGACCTTGCAATTCGGACATTTCTTATAAATATGAGAGGTGTCCGCTTTTCTTGCCTTTTGCTGCTTTATTTTGTCCGAAATAAAGAACAGTATTTTTCTGAAAGTTCGGTTCTCCGCCGTTCGTGCCTGAATATTTTTTGAAAAAACACGGTAAACGGCATAAATCATAATAGCATAAACGATCAACTGAATATACCATAATCTTAAAAAGCTGTTAACAATACTTAAGACAGCAGCGACTGCAACAAGACCGTAAAAAAAAGTGTCTGTTCCGTATCTGCCTTGCATGAACTGATAAAGCTTATATCTGAAGCCCATAGTACCCTCCGTATTTTTTATTACATTTAAATTATATCCTCAAATTATTAAGAAAGAATTAAATTAAATTGTATAATTTATTTTTTTATGTTATAATGCATTTAGTTTAAAAGGGGATAGAGTATGTTTTCAAAGGTTAAAAGTATCGGAATTTTCGGTATAGAGTCTTATATGATTGAGGTCGAAGCGGATATTTCGGGAGGTCTGCCGTGTTTTGATATAGTAGGCCTGCCGGATGCGGCGGTTAAGGAATCGCGCGACAGGGTAAGAGCGGCAATTAAAAACTGCGGCTTTAAATATCCTACCGGCAGAATAACCGTAAATCTTGCTCCCGCGGATAAGAAAAAGGAGGGGGCGGTTTATGATTTACCTGTGCTTCTCGCTATTCTTTCCGCCTCAAAACAGCTTGAAGCAACCCCTGCGGATTCTGTATTTATCGGTGAGGTTTCCTTAAGCGGAGATATCCGCAGGGTAAACGGTGTTCTTGCGATGGCGATAACCGCAAAGCAGAGCGGAATAAAAAATGTTTATGTTCCGTTTGATAATGCACGTGAGGCAGCGGCGATTGAGGGTATAAATGTTTTTGCTGTCAGGAATATAAAACAGCTTTTTGAGCATTTGAGCGGAATTAATAAGCTAAATCCCGAAAGTTTTGAGGTTTCAACCTCAAAATCGCTTGAGGCTGCTCTTGATTTTTGCGATGTCAAGGGTCAGGTTGCAGCTAAAAAGGCATTGGAGGTCGCCGCGGCAGGCGGGCATAATATTCTGCTGATAGGTCCTCCCGGAAGCGGAAAAAGCATGCTCGCAAAAAGACTTCCGTCTATTCTCCCCGAAATGACCTTTGAAGAATCCATTGAAACTACGAAAATTCATTCTGTTGCAGGAATTCTTGATAAGGACCACCCGATTATAACCTGCAGACCGTTCAGGGCCCCTCATCATACGGTTTCTTCCGCAGGGCTTATAGGGGGCGGAAGTGTTCCGAAACCGGGGGAGGTATCCCTTGCGCATAACGGCGTACTTTTTTTGGATGAGCTTCCCGAATTCAAGAGAGATTCAATGGAGGCGCTCCGCCAGCCTCTGGAGGATGGGGTTATAACCGTTTCTAGAGTCCTCGCTTCTGTTACATACCCGAGCTCTATAACGCTCGTTGCCGCTATGAATCCCTGCCCTTGCGGGTACTTCGGACACCCGACAAAGCAGTGTACCTGCTCGCCTAATATGGTCAGAAAATATTTAAACCGCATTTCGGGTCCTATGCTTGACAGGCTTGATTTGCATGTCGAGGTTCCGCCGGTTGATTATAAATCTCTTGCTAATACCGCTAAGGGAGAAACCTCCGAAAAGATAAGACAAAGGGTCAACCGCGCCCGCCAAATTCAAAACGAAAGATATAAAGGAACAGGAATCTCCTGCAATGCGAGAATAACTCCGTCTTTATTAAGAGAAGCTTGCGTTATGACGGATGAGGCGGCGCAGTATTTAAGCCGCAGCTTTGATGAATTGGGGCTTTCCGCCCGCGCGTATGACCGTATACTTAAGGTTGCGAGAACGGTTGCTGACCTTGCACAGAGCGAAAAAATAGAGAAAAAGCATATTTTTTCCGCAATCCGTTTCAGAAGCCTTGACCGTAAATATTGGAACGATTGATTTTATTCTTGACAATCGGATAAAAAAGTATTAAAATATGAAAATGTGACAGGCTTAAAAACCTGTCACAAAAATAAAACGGGGGCGTAGCTCAGCTGGGAGAGCGTACGGTTCGCATCCGTAAGGTCGAGAGTTCAATCCTCTTCGTCTCCACCACATTTTTTATATTCGGGGCATTAGCTCAGCTGGGAGAGCGCTACACTGGCAGTGTAGAGGTCACCGGTTCGATCCCGGTATGCTCCACCAAAAAATCCTCATTCGTCAGAATGAGGATTTTTTTTACTTATTATCGCTTGCCTAAGCTTTAATTTTTCTTTTTTTAGGAAATTCCTCTTCAAACTTTTTAAAGCCGTCAGGGTCTTTTTCGCATACAAAATAGCCCTCTGGATCCTTGTATGTTCCCGAAATCCCGTTTAAAAATCCCTCTTTCAGCTCTTTTATAAGAAAATAGTCGGCGTCGGGATCGTCCGCATAGCGGACACCCTTTGTTTTTGCAGGCACAAAGCCCGATTTTCCGTAAAAATCAATATTGCCTGTTATTGCAAGCGCTCCTGTGCCCATTTTCTTGGCTCTTTCTATAGAATAGTCAAGCAGACGCTTTCCGTAGCCCTGCCGTTTGAATTCGGGGGCAATGCTTATAGGACCGAAGGTCATTATTGGAATTTTTCTTCCGTCATCGCATTCGATTTGCGAGCGGACATATATTACCTGTCCGATAAGCTTTCCGTCAAGCTCCATTACAAAGTCAAGCTCAGGAATAAAGTCAGGGTCGCTGCGGTAGCAGTGAAGCACATAATGCTCATAGCACCCCGGACGGTAAACATTCCAGAATGCTTCTCTTGTAAGGTTTTCGGTATTTTTATAATCCGTCTTTTTTTCAGGACGGATAATTATATTGTCTTTTGACATTGAGTTTTTCTCCTTTGTTATGAATTATAATTCATACTTTGAAATAAAGCTTTCGATATGCGCTTTCAGCATTGAAGCAATACCTTCCTTTTGCGCCGCACCGTCATAAATGCTGTAAAGCAAAAACATCGGTCCGTAAAATTCAAGCGCAAGCTGCATGGCGCTTTCATCACAGTCTGTAAATTTTCTGAAAACCGCCGCCAGATATTCGGCAGGTCCCGATGCAATATAGTCATGATAAAGCTTGGCAAGCTTTTTATCCCTGTATTGCTCAAGCGTAAGCATTTTTCTGAAATTTGAGGGGAGAGTTTCTTTTGTCCAGTAATCAAATTGCGCTAAAGAATATTCACGGAGGTTTTCTATTTCTGTTTTCTTATATTCATCCGAATTTCCGTCAGGTAAAGAAACAGGCATTTCATATTCCCCGGCACGGTCATAATCGCTTGCACACATCTTGTTAACAATACTGTCGAGTATTTCCTGCTTCCGATACCTTTGCCTTGATATTCCGGGTTTACGGCAATACCCAGTATTTCAGCGGTTTGCTCTTTTATTTTAAAAGCAATAATTCCTTTGTATTCGCCGTTCTCCGAATAGGCGTACGCCTTTACTTTGTCGTCTGCTTGATACTTTTCCGCACGGCTTAGCAACCGCTCGGAAATAGGGTTAAATACGCTCGGAGCGAGTAAAGTATAAACGCTTTTATCGCATAGGGATTCTTTTACATCTATAATATTCATTTAATCCTTATCCTTTTCAAGGCCTTATTACAAAACATAACTTACAAAAGATCCGACAATGTCGCCGTCAGGCATTTTAACCGGACTTATTGAAAACTTGTTTTTAAACCACAGGCGATGAGATGCTACATTTCCAATTTGCACAGATGCACGGACTTGATAGACTTTTTCCTCTTTTGCTATTTCGATAATTTTTTGCACCATTTGAGTGCCGATTCCTTGGCAGCGCAATTCAGTATGTAATACCTCAATAGCATTGATAAACATTTCTTTTGCTTCCACAGGTGCAGGTATATCCCTTACAAAAGCCCAAAGAAAACCTATAATATCGTTTTCTTTTTCGGCTACGATAAGATGTCCGTTATCACCAAAGAATTTATGGAGATTTGGATAATCGTATAATAATTTTTGCTTGTCATTTTCCGTTCCGTTTCTAACATTAATCACAGTAAATACTCCTTAATATCGCCCACAAACTGATTACCGCAACGGGCAAGTTCACCAAGAACACGGTTTATTCCCTGTTCGGTTGTGTACCAGTTATTTTTCGTGATATTATAGCAATGCACCGGGCAGACAATAAATTCAGTATCTGGGAAAGCCAACTGATAAAGCATAAGGCAGCGCCGAGCATGAAACGCTTTGCAGACGATCATCGCCGTGTTAATTCTAAGACCGTTATCGTTCACAACATTTCGAGAGAGAAAGGCATTATTGCGCGTATGACCCGACTTGTCCTCGCCGTAAATTGCCGTTCTCGGTACGCCGCTTTTTATCAGCACATCAGTGAAAAATTCGCAGTCGGTTTTGTAGTCGCCGTTGTATATTTCCGCCTTTGATCGCACACCGTGCCATTTATCCCGTTTTACACTGACACCGCCCGCCGGAATAACATATTCAGCAAGGCCTTTATTATACAGCTTTGCCGCATATTCCGGCTGTTCGGGGTGCGAACCACCCGGCAGAAAAATAGCGTCAACCGTCTTTGGTTCATCGGAAACAAATATAAAATTTGAGATATCAACAATAATGCGATTATTCATAAACGATTCATTTGCAGAGTTCATAGCACTTCACATCGCATTGTTCATCCGAACCGAATTTTGCTTGGGTTTTTGATAAACCTGTAAATCTCATACCGCACTTTTCCATAACTTTGCCGGAAGCAGGATTATCTATGTGGTGCTTGGCGATAATTCTATTCACACCGTTATTAAAAAGGTTGTTAATTATTCTATTCAGCGCCTCGGTAGCATAACCGTTATTCCAATAATCATAAGCTAAATTGTAACCGATTTCTGCGGTCTTTTTGTCCTCTGAAAGATCGACAACATCAATAATTCCGATTAACTCACGGTTGCTTTTAAGTTCAATGCCCCAACGAAAATCAAATCCTTTTTCGGCTTGGTTTTTATACATTTTCAGCAATTCTTTTGTTTCCTGAACGCTGCCATGCGGATGCCAGCGGCAATATCTTGCTACTCTTTCGTCCCAAGTCCAGTTTTTAAACATTTCTTCCGCATCATTATCGGTAAGCGGTCTTAAAAGCAATCTTTCGGTTTCTATCATACTCATAGTAATTACTCCGTTACAATTTTTTCAGCAGTTTAAAATATTCACCTTGCTCATCGCAACCGTCAAACAATACCTTTGTAAAACCTTTTTTACGGTACAGGTGAATGGCTGCAAAATTATCTTTGTCAACGCCGACAGTAATCTCTTTATAACCGTCACATTTCAGTTTTTCAATCATAAAATCAATTAAAATTCCGCCAATGCCTTTGTTTCTGTAATTCGGTTTTACAATCAGCCGTGACAGATAAATTCTTTGCCCGGAAATTGTGTAATCGGGGTCATTCATATCATAAATGCAAGCTATTTCGCCTATAAAATTTCCGTTTTCTTTGCAGATATAAACTTCACGGTTCCCGCCCTCAATTTCTTTGCGGAATTTTTCGGTCAATGGGTCAGCCTGCATATCCCATATAGCATTACATTTTGGGTAATTGTTAATATCCAACTTCTCAATATTATAGCTCATAAAAATTATCACTTTCTCGCTTTTACAATTAAAAATGTCGGCTTTATAAGTTCCTTTTCTAATATATTCGGAATGAAATCGGTTGCGTTTTCAATCTGCGACGGCTCACAAACCGTGTCAATAACAAAATCCGGTGAAGAAAGTATCCGCGTTTTCCGTTTGCAAAATGGAAGATAGGTATTCTATCATTGCACCCGGGGTTTTTCGGCTTGCAGACTTTTAAACTTATTTCGGACCTCATTTTGAATTTTTATGTGCAATTAAATTTTCTCCATTCTAATAAATAAGGGTAAATACTTCTTTTAATTTATTTAATGTTTCTGCAGCAATCGGTCTAGCAGATTCACTGCCCTTCTTCAGCATATTTAATACTTCTGCTTTATCTTTCTCAAACATAAGTCTTCTTTCCCTAATAGGCTCTAATGTTTGCTGCATTATATCATTTAATCTTCTCTTAACTTTCATATCTCCTAATCCGCCTTTTTTATAATGTTCCTTCCATTCTTGTAACTCTTGCAAATCAGGATCAAATGCATCCAAATATTTAAATACCGTATTAACTTCAACATTCCCCGGATCTTCAACCCGCAAATGATTAGGATCCGTAAACATATTCATTATCTTCTCTTTTATTATTTCTGATGAATCCTTTAGATATATAGCATTATTTAATGACTTGCCCATTTTTTCCTGTCCATCTATTCCTGGTAAACGAGTCACTTTTGATAACAATGGTTTGCATTCCCTCAGTATATCAGTATTGAAGTGTCTGTTAATATGACGTACAATTTCATTCGTTTGTTCAATCATAGGTAGCTGATCTTCTCCTACCGGAATTACATTTGCTTGGAAAGCAGTAATATCCGCAGCTTGACTAACAGGGTATGTTAAAAAACCAACTGGTATTTCATTACCATATTTTTTTTGATGCATTTCATTCTTTACAGTAGGATTTCGTTTTAAACGAGCCAATGTAACAAAGTTTAAATAGAGCATGGTCAGTTCAGTCAGTTCTGGAACGAGGGACTGTATAAAAAATGTATTTAACTCCGGTTTCAAGCCAACTGCAAGATAATCTAATGCAACTTCAATTACATTGTCATGAACTTTGGCGGGATTATGCGCATTGTCTGTGAGTGCCTGAGTATCAGCAATCATAATATATGGTTTATCATAATTATTTTGAATCTCCACACGTTTTTTTAGCGAACCAACATAATGTCCAATGTGTAGAGCTCCTGTAGGTCTATCTCCTGTTAGAACAATATCTTTCATAAAAAATCACCTCCCAATTATGCAATTACTAAAAGTCAACTTATACTAACCATTTTTGAACATCTTTTGAACTGTGTAGCCAAACAGTCTTCTCAGGGTAGGCAGAAAGAATCTTTTTAATTTCAACCATACTTTTACTTTGAAAGGTATTTGTCCACTTAAGCAGATTATAAACCGACTTTAAAGTTTCTTTTTTGCCCTTTTCATGCCCAAGTTTTCTTTTTACGGAGCGCTTTATGATTCTGTAAATATAAATCCGTTTCGGCATATCAAGCACAAAAATCTTATCTGCTTCTTCAAAGCATCTGCCCACCCAAGCGTAATATACGCCTTCAATGATCCAATGATTATTTTCGAGGATATTGTTTAACAGTTCGGTGCGCTTTTCTACAGGCATTTTAGTGCCGTAACTGCCGGAATGGTTATCCCATTGAATGTCGTCCAAATCAAAATGAGGAATATTATATTTTTCACTCAGCGCTTTTGCAAAGTATGTTTTCCCCGAGCCGCTGCACCCGATGATATGTATTTTCATTCAAATACCTCTAACGCCAATTTACAACGCACAAATCATTCTCACTTTTAACGGTCGCTTCGTTAAAAACTCTGTATTTTCATCCATCGTCGTCCGTGGATGTCGGTATATATCTACCCCTATGGCAATGGGTTCATCAATGATATACAAATATCCTTTTTCTGTTCCGTTATGACGAATTACTCCATTATCGTCATATTCCAAATAACTCGGTTGATGTGAAAATGCTTCTGCGAGTTCTTTCCACTGTGTAATCGTGCAGCCGATTCTTAGTTCCGAGAAAATATTATTAGAACCATGATACCAAATCTCATTTGATTTTATTTCTGTTTTCATATGATTCTTTTCCACCAATTCAAGTTTGCAAAACTTAATTTTGCATACGATTGTAATTTTATAATCCTGCTTTATTTAATATTTTTTCCGCTTTCTCAATTATAGGCGTATACCAATACGGCAATATTGCTTTTGCGTTTTCGGCTGAAAGCCACTGATATTTTTCAATTTCTTTTTCGTCGGTAGTTATGTTTTCTCGGCACTCTGCAAGGAAAAGCACTACTGTTTTGAGCTTATCGTCCGCAATTTCATATTGCACGGTTTCTCTGAAACCTTGAACAAAATCAACCGAAATGCCGATTTCCTCTTTTATTTCTCTTTGCGCAGTTTCTTTTTCGGTTTCAAAGGCTTCCATATGTCCTTTCGGTACGCTGTATGTTTGCGACCGTCGCTGAAACAAACAAAGGTACTTAAAGCCTTCGGAGGTTTTCCTAAAAACAACCGCACCGCAGGATTTTTGGAACAATGCTTCAATTTCGGTTTCATAATACTGCTCTTGAAAATATATTTGTTCCTTGATTTCATTTTGCGTGAATACAACGCCTTCCGGTGCCATAATCAGCTTGTCTTCAACATCGTTACTTCTATATACAATGCCGATGATTTTACCGGTGTAATCGCTTACCGGAACATCTACACCTAATAAGTAAACATCAAGTTCTTCACCGTCGCCGCCAAGCACACCGGGAATATATCCGTAATTTATCAGATATGTTAAACTGTAGTTTTCTTTTTTATGTATATAACCTATAGGGCGGTCTACTTTAACAGTTACCGTCTTACCGAGATAGGAATTTACGAGTGCTTTGCGTTCCGTTACAGTCATTCATTGTTCCTCAACCTGCACATAATTTCATACATTGCCACTTTATTAGAATCCCATTTCAGCAGCTTTCGGGCCGTATCATACGGCAACCATTTATACTCGCTGTGTTCGTGCGAAATGGTAGGGTCGGCGCTGCACTCAAAGGCAAAGCTGTATTCGGGAATTACAAAGATATTTTTATCCCAATGCGTTCTCATATTTTCCGCCACCACTTCCGCCGGAACAAAAGCGACGCTTTTAAGCTCGGTGAGTTTCTCGGCTGTCACACCGGTTTCTTCCTTGATTTCGCGCAAGGCTGTGTCAATCGGTTTTTCGTTATTCTCACCGCCGCCGGCAATAAATTGCCAAACATCAGAGTCTGCGCGGCGAAATACGCAAAAGCACAATTCATTTTCTATAAAACGGTAGGGAACGGCTAAAATCTGAAACGGAGCACGCATTTTATCTCGTTTTTTGCTTTCAAGTGTTGCTATTTTGTTTTCCATTCAAATCATCCTTTCGTTTTTGTACGGCGCTTTTCCGAAACTCTGCCGGGGTAGCGCCGGTTTGACTTTTAAAAACACGGCTGAAATGCTGCACGGTCTTAAAGCCTGTCATATTCGCAATATCTTTTATGGGCACGCTTGTAAATTCAAGCTGTTTTTCGGCAACGGTTATGCGGTATTTCATAAGGTACTCTATTGCGGTAAGCCCCAGTTCTTCTTTCATCAGCGCCGTAAGCGTTGTGTGGTTCATTCCGGCGGCTTTTGCTATATCGGGCAGCGTAATGCTTTCGTCAAAACGGCTTTCAATATACAGCACTGCGTCGCGCAGCTTTGCGTTTTTGATAATGGGCGTATTATCCGATTTTTGATGGGTCACACCATACCCAATCAGCCCGTACATACGCTCTAAGGCAATAATAATTTCCATAAAATACGAGCGCCCTCGGCAGGACCAGTACCAGTCGCGCTGATTTTGAAGTTCCTCTTGCATAAACTCTGCCGTCTGCATTATTTTTTCAAGCTGAGCTTCGGCTATGGGTATAACATAAGCCTTATCGGTAAACGGCTTTAACAAAAATAAATCGTGCGTTGATGCAATATCTCCGTAATCTTTTTTACGCAGTATCTCAAAG
This sequence comes from uncultured Eubacteriales bacterium, assembly GCA_934457415.1. Lineage (GTDB taxonomy): Bacteria > Bacillota > Clostridia > Oscillospirales > Acutalibacteraceae > UBA737. The sequence goes on along the minus strand of CAKSHM010000012.1, from coordinate 5,031 downwards.
GACATATTAACATTTAAAAATTCGGGATGAAAGTAAATACAGGTATACTGTGCTTTCCGCTTTGAAATAAGCACGGGGTCGGCGGTTTCGTCAAAGCAGATAAACGCAGGCGCTGCGGCGCAAAACTGCTCGTTTGCCACCTTAAATTCCAGCTTACCGGCAGTCAGAATGATCAGCAAAAAGCATTTGTCTTTTATGTGAATGTTTCGAAGTCGGTCATTTTTAATGCACTCAATTTTTGCAACCTTGCCCTCGTTGTATTTTCTTCCTACTGTAATATGCTGCACAGCTCCACCGCCTAAACTATCTATATTTTTCCGCCTGCAAGCGGAACATTTCGGCATATTTGCCGTTTTGCCGCATAAGCTGTTCGTGAGTGCCGTTTTCTTCGATTCTGCCGTCTGCCAGCATATAAATTTTATCGGCAAAGCGGGTTGTGGAAAGCCTGTGAGAAATAATTATAACCGTCTTATCCTGTGTCAGCTCGGTTACGGTTTTATTGAGCGTATACTCGGCAATCGGGTCAAGCGCGCCGGAAGGTTCGTCAAGAATTATTATGTCGGAATCGGCATAAAGCACCCTTGCCAACGCTATTTTTTGCTTTTCGCCGCCCGAAGGGTTAAGCCCGCCGTCATCAAATTCTTTCGTAAGCTGTGTTTCGTATCCGTCGGGCAGAGTTTTGAATTTGTCCCAAAACGCCGATTTTTTAAGCGCCGCGTCGGCTCTGCTAATATCAAGCGGTTTATTATCGGCGGATATATTTTGCGCAAGGCTTGCCGCAATAAGCTCGTAATCCTGAAACAAAACGCCTAAACGGTTTCTGTAATCCGCAATACCGTACACTTTAATGTTTTCTCCGCCGTAGCGAATTTCGCCGCCTGTCGGGTCATAAAGCCTTAAAAGCAGCTTTATAAGTGTGGATTTGCCCGCACCGTTAAAGCCTACAAGCGCAACCTTTTCTCCTTTTTTAAAGGAACAGCTTATGCCTTTAAGCGTCGGTTCGCTGTTTCCGGGATATGTAAACTCAACGTCTGAAAGCTCTAAATCTCCGTTTGAAGGCATTTGCAGGCGCCCGCTGTCCTTCATAGTGTTTTCGGTTTCCAAAAAACGGCGCAGCTTTGAAATATAAAGGCTGTGATTCTGAAATTTGGGCAAATTTGCAACGGCGGTAAGAACATTTCCGTTAAGTCTTTGAGTTGAATTGTAAACTCCGAGCAACGAGCCTAAGCCGAATTTGCCAAGCACCAAGGCATTAAAAAACAGGTAGGAGAGATATACGCCGTCGATTATTATATCTCCTGCCGACTGCGCCGTAGCCCACAGTGCCGTTAACGCTTTTGAGTGCTTTTTTACAATTTCGCACATTTCGTCCGTGGTATCGGTTAAATCCTTTTCAAGCTTAGGGGTTATATTGCCTGTTTTTAAATCCTTTACATAATCCGCAAGGTAAAAAATTCTGCTTACATAGTCGCTGCGCCTGCGCGCAGGCATCATTTCTTCTTCCTTTTTCATATTGCGCTTATTTGCCGCCCGCTGCATAATGTATGTTAACGGAATTAAAACAGCCAAAATTAAAAGCGCGGAAGCGTCCACCGAAACAATATATGCGCCGGCAATAATTCCGACGGTAAGTCTGGTTAAAAGCGTAATTACCGAGCTTACCGCTCCCGTTATATGGTCGGGCGCTTTTTGCATTGCCCATACAAATTCGTTGTAAAACTCGGTATCGTCATACCTTGCAAGGTCTAAAGACGCCGCTTTTTCATAAAGGCGCATACGCATTTGCATTTGTATCTTTTCCTGTGCCGCAGGCGCTATATAAGCGCCGAAAACAGTGCCGAACATAAGCTTTATAAAGACGGCGATTGCCACGGGAATCAGAAAATAAAGCACATCTGTGAGTGTCTTCCTCTGCTCAACGCAGTTTATGATATACGCCGCTAAAAAGGTATGCTCAAAAAGGGTTACAACATCGCCGAGTATGCTTTGCAAAAACGTACACACGGTGTAGCACGGCGCAATTTTAAACTGCCATTTAAGCGCAAAAAGTATATCTGAAACAGTGGTGTGCTTTTCGTCAGCCTTTTTATTCATACGCCGCCTCCGTTAAATAGTTTCTCGCCTGCTTTTTGAACATTTCTGCATACACCCCGCCGTTTTCAAGCAGTTGCCTGTGCGTTCCCTGCTCTGCCAATTCGGCATTATCAAAAACAAATATTTTCTCGCACACCGCCGCCGAAGAAAGACGGTGCGATACTATTACCGATAAAACATCCTTATTTTTGCAAAGTCCCGCCATGGTTTCAAACATTTTGTATTCGGCAATCGGGTCAAGCGCGCTTGAAGGCTCGTCAAGCAGTATTACGTCGCTGTTTTTCGCCACCGCGCGGGCAATGGCTATCTTCTGCCGCTGACCGCCCGAAAGCTCGGCACCGTCGGGGTCAAATTCCCTTGTCAGGACGGTATCAATACCGTTTTTAAGCTTTTGCACATCCTCGTAAACGTCGCTTTCTTTAAGCGCGTTTATCGCGCGTTCGCGGTCTTCATCGGTTTTAACCTCGCTTAAAAGCACATTTTCCGCCACGGTTGCCGAAAACATAGCAAAATCCTGAAAGGCTATTCCCGCATATTTGCGGTATTCATTAACGTTATATTCTTTAATATTAACGCCGTTTAAAAGTATCTCGCCCCTTTCGGGGTCGTAAAACCGCATAAGCAGCTTTAAAAATGTGCTTTTTCCGCTGCCGTTTATTCCCACAAGCGCATTTCTGTCGCCGCGCTTTAAAACAAGACTTATATTTTTAAGTGCATAGTTTTCTGCGCCGTCGTACTTAAAATATACGTTTTTAAATTCTATGCTGTCTACGCGGCAGGGCATTTTAAGTCCGCCCGCCGTTTCGTCTATTTTAGGCTTATATGCGAAAAATTGCTTTAAGTTTTCTATAAATTCCGCGTCGGTAAACAGCCCCGAAACCGACTTCTCGAAATTATTAAGCATCCACGAAACGCTGACTATCGCGTTTAAAAGCACCGCTAAATCCGAAACGCTTATTTTTCCGCCTATTCCGAGTATTGCGGCACACAGCCACATTCCCTCGTATCCGAGCAAAAACATTAAAATGGCTTTGGCACCCGAATAAAACGAACGCTTCAGCGCATACTGCCGTGCAACCGCAACCGTTCTTTTTGCGGCAAGGCCGTAGGCCTCTTTAAGTACCGAGAAAAAGCCCGTTGTTCTCAGCTCTGCCGCATATTTACGAAAGTACAGCACACGGTTTACATAGTCCTTTTGCCGGCGGGCGGGTGTTGAATCCCTGTCAATTTCAAAAGAAACGTGTCCGGCTTTTTTGCCGAAAAACAGGTTACCTATAAGCGGCAGGGCTATAAAAATCAGCGCCAGCGGGGTTATTTTCGCCATTGCTACAATAACGGTTACGGATGAAATAAGCGCGGAAACGGCGGTAGCGCAGTTATTCAGCACCGAGCCCACGCGCGTATCCGCCTCGGACGCCGCCTTGGTGTAGATATTGTAAAATTCTGGCGTTTCATAGCAGGAAATATCTGCGGTTTGCGCCTTTTTAAATAGCTTTAGGTTGAGCCGGCAGGCGACTTTTATATGCTCCCTTTGCAAAAAGCTGTTATAAAACCAAGTGTTATATATGTTAATTAAAACAGTGCCTATGGCGGCAGCCCAAATAAAAATAAGAATATTCGCAAGGCTTTGCGACGAATATAACGCACCGAAAAGAAATTTCAGAAAAAACACCGAATAAAACATCCAAGTGGCAAAGACCAATAAGCTTGTGAAGAAATTAAGTATAACCGCCGACGGCGAAATACCGAAAATAAGCTTTAAAAAATAAATATTGTTTTTTATTGCAGAAATATTATTTTTCTTTTTCATACTTTTAATCCTTTTTTAAATATGTTGTACCAGCTTCAAATTTATTTTATCATAATACCAAAAATTACACAACGGTTGATTTTTATCTGATTTAAAGGATTTATTATCCTATTTTAAATGCCTTGTTTTCTCTTTACAACTTCAAACGGTCATGATATAATTAAGCTGTAAACGGGGACGGCACCCATAACAAAAAACAGCTTTACATCATTTGCACAGGGGATGATACCCATAGAAAAAAACATTATTGTAGTAGATGAAAAAGGAAATGAATACGAAGCGACCTACCCTAAAAGGGCGAAGGGTCTTGTTAAAAACGGCAGGGCGCATTATATAGAAGAAAACAAAATATGCTTGCTGCACCCGCCGGATTTAAAATCGGAGGATAATAATATGTCAAACACACAAGCGACAAAAACTAATGATAAATTAACAATCAAATATGTTCTTGATAAAATAGAACAGATAATAAATGACACTGAATATATTCACAGTGCGTTAGAGCAACTTGCCCTAATGCCGAAATCCGACCCCGGCGATATTGCAGGTCAGGAAAAAGCAAAAGCCATAGGCGAGATTGTTCGGTGCAGGGAAGCAACAAACCAACAGGCGCTGAAGTTTTATGAAAAAATGTATGATGATCTAACCGATAAAAAACCATTAAAGAATAAGGCTCTTGCAGCGCTTGAAAAATGTTCGGGTAATGATGAACAGATGGAAAAATTATCCGGTATAATGGCCGAAATCGGTTTTTTAGAAGAATAGTATTAAGAAGTTTTTGCCGATAAAAATGTATTAAAAAACAAAGAGCAGATAAAACACACAAGGGCAGAGAGTTTAGACTCTCTGCCCTTGTGCTATGATGTTAAGTTAAGTCGCTCATAAAAATCAAAAATCCGAACGCGCCACCATTGATGACAATGTTCGGATAATTTGACTGTGGTGGGAGAGGATGGATTCGAACCATCGAAGCGTAAAAGCAGCAGATTTACAGTCTGTCCCCTTTGGCCACTCGGGAACTCTCCCATATTTAATTTTGCGAAAATTCAGTGGAGCTGGTGGACGGACTTGAACCCCCGACCTGCTGATTACAAATCAGCTGCTCTACCAACTGAGCTACACCAGCA
>CAKSHM010000011.1 GCA_934457415.1 uncultured Eubacteriales bacterium | reverse complement strand
CGACGCACATTACCGTCACTGCCATCGTCAGTGCTGAAATGATTGCTATGAGTTTTTTCATTTTCTTTCCTCCTAAATCATTAGATTGCCAATTTAACTATATTCATTATATCATAGGGCTGTTTTTGGATATAATACACAAATGTTTCCAAATATAATACTAATGTTTCCAAAACAGCCCTTTTATGCTTTAAAGAGCTTAAATTTAACTTTAATTCTATTTTAAAAGCAGTTTTCTGACTTCTGTCATATCTTTTCCGTCAATTACGCCGTCGGTGTTTACATCTGCGTCAGTGCTTACCGCCTCAACTGTTTTATTTATAAATTCATTGATATAAACAAGGTCGCAGATATTAAACTCACCATCCGCATTTGCGTCTCCTTTAATACCTGTAGTAACTACGAAAGGTACAGCGTCACTTGCCTTACTCGGAGCATATCCTGTTTTTTCGGCAATTCTCTGATAAAATCTGTACTGTTTTCCTGCTGATACAGTGAATACATTTAAAGACTGCCAGCCGTTAATTCCGTCTGAATATTCATAACCTTCAACAGCCTTTAAGGTAACCTTTCCGTTCTTAAAAGATTCGATAACAGGAACTTCGGCAGTATCGAAATTAGCTTCATAGGCACTTCCCCAAACACCGATTTCACGGGGATATGAGTTTTTGCCGGATGTACTTGAGTTGCCCTCTAAAACCTTTACGGCAATATATCTTGCAATCGGTTCTTTACCGGAATCAAATGCAATAGTCTGAATAAATGATGTCTGAGATTTATCTGATGAATTAAAAGTTACTGCTTCATGATTAAAAATCAAATTTGAAGAATCAAATAAGCTGTCATCATCATTCATTCCTGCATAAACCTCATAAGTAGCCTCACCTGCCCAATACGGATTCTCCTGAGCAAATGCAAATCTATTGATTTTTGTCAGCTTACCGAAATCATAAATAACATAACCATTTTTGGAAATACCGAGAGTTGTTCCATAATTCGGATTATCGACCGCTCCGTTTGTTAAAGTTCCGTATATCTCTTCGCTTGTATTGCTTCCTACTATAAGAGCGCTGCTGTTATCAAGAGGCTTTTTGTTTAACAAAACGCTTTGGGACCAATCGGCAACATCTTTGCCAAACTGTGTAAATGCGGCTGCATAGCCGTTATTATCACTTTTTATGTTCTTTACTTCGCTTTTTTCGCCTGAAATTTTGCTTAATCTGTATTCATAAACAGGTCCGGCAAGGCTCGGCATTGTTTCTTCGGTTTCTTTAACTCTCATACAGAAACGATAGGTTTCTTTAGTATCAAGAGCATAAAAAACATTGCTGTCCTGCCATGAATTTCCGCCGTCGCAGCTATATTGCATTCCATTGACCGTCTTTAAGGTAACAGAGTTTTCGGTGGTATTATCAATTTCGGGCGCTGAAGTCGGAGCAGTTGCTGAATACTTTTCAGTCGTAATTGCCAAAGGCTCTGAAGCAGGTCCTGCCATTTCAGTCTCTGTCTCAGCAATGCGCTGGTAAAGATTATATGAGGTATGCGGCTCTAAGTTTGCGAATACCCCTGATTTCTGCCAGTCAATGCCGTCAATACTGTATTCATAACCGTATTCCGTTTTAACGGTAACATTAGTTCCGTCAACACTTACATTTTCTTTTTTGACCGCTTCAGGAACAGTATTATTTACACTTTTTTCTGTTCCCCATACGCCGAGCTCGCGCGCATAAACACTGTGAACTGTTGCATTATTTCCTTCGTTCCTTTCAGTATCGCTCCAAGTAGTATAATCGGTGAAAACTATACCGAAATATCTTCCGTTTACATCGGCATTTTTCTTATTTATGTTTACCTTTTGACGGAAAAGCTTCTGAATATAATTTGTACGGATTGTTGTAACATCGGTAACACCGTCAGCGGCAGCCTTTGCTTTAGCGTCAGCCACTGCCGATTTAGCGTCAAACGCATAAATACGGTTGCTATAATCAAACAGGCTTTCCATCTCGTCGCCTACATAAATTTCATAGCTTGCTTCAAGATTATATCCGACATTTCCCTGAACAAATTCAAAGCTGTCTACGCAATAATTTTTCTCTGCCGAGCCTGTTAAATCATAGACAAGCCTTACGCCTAAACCGGTATAAGCTCTTGACTGATAAGAAGGATATTGAACATCGAAAAGAATCTGCATGGCGGCTGCATCTGTCAGCGCTTTTATAGCCGATGTTTTTCCCCTATGCTCCGCATTAAAATCATTATCATCCGTCTTTAAATTAGGAAGATAATAGCCGTCCGAATAAACGGGTTCTTTTCCGTTGATTACACTTGTTGAAAAATTACTTAAATTATTTTTTGCGTCCCATTCACAATTTGTCGCTTTGTTTTCAACCTCTGTATAAACAGATGTATCAACTTCCTCATATTCTACAGGGAACTGAGAACTAAGGTCGGTTGAAGCAAATTTATTTTCACAAGCAGCATTAACAGCAGCTTTAGCGATTTTAAGCCATGATCCGTGAATAAGATTTGTCTTGACATTCTCGAGAGAATCGCCGGTAAGCGACCTTAAAAATGTCATAGCGGCAACATATCTTCCGAAATAAAGGTTCATATGAATACAGTCTCTGTAAAGAGCGTTTTCATGATTTTCCTTGAACCATTTAATTGTCTTAATATTATGAACCGAGGTTCCGCTGGGAATAACGGTTATATTGCTGACATTAACATCGCTGCCGTAGGCGTTTGTTAAATACTCATTATATTCAGAGGCATTTTTTGAAGTGGTGCTTCCTTTTATATTGAAATATTTTTCGGTATTATCTGTAAGTCCTTCATTAAGATTCTGGATTTCCTCTCCTTGTTTAACGATAGCATTATACATATCGTCAGGATTGTATTGTTCAAGGATATCCATATTTTCATAATTCGGGCGGCCGCCTGAATAGTCTGCCATATACTGAACTACCGAAGGATAAGCGGCAAATTGATCAATAATATTGTTTCCTTGTTCATCCTTAACAAGGGTTCCGTCTTTTTCGGCTCTGTCCTGTGGCCAAGTGTAAACGCCTACTGACGGATATTCCCATGTCATGTGATAAGCAATTTTAACATCATTATTATTGTTCTCCGCAGCTATTTTCTTGAAATAAGCATACATTTCTTTTAAGAAGGCTAAATTTTCATAACCCTGTCTGTCCTCACCGCTTTGAAGAACAATATAATCCCAATCTTCTTTTCCGATTGCATTTTTAACCTTATTTGCGCGTTCACTCTGAGTTGAAAGGAAATAAGAAACCGCACTGTTTTCTCCCGAAAGGTCCTGGGTATACTCGCCGTCAGCAGTTTTTGATAAGAAATACTGAACGGCGCTGTTAGCCGGAGTATCGCTATAATAATAGTAAACAGGGGTACTTTCTCCCTTTTTATAAATGGCGCCGATTTCTTTTTCGACTCCGCCGACAGTCTTTGTTTCGTTTGTTAAAGCCAATCTATACCAGCCGGCATTAAGATTTAAGGTTTCATTATCTGTTTCCTTATAAAGCCATGTTTCCCAATTTCCGTTAGAAAGATCGGAATTTTCATTATAAACGGGATCCTGATTTTTATACACGGACTCATGATTAACACAATATGTATTATCACCGTGTATTCTTAAAAGGTAATCCTCAAATTCCGCACCGCCTATATAGGTGTATGCGATTGTTGCGTCATAGCCTGCGCTTTTTGCCACATCATAAAAATACTGATTCCCGTCCACGCCGAAGCTGCAGCCGATTGTGAGTACCTTTAAGCTTTTCTTACCTGTTTCCGGTGTGACGGCTATAAGCTGCAATGCGGAAACACTTCCGAGCAAAAGCGCTAAAGCCAATACACAGGAAATAATTCGCTTTTTCATATTTTTTCTCCTTTATATTTTTTAATTTCTAAACGAAAATCCTTTTTGCATTCAGGCTGCAAGCACGTCATTCCGTTTATTTTTTCTATATCCCTTTCAAATATGTAATGACCGCTTTTATAGCTCCACGGCTCAATACAAAGAAACGGGGCGCTTGGTTGTTTCCAAAGGGTCAAACAGGGAAAATCCGAGAAATCAATCTCAATCTTTTTTCCTTGATTTTCAAAAATACATTTTTTTGATTTAAGATTACTGAATGTAACGGCTCCTTTTTCAAACAGATTATCACTTAATGGCAATTTGTTTGAATTTATAAGATGGGAAGCATTAAGTTGTGCGTCATTGCTATCAACTGTGTACTCATTTTCTTCTGTTTCAAATATAATTTCAGCTTCATTAATATCACCGAAAAGCTTATATCCCGTATGAAGACCGAGACCGAAATACAAATCCTCCGTATCCTTATTTTCTACGGAAAATCGAATTTCAAGGCCTTCCTTAACTAAGGTGTATTGTATAAGGAGAACAAAATTAAAAGGATAGCTTTTAAGGGTGATTTCATCCGAAGAAAGCCTGAATGTTACGCTGTCCTCTGTTTTATTTTCAACAGAAAATACCGAGGATTTCGCAAAACCGTGAAAATCAATATTATATGTTTTATTTTTGAATTCAAGCTTATTATCGGGCATAGGTCCGACAGTCGGGAATAATACAGGGGAGCTTTCCTGCCACCATCCCCAAAAAGGCTGATGAATAAATTCCTGAGAATTTATCACAAGACTTTTAAGCTCTGCACCGATTTCTGAAATTTCAGATTTAGCTAATGAATTGGATATTTCAATCATTTCTTCACCGCTTGCCTAAATCGGATTTTCTCCATTCAACCTGATCAAGCCAAGTTTTTCCTGCCATATTGCCTATTGCAAAAAACAGCTCTTTTAGCTCTTCGGTATCGTTTTTTGCGGCGATAACGGCAGTGTGCCAGCCTGTTTTCAGTTCTTTTTGAACCGAGCATTCAAATCTATGGGCGGAAGGAGTATAGAATTTTCCGTCATGTTCGGTAAGCTTTTCGCCGTCAATCCATAATTTTGCAGGAAGACCCTGCGGAACAAGATTTACATTAAAATCATTATGAAGCTTAAAATCAATAGCAAAAATAAATTCGCCTTTTTCAACCTTCTGAATGAAAGACTGAGAATAAATCTCTGTTGCGTTTTTAAAATCCTCTGCCTTAGGGCAGGTATCAACTTCAAACTTCCTTTCGGCTTTAAGCCAAGGAAGCGCCTGAGGAACACCGGCATTCGCCTGATACAAAAGACCGTTTATCTCAACCGAAAATGTGAGCTCATTAAAAGCAGGATAATATCCGTTATCATTTGCACTTAAATTAAATTTAAAATCAGCCGATTCCCCTGCTTTTAATTCAAATTCAAATTTATTCTCTGTTGTTTTCCAGCTGTCGGGAACAGTTAAGATAATTTTTCCTTTTACGGAATTTTTTGCAGGATTTATAATATTAAGTGCAAATTCCCCTGTCTCTGATTCTGTCAAAACAGCGCCTTTTGGATATTTTAAATTCATTACAACCGGTGAAAGTGAAAACAGCGAACATTCCGAATTAAAATCAAGATTTTTAATAATATCGCTGTTTTGCGTCCAACAATTTAGCGGCGGATAAAAATCCGGAGTGTTTTCAATTTCAATTTCTGTTTTATAGAAATTTTGTACATCTCTTGCTAAGGACACGATTTTATCGCACATAACATCAATAGTTGTAATATCATGCATCCCGATAATAGCATCCGATAAAACAAGCTGATTTCCTATTGGTTTTACCCATTTTTCTTCAATACTGTCGGGATTGATAATTCCTAAGATTGCTCCGAGTGTTCCCGAAGTACAGTCGGTATCAAATCCGAGATTGGAAGCGGCGCAGATACACTTTCCGAAATCGCCGTCTCCTGCGAGCCATGCCAAAACGATAAAACTCAAATTGATGGTAACATCGGTCCAATTGACAACCTCATATTTTTCAAGGAATTTTTTTCTTACCTCAAGCATATCGCCCGATTCTTTCCACCATTTTACAGTATCTTTAATTCCGTTTGAAAGTCTTGTGTTATCGGGAATAAAAGAAAGCCCCGTTTTTATAAGCTCTTCAAAGTCTCCCGTTTCAAAAGCCTTGCTTTCAATTGCTGCTATAAATCTCGAAGCATAAAGCCCGTCCTTAGTATGGTCGACACAAGCGTCCTCAGTTGCAAAATGAACAGCAAGCTCCGGATTGCATGGAGCGCAAGCCGCCCAGATTTCGGTTCTTATAGCAGAGCCCATTCCGGAATAGAATACATTATTGAACTGACCCGAAAGCGGAGCATAAACTCCCGATTTGATATTTCTGAGTGCCATTCCGTATTCATCAAAAGCATAATGAACATGCTTAACCCAAGCGTCGCAAAGGTGGCGTCTGTTGATCGGGAGCCCAAACTGTCTTATACTTTCAAGCCAGACTACCTGCAAATCAAGGTCGTCATTTGCAACCATTTCTGTCGGAACAGGTTCATAATAAGAAATATTTCTGGTTGACCGTTTACCCTCAAAAGGCATACCGACGGTTCCACCGATAACCTTTCCCATAAAGCAGCCGTTCAATTTTTTTCTGTAAATATCATAAGAAATTTTTTTCATGTTTTCTCCATAGTTTTACGCCGAATCCGGCAGAAAGCATTTTTCTGCCGGAAGAGCAATTCCAAATGTTTATCCTATTTTCTTAAGTTGTTCAAGCGTTGAATTTATACAAGACTGAAACTGGGGCTGATATTTTGAAATGCACTGAGAAATATCTCCTCCGCGTACTATTTCGTCTATAATTCTTCCTTCAAGCTGAGAAGCACCTACCGAAGCATCACTGAATCCGCTGCGGGAAGGAAGGATATCCTTAAGAAGCTTATTAACAAGCTCCTGATCTTGGGATGAAAATGTAGTTTTATCCTTGACAGGATCCTTAAATGAAGAATAGAACTTCATCCATGCAACAGCAATATTTGCATCGCTGCCCTTAGGAGACGCGCAAACCTCAATCCAGCCTGTCGGGTAATGAGTGTTGCCGCCGCCGAGAGGCAGAGGAACTATACCCAAGTTTGCTTTTTTCTTAGCGAATGCGGTAAGAGTTGACATCTTATTCATTATGGTGATATAACGGTCTGACTCTTCAAGATAAACAAAAGAATTACCGTTGCAGAAATCTTCAAGCTGATCCTCGCCGCCGCGAAGCTTAATAACCTGATTTGCACCTCTTACAAGTGACTGAACGAGTTTATATCCCTGAATAAGACTTTCATTATTAAGATTTGCGACAGGTGTTCCGGAAGACCAATCGATTGTTGCTCCGCCATATGTTGCTGCAACAGAAGTATTATAGAAGTTTGCCTGACCGAAATAGGTACTCTTAGAAGTATCGGTAACCTGCAGACCGAGCTGAATAAACTTATCCCAAGTCCATTTCCCGGCATTATAAAGCTCGCGCGGATCCTCAAGACCTGCCTGAGAAAACTTCTTCTTATTATAGAAAATCATAAGCGGATTAACACCCGAATAATTTGTTACGCCGTAGATCTTACCGTTCCAGCTGCATTCTACCGACTTGTTGAGATCAATACCTTTAAGGGTAGACTCTTTTAAGAGATCAGCGGTTGTAAGATTATTATTGAGCGGTTGATAAACATTGGATGCTATAGCATTATAAAATTCTGAACCGTGAATGAAAGAAATATCGTACGGCTTACCCGAAGCAACGGAGTTTCTGACAGCTGTCATATACTCTTCGCCAAAAGTAAATTTATCTGTTTTTACTGTACAGCCGTATTTCTTTTCAAATGATTTAACCGCTCTCTGGAACGATGAAGAGGTATATCTTGCAGTATTGAAAACTGCCATTTTGACGGTTTTTCCTTTAAGATTTACTTTCTTTTCAATTCCTTTTGTATCTGTTTTGATTCCCCAAGCTGCCGCATTGGCATCTGTCTGTCCTCCGACAGCACCTTTTATATTGGTTTTAATATCTCCGCCGGTAGCACTTCCGGATGAATTATCCTTATTGTCTTTAGCGGAATTTCCTTTGCTTGAATTCTGAGTTGTATCGCCGTCAGTATAATCACTGTAATACTCGGTTTTGCTAAGACTGCAGCCGGCAAGTGTAAATACTGTAACCAAGCATAAAAGCATTGCTAAAAAGCGTTTCATATTTTAAATACCTCCGAAAATTATTTTTTAATTATTTTGCGTTTTTTGATTAAGATTACTGCAGCCGTAACACCTCCTCCGATAACTGCCAAAGCACCTGCTCCGAGAGCTATGACAAGAGGCATATTGAGTGAAGTGACTTTTCTGATTCTTACCTTTTTGCCTCTGTTTGAAGGATCGTCATAATCGTCATCATTATAATCCTCATCCGGCTCTTCTTCGCCCTCGTCATCATAATTCTCATCATCATAATCTTCTTCATCCTCATAATCTTCATCGTCAAAGCTGTCTGATTCTTTAACTATGGAGAACAAAAGATTAGGAGTTTCTGCGGTAAATTCATAAACAAGGAAATTATCCTCATAATGAGCGTTAAGAAGAGTGAACTCATCCAAATCATATCCTGCCAAATATACAAGGTCTGAAGTGTTTGAAGGCACGCTTACTCTTATAGTTCTTCCCTCAAAATCTTCAACATACTGACTAAGATAATTTACAAGATCAAGTCTGTAGTTTTCATTGGTTTCCAAAACACCGTTTTCACGAATAGCTTTCTTTTCAGCTGCAGACAGCGAGATCTTTTTTACCTGCATGCTGATAAGGTCGCGATAAATATCATTTTCATTAAGCTTTAAAATTTCAAACTTAAAGCCCGTTGCAGGGTCTGTAAATTGCGCAGCAATTTTATTCTTCTTTTCTTCCTCGGAAATATCATAATAGCTTTCAACCCCGAAGGCTTCTACTTCGGTCATTACAGCCATTATAGTATCGGGAGAAACATAAGTATCGCAGGCATCTTTAAAACGCAATCTTAAATAATTTGTTTCCTGAGAAGCAAATTTTATTTCGAGCTCTTCGGCAACCCCGTCACCGTCTTTTCGAATATAATTTGCTACAGGTTTATTGGACATCGACATTAATTCGGTTAAGCTTTTTCCGAGATAAACATCACAATCTTTTACTCTGTAATGGTCATCATCAAAAAGGTGCATTACTACTTTATTGAGGAATTGCGGATTATCGAATTTAAACACAAGATTTAAAGATTCGGTATCATATTTTGCGCCCCAGACAGATGAACCGTAAGACAAAGCTCCGTCTACAAGATATCTTCTGTAATAGTGATTTGAAACCTCCTGATATTCTCCGCTTGAATTGTTGGAAACATAAACTGTTATGTTTTCCTGATTCATGCCGTAAAGTAGGTTATCATTTTCAAGAGATTGGTCATCAAGACCGATACATGACAAATATTTAAGCGATATACTTTTATCGCTTCCGGTATCCGTAAACTCAATCCTTATAAATCTTGCTTTAAAATCAACTGGGATCTCAACGATTTTATCAGAATTATTCTCTTCTCTGTTATAAGTGCAGCTTAGCTTCGGGTCAATCCATAGATCGCGTTTATATTCACCCGTATAAACCTTAAACTGCTTGACTTTGCTGTTTGAAAAAGCAATTTTAAGCTTATCTATCTGCATTGAAGATGTTAGGTCAACCACAAGACTCTTTGTTCCGTTAGATTTAAGGACTAAGGTTTCATCATTATTTATATCTACAAGTTTATTCTTTTGCTCTACGGAAAGCTCTTTATTATCAAGCTCTGTTGTTTTTCCGCCTTCGGTGTTGAATGCGGAAATCATTGCAAGATCCGAAAGATTATCGGGTTTAGGAATATATTCTTCGCCGCAAGCAACTATTTCGCTGAGTCTCAGGGTATCGTTTGAAAGCTTATTGGCTGTCGCGAACCTGAATCCTATATATTTTCCCGTTCTTTTATCGGCATCGGCAAGAGTAATTATCTGCGCCCATGAATCATTATCGTTTTTATAGGCAGCAACAAGATTTTTACTGTTATAAAGCGTACTTCTTGAATTTCCTATATACACCTCATATTCATCAAGAACTATGGTCCTATGATTATAAAGCGCAAATTTATTTATAATATATCTTTTCCCTAACGGGAAGGTGATTGAAATTCCGTATTTCTTACCGTTACTGAGATCGATGTGGTCATTATTTCCGACCTTTTCATCAGTCCAGCTTGAATAATGGAATTTTGACGGAAGAGAGGCGGAAGAACCGTTAAGATAAGACAAAATCGGTTCGTGACCTTTAAGAATATTTGAATTACCCCAGTTAGTTGCAGTAATTCCCGAATCAGGATAAGAAATTATGTACGGTAACCAATCGCCGTAAATTCCGATTTCCGCAATTGAGGCAGAGCTGTCAGCAATTTCTATTCCTATATATCTGACAACACTCTTTTCAAAGGAATAATACTGGATAAGATCGTTTGCATCCTTAGGTTCATAATGCAACACCCAATTATCCTTTTGATAAAGATTTTCATAATCGCTTGAAACATAAACATTATATGATGAAATTTTACTTCCGGCTGCCAAAAGGAATGCCTTGATATTAGCTGAGCGGGTAAGTTCAAATGACATTCTTGTTTTTTCTGCCGATGAAACGGAAAGCGAAGTGTTTATATCCGCATCAGTAATAACGGCAGTATCAATTCCTGTATTTTCAAGCTCTTTTGAGCCCGAAAGGAGATTACCGCTGTTTTCCTCAGCCATGGATTTTATATCGTTATGAGTTTTATCTCGGTTTACCGCTGCATACATATCGGTAAAATCATAGCTTCCGCAAACTGCGATTTCAGATATTCTTGCAGCATTGTGTGCCTGACCTTTTCCGCCGCAGTTGTCGGTGCAGGTACCGGTAATAAGTATTCCGAGGTATTGACCGTGAGGCTTACCGTAAAGGAAATCAACCATCTGCCCGTTTGAAGATTTATTTATATTAGCATCATAAGAATAAATCATTTTTTCGGCAGTATAAAGGTTATCAAGCGAAGAAGAGAAATAAATCCGGTAGCTTACGCCAAGGTTATACTGCGGATTACCCTGCCATAAAGCAAAGGTATCAACCGTAACATTTGAAATGAATTTATAGGTTATTTTTGCTCCTCTTGCGTCCGAAGGAATAGCACTTGAAACAGAACTTTTCCTATCTGTCAGATTTGAAGACCAAGATTTAATTGCTGAGAAATCCGTTCCGTCAGCATGAACGGCACTTATCGGATTCATTCCTGCCAAAAGGTTTTTATCCTTAAAATAGTCAGTGTTATACGGATTTAAGAAATCCTGATTTTCCGACTGAGTTTTAAGCTTTTGACCGGCAACACCGAACTTTGTAATATCGGACAACGCTCCGTTTTTAACCTTTATAATGAAATACTTTCCTATCGGCTTATCTACCGCAAAAGAAACAAACTGACCTTTAGAGGAAGGATAATTTGCTGCATCATAGCTCATAACCATTTGAGCGGCATTCAAATTAGTTCTGTCTTCGCTTATATAAAGCTCGTAGCTTATATTTTTTTCATTTAAAACAGCAAAGCCTTTAAGCTTATAATAAGAATCAAATTCATAGAATGCCGAATCGGAGGTTTCATTATACTTATTGATATTCATAAACTCGAGTCCGAGCATATCAAGCTCCTCTGCGGAAGAAACAAAATCTATATCAAGATCATATTTTTCTCTGACAGAAGTTCCCCACAAACCGATTTCGGCAATTTTTGCCGCTGAGTTATTGTTATATTTGCCTTTGGGAACATTTGTAAATTTAATTCCGAGATATTTTCCTACGGGATTATCATAATTGAAGGTTACAATCTGACCGTATGACTCTTTGTTTTTTTCATCCCTTGCGTCATAAGAATAAAACTTGTGTTCATCCGTAAACAGATCATCTGTATCGTCAGAAGCAAAAACATCATAGCTTACTTCGATTTCACTTCCGACATCGCCTTGAGCAAAAGCAAATTTTTCAAATCTTGCTCTGTTATTCAGTTTATAAACCAATGTTGCGTCTTTAGCGTCGCTTATTAAAACTCTGGTGTTTTCACCGTCTGTAAGAGCCTTCCAAAGATTATCTTCTATTCCTGTAAAATCTCCGTCAATCTTACCGATATAGAAGTCCTCACGAATTCCGTCGGCTTTTTTCTTTGAAAAAGGAGTAAGTCCGCCTATTATGCTGTTTGCAAATTCTTTTTTTACAGAACCATAGCTTGATATTGTTCTGACATCTTCATTGATTTTTGCCGACTCAATTCCCCAGACTGCTATACCTGATAAATAAGCGTCCTTATAATTTCCGCTTCCTGTATTAACAGAGGTTATTTTTATTCCCAAATATTTGCCCTGCGGCTTGTTATATCCGAAAGTAATTATCTGTCCTTTTGATTCTGTATTGTTGGAAGCAATCCACGAAAAAGCAAGGTTTGAAGATTTATACAAATCTTTTATATCAGAGGCGGCATAAACCTCATAGCTTATTTCATTTCCGCCGCTTTTACCTTGAGCAAGGGCAAATTTACTGAAAGTATATTTTCCGTTTAACTGATAAGTAAGATATGAATTTTCGGCATTTTCAAGCTTTACGATATCGGAAGTTTCGTCAGTAAGGATTGCCGCCTGATTTTCATAATCGCCGTTTCCCGAATCCCTTACAAATACTATATCCTTATTATCCTTGTCTTTAGCCGCTATCGGTAAAGCTTTTTTTATCAAGCTGTCTTTAAAAAGCTCGGGAACAGAACTCGGACCCGCAATACTCGAAGTATCAATATCATAGTTCTGAATTTCTTCGCCCCACGCCCCTATTTCGCTTATTCTCGCGGTGGTTTTCGAATTTGTATCTGTAGTATAGGTTTTGGTTATTTTTACGCCGAAAAACTTACCCTTGGGCTCATTTCCGGATTTAAAGGAAACTATCTGTCCAAGTGACGAAGGGTTTTCCTCCGCATTCCAAGCGAATACCTGAGAAGCATCTTTGAACAATGCTTCTTTGTCGTCCGAAACATATATTTCATAGCTTATTTCTCTGCCTGTTCCGGCACTGCCTAAAACAAGAGCAAATTTATTAAGCTTTGTTCTCTTTTCGAACTCATAAATAAGGGTCGCACCGTTGCCGTTGGCAATTCTTATGCTGCCGCCGTCGACATCGGTAAGAGCCTTCAGATAATTATCATAATCCTTACACCCGTCATTGTAAGTTCTCAAAGTATCAATTCCGTTTGCTTCAAGTGCCGATACCGGAAGCATATTTTTAAGAATATTATCTTCAAAAATTTCCTTCATTTTTATACTGCTTTTATCGGTAATAGAAGCAGTATCAAGACTGTAAGCATTTTCTGCTTTAACCGACTGAAAAACCGGAAAAGCAACTGAAAGGCATAATACTGCCGCGCAAAGATAAGAAATTGCTTTTTTAAAATAACTTTTTCTGTAATTCATTTATATACTCCTTTCAGATTACTTTAATCCGGAATGTGACATAGTATCCATTATTGAACTCTGGGAATAAAGAAATACCAATATCGGCGGAATCATCAACACTACACTTACCGCAGCAGAAGCTCCGGATCTTGCCAATCCGCCTGTCGAAATCGAAGAAAGAACCGCCGGAAGCTGTTTTAAGCTTTCACTGAAAATAAAGTTTGTTCCGGTATCATTCCATATTCCTTGGAAGGTAAAAATAATCATTGTAAGAATTGCAGGTTTAATACTCGGAAGAACAATAGAAAAGAAAATTCTGTATTCTCCGGCACCGTCAATTCTTGCTGCCTCCAAGGTTGAGTCAGGAACAGCCGTTAAAATAAACTGCTGAACAAGATATACACCCATCGTTGCCGATAAAGCAGGTATTATTATCGACCAATATGTATCTATCATTCCGAGCTTAGCAATTATTATATATCTCGGAATTGCAGTAACCTCGCCTCTGAAAAGCATAGCAACAACTATAAGTCTTGAAATAATCCTTACTCCCTTGTATTTTGCCTTTGCCAAAGGATAGGCCGCAAGACTGGCAACTACAACATAAAGTGCGGTTGTAACAACAGCTACAAATAAACTGTTGCTGAGATATCTTAAAAACGGCACTGTGAGATTATTAGCAAGCTTAAACATTTGCTTAAAGTTATCTAATGTGGGATTCCTGACATAAAATTTCGGAGGGAAAGCAAATATTTCTTCCATTGGCTTCAAGGACTGAACTACCGCATAAACCATCGGCAAAATCATAAAAGCCGAAAAGAGCGCTAGACATATTAAAACCGTTAAATTTCCGAAACGCGACCTTGAAAGCCTTTTCTTAGGATTATATTTAAAAATTTTTCTTTTTTTAAATTTAACCGCACTCTGCATAAAAGTTCATCCCTCCTTAATCGGTAAAACTGCTGAGCAGCCTTTGAATAAATTTCCATGAAAGAAGCATAAGCAAGAATAAAATTACTGCCAATGCCGAAGCATAACCCATTTCATATCTTGAAGAGCCGTAATCAATTATGTGCAGAAGAAGCGTATGGGTTGTATAATTTGTACTCGGAAATCCCGTAAGCTCATTATTGACCGCTCCCGTAGCAAAAGCGGACGATATAGAAAGTATCGCGCCGAACAAAAGCTGAGGTCCGAGCTGAGGAAATGTTACATAATAAAGCTCCTGCCATCTGTTTTTAAGTCCGTCTATAGCTGCCGCCTCATAGTAGCTTCTGTCAAGAGCTTTAAGAGCCGCAATGAACGAAAGAAATCCTACACCGAAGCTCATCCACAATGAAACCACTATTACCGCACCCATCATATATCTCGTATCTGAAAGCCATGCAATAGGCTCACTTGTTACACCGAGATTTATTAAAAGGTTATTTAAAAATCCTCGTTCATCGGCTGAGAAAATGTATTTCCATATAAAATACACATTTCCGGCAAGTGCAGGCGAATAAACCATAAAGGTCACAATTGTTTTTGCCGTATGATTAAGCTCGTTTATAAGCCAAGCCGTTACAAAGCTTAGAATATATCCAACAGGACCGACAATCAGCGCCATTATCAAAGTGTTGCTGAGAGCTTTCATAAAGATTTCATCTTCAGTAAACATACGTGTGTAGTTACTGAATCCCACAAAATGAGGCCACTGCAGCATATTAAAATCAGTAAAGCTTAAAACAATTGCCGAAATTATCGGAATAACCATAAAAAGTAAAAATGCGATAAGAAAAGGCGCGAGCATAGAATAGTACGCAAGCTTTATTCGCGTCTTACCGGTAATTTGAATTTTTTTCATATCTGCCATCTCACTTTATTCCGAATTCGTTTCTTTTTCTTGTTATTTCGTTATTCATATCATAGTTATAAACTATAAGTGCTCTGCGAGCCGTATAAGTATCGTCAAGCACCGAACGCATAGCATTTGTTAGCGACCTTGAAATCATATAACTTCCGGGAATTTCATTTGTGTTTTTGCTGTTTTTAAGGGCACTTAAAAGCACTGTTTTTTCTTCTTTTGTCCATCCGAGATTATTAAGAGCAACCTTGTTTGCGGGAGTATAACGCGCTGTTATACCGAGACTTGCTTCAAGCTCGTCTCCGTAACGCGTCTGACTTTGAGAAGATGTCCACCATTTTACAAATTCAACGGCTTCTTTGACAACTCCTCTGTTTTCTGCTCCCTTTAAGATTACCGAGCCGGTCACCGTAGAAGACTGAGAACGGTCAATTGTTCCGTCGCTCTTAACAGTTCCGGGCACCTCTGCAAATGACCAGAGACCGTTTATTTCCGGAGCCGCTCCTTTTAACTGGAAATATGAACTGTAGCCCGAAATTGCAAGCGGCATTTCGCCGTTTCTGAATCTGTTGAAGAAGTTGAAATCTCGGTCAAGCTTATATTTTTTATAAAGATTTATCCAATCGGAAAACGATTTGTATGCCACTTCCTCGTCAAACCTTGTCTTTGAGAAATTTTTGTTAAAATAATCTCCGCCGTTTTGGAAAAGGAACATATTAAAAGTCGCTATACCTGCTGAAACACCGGCATTACCTGAATCGACTTCCTGAATACCGACTTCAAGATTATTTCTCTGCAATATTTCAAGAGTGCTGTAAAATTCTTCCCAAGTTTTAGGCGGCTGAAGATTCAGTGATTCAAAAACATCGGTTCTGTAAAATATTACATTAAAGACCTGAGTTTCCGGAACGGCATAAACCCCTCCTTTATACTCAAAGGGTTTCCAAGCCGAAGCCTCTGTTTCGCCTTTTATTTGAGAAAAGTCATATTTAGATAAATCAACAAGCGCACCCCTGACTGCAAGCTCAATAGGAGTTTTCTGATCAATCATTAAAGAAACGTCGGGTCCTTTTCCCGCAATTGTAGCCTCTTTAAGATTGGTTCCCGAGCCAACAAGACTAAGCTCTACATTTATTCCGTACTTTTCTTCAAAAGTATCGTTAATCATATTTTCAAGAATTTGAGCCTGATCTCTGCCGGTTGCCGCCCAAACCTTTATTGTTTTTGCCGAGGTTTTATTGTTTTCACTCTTATCATTTTTGAATGAGTAAACAAATCTTTTTAAATTGAAAACTATTTTTTCAAAGAAGTTTTTCTTTATTTCGACAATTTTTTCATCGGAAGGTGTAAATGAGATACTGTCAAGCTCTAACGGCTGTTCTGAAATAGTTGTAACTATGCTTCCCAAATCTTCTATAGCTCCGCTTAAGAGTCCTATTTTCTGCGGAACATAGTAAGTGTCCGATGCGAGCGTATCGAGATCCTGATATACTCTTTTAATAATCGAAGTCTGACCGCCCGTAGTTCCGAGTATTTTAATGATTTCTTTCTCAGTGCTTTTAAGAGCGGCAATATTCGCATTTAAATCGTTCACAAGATTCGGCAATCTTTTTTCAAGTGAGTAATCCTGATATTTATCCGGACTGCTGCCGGTTATTGTTACCACCGAGCGATAAACCTTATTGAGATTTAAAACAGTTGATCTTATTTCTCTTATGATTTTGCTCATTTCTCCGGTTGTGACCGTAAGTCCGAGAATGTCGCCCTGTTTTAAATGAAGAAGATAAGGATTATCGTCTCCGAATGTTTTATTGTACCAGCCTCCCGAGCTTGAAAAAGCAATGCTTTCCGCTTCTTTAAAAGGCACCTCTCCGTTTACTGTCAAGGTTCTGTAAGAATCAAGACTGGGTTTGAAATCCTGATTTGCATGAAAGCTTATTTTATAAAGCCCTTCTTTTTTAACAGGCACTTCCCAGTAAATTGTCTGACCGTTTAAATTCCAGTTTTCCTGACCTATAGTATTAAGCTTAACATTGCTGCAGCTGTTCGGCGTTACCTCGCATGTAGAATTATCATATGTTGGGTATAAAACCGAACTGTTTTTAAGTGTGGCTTTTTCTGCCTGAAGGATTTCTGTTTTTCCTTTTATATTAAGGTTTGAAAACTGTTTAATATAATCGGAATAGGATAAGGTCTTTTTTGAGGCTTTAAGAGTTATTTCGCTGACAGCGAAGTCTCCGTCATAATGCTTTATCCTTATCGAATGATTGCCTTTCGAAAGCTTTAGCAGATAAGGCTCGGAAAACATTCCTTCCATATCATAAATATTCGCTGTAATAAGGTCTTCCGCCTGAACCTGCTCAGGCTTGATATCGTCGCCGTTTTTTGAAGTTGTGATCTTATCAGAAAGGTTTTTATACATTCTGCGAAGCGTAAAAGACTTACAATCAGTATAAGCAAATCCGCCGTCGGTCAAAAAAGAAAAAGTAATATCATTCCCATTGTCGGATTTTAAGGGAATATAAGAAATTCCCAAGCTGTAGACAGCTTCGCTTTCAACATTGAAATTCCATTCAAGAAAATTATCGGTTTCATTGATTACAGGATATTCGGTTCCGTTGTATCCATAAGTCTGACCGCTCCGATCTATAGCAGAAGAATATAAAAGGGAAATTGTATTTTCAGCCCTTTTTTCATTGCATACGGAATTATAGTATGAAAGATAATCGCCTGCGCTCGAAATTTCCGGAGCTTTTTCATTTTCGCTTTCGGCAAAAGCTGCAAGACTGCCTGAAAAAGCAGAAGAGGATAAAGCAAGAACTGCCGATGTTAAAAGACATATCGCTTTTTTAAAATGTTTCATAATTATAATCCCTTCTCAAGATTAGACCTTTAAATTATTGTAACAATACAAATGTTATAAGCTGTGTTATCTGAGGTGCATTCGGCTTTAATAGCGTAAACCTCGCCTGCCGAAGCATCTGAAGGAGCAGTAAATAATCCGTTTTCGGAAATTTTTCCTCTGCCCTCTTTAACACTCCAGATAATTTTGTCATCGCCGTCAATAATATCTGCATCCAGTTTAAGTTTTTCTCCTGCCTTAAGCTCTGCAAAAACCTGAGAAATTCTTACCTGTAATGCCGGCTTAACAGTTGTATAAACACTTACCGAATACTCTTTGGTAACATCCTCATCATAAAGAAAATCAGAGCATTTGATTTCCTTTCTGACAGTCGGAAGGATTCCGCACAGTTCCGGAATATTGTCCTTTGCAGGAATATAAGAAAGCTTATAAAAAGTTCTATTAACAGACTTATCAAAATTAAATCTGAGAGCTCTCGGCGCTTCGGTTTTTTTAGTCTCGGTAACAATCGTATATTCCCCGTCCGCGGTTTCAAATGCGGCTATTCTCATATCGGGAGAATTGTTTACCGTTTTAAGAGTTTTGCTATGAGCAGGAATATATCTGCAAAGCATTCCGAAATCATAATAGATATAGTTGTATTTTCCGCCGTTTAATTGAGACCACCAAAGATTCTGATGTCCCTCAAGCGGCCATGAGTTTGTTTTATAATCGGACATGGATTTTATTCCGTGCATTGTCCACATCACAACGCCCGAACCGCCCGCGTTAGCGCAATTTATAACATATCCCGCAAGACTTCTGCCCCATGCTTTAGCACCGTCATCATTTTCCCAGCATTCTGTAATCATAAAGGGTGAAGCACCTAATCCTATCAGATATTTTGTTTTTTTATAAACTTCTTCAGGGGTGGGCATATACCAATGCTGGGTGTAACAGTCTATACAGTCGGAAAGGCTGTTGGCGCAAAGCTCTGTATACTCAATGCCCTCGCTTGCCTCTGGACCCCAGATTTTAACCTTATCTCTTATTCCTTTTTCACGGAGTTTACGGTCAAGAACCCTGATAGTATCTGAAAAATATTTTTTAGGATCTCCGACACACTGGAAATCGCCGCAGCCTCCGGGCTCATTTGCGACTGAAAGGTATTTTACATTATCAAGGCCCTTACTCCAAAAATACTCATAAAGCTTACAGCAGGATTCTGCATAGGCCTCAATATCCCTCGGAGCGCTGTTGACCGCTTCGACTCCCGGTATACTGTACCAGCTCTGAGCGGCGGCACCTACTTTCCAAGAAAAAGTTAATTCTATTTCCGTACCGATTTCCTTTAAAGCGCTTGCATATTCAACCAAAGCGTCCATCTCCTGAGTATCAAAATCATAAACGCCCTTTTCTTTTTCCATCCAGTCAATCTGCGCCCAAATTCGAACAATAGACGGCTTAATTGCTGCCATATTTCTGACATCGCGTGCAAAATGCGCCTTGGTAAATCCTATTCCTGTATTGCTCTTCATTAAATTGAAAGGAACTATATTTGCTCCGTTTCCGAAATAATCTTCATTTAAATGCTCCTCTGTAACAACATTAACCTTGTTGACCGAATCAATGAGCGCGATCTGATCTAAAATAATACAATCATCCGAAGATTCAGGAACTATTCGCACTCCGAAATATTTAACCGAATTTGAAGAAGCGGTTGCAAAGTTTAATGTCCATTCATTTTCAAATTCATATTTAATTTTTTTATCGGTAATTACAATCGGACTTTCAAATAAAAGCTCTTCATTATCGCTTGCAAACAGCTTTATTTCCGGGACATTTTTACTTATACCGGATATTACCGCAAAAGAAGGTGTGCTATCCTCTTTTAAACTATAGTTAAAGCAAGCAGGGCTGTTACCCAAGCCAAGCTTAATCATTTTTAGAGGATTTCCGAAAACTCCGTCAACTATATCGTTCCATTCGCCGTAAAGAGGCCAAATATTTCTGCTTCTTATTCCGTTTTCTTCAAATTTTACTTCTCTCAGCGTTGCCTGAGATAAAATATTTTCACCTAAGCTTTTAAGAACAGAATGCTGTTTATTATATTTTTTACTGTATACCTCAAGTCTGGCAAAACGGATTATTCCGTCAGTCGGATTGGATTTAAGGATTTTAACTCCGATAAAGCGTCCGAAAACTGAATTTTCAAAAGTGAAAAGCTGCAAAGAGCCCTTTCCTATTTGAGTTCTGTCCCAAACACCGTCATTATTGTAATAAACGATTTTATTGGCTTGCTCAAACAAGGTCACTTCATCTTCGGATAAATAAATTTCATATTCCGAGGTGCATAAATCACCGTTTCTTGAATATGCTCCGCCAATAATAATACTGCTTACATCTATCGGCTCGAGCATATCTACAGATAATGTTACAGGCATTTCGCCCATTATATCTACATGCTGATAAACTGAATTCTGAGTGATAAGCTTTTTGTCGAAATTCCAGAGAGGCGAAAGCATATGACCCGAGGCGTCTTTTATAATAATTTCTTTACCGTTTATTATATTTACACCTTGTTCGGGAATATCTTTTCTGTTGCAAAAGCTGTTATCTGTTATGTGAGTTATCATGTGAATAGGCTCCTATGTGAATGAGAGTTATACCGTATGCTTTTTTATTTTTTGTTGCTGCTTTTACCGCTACAACATCGCCTTGAGAAGCATTCGCAGAAGGCTTGAATACTCCGTTTTTATCTACGGTGCCATTTCCTGAAACCACCGACCATGTTATATCGGAATCACCGTCAAGCACTTTAGCGGAAAGCTGTTTAGTTTCTCCCAAATTTACAATTGCGCGCGGCTCGCTCATTTCAACCTGCATAACCGCTTTTTTAGTGGTATAGATAACTATTGAATGTTTTTTATCTACGGCTTTATCCTTAAAGCTTGTTTTGCAGCTGAAAGAATCAACCGTACGCGGAATAATTGCATTCTGATCGCAGGAAATATCATCGGTCCAAACGTGCTTATAGAATTTTTTGTTTAAATTCTTTCCGAAATCCATTGTTAATGTTCTTGCCTGATCGGAATCGTCACATTCGATCAAAACGGTAATATCCCCATTATCCGAAACAAATGTTGCAGCTCTTAAATCTTCTCCGCCCTCAATTTGTGTTTCAACGACCTTTGAACCCTTATCAATGTATCTTGAAATCATAGAAAATAAATAATAAGGTGTGTTGACACTTCCGTTTTTAAAGAAGTCAGACCTATCTTCTCCGTAACAAATCTGCGAATGCCAAAAATCATACTGAGAATCAAGCGTCCAAGAATGTCTGCCTGTTACACTCATGCAGTACATTCCGTTAAGACACCAGTTAAGAACACCCTGACCGCCTGCATTTGCGGAATTTATAATTATTCCGCCGTAGCCGCCGATAAATTTCGGGACATTCTTACTGATAAGCTGCATTTCATTGTATTCGGTTATATAAACCTTCTTTTTACCTTTTGAAGCGTCCTTTACAGTCTGTACCTTAGGGCCTATTTCATCGGATACAGTAGTATAGGTGTGAAAAGAATAAGCGTCTACAATATCATCTATGCTTTTTGCCATATCAGGCAGCCAGTTTACCTGACTTTCGGCTGTTGTTTCGCCCGCCCAAAGCTCGACCTTATTTCTTATTCCGTCCGCACGAAGCTGTTTATCAACAGCCTTTACCATTTTCATGTAATATGCCATCTGATCTCCGTAGCATTCAAAATCAGAATAATCGGGTTCGTTTCCGAAGGTAAGATATTTTACATTTGTATAGCCTCTGCGCCACATCTCCTTTAAAAGAGCAGAGCAGGATCTTCCGAAAGCTTCAAGATCTGCGGGTGCGCTCGCCGTAGGATCGGTAAGGCCCGGAATGCAGAACCATTTCTGAAATTCAGGATTGTCAACAGGTCCTCGCCAGTTAAACGAAATCTGAACATCAGTACCTGCTTTTTTGAAGGTATCCATATATGTAAAAATTGCCTTCATTTCAGTTGTTTCGAAATTATACTCACCTTTGCGCTGTTCCATCCAGTCAACCTGCATCCATATTCTTACAAGGGAACAGCCCATTTGAATAATTCTTTTCGCATCCATGGCATAGTAGGCTTCATTAAAGCCGTCCGCTACATTATTCGGCATAAGACTGTATGTAAGATAGTTGCCGCCAACACCGTCCCAATAGGAATTTATAGTTTTAGATGTATTTATAAGAAGCTTTTTATTGTTGCTTACAACCTTGGTGCCGTTTGAAGTGATTGACCCGTTTGAAGAATTGCCGTTAGCCGAATTATTTGTCGACGGATTATTATTAGTGCCTTTTTGATCGGAAGAATTATCTGCGTCAGTATCAGAATTATAATTCTCATCAGAGTCTGTCCATGAAGAATTGTCTTTTTTTGAGCCGGACGGTTTTTTATTTTTCTTCTTACCGCAGGCTGAAAATGATGCCGCCGCAAGCAAAACCGCCAAGAGCAAACAGAGTATTTTTTTGAATTTCATTATAAAACCTCCTTTAACCGACTATACCTGAGCGTTCAACGCTTTCGGTAAATTTTCTTTGTGCTATAACATAAATTATCAGCGGAGGAAGAACGGTTAAAAGCGCTCCTGCCATGGTGAACATTCTTTCCTCATATTTTGTGATTTCAACTCCGCCTATCGTATATCCTCCTTGAGACAAAGCTACAGAAAAACCGTTAAGCATTACCTGAAGCGGTTTAGTGCCCGAAGTAAAGAATACAGAAGAGCTGTAATAATCATTCCAATGCCAAACAAATGAGAAAAGCAAAACAGTGACGATAGCCGGAACTGCCTGAGGAAGCATTATCTTCCAGAATATACCGAATGTTCCGCAGCCGTCAATTCTTCCCGCTTCTTCAAGTTCTTTAGGAAGACCGTCGAAGAATTGCTTGAAAATATAGATAAACAATCCCCCGCGCAGACCGTTTGCGAACATCGCAGGCAAAATAAATGTCCATGAGCTGTCAAGAAGATAGAGACTGTCAGTACCGATGATAGGCTTAAGCAGCTTCATCAGTCCGCCGAAATCAAAATATCTGAAATTTATATATTGAGAAGTAAGCAAGACCTGAGGAGGAACTATAATTGTGAGAAAAACAATTATAAGAACCAACCTTTTGCCCAAAAAATCAAATCTTGAAATGCCGTATCCCGCAAGCGAACAGGAAAGCAAAGTGAAAACAGTGCTGAAAACGGCTATTCTGGAAGTTAAAAACAAAGATTTATAGTAGTCAAGAACTTCAACTGCAATTTTAAACGGATACAAAGAAACCTTGCTCGGAATCCAGATAGAAAGAGGGTCATTTGCAACAGAAGGGTCGGCAATAGCCACACTGAACATATAAAATATCGGAAATAGGAACAAATAACACATTCCGAGCAGAAACAGAAATCTGAAAAAGTTAACAACTGTTTTTGTTGCTCTTCTTTTTAGAACCAAAGAATTGGTTTTAGCCATTATCTTCTCCCTCCCAAAATATTTTTAGAAATTTTCCCTACTATCAACATTAAGCCTGCAAGCAAAATCGCTATAATTGCAAAATATGACCATGCCATAGCTGATGCCCATCCGAATCTGGATGAATTTGTATTATTGATAATCTGCTTCATTGCAAGACTGGAAGTGCTTGTGAAATAATCGACAACGGTATAAATTATATTTACCGAAAGTATCGGCAAAAGCATTGGAACGGTAATTTTCCAAAAGCTTTCCCAAGATGATGCGCCTTCGACAGAGGCGGCTTCGTAAAGACTTGAAGGAATGCTTTGAAGACCTGCTAAGAAAATTATTGTCTGAATTCCGGTTTGCCACATGGTAGTAAACATATTGTTTGCAATAGTCATAATTACTTTTATAATTTTGTCAGAAAGCCCGGAAGCAGACAAAAACTCTTGCAGTGAATTGCTTTGTGTTATTTCTCCGCCGGAAACAAATCCTCCTGCAAGAACCTTACCGGCGATAAAATCTCCCTGAACTATCGAAAGAACCATTCCCGAAGCAATAATTATCGGAAGAAAGAAAACCGCTCTTACAAATACTCTGCCTTTGAATTTTTGATTTAATATCGTGGCAAAGAAAACGCTTGAAATAAGAATAACGGGGAGTTTCCAAAGAAGCTCGACAAGAGAGCTAACCAAATTATTAAGAAATTCGGGGTCTCTGAAAAAAGCATAATTATAATTTTTAAGACCGACAAAGGTCATTTTATAAGACCCAACATCAGTGACAACATCATTAAAAGAAAAAACAATCGACTGAGTTATGGGACCGATAAAGAACAAATAAAGTCCTATATAAAAAGGAAGTAAAAACAAATGCGCTTTGAGTCCTTCGCGTCTTTTAAGATTCATATATTTTGCTTTTGTTTTGCGCATTTCTATTCATCCTTTCAATAATTTACAGGAAAATGCCGGAACTGTTACGCCGAAATCCGAAGATTCATTTTCTGACATATTTACTATTACGGTTGTTCCGTTTTCATAAACTGTTTTTACAACATTATCTTTTTCGGAATAATCAATTACCTTTTGATTGTAAACAGATTTTACTATCGGCATATATTCTTCGTACATTTTAGCGGCATCATCAATCCATCTTTTATAATTACAGCTGTAAAAATTTTTAATTTCTGTATTTTGAAGCTCTGTATCTGAGGCATAAATACCCGAAAATTTAAGCTCATAACCGTTTGCAATGCAATTGAGGTAATCAAGTCTGTAATCATCAGAGTTCATAACAGAGTTACCTGCAAGGTTAACATATCCGTGCAGAACGGTTTGATAGAGCGGAACATCGCTGTCAAAAAGCTTGCAGGCGCTTGAAGATACCGGAGCATTTATTATTCTGTCGGCATATTTAAACGCATAAGCGTTTGCGCAGTCCAATGTTATTTTTTTGCCGCTCTTTTTATACTTCGACAAAATGGATTGGGCAATTTTGATTTGCTCGCCTCTCGTTACCGAAGCATTATTCGAAAAATCCGTATAGCATAAATTTCCGAGTGCGAAAATACTTACACCTGAATCGTCATCCTTGATTTTTTTCAAATATTTTAAAGCTAATTCTTTTGTAACTGATGATTTTGCAATGTTAAGCTTAGTATCTTCTATTTTTGTATAAACCGAAGGAAGAAAATCATATACGCTTATGTATTTATTGAATGCGGTTTTTATTGATTTTCCGCTTCCCTTTTTATGAAATGTAAAATCAACATTTTTACTTATTGAAACACCGTTCTTTTGAGCAAACTTTTCCAGAGCTTCAAGCTGTTTTAAAGAGCCTGCTTTTTTATTAGTTTTGGTTGAAACAGAAAGTGTATTATTAGTCAAGCCGTTTTTGCTCCAACCCAAAAGCCTTATTTCAACATCTTTAATGCCTTTTTTCTTTAAATCGGAAATGATTTTTTCGGTTTCTTCGAAGGTTGTAAGAGTTTTATTTCTTTTATAAGAAAATCCCAAAAATGTTGCCGATTCCCTAACAGAGTTATAAATATCCAAATTAAATTTAGGATTTGAAGCATTTTCCTTTAAATCGCCTGATTTAAAAAGATAATCTCTGTAAGCCTTTGCAATTCCTATATAATTAGCCTGTTCTCCGCTTAAAAATTTATATCTGGCGGTATAGGTTTTGTCATAAGCATATTTAATCCACTTATTTACCGTTACTCTGTAAGCAAAGGTATCCTCAAACATTTTCGCCTGAGAATTCTTTCTGTAATAGATTTTGCTGTTAACATTATTTAATGCTGAACTTTCATTTACGGTTGACGCACAAACGGCAGAACATTCAGCAGATTTTTCTATAATAGCAAGTAAAGCGGAATTATTTTTTACCGCTCCGAAAAACGGCATTGAAATATTCTTGCCCTCATAAGCCTTGGTGATTACCTCGGTATCAGGCTCCTCACCGTAAATCTGCTTCTCATATTTGGTTTTTACGCCGTTATTAAAATTAACAATTGCTCCGCAGCCGTCGGGAATAACAAGGTACCCGCTTTCATTGGCAGTTCCGGACAAAAAAGATGGAAGAAGAGAAATATTTATAAGCTTTGCGGTTTTGCCTTCTTTTATCTCCGAATATTCAATTATCGCTTTAAAAGTGCCTTTTTCAAGCACATAGCTTACGGGAATCTGTATTTCAAGGTCAACAAAATCATAAGTTACCTTTATTCCGTCAGATAGCTTATCAACAGAAATGCCGTCATTCAAAAAGCACTCATAATAGCTGTTTGCCGATTCAAATTCCGTCGCTGTTTGAAGATTTTCCGAATAAACAAAATCAATTATCAGCTGAGAATACGCATTAGCATAAATAGAATCAGAAATGTTCATTTCTTCGAAATTTTCAGGAATACTGTACCATTTAGAACCGTCCGACAAATTCTCGATATAAAACAGTCCGTTTTCGATATTGGCATACATTTTTAAATTTTCGCCTGAAGCTATGAGCTCATACCCTTCGCCCGACTGTTCCTCGGACAAAGCACCGGCTGAAAATGTGCAGCCTGTAAAAAAGCAGCTTAGTATCAAGGCAAAAACCAAAATTGAGCTGATTATCAATTTTTTATAAGCTTTCATTTTCGGACTCCTTTTATCGTGATTTCAAAATCAGCTCGCTTATAACCGAATATGCGAAGCTGTAGACCTGAGTTAAGAGTGTATAAAACAGAATAATTAAAAACCCGATTATCGCCATAGCAAGAATTGTAAGAAGGATTGCGCCTACTGTTTGACCGAAGGAATACTGATGTACGCTGTAAATCGCCGCAAAGACGAGCATTGCCGACCATAAGATTCCTATGATATTGAGTACAACAAGGAAGATCGATTCATTTGCAGTAAGAAAATTGCTTAAAATAACTCTTAAATAAACAGAAAAGACATAGGGAAGCAGAGAATAGGCAACAGATGTGAAAATTTCCTTGAATGTTCCCTTTCCGTTAAGCAATGTGCAAACACTCCAGTTTGCAACCGCAAAAAGAATGATAAGACCAAAGGATTTCGCTAATGTTACCGGCAAATTAAAATCAATAGCTCTGTTAATATTAAAGATAAATCCTATTTTAAAGAATGCGAGAATATCTCCGAGAAACATCAAAAGTATTATTCCTAAAGCCAGTAAATAGGATTCGTTGTTTCTTGTTTTAAATTGTTCAAAACCGTCAACCGGATGCTTTAAGGTATAGAAAGGAAAGGTCCATTTATTTTCAAGCACTGAAAAAGCGGTTCCTGTTTTTACACTTATTTTCTTCTTGATAAAAGACGCCGAAAAATAAATTGCCGTACAAATAAGTACTACTATTGCAATAATCAAAACCAAGTTTTTATTCATAAAATCTTTTCTGTAAGACTGAAAAGCTTTTGAATACTCATTTTGCGCTCCGGCCACTTTAAAAGCATCCATAGCCGCTTTATATTCGCCCATTTCATCATAAACGGTGCCTATTTCGTAATAAGCCGAAATATTATTTGAATTGAGCTTCAAAACCTCATCCCATGCTTTTTTTCTGTCTTCAAGACGATTAGTATCATTTATGGAATAAGCTTCGAAAACCTTCATTCCGTAAACGGTAGGTTTAAAAATCTGAATGAAATTTTCCCTTTCGTCGGAAACTAAAATATCGGTATCGTTGACAATAAGAGAAGATGGATTTGTAAATGTTCCGTCATAACCGCCTATGCCGCCGAAAGCCGAAGTAAAGTGACCGTTTTTATCATACTGATAAATTCTTCCTCTTCCTGAATCCAATATGAACATATTGTCATATTTATCGGTTGCGACATCAACAAATGCTGTTTCAGTTCTTTCGTGATAGTTAGTAAGATAATCCACCTCGAAATCTCCGTATTCAATTTCCTTAAGAATATTGTCTCCGTTATAGCTTAGACACTGAATTACGGATTTTTCTGTTTTTTGAAAAGCCTCCGCTTTAACCGTATAAATAAAGCCGTCGCTGTCTATCGAAAGATTTGAGTAATTTACAGGTGTTGCTTTTGCACGGAGCGCTCTTTGTTCTTTAGAAAGGAATTTATTAAGGATACTGTTTTTAATGATATCGGCAGTAACCTCAACGGTGTTTTTACCGAAAAAATATAAAAACTTACCTTCCTGAGAAAATGCAAGAATGCCCGAATTTATGCTCGAGCATAAAGCAAAAATCTGATTATCCGAATTAACAACGATTTTTTTGACATCAAAAGGAACCTTCGAATCATTTAGGGCTTCTTCAGGCTTTAAAACAGTTAGCTTAAGTCTGCAGTCTGAGCCAAAAACCAAAATTCTTTTATTTTTTGTATCTGCAATATAAATGCTTCCGTCTTTGCTTACCGCTATTCCCTGCGCTCCGCTGAAATTGACCGCAGAGCCGTCAGTATCGGTAAAAGTATCGTAAACATTAAAAAGAGAATAATCGGATTCATTTATCGCAACAACCCTTGAATTATTGCTGTCAAGAATATAAATCTTTCCGTTTGAGCTAACCATATCCGTCGGAGAATTAAAATCCGATATTCCGAGTTTTTGACCTGTGATTTTTTCCGAAGGGAGAAAATCAGCCGGTGCCGAGGAGCTTTCGCCGTAAGCATTATATTGATAAGTTTTATATGCCGAATCCGTCGGACTTTTGGCTCCGACACTGACTGAAAGCAAACAAACCGCAATCAGAATAACTGCGAATAATTTTGTAAAGCTTTTGAAGTTTCTCATATTCACCCTTCTTTATAATCAATTTTCAAAATCAGATGTCCGTTATCTTGGCTCTTAAAAGCTGACAGCCGTGAGGATCAATCATAGTTTTATAAATTTCGTTTTTCATGATATGCTCTTCTTTTGTCCAAAGGTCTTTTAACTTTAGAGTTTTATGACAACATAAAGATAAACCGAGCTCATCAGGCATAAAGCACATAAACTGCTTTTCGTCAGACATATTTAAAATCAGTATTGCAAAATCGCCTTTCTCGAGCTGTCTTACAAAAATAAGACGCTCATCGTTATTCATTCTTTTTATTCCTATTCTGTAAGGCTGAAGATAAGCCTTATCCTGATTAACGGCAATTACATCCTTATTGGTAAGAATTTGTTTTGCTTTATCATCCATATTAATAATATCGCAGCCTATAAAAAGCGGTGATCCGAAAAACGCCCATGCGGTAAAATGAGTTTTATATTCTTCAAAATTGCAGCCGCCGAGCCCTACATTTCCTTTGCCGTTCATGCCCACAATAAGCATATCCATATCATTGAAACAGCCCTTGCCGTTAGTCGACAAATACTGTTCCTGAGCATAAATAATGCTTTTAACCGAACTCCAGTTATCCATAATATCGGGCGTGGATCTCCACATATGAGCGTTCGCGGATTTTATCCATTGTGCTGTCTCATCAAGTCCGCCGGTACAGGCACTGAAAAGAATATCTCTTCCGCTGCTTGCAAGAGCCGCGCCCATTCTTCTGAATAAAAGCTTTCCGTGCATTATTTCTGAATGATAACAGTAATCATACTTTAAAAAGTCCACATCCCAAGAAGCAAAAAGCGCTGCGTCTTTGAATTCTCTTTCATAACTTCCCGGGTATCCGGCGCATGTCAAAGGACCGGCGCAGGAGTATATTCCTAATTTCAGACCCATTGAATGAATTTTATCTGCTATGTATTTAATTCCGTTCGGAAACTTTTCCTGATCAGCGCGGAGATTTCCGTTTTCATCGCGCTCTTTTTCCGCCCAGCAATCATCTATAACAACATAATCATATCCGCAATCCTTAAGTCCTGATTCTGCGATAAACTCGGCTGTTTTTAAAATCAGCTCTTCATTTATATCCTTTCCGAAAGTATTCCATGAATTCCATCCCATAGGAGGTGTAGTTACCGTCATTCTCTCATCATCCTTTTTATACAAATGTTTCCAAATCAGATACAATTTACATTTTTAATTTTTAAAATTTATTTAGATGAATTTCAGTCAAAGGCTTGACATTGATAATTATTTTTGTTACAATTCACCTATCACATAAGACATTATATCAAAAAAATAACACTTTTACTATAAACAAATGTTTCCACCACTATGTAAAAATGTTTCCAAGGGGCGATAAGTTTGTTTGAATTGCCGAATAAATCGTTGTACTACATTCACGGCGGAATAGAGGCCTGCAAACCCGATAAGCACACAGGTCCTGAAATAAGGACCTTTTATTCCTTGCATTATGTTATACACGGGGGAGGATTTTATAAATTCAGAAACAAAACATATCACATAAAAGCAGGGCAATCTTTTCTTCTTTTCCCTTTTGAAAAAATAGAATACTATCCCGATCCGGAAAATCCCTGGGAATACACATGGGTTTGTTTCGCGGGTGACATAGCGGAAAAAACTATTTCTTATACCGGATTTTCTACAGACAATCCGGTTTCTCCAGTTCTTCCGCGAAAGGAATTCTTAGATAATTACAAAATACTTTCCTACATACCTCAAACCTTAGCTGAAAATTATCGGATAATAGGAACGCTTTATCAGCTTCTTGCCGATTATATAAAGCTATACCCTAATGAGAATGATTCAGAAGCAGAAAATAAAATCATGACAAAAGCCAATTTATATATTGCAAAAAATTACAGCCGATGCGACCTTTCTATATCCGATATTGCTAAGGATCTATTTATCAGCAGAAGTTATCTTTATAAGATTTTTTATACGAAATACAATCTTTCTCCCATACAGTATCTGACAAAATACCGTGTCGAAAATGCAAGAAATATGCTTCTGTCAACAAAGGAATCGGTTAAGAATATTGCATACTCTGTCGGTTATTCCAACCCGATTTATTTTTCAAAAGTATTTAAACAACTTATCGGATGTTCGCCTCAGGAATACAGGGACGATCATAAAAACTAAATTCAACTTACAAAAAACCTCGCCTGAAAAAAGGCGAGGTTTTTTGTAAAATTATTAGATTTCGGCTTTAAAGTCCATTAAGTTAAGCCATTTTTCCGCCGCAGGGATCCATGAGGAAACATGGATTTTTTTCTCGTTCATATCATTGTTCGTAAGATAATCGGCTGTTGAAAGACCGTGAGGACCGAAAGGATAAACATGCAATTCAAACGGAATTTTATATTTATCAAGCGCACTCGCATAAAGAATACTATTCATTACTGGCACGCAATCATCTTCGGCAGTATGCCACAAAAATGTCGGCGGAGTTTTATCGCTTACAAGCCTTTCACATGAAAAACGCTCTAAATCCTCTTGTGACAGCTCTTGTTTTCCTAAAAGATTGAAAAAACTTTCCTTATGTGAGTGCTCTGCTTCGCCTGTTATAACAGGATAACAGAGAATAGATGCATTAACCGGCTTGCTTTCGGGGAAAACCTCTCTTACTTCTTTACAGTCATAAGCATTTGAATAATGTGCCGCAAGATGACCGCCGGCAGAGAATCCTATAATTGCAATTTTTTCTGTGTTACAGTTCCAAGCATCAGCATTGGCATAAATAATCTCAGTTACCGCCGCAATTTCACGAAGCTGAGTCGGAAATTTATTCGGAGTAACCGAATAATTCATTATAAAAACATTAAAACCCTTAGAAAGAAAATGAACGCCTATCGGTTCTGCTTCGCGCTTTGAGCAAAAGCAATAAGCTCCGCCGGGACAAACTATCATACATGGTCTTTTCTTATTTTGCCTTTGCATTTCAGCCAAATTATCGGGAAGAAATATTTCTACTGTAGGATCACAGCCGTTTTCACCTAAAAAAGAATATTTTTCTTTTAAATTTATAATTTCATGCCTCATTATTTATTACTTCCTTTCAAAAAGTAAAATTATATTCACCCTTATTCAAACTGATATTTTTGCCGTTCATTATAAACTCCGCCTGCGAAGGTGTTTTAATATAAACATTTAAAGCTCCGTTTTCATTATAGCTCCAAGAAGAAACAGCCAAGCCCTGTCTTGTTTCTATCTGAGCGCAAAGATTTTTAAGTCTTTTATCCGGATGCGGTGCGAAAATTATTTTTTTGTAACCCGCACCATTGTCAGGAATGGTTATACCGCAAGCAACGGAATAAACCCAGTCCGCAACGGCACCGTAAGCATAGTGATTAAACGAATTCATTCTGGAATTTGCTTCTTTCCCCCAAAATGATCCATCACTTCGAATTCCGTCCCAATGCTCCCATATTGTTGTGGCTCCCTGTTTTACCGAAAACAGCCAAGAAGGATATTCTTCTCTTAACAACAGCGAATAAGCAAGCTCATAATTTCCGGTTTTACTGAGTGCATGAAGCAAATACGGCGTTCCGACAAAACCCGTTGTAAGGCTATTTCCTGCTTTTCTGACAAGCTCCCCCAGCTTTTTGCCGGCCTTTTCGATATCTGATGCCAATCCGAAATTTATTGCCAAGGAACATTCTGTCTGAGTATTGAACTCAATGTAAGTTTCTTTAAATTTCTTAACAATAGAATTATAAAGCTTTTCATATTTTTCGATATTTCGGTTTAAAACCTTTCCCGCTTTCACCGTCAATTCGGTTGAATACGCATAAAAAGCGGAAGCTATCAGCTCTTCATTGCTTATTCCTTTTAAACTTCCGGCAGGTGCGTCTAAAGCAAGCCAGTCTCCGTACTGACTGCGGCCCGTCCATAGGAATTCAGTTTCAGTTGTTGAACTGATATAATCAACCCACTTACACATACTTTCAAATTGATTTTCAAGTATTTTTTTATTGCCGTAAGCGAGATATATCTGCCAAGGAAGAATACAAGCTACATCGCCCCAAGCAGGGCTTCCTCCTTCTCCTATAATATCAGGGATTACATTCGGAACCATTCCGTTTTCAAATTGATCTGCTTTTAAATCATTAAGCCATTTAGTAAAGAACTTTTCTGTATCAAACAAAAAGCTTGCGGTTTTGGCAAAAACATGCGCGTCTCCGCTCCAGCCCATTCTTTCATCTCTTTGAGGACAATCGGTCGGAACATCAAGAAAATTGTCTTTTTGGCTCCAAGCAATATTTGAAAAAAGCTTATTCAGGTTTTTATCGGAGCTATGTAGGTATCCCGTTCTTTTCATATCGGAATAAACGGCAATCGCTTTTAAATCATCAAAAGAAAAATCTTGGGGAGCCGAGTCTATTCTTATATATCTGAAACCGAAAAAAGTACATAAAGGCTTATAGGTTTGAACACCGTTTTTACATATATAATCTATTTCAGATAAAGCGCTTCTGTAATTCACATTATAAAAATTACCTTCGCTGTCAAGCGTTTCCGCACATGATAAATGTACCCTTTCGCCTTTTTTTGCATTGACTGTAAATTCAACATATCCGGTAATATTTTGACCGAAATCCGCAACCGTTTCGCCTTTCGGAGTTACAAAACAGCTTAAAGGCTTTAAAACTTCATGCTCTTTTACAAATTCACCTTCTTGTTCAATAAGCGCGGTTTTATCTTTTCCGCTGATTTTGACCGATTTATAAACCGGATTTTCTTTTTCGGCATTATAATGCTCCCCGTCATAAATGTCGCTTGAAATGACAGGGCTTTTGGCCCATTCCCATGAACTGTCTGTAACTAAGTTCTCTTTGGTGCCGTCGCAGAATTCAAGGGATATTTCCGCTATCAGTTCAGCAGGTTCTTTATAAAGCTCAGGATTCCTCCCCCAAACGCTTTTCGGGCGCCCGCGATACCACCCATGCCCAACTACAACGGTGAGCTCTGAATTTGATTTAAGCATTTTTGTGATTTCGTAGGTTTGCACCTGTATTCTTGTCTTATAAGATGTCCAGCCGGGGGCAAGAATAAAATCACCCACTCTTTTTTTGTCTATAAAAGCAGTGTAAACACCCTTTGCGGTAATTCTAAGAAAAGCCGAAGCTAAATCTTTTTTTAAGACAATATTTTTCTTAAAAACAGGACATCTGTGTCCAAGATCTTCATTGGGCATTATCCAAAATGATTTTTCAAGCATAAAACTCTTCCTTTATAAATCGTATTCTCCCTCAGTTCGTGTCAGGATTTCCTTAATAGCATCCGCCAAATCTTCTTTTTCATAAGAGCGACCTGAAATTTTTAAAATTTTAAAATGTGTATTAAGCTCGCAGTCGCTTAAAATCGAATATATTTCGTTTTTCTCATCCGCAGAAATTTTGCTGTCCTGCAGAATTTTTTCGCAGGCTTTTAAAATATCCGAATTCTCAGCGATACAATTATTACTATCAAATATTACCGAAACAGAATCCGTAGGTTTAGCGGAAACCGAAATCTCAATAGTATGAGTTTTAAAGTCATAGTTGACTAACGGTCTTGTTTTACTGCCGTTTAATAAAACTTCAAATTCAGCAAAATCGGAAAATCCTCTGAACTTTAAATTCCAAGTTCTTAGACGGGGAAGAACCGAGGTTTCTCCCTTAGCGGAACTTATACTGAATTCAGGATTTTCTCCCCAAGAAAGATTCATTTTAGTAACTGCATATTTCTTTGAATTTATTGTATCACCGTCCCCTGAGTCCTCAAAAAGCTCAAAGCTGTTTGAGGCTGAAGGAAAAACATATATATCCAATGTATCTGAAACACAAAGACTGTTATCATGCGGCACATGCGGCTTTAATGGCACGATCGCTCCGGATTTAGCAAAAACCGGATAATCCTCTATACTTCTGAAAGCCTTTATTTTTCTGCCGTTTTCGCTGTAATATCTTGTTCCCGCAAAAAAATCATACCAATTACCCTTAGGCAAGAATACTTTTGTTTCTCCCTTTCCTGTAATTTTCGATGCGGGCTTGGTTATCGGAGCTACCATCAGCTCGCTTCCGAAGAAGAATTGATTTTTAATTTCATACGCCGCATCTTTTTTCGGATAGTAATAATATAGAGGTCTGACTAACGGAATAAATTTTGCAGCAGCATTAAAGTTCATAGTATAAATATAAGGAAAAAGCTCATGCCTTATTTTTAGCCATTTTTTAACCGAAGCTCTATATTCATTTTTTAACAGCCAAGGCTCCTTATGTATAAACATATCATTACTGCTGTGCAGTCTGTTTATCGGAGAAAACACTCCAAGCTGAATCCATCTTGCCGTAAGCTCTTCATCTTTATAGCCATGCATGTGGCCTCCGACATCATGACTCCACCAACAGTAACCTATATTAGAAGCGGTAGAAGTAAAATAAGGCTGAAAATCAAGCGCCGACCATGTTATGAAAGTATCTCCGGAAAATCCTATCGAATATCTTTGGCTCCCGGGTCCGCTGTAACGGGAAAAAAACATCGGTCTTTTCCCATTTCTTGAAATATCCAGCGTATACAAATGGTTAATCATCCAAAGCGGATCCACGGCTTCTCTTTTATCCTTTAATTTACCGTCCTTATTCGTTTCATGAATCCACCAATAATCTTTTCCCTGCTGCCAGTCCATCCACCAGAAATCCACTCCGTCTTTTTCATACGGATGCAATACAGTATCAAAATAATCGCTCATGAATTTTTCCGACAGAACATCAAACGGTACCGTCTTTTTGCTCTTAGGGTCTATTCCGCTTTTTACTGCCATTTCTTCATACATATCTTCATGGCAGCGTATTCCTGCATGCGGATGAAGATTGAATGCGGTATGTATATTTCTTTCTTTTAACTGTTTTAAAAATTTTATATGGTCCGGAAAATATTCTTTATTAAAGCTGTATCCCGTCCACCCGTTTTCCGTATTCCAGTACCCGTTATATATCGGCTCAGGATTCTTTTTGTCCTCGGGTATTTCGGTTGTATGCCAATCCATATCAACTATTCCGACGGACAACGGGATATCTTCCTTATTAAATCTGTCCATAGTTTCTATATATTCATCCTGAGTATAATTATAATATCTGCTCCACCAGTTACCGAAAGCATAAGCAGGTAAAAATGAAGGTGCCCCTGTAAGTCTGTAAAAATCTCTTATGCAGCCTAAATAATCATACCCGTAACCGAAAAAGTATATATCCTTAGTATTTTCTTCTCTTGGAGTTATACGGCCGTTTTCATCAAGCAGGAGATTTTCGCTGTCGTCCAATACGGAAAAGCCGTATCTTGAGCACAGACCTCTTTTAAGCGGAACCTCGCCGTTTGTTGCGTCTAAGGTTTCGGTTGTTCCTTTAAGATCTTCAAAGTCGTCTCCCAAATTCCAAACAGAAGCGGGCTCCTCTTTAAGCTTTACAGAAAGCTTTTCTTCTCCTGAGTATTTCAGCAAAAGTTTTTTTGTTTCGATTAGGGTTTTCCCGTCTTTTATTTCGGCTTTAAACTCCGTTTTCGGAAAGTCGCGGTAAAAGACAGTCTGGCTTGCTCTATCTTCAAAAGCATCGCTTTTATTCAGCTCTATTCTTATGAGCGAATCGGTCAGGACTGTAAATCTATACCCTTTTCCTTTTACGGTATTCCCTTCCGTCGCCTTAGGCCTTGTTCCCCAGTTAAATCTGTTTTCCATATTTATTCTCCTGAAATTTAAAAGAATGAATTATTTATATTTATCATTAAGATTTCATACTAAAAAATTGTTATTTTGTTTATTATAACAAAATAACAATTTTTTCACAATCAACAAATGTTTTCTTTTTATAACACTTTTGTCTACTGTTTTTAAATAATAACTTTATTACATAAAAAATCAGCACGGCGCGAAACCGTGCTGAAAGCGTTTATTTATGTGTTTTGGCGGCGGTTATGCTACCAACCGTTCCGTTTTGTTACTGCCGTATGTACCGTGCTTTTGGAAATTCCGAACACCTTTGCCGCGGCGCGCACCGTAGAGCCTGTATCTATAATATATTTTCCAAGCTCCTCTGCGCGTTTATCTGTTATTTCTCTCATACAACTCAACTCCGGCAGTATATCTTTACCATTGACTGTTTAATTGTATGATTTTTCTTCGTCTTTTATGCTTTTTTAGTCAATAGGAATTAAATATAATCCCTCAATTTTTTAAGCCAGCAAATAACATATGATGCAAAGCAATGATTGCAGCTGGCGCCGGTATCGATGTTTTCCCAAAGGGTTCCGGTTCTGTCTGCCATATAGCCGAAGAATCCGACAATATTTTTAAGAGCATCTTCCTTAAAGCCCGCCCTCATTAAAATTTCCAAGCGGAGATAATTGCCTATAAATGCATTCGCGGGAGCGATTTCGGGATAATCGGTATCACGGTTTCGTTCCGGACCGAATTTATGAAGCAGTATTTCAAACAGCTCGCCGTTACGCTCGGGCGTTGCAATCCCGAAAAAGAAAGCATAATACTGACATACCTCTGTTGAGTCGGATTTTGTTTTAAGGATCCCGTTTTCCCTCACGGCATGGTCACGGAAAAATTTGCCGTCAAATGATTGCCGGTAAACAGTTTCGCGTATTTTTTCGGCTTTTTTGGAAAGTTCGGGTAAATCATATAGCTCTGAAATCGCCGAAAGCATTGCGGAATACAGCATATTGGAGGGAAAATTAACTCCGTTGGTCAAATCATTTGCCCGCGACCATTCCACAAAAACCCAGCTTTCAAGATTCTCAAGCAGACCGTCGCTGTTTTCAAATCGGCTGAAGTATTTCAAAAGCCCAAAAGCTTTTGTTTTGAACCGCTCAACCATTTCACGGTCTCCCGAACGGTCAAGATATTCTCTAAGCTCTAAAAAAAGCCACATAGCCCAATTAGGAATAAAGGAATTCGGCGTATGATCCGCAGGGTAACACATCGGTATCATACCGTCGGGAATGTTAACATATTTTTCTTCACAAAGGAAATTTTCCAAAAAGTCATGTTCAACAGAAGTTTCACCGCAAAGCAGGTATTCTGTTCTTCCCGAAAAAAAGCTGTCGCAAAGCCAACCGGCACGCTCACGCGAAG
The DNA here is from genome assembly GCA_934457415.1 of uncultured Eubacteriales bacterium. Lineage (GTDB taxonomy): Bacteria > Bacillota > Clostridia > Oscillospirales > Acutalibacteraceae > UBA737. The sequence goes on along the minus strand of CAKSHM010000011.1, from coordinate 18,529 downwards.
GGCAGTCCATAAACAAATCAACACTGCCCTGACGGAAGGTTTCAACAGCCGCGTCTGCAATTTTGCAAATTTTTGTATCACCGAATTTCGGAGTGTATTTAAGCGGCGGATGTTTGTACTCAATCATAAAAATCTCTGCCGCCGCATCCCCGCCGTATACCGCCGCCTGCAGGTATTTGCAGGTGTAAACCTCAAAAAAGCGGAGAGTTCTTTCTCCTGCCGGCAAATCGAAAATTGCCGCATTGCAACATGTTCCGCGCAAATAATCCACACAGCCTGCGTTGCTCAATATTTCATCAAACATAAGATACAGCCTGATCGGGTGCTGAGATTTTATATTTATTGCTATCATTCCGGTTGCGTTATACGGCAGCTCGTAAATACCGTATGTGCCGTCCGAAAGTATTTTGTCATCGTTTAAAACAGGAGTTGAAAGTTTAAGCTTTTCACATTCGTCTGTAATCATTAAATCGGGGTTTTCAAAAAGATACTCAGATTGCTCGTTTTTTGCTACCAACGCATCAAAAGCTCCGTTGCGCCAATAGCTTTCGCGTTCCAAAAAAGAAAATTCTCCGCCTGAAATCCTTTTTGCCGCAGTTTTTTCATATAATGGGTACGGTGTGTTTCTCTTTAAATAATTCTGCTGCGGCATAACTGACAGCGGTTCTGTCCCCTGCACAGTATCAGTAAAATATGTGTCGCCGGATATAATGCGGTAGGACTCCGCAAACGGGCGCTGAAAGCTGTAACGCTGTATTTTTTTAATATACTCGGGATTGATACGCGCCGTAAAATTATTGCCGGTATACGCCGTCACATATCCGTCAACCGACAGTTCCGCATTCAAAAAAGAATCCTGCTTGATTAGATAATAGCTCCGCGCATTATAACCGCAGACCTCTATAATTACCGTATTCTGTTCACGGTCGGCAAAAGGAGTCAAATCAATTTCATCTACACGGAAAAACCCTCGTCCGGCACGTGCCGGACCATAGCAGACAAATTTGCCGTTTACCGACATTTGATAAATGCCCGAGGTGGCAATTTTTGCGGTAACGGCTTTTCCTTTTCCCACTGCCGTTTTAAACTGAACCCTTAGGTTCATTTCTTTTTCCCTGCCCGTTATCCAAACAGGAACTGCTTTTTCAAAAAAAACGCTCATTTTTTTCTCCCTGAAATTATTGCTCCGAGTACATTTCCCTGTACCTTCCGGGCGTTATACCGCTGTATCGCTTGAAAATTCTGATAAAGGTGTTGGGGTTTTCATAGCCTGTAAGATATGTGACCTCCTGCACCGATTTTCCGCCGACCGTCAGTAATTCCTTTGCCTTTTCAATGCGCACCTTATGAATATAATCAAGCAGGCCGTTACCAGTCTTTTTTATGAACTTAGCCGAAAGCGTGCGCGAATTTTGCTGCATCATATCGGCAATAAATGAAACCGACAAATCCGGATTGGCGTATTCACGCTCCACAATTGCGGCAATCTCATCCACAAAATCGGTCGTATTTTCATTCCTTTTCCCAAGCGTAATTATTTGCTCGAGTGTTTCGTAAAATTGCTGCCTTAAAATTGCAGGATCCCTGCAATAAAAAATATACTCTATGCGGTCGCTCATAGCGTCTATTAAGCCGTTTTTATCGGAATCGGCAAAATATTCTCCGCAGGTTTTTAAAAGCTCATAGCACTGGAGTGAAATAAACTCCGCCGAAACTCTGTTCCCGTGATTTTTTTTATCGAATATCCAATCTATTGATTTACGGGCGCCTTCATAATCCTTTGCTTTTATCAAATTCAAAAAGTGAAATTTTGATTCTATGATACGCGCGTATTCGGACTGCTCGCTGCGCTTACCCGAAATATCCTTGAATAAGCACAATGTTTCTGATGAGTCAAGCGCAAAATCCAAGGCGGCGCAGGCACGATAATAAGAACGCGAAACAGCCGTGAGCCCTTGGCTTACGCTGCCTATTCCGGCGCATACCGTGTGTTCAAATTCTTTTTCACAAACCTCTATGAGCTTCTGCACCGGCAGCAGCATATCCTGTGCTTCGAGCGCAGAATCGGTTGAAAACAGACATACTATTCTGTCATTAAGCCGAGTTGAAACACAATCGCCGTAATCACACAAAATGTTTTCGGTTACAAACTGCATAAGCGCATATTCCTGCTCATTCTGTGCATTTGCATCAGATTTTTTTAAATCGCATACTTCAAAATTTATTACTATAAAGCACCGTTTTTCTACCGGAATACCCACACGTTCCAATTGCGCGGTTTCTGCCTTTACGTCAATAGGGGCGCGTGCGGTAAGTAAATCGTTTAAAAGCTTTCTCCGCATAACGGTGCGTTGATCGTCGTTTTGCTGCTTTAACTGATTAACATAAATTAGCTGCCGAGATACAATTCCCTCTATTGAAGAGGAATCTTTTATGATTATTCTGTTAAGTTTTCCGTCGTCTGTCTGCTCCAATATATTTTTAACGTTATGCAAAGTGCGGTTTTGGAAGAATAAGATCCACGCCAAATATAAAAGCAGCAACACGCATATAACTATAATTGTAATTACAGCCGGAATACCCGAGCCGAACTGTGAAAAGAAACTGTCCGATTTTTTCCCCGAAAGAAAGAGCCTGTACGGGCGCTCTGTAATTCGGGAGCCGTAAATTTCCAATTGCTCGCCGTCTTCCGAGACAAATTCGTTACCGTTATAACCAAAGGTGAGCGATGTAAAACGCACACCGGCAGGCTTAACATCGTTTCGGGCGGAAAAAACATATTCGTTTTCTCTGTTTACAACGGTTATATTTTCATCCGACGGTAGATTTGAAACTCCGAGCATAGTACGAAGCGCAGTATGCTTGAAGTTGATAAACATCAGACCGAGCGGAGTTCCGTTTTTAGTTGATACAATTTGACGGACATAGCAAAAATCATCGATCTCTCTTAATAGACTAGAAGAAACGGGCTTATTAAGCACCGACAGCATATACATATCTGCATTGTTTTCAAAAAGCTTTAAATAGTCTCCGTAATCCGAGGAAAGACAAGATTTGAAAACCTCAGTGTTCATTTCCCTACGCGAGCATACGGAAAGCACGCGGTTCCCCGAGGAAGCCATTAAAATCACATTATCAATAACAGGAAATGAAGAAATGTATGAGGACAGCAGTTCCTCACACCTCTGTGTTTTGCCCTCGCGCAAAAGACTCATCTGATAGTCGGCATCTTTAGCATAAAACATCAGTGCAAGCTCTGATGCGCTGTCAACCATTTTATCAAATGAGTTTGCAACGCTTGTTACCGTATCGGTTCTTTGTTCGCGTTCACGGCGTTCATAGCTTGCCGAAACAGATCGGGCAATAATTACAAAAACAAGAAAAAGCAGCAAAACAATACTCACGGCAACGGAAATCAACCGAACCGCAGATTGATTGAACGGAATAGCGCGCAGCTTTTTGCTCAGTTGCTTTTGCATTTTTCTCACTTCCTTAAAACAAGCGATATGCCCTGTTAGATTATTATTATTTTAACCTACAATACCCGCTCTTTCAATCCCTTCGGTAAACTTTTTTTGAACAAAGAAATAAATAAGCATAGGCGGAAGAATGACAAGCAGGCAGCCAGCCTGAACACGGATCATAATAAGCTGTTGGTCGCTTAAAGAAACAAACTCTCCTATAGCCATTGAAAGATGCGATAACGCGACCGTAAGGGTTGAGTGCTTATCGGCAAACATTGTGTTTAAATAGTAGTCGTTATAATACCATACCCCCGAAAAAACAAGTCCCGTTAGTAAAATGGTTTTAGCATTCGGCAGCATTATTGAAAAATAAGTTTTAAATGCGCCGCAGCCGTCTATCATAGCCGCTTCTTCAAGCTCTTTAGGCATATTGCGGAAAAACTGACGGAAAATATAAATAAACAGTCCGCTCCTTATTCCCATTCCGAAGATTGCCGGCAGCCAGAATGCAAACGGTGTATTTAAAATGCTGATATTCACATCAGTGCCGGTTATAAGACGAACAAGTTTCATAATGCCGAGTACGTCAAAATTTGAAAAGCTTACGAACATCGGTATTATAGTAGTTTGCGCAGGAACGATTATTGTAAACATGGCTATTGCAAATAAAACTCCCCTGCCCTTGAATTTAAAGCGGGCAAAGCCGTATCCCACAAACGCAGTTACCGCAACTTGTAAAACCGCCGAAACAATATTATAAAATACTGTGTACCAAAGCGAGCGCGGATAATTCAAAGAAACAAATGCCTGCTTTATATTGTTTAAAACAAAATGTTTCGGAATCCATACAATGCTGGTATCCAAAATATCTGCGTCGCTGCGGAAAGCTGTGCTGAACATATAAAGAATCGGGTAAAGTATAACATACGAAAGTCCTATAAACAAACCCAGCCTGAAAAGTGCAAGAGCAATTTTCTCAAGCCTGCGCACCGCAGCACGGCGGTTTATGGGCTCACTTGTGTACCTTTTCAATTTTAACAAAACAGAATTCATAACGGTACCTCCTCCCCGTCTAATCATTCATATAAAATACTTTCCTTGAAAACAGCCCCACCACAATAAACAAAATCAGGCTTATAACAACGAAATATATCCATGTCACAGCCGATGAAAACGAGTAATGCAGGTTTGCCGCCTGCGAGGTCACAAATTCCATTACACCGTTAGAATAGCTTGTAAACGTGTCAATTACGGTAAAAGCAATGTTTACCAATATCATTGGGCTTATCATAGGAACGGTGATTTTCCAAAAGTATTCCCATGCGGTAGCTCCCTCAACACTTGCCGCCTCTTTCAAAGACGGCGGTATTGACTGAAGCGCCGCAAGGAACAGTATTATCTGAACACCGGATTGCCATGTCATTGTAAAAATACTGTCGATAACCGAGGTAAGATATTTTATAAGCCCGCTCGGCAATCCCGCCTGTGTTAAAATATCACCGATAGAAAAGCTGGAAACCATAAAAACCGAGGAAGATCCGGTTACATCTCCGCTGTAGCTGTCGCTGTTAATGATGGAAAGCAAAACGCTTGAGGAAAGCATAAGCGGAAGAAAGAAAATACTTCTGACAAGTCCGCGGCCGTAAAATTCAGCATTCAGCATTACCGAAATAAAAAGTGCAAATATAATTATTATAGGCACCTGAATTGCAATTTCCTTTAATGCCGACGCCAAAAGCGGGATAAACCGCTCATCGGAAAACAGAGCGCTTTTATAGTATGAAAGACCTGCAAACCGTGTGTTTACACCGCCCTGAACGATAGTTACATGCGAAAATGAGTACTTAAGCGAGGTTAAAATGGGCACTGCAAAGAAAAACAAGAGTCCCAAAAGCCATGGCAGTATAAAAAAATATCCGGTTCGGGCGCGTTTTTGCTCTAAAGACAGCTTTTTGTTCATTTTTGTTCCCCCTGCCGAATCAATTTGTAATTCATTTTCGCAATCTGTATGCCCTGCATATCATAATCCGAATTTGTATAATTGGTAATTACCTGCGCGCCGTTTTCAAAAATCGAGCAGTATACGCCGTCGGCAAGCTTGTTATGACCAACCAGCGCCGTTCCGCCCGTCGCCTTGAATATCTCCGAAAGCCGCTTATATTGATCTGCGGCAATCGGCAGCCAGTCGTTATAATCGGAATTGTAAAGCTCGGAAAGATATGTTCCCTCGGTTTTTTCGCTGTTTTGCGCGGTAAACGAAAAATTCAATGCGCTCCCTGTTTCCGCCGCTTTTAAAAGCACCTTTTCGGGATTTCCCGAAAGGTTTACAGGTTCTGTGGAATAGCTGCGGTAACCGCTCAAAACCAACTGATAAAACGGAACGCTGCGGTCGGTAATATCATAGCCGCTGTTCGAAGTGGGAGCGGAAATAATATAATCCGAGGCTTCGGCGGCATAACCGAACGAGCCTGATGTCAACAGCTCTTTATCCTGCCCTGCGGCATAATCCAATGCCTTTTTAGCATAATTCAGTGCCTGATCCCTGTCCGTTGAGCCCTTATGATGATCCGAATAAAGCATGCTTCCGAGCTCGCGCAGCGAAATACCTGTTAGAAACGAAGTGTTGTATTTTTTAAAATATTTTTCCAGAACCGTGACATATTTTTTCGGAGCTAAAAGACAATAAGGCGTCAGATCTGCATTTTTTAACCCACTTGAAAGGCTGTAGGCATATTGCAGTCCCGGCGTTCCGTCCAATGTAGCGGCGGAAGCGCTGTTTTTTGTAAACCCGTTTCCGTTTTGCATAAGACGCACCGTATTGACATCGGGCAGAAATGTAATGCCGTTATCCCTCGCATATTCCGCCAACCGTATAAAATCCTTTTTCCCGCCGAGTTTGCCCTCGTATTTTCCTGCGGTAGGCATTTTGCCGGATACTCCGCCTTTTTCCCAACCTGCATACGAAAAAATCAAATTTGATATACCGGCATTCTCAATATCGGCTATCATCTTCCGAGCCTGAGAATAGGTGGTAAGCGGCACGGTTACAGTCATAGGAATAAAGCATACTGTTCCCTTGCGCCGAAGCGCTCCGTAAGCGGTAAAGTAGAACGGTAATTCCTCCTGCTTTTCATTCGCCTTAAAATTATGTTCCTTTTCAAGGTAGGCTCTGTAAGCCGCCGCTGCCGAGTTATAATCCCCGGGTGCGGCAGTCAGGTAATATCGCATACAAAAATCCGTTGAGATTGCCTGCTCTGAAATTTTGCGCACTGTTTTTGCGTTTTTAGATGACCCATCCAATACAACCGTTCCGGTAGAACGGTATTCAAACGAAAAGAAAGCACAGTTATAGTTTTTTTTCATTCCCGCGGTATATGCGTTTATGTAAGAAGACCCGTCTCCGCTTTCAATCAATGCAAGTAAGCCGTTTCCGTTTTTGCCGATTCCGAAAACCGGAAACTGCATATTTTTCCGTTCTGTAACCAAACGGTCGGAAGATGCCACAGCATCGCTTCCGTATATTCGCTCATGTATTGCGCTGCCAGATGATTTACCGTTATTCATTTCGATCAGGGTTCCGCAGCCGTCGGGCAGCAAAATAGTGCCGCTGTCATCAAAACTGCCGCAGCCGAAGTATGGTAAAACCGAAATTTCAAGCAGTCGGTTTCCCCCTTTTTCCGAAATGCCGTCTTTCGGAACTTTCACCGAAAGATATGAAGCGTTCAATTCGTATTCAAGCGTTACCGAAATTTTATCATCGGGAAAATCGTAAACAAAACTGCAGCCTTTCCCGGTTTTTGAGAACGAAAGACCGCCTTTTGCCACCGAAGCTACGGCGGAGTTTCTCTCCTGCGGAGAATTTTTTGTATCGTAATATAATATTTCAAGTTGAGCGCCCATAAGCCGTTTCTGCCCGTTTCCGAGACGATCGTCGGCATCGGAAAAATCGGGATTTGATTTCCAGCTTATTCCGCTTTTGGTATTTATTAAAGCAACTTCTCCGTTTTCGGCATTTGCATAAAACGACAGGTCACCCTTTGTAAGCACACTCGTCATACCGTCGGCAGGGGTCTCCTCCGCCGATACACGGCTGCACGGTGTAAAAATTAAAACCGAGAGCAAAACAAAAATTGCCGCAAAAGCCGAATACCGTTTCATAAATTGCCTCCTTTCAGCCATACGGCTTTATTAAAGTCTGAATGACATTTCATTAAAAACCGTTACGCAAAACACATAAACGTTATGTAATAAAGTAAAAAATAACAATAGAAGAAAAATAACAATCACAATACCGATTGCAGTAAATAAAAGCGTTACAATGTTTTTAAATATTGTAAATTGATGTATGCTCATTGTGCCTATAAAAAGCAGTAACCCGCTCCAAGCATAAAGCAAGATCATCATTACATAGTAAAAGAATGCTTCTTCGTTTGTAAACAGATGCCCTGCGAGTGTAAGCGGAATAGATATCATTGCATACGGCAGCATAGAGTAACACGAAACTATCCATATTTCACAAAAGCGCCCTTTTCCGTCTAAAAGCGTGCAGAAAAGCCAATTTGAAAGCGAGAAAAGCAAGAGCAGTCCTATACAGCCCGCAAGCGACCATAAAAGATTGACGTCCTCAGTTTTCCCTTTTCTGAAAAGAAAAGCCGAAAGCACCTGATTAACCACTACCGCTGCGCAAAAGAGAGCGCAAACCGCATTTGCAAGCTTTACAGACCCTTTACGGTTGAATTTCATTTCTTCAAAACCGATTGCGGGGTGGAACAATATGTAAAATAAATACCTTGCAGGCGACATTTCAACGTACTTCATACCTGCTCCCCCTTTTTGGAACGAATCAGCCGATACACAGCCTTACCGAGTTTTTTAAACATACCTGACTTTATACCGAGCGTGGCTGCAACCGTAAAGGTAAGCGCCACGGTAAAATAGAGTCCTATATTCTTTTTAAGCCTCTCATTACGGTACTCCTTGTACGCCTCGGAATAATGCGTACGATCGCCCGCAACCTCAAAATATTTCATTGCCTGCTTATATTCTCCGAATTGATAAAGCGCTTTTCCGTAGCCGAGGTTGGCAAGATAGCTGCCTGCGTCATACCGCAGCACCTCCTGCCACAGCGGCAGGGATTCAGAAAAACGGCCGTCCATATACACCTCTATCGCATTATATAAAGCAGCACCGTATTCAGTTAAGGTGAAAACCGTGAAACAGCCTTTTTTTCCGTCCAGCACCACAATATCATTACCGTTAAATGTAAGCGCAACAGGATCTGCAAAACAGCCCTTAAAGCTGCCCTGACCGCCGAAAACCGAAAGCATATCTCCCTCACGGCTGTAAAGGAACACCTTTGCGTCGGTTCTGTCCAATGCGGCAAAAACCGTTTTTTCGCAAACCGAAATAGATTCAAGCGAGGAATATCGGCTTTTGCCGTTATATTCATAAGGCTCATAATCGCCGAAAAAGAGATTTTTACCGTCGGTTCCGGTTAAAATGTTGTTTCCCAGCGGATTTAGCTTTTTTATTCTCCCTTCGGGAGATTTTGAGGAGGCAACACAGGTGTAAACAAAATCCTCCTCATCAATATCAAGTGATGAATACTGTACGGGAACATAGCGCGACATTTTTGAGCGCTGTTCCTTTGTGGCAAGTTTTTTCCAAAGATTTTCCGTTATAATTTTAAGCGTAGGTTCAACGGTATTGCTGCCGTAAAAGCCGGTGAAATTCAGGTTTTCATCAAATACGACCGCGCCCTGATAAATTCCGTCGCACAGAACATAAAGCACACCCGTACCCGTAACAACCAAATCCTCCGGCAAAAATTCCTTATCCTGTGGGTAAAGCTCGGAGTCCGGCTTCGTTAAAATTTTCTTGATTTCTCCGCCGTTATCACAAACCAATATTCGCCTGTTTCCGTTATCCGAAATATAAAGCGTTCCGTCGGCTGAGACAAAAACATTTGTCGGAGAATTTAAGGTCTGCTTTTTGCCCTCAAAAGAAAATTCGGTGTAAATCCGTACCGTGCGGTATTCAGAATTAAGCTTTATAATACGGTTGTTTTTACAGTCGGTGATATAAATATTTCCGTCTCTGCCGCTTGTAATATCAGTCGGGGAGTTCATTTCTCCCGTACCAAGAACTTTTCCGTCCGCCGTAAGCAATGCAGTGTAAACATCCGGCGAGTCTGTCGGCTCGTTGTAAGCGTTGTATGTGTATGTACGGTATGCCTCGGCACTTACGGAAAAGCTGCCCGCAACGGTAATAAGCGCTGCAATAATACAGACAATTCGTTTCAAAACATTTCCCCCTTCCGTTAATCCTTCATTCCGGAATGAGACATCGTTTCCAAAATCTGCGACTGCGAACAGACGAAGATGAGAATAGGCGGAATCATCAGTATTACCGCCGCCGCGGAAGCCTCTCCCATACGGACAATACCGCCGTCGCTTATCTGGTGCAGCATTGTCGGTAAAACCTTGAGCGATTCATCGTAAATATAGTTTGAGCCCTCATCATTCCAAACGGTCTGGAATGAGAAAATAATACAGGTAAGCCATGCAGGCTTTACATTGGGCATAACTATCCGCCAAAATATTTTCAGCGAACCGGCTCCGTCTACCCTTGCCGCTTCAATCATTGCGTCGGGAATTCCCGTAATAAACTGCTTCATAAGGAAAAGCCCGAGCGAGGAGCCTATTGCCGGAAAAATAATCGCAAACTGCGTATCTATAAGGCCCAGCCGCGATAAAACAATATAAAGCGGCAGCGCGGTTACCTGAGTTGTAAACAATAGGGAAACCACTATAAAATCAAAATAGCCCTTTGAACCGGGAAATTTGAATTTAGCAAGCGGAAATGCCGCCATTGAGGCGAAAATTACGTGCAGTCCTGTTGCAAGAAGTGTCACAAATACGCTGTTAAACAAATATCTTGTAAACGGTACACGGGAATCCTCAATCAAATCAAAAAGAGAAAGGTAGTTATCCCCTGTGGGGCTTGTAACAAAAAAACGCGGCGGGTAAATGAATATTTCGTCTACCGGCTTGACAGACTGTATTATAGCGTATAAAAACGGCAAAAACATCAAGCTGCCGGTAATAATCAAAAATATAAGTAAAGCTGCGCTTCCCGTGCGGGAACGCGAAATTTTTCGGCTGCCCGTTTCGCGTATCTTAACCTTTTTTTCAGTATTTTTTACTGTCAGCACATCACCCTCCTCCTTTCATACAGTTAAGCGTCATTGAATTTTCTTAAAATCGTTTTTACGATTTGGTTCATTAGAAACATCATTAAAAACAATACGGTCGCTATTGCACAGGCATATCCCATTTCATAGCGGTTATTGCCGTAATCCATAATATGAGTCACAATCGTTGAAGCGCAGTAATCGGTTGACGGAAAGCCCGCCAGAGCGTTACAAATAGCACCAACCGAAAATGAACTTGAAATCTGCATTACGGCGGCAAACATCATAGACGGTCCCATTGAAGGAAGCGTAATTTTTATAAGCTCCTGAAAGCGGTTTCGTATTCCGTCTATTGCGCCCGCCTCATAAAGGCTGCGGTCTACGCCCTGCAGTCCTGCAATAAGGGCTAAAAACGAGGTTCCGAGTGACAGCCATATCTGCACGACTATAATTATTCCAAGTGCATATTTAGGGTTTGTAAACCACAGCACCGGTTCTTCAATCAATCCGAGCCGCAAAAGTGTGCTGTTTACAAGTCCGTAGCTGTCGCCGCTGAAAATATAGCTCCAAATTACATATAATGAACCGGATATTGACGGCGCATAGAATATAAGCGTCATAACATTCCGCATTACAGGTCCGAATTCGTTTATCATCCATGCAAAAAGAATACAGAGAAAGTAGCTTATAGGTCCTGTAACAACGGCAAACACAAGCGTATTTTTTAAGGACTTTAAAAAAATCTCATCCTCTAAAAACAGACGGGTATAATTAAAAAATCCTCTAAACTGCGCCGGCTGCAATAAATTAAAGTATGTAAAGCTCAAATAAATTGCAACGCATATGGGAATAACGGTAAATGTGAGAAAAAATACCGAATAAGGTACAAGCATTAAATAGTTTTCGGTGTTTTTACGGATTTCCCTGCCGAGATAACGGATATTCGATTCTTTTTTCATTTTCCGTTTTTTCCCTCCAATCCGAATTCCTCACGCTTTCGCTCAATTTCATTATTTATTTCGGTGTTGTATTTATAAAGCACCTCACGCGGGTTTGAATTATTAACCGTAACCTTTCTGTAGGCATTGTAAATATTTCGCGTTACATAATAGCTGGCAATGCTTTGCGGAATACCCTTTGCGGCATTCAGCTGCTTTAAAATCACAGAGCTTTCACGCACCGTCCACGGAAGGTTGGGAACGGCGGCTAAATTAGCACTGTTATAACGCGCCGATTCGCCTATAAGCGCTTCCATATTCCGCCCGTACTCCGCCTGCGCCTTTGCGCCCGCAAACCACTTTACGAATTTCCATGCAGCCTGCTTATTTTTGCAGTTGTTCATAATAACCGCGGCTGTGCAGGAAACCGACGTGGATCGATCGACAGAACCGTCATCCCGCACCGTTCCGGGAACAGGAACCATAGTCCACATTCCCGATATTTCGGGTGCCGCAACCGCCAGCTTGTTATACATTGTGTAAGCCTCAATGCCTATGGGTATCTCTCCCGAACGGAAACGGTTATAAAAATCGTAATCTATAGGTACATCATATTTTGTGTAATAGCCCGTCCATTCTTTAAAGGCATCAAGCGCCGTTTCACTGTTGAATACGGCAGCCGAAACATCATCATTATAATAGTTCTGCCCGTTTTGCAAAAGCAGACTGTTAAATACGCAAAATCCACCGCCGTCAATAGTAACCTTTGGCAGACCTATATTCATATTGTTGCGCTGTAAAGTAGGTATAAGCTTGTAAAGCTCCTCCCACGTTTCGGGTATTGAAAGCCCCAGTTCCTCAAAAATATCCGTTCTTACAAACATCATATTCATATCGGCGGTCATAGGTATTGCGTACAAGCCGCCGTTATAACGAAAGCCGACTGTTTCCTCATAGGAAAACTCTTTGAGCAGCTCATCGCAGCCGTCAAATGAAGATAACTCCGCCAATGCGCCGCGCACCGCAAGATTGACCGGCTGGTCAGCAGCGATATATAGAGCAACATCAGGTCCCGTTCCGGCATAAGTTGCCTGTATCAAAGAGCCCTTTGAAAGCTTTATCTGCACGGCAATATTATTGTTTTTTGAAAAATCGTTATCAACCAATTCCCGAACGACCTGCGCCTGATCTCTGCTTATTGAAACCCAAACGTCAATTTTTTCGGCATCAGCGGCTGCGTCGCCCACAGAATTATAATCGTTTGTAAACGAGCCTATAAACTGCATAAATCCGAATGCTATTTTTTTAAAGAACCCGACTGATGTATCGGTATATTCGCCTTGCACCGGTTTTACTTCAATATAATCAAGCTCTAAGGGCTGCTCCTTCAGCCTTACGACAAGAGATGAAAGGCTGCTTATATTATCCGAAAAGCCGGAAATGGATTCGGTAATTTTATCTGCGTCCTCTATGTAGCCGCTAAGCTGTGCTACCAAGCGCTGCAGGGTTGCGGTGTCGCTGTCTCTGCCGCCGTATTTTTTTTGCATGGCATCATACTGCTCTTTAAGTATATCCCGCTGCTTTGTCATATCCTCAATCAAGTCAGGAATTTCCTTATCAAGATTATAGTCTCTGTAAGCGTCGGGCGATGTGCCGGTAATCATAATTACACTGCGGTAAATTCTGTTTAGCTGCAGCACGCTGTCCTGCAACACCTCGGTAAGCTCGGCGGTATCGCCGGGAATTACCTGCATTGCAATGGAATGAACGCCTTTTGTGAAATAAAAGCCGTAATCCTTTACTCCGTTTCCGAGTGTTTTAAAATACCAACTGCGCGCGTAGTTGAAATCAATCTGTGAAAGCTCTTTAAAAGGAACGGCGCCGTCAATATATATTTTTCGCGATGAAGCATACCCGCGGTGGTAATTTTGGCGAACCCGCATACCTATGTTATAGTAGCCCTCGGTTTTAATCTCAAATTCCCAATAAATCCACTGTCCCTCGGTCTGCCAGTTATAATCACCTACGGTATTATACCTTGTAAGCACCGGATCAGACGGTACGGTTTCTGCGTGGCTTCTGTCTTCCATAGGAACTATGGATGAATCGGAGCGATACTTCATTTTTTCGCCCTGAATAATCACCGGGTTTGCTTTATCGGCGCTCTTCCCGCCCGAAACCGCAGCCGAATAATTCTCATAGCTTTCGGGCTCTGCGGCACCCTCGAGAGTTACGGAGGAAATAAGCAGATCAGTGCTTATTCCTATAAACTCAACCGTATTTTCGCCTTCAAAAAAAGCAAATTCATACGGCTCGTTGCTGACGCCCTCACTGTCTGACAGAAAAACCTCCTGCCATTTTACCACCTGAACCGCCGCTGGACGCTTTTCATTTCCGGTACTGTCAACAGCAAAGTCATCAGTCTCGTTTTTCCATATTTTAGAAAGTCCTATATCCTGACATGCGGTAAACGGATATCCGCCGTTGATTTTAAGTCCCAAACTTATGCTGCTGTTGCTTTCAAGAGCACAGTAACGGATCTTCAGGCGATAACGCGCTCCTTTAGACACATTAAAACGCCAAAGTACGGAGGAATCCTTTTCGGAGGAAACCCACCGGATAATCTTTTCGCTTTCGGAATCGGCGGAATTTTCCAAAGTAATATTGCCGCCTGTGATTTCTGCACAGTCTGCTGCATAAAGCGAAATTTTTTCGCTCGGGTTTGACGGAACGGAGCCTGTATTTCGGCAATACGCAGGATATGTTACCTGACCGGCAGCGGATATATTACCGTTTTGTATTTCGGGTTTCTTTTCGGCAGCAGCCTTGCTGCACGGCAGACCTGCCGTTAAACCTATTAAACCGCAAAGGCACAATATCGCGATTACCTTTTTCATTGCTTCCATTCCTTTCAGTTATGGGGTCTATTTCGGAAGAGCCGCGGTATAAGCGTCAAGTTCTCCCTGCCATTTTGTTTTATATGACTCAAGGGTTGCGGTTATATCCGCGCCGTTCATTACATCCCATATAAGTGCGTCGGTATTTTCAATACCTATTGTTTCATAATCCTTTGAAATTTTTCCGTAAAGCGATTCAAAACGCTCAACCTGTTCATCGGTCAGATAGCCTTTAAGATACTGCTTTCTGCGCTCATAATCCTGCTTGCAGAAAAGATACGCGTATGCGGCACCGCCTGAAGGATTGGAGGATCCCTTAGGCACGCCGTAGGTGGCAATAGTACCGGGCGCTATATTTTCATCGCCCGAATAGCCAGTCGGGAACGGGACAAAATCCCAGTCAAAGGTCAAATCCGATACAAAGTGGGTTTTATTGCCGAAGCGGTCAACACACATTGCCATTGTACCGAGCTGAAAATCAGCCTGACTCCAGCCCTGCCATCCGGTGAATGCCCCCACGGAGGATAAGCCTTGGAAATAATTAAGCGCCTCACGCAGCTTGTTATCTTCAAGATTAAGCGCATATTTATGATCTGTCCACTTAACAAAACCGCTGTTGTTAGCCTTTAAAAATATATTTGTATCCCAAGAAGAGAAGGCGGTTATTGCGTCGCCGTCGGCTGTTTTTTCGCGGCAAAGGCTTGTGGCAAGTTTTTTAAAGGTGTCCCAGTTCCATTTGCCCTGCTTATAAAGATCAAGCGGCAAATCGTAGCCGAGGTTTTCAATCAGAGTTTTATTGTAGATGATAACTTCCATATTCGGTACGCTCGGCATACCGTAAACCTCACCATTAAAGGTTACGAAATCACTGACCTTCTTATAATCCTTAAAAATATCCTCATTTAGATCCACATATTTTGTAATAGGTGTGACAAGATTATTTAAAATTCTGTCGGCGTTTATCGGCATCATATCATAGGTGATATTTGCCGCAAGGTCAACCGCCAGTTTATTTTTCATATCCTTATCGTCAACCACGGTGTACTCAACCGTGGCGCCGTACCAATCCTTTAATTGCTTGCGTATGTCGGCGTGCTCCTGCTCCCAGCCGTCATAAGCGAGAATTTTAATCACGCTGCCGTCAAGCTTTTCGGGCAGACTGACCGATTTTATTTCAGCCTTTCCGCTGCCGCCGCTTCCGCTGCCGCCGCAGCCCGCAAGACCTGAAAGCACAGTGCATATTGCTAATACCATTGATGCCGTTTTTCTTAGGTTCATAAAAGATCTTCCTTTCTTAGTATTCAATCGCGCCGAGGTCGGGTAATCCTTCCTTTGTTACCGATTTCCCGTAAAAATCCCTGCCTCCGCACTGAGAAATCCATTTGCCGGAATTGATTGCCGGAGAGCCGGACTTTAATCTGTAACCGCCGAGCGTATCGCGGCCAATCACACCGGTTCCGGGATTTACAAACATCGGATCCGCGGTTAATGTGCCGCTGATCTTTACACCCGACTGGAACAACTGTGAAAAACCGTATGTACCGTAAAACAGGTTTGTATCAAATGTAATTCGGCTCGGAATAATAAACGAACACCAGCCTGTAGAGTTCATATTGAAAATATTGTTTGTAAACCGGACATTTTTCGGGCTGGCAGCCGTTCCCCAGTCATAAGAGCCCACAAGGTTGGTTCTAAGCCCCGCCTTGGTATAAACCGTGTTATTGTAAATTTTCACATCGGAAATCGGTCCCGAGAGCGTGAAAATCTGACTTTTGTCGTTTTGGCTTATGTTGTAACGAACCGAGATATCCTTGTTATAGCCGCCGTTAGAGCCGTCGGTACACAGAAGAATAAATCCGCCTTCGTTATCGTGGCTGTAATTGTATTGCACCTTGGTATTCACACAGTCTATATCAACATCGTAGCCCTGACCGTCGCCGCCTACCAGCTTTACGTCATAAGCCTCGTTATACTGCATTACAACATTTGAACTGTAATGCGGCCATATACCCGCATAGGCGCCATCCGCAAAAGAAGTATCGGATACGGTATTCGACTCTATGAGTAAGCCCTTGACCGCCGATATGAAAATACCGTCCGACGCGCAGTGGGAAACAAAATTATTGCGGAAGGTCGCATTGGTCGATGGGGTATATTCATACGCCGACCACTCAACTCCGGGTCCGTGCTCGTAATCAGAAGCCATTGCTATTCCCGAGCCGCCCGTGTTTTTAACAGTGCATCCCTGAACCAGAATTTCGTTAAACGAAGTCGGGTTTTCGGATTCGCGGGAATAGAATACTATTCCGCCGTAAAAGCGCTGACCGTCGGTGCAGGAAACATCAATAACATCAAGATTTATAAGGTAAATGTGATTAAACACACCGCCCTTATGGAAAACCCCGCTGCTCACCTGTCCTCCGGCATAAACCGCAACTCCCTTGCGGGAAGCGGAATATTCCGAGGGATTGCGAATTTCAAGATTTCGTATTTCAATATACTGCAAAGAAGAAATAAGCACCGCCTGCGCCTCGCCGTCGCCGTTTATAATCGGCTTTGCACCTTTGCCGTAGCTGTCTATAATAAAATACTTACCCTCTGTTCCCGAAGAACGCGGAACGAGCATTTGATCAAACACACTGCCGCATTTAAGCATTATTTTCGTTCCGGGCTCAAAGGTACGGCTATTTACATTGTCAAGCGTTTTCCATGCAGAACGCTCGGTTCTGCCGTCGTTTTCATCGTCGCCGTTTTCGCTGTCTACATAATAAAGAGCGTATCCGCTTTCCTCCCTGCGCGCACCGTTAAATACAGCTGCCTGTTTTATTGTTAAATCTACGTCGCCATTGTCGGTGCGTGTTACTGAATCAGAGGAAGTGTCCGAGTCCGATGAACCTTTTGAGGAATCGGTATTTTCCATGTCGGAGCCTGCATTATCCGGCGAAGGCGCTTGTGATGAAGAATCCGTAGCGGTGTTATTAGCCCTTACTCTGTGCGTTATTGTAGTAGTTGTAACCTTAACGCAGCCCGCAAGAGCAATAAGTATACAAACGGATAAAAGAATTGCCGTTATTCGTTTCATTTTTTATCTTTCCCCCCTACCGATTTCAACTGCAAGTTTTTTCAGTTTTTCGGTGTTTTGCCTCACTGTTTGTTTTTTTGATGACTGTTCTATATAATCCGAAAAGCACTTTTCCCTGTAAAGATATTTAACCTTTGCGAGGACATCCTCATATTTCTTAAAGCTGCCGTCGGAATTTTTGAAAAGCGAGTCGCTGTTTTTTATATTATTATAATACAGCTTCAGCTTTACATCATTCTCTTTTATAATGCCTTCGTTTTCCAAATTCTCGCGCAAAGCAATCTGCAAATTGCTTTTTAGATAATCGTAATATGAGGCAGCGGTGTATTCCGTAACGCCGTAAACCGGTTCGCCTTTTTCAAGCTTTTCCGAACGCAAAGCGTTTTCGGCGTTCATTTTCTTTATAATTTTTTCATAACTCAGCTTTTCGCAAAGCCCGCGCTTTTCACATTCGACAAATAATGCTCTGTCTTTTTTCAGGTTTTCAACCGCAATTTCGGCTAAATACTCAGACGGGGTTGTTCCGTTTTGTTCGGTTTCCCAAAAACCTTCATCCGCACTTGATGAAATATCGGATGAAAACCTTAAAATTGCGTCTGCACGGGAGGCTGTCATATAAAATTCCAACTCATCCTTTGAAACGGAGTCATTGTTGATCGTAAGATAAGCGTTTTTCGTTTCAAGCATTTTAGCACCCGCGGCGGCAGCGCCCGATAAAACGGCAAGAAGAATACAAACGATTATTCCTATTCTGATTTTTTTCATCCGGCGCACCGCCCTTTCTGATAATTATAAGGTCATTAGTTGTATAATTCTTTAACTTTCTTTTTGTAAAGCAGAATTAAAACAGCAATTACTCCTCCGACTACCAAAACATCCGCACCGATAATTATTCCGTTAAACTTCCAGTCGTTTTCGCGTTTAACATCCGTTGTTACTTCTACAACGGTATCGTC
>CAKSHM010000010.1 GCA_934457415.1 uncultured Eubacteriales bacterium | reverse complement strand
TTGCCGTTATCAAGATAACGGTCAACCATATCTTCCTGCTCATCTGCTAATAGGAGCAAATCAAGATATTGTTTTTTATTTTCTTTAACTTCAATAATTTTCATCAATCGCACCTACAAATTCAAATTTGTCTTTTTCTATTATATACCAAAACTATGAATATTTCTACCCGCCGTCTATTGACCTCAGTTACGAGGAAAATAGACGGCTTTTTTGTTTGCAAAAAAATTTTAAGAAATTCTTCTAAAACACCCCCCAAAAAACGCTCTTTCATTTCAAACAAGTGAAGGGGTTAAATCCGAACCACGAAAACGAAAACGGAAACGGTATCAAGTCCGATATTGAAAGCAGACCAATGGAAAGTCCGAATTTTGACAGATGTCAAGACCGTCCTGTTCAAATCTTCTTGTTATTCGGTAACTCAAAAGAGCCGCATGCCTAACTGCATGCGACTCTTTTAAGTGGCGCGCCGGAGAAGATTCGAACTCCCGACCTTCTGGTCCGTAGCCAGACGCTCTATCCAGCTGAGCTACCGGCGCAAAAATTAAGTTTTTTCAGGCACAAATTATCGTGCCATAGTATAATACCACAATTCCTCTCTAAAATCAAGAGGAAATTTCAAAAAAATACATTTTTAAACCTTTCACGCTCAAAAATTGTTTACAAGAAGTTGCCGTTGTGCTAAAATCAATATATAATGTGACAGGTTCGAGTACTGTCACTAAGCAGCGATAATAAAAACGGATTCGGATTTATTATCGCTTGCCTAAAAAATAAATTCGGTGATGAAAATGGATTACATAATAAACCCCTCTTGCTTTTCGGGCTCTTTTCCGATTCCGAGCGATGTTGCGGATAAATATTTAAAACTTGCAACAGAGACTCAGCTCAAGGTCCTGCTTGCGGTCATGAGAAATTTTGCGGCTCCGCTTAAATCCGCTGAAATTTCGCAGTTTTTAAATCTGCCCGAAAGCGAAATTGAGGACGCCCTTATTTTTTGGGCTCAAAAGAATATTATAACGGTTAAAGATATTAAAGAAAGCGATGAAAGCATTAAAAAAACCGTTATCGCCGAGACAAAGCCCACAAGAGAAGATGTAGCGCGTCGGGGCAACGAGGACCCGAAAATAATGATGCTTCTTCGCGAGGCACAGCTTAAATTCGGAAGAAATTTAAAAACGAACGAAACCCAGACCTTAGTCTGGCTCTACGACGACAAGGGAATGAATGTTTCGCTTATTTTAATGCTTCTTGAATATGCGGCAAGCTGCAAAAAGCTTAACATCGGATTTATTGAAAAGACCGCGGCAAAATGGCTTGATTCAGGCATTGAAACTATCGCCGACGCGGAAAGACAGATTACAGAGGACGCAAAAAGGGAGATTTCCGTTAATGCGGTGTTCAAGCTTTTCGGAATGGAAAGGAGAAAGCCGAGCGAAAAAGAGCTTTACTTTGCCGACCTTTGGTTAAACGAATGGAAACTTGATAATTCGCTTCTTACCGAGGCTTACAACAAATGTATTGACAAAAACGCAAAAATTTCATTTGCTTATATCGGAAAAATTCTCGAAAGCTGGCACAAAAAAGGCTTTAAAACCGCCGAGGATATAAAAGAAACTTCCCCTGCCGGAAAAACCGATAAAAAAGGCTTTGCGGCCTACGATTTAAACGCGTTCGAAAAAATGCTTGACAGCGACGATTAAAGGAGAAAAAATTATGCTTAACAGACAGCTTTGTTTTGAGGAGGCTTTTTTAACGCAAAAGAAAAAGCTTGATATGAAAAAGGCTTTGTTTGAAAAAGCTATCGAAGAACTTAAAATCAACAATCCGGAATACAAAAAAACGGATATGCAGATTTATTCTTTGGGTTCTAAGCTTGCCATGTGCGCGATAAGCGGAGATAACGAAAGCCTTCTTAAACTAAAATCCGAAATAGAAAGCCTAACGGCTAAAAAAGCGGAAATTTTAAAGCAAAACGGTATAAAACCCATAGAATATGATTGCGAAAAATGCCGCGATACAGGTTACATAAACGGAAAAATATGTTCCTGCATAAAATCCGAGGCAAAAAAAATAATGCTTCGTGAGCTTTCAAGCGAACTTCCCGTAAACGAGAGCGGGTTCGATAATTTCAGACTTTCATACTATCCCGATGAGCAGGGAGGTCAGAATCCGAAAAAGCGAATGACAAACCTTTTGGAGCTTTGCAGAAATTATGCGGAGAGCTTTGATGTCAAAACCGCGCAGAACCTTTTATTCATGGGAGATGCTGGACTCGGGAAAACCCACCTTTCGCTCGCAATTGTTTCGGAGCTTATCAAAAAAGGCTTTGATGTTATTTACGGCTCTGCATACAACCTTTTTTCCGCAATGGAAAACGATCACTTTTCAAACAAGAGCAACCAAAGCTATGAGGCGGCGGTTTCAAGCGATCTGCTTGTTATTGACGATTTAGGAAGCGAATTTTTATCGCCGTTTATTCTAACCTGTATTTATAATGTCATAAATACAAGGCTTCTTGCAAAAAGGCCGACGATTATAAGCACGAATTTAACCATGAAAGAAATTGAAACAAGATATACCGCTCGTATCTCCTCGCGACTGATAGGAAATTATACCGCCAAAAAATTTATCGGCGAGGATATAAGACAGATTAAAAAAATGAAACAATAAATTCATTTTATATTTACTTACACGGACTGTTTAAAAAACAGTCCGTGTTTTTTGTCGGTGAAAGTCGCGGATAAGAAATTAAGACTTAAAAAAGGTTGCAGTAAAATTAAAAAAGAAAGAAGAAAAAAGTCATGACAAAAAGAGAAAAAAGAGTTATCGCCGCGTTTTTAAACTGCATTAAATCGGGAGAATACTCTCTTGATTACGCAATCATTCTCATAGAGGACTCCCAGCGCTTCGGCTGGCTCAGCGAAACGGCTAAAAACGCTTTCTATGAGTCCGTTCCCGACACCGACAGCGAAGAAGAAACCGCAAATGCGGACGATATGCAGATGCAACTTGCACTGTAAATCATAGTATATAACGGGAGGAGAACATTATGTCAAGAATTTTAAAAACCGGCGAATGCCGGATAACACAAGGATACTCGTCCGCTCATACGGCGGTCGATGTGGTAAAAGCACCGTCTATGACAGATCATATAACGGCGCACACGTCAGGTAGGGTTGTTTTCTGCCAGACCGGCTTTAAAAACAGCAAGGGATCCAAGGGAAACGCTTCATACGGCAATTGCGTAAAAATTCAGCACGACGGCGGCTATTTTACACTTTACGCACATCTTTCAAGCGTTGATGTAAAGCTCGGTGACAGCGTTCCGCAGGGCGCAATAATCGGCTATATGGGCGATTCGGGAAATGCCTACGGCGCACATCTTCATTTTGAGGTTTTAAAGGGTTCTTCAAGAATTGACCCGACACCGTTTATAAATGCCGATCTTCCTATAGCAAAGCCTGCCTCGGCACCTGTTGATACCCATACAAAATCGGTTGACGAATTGGCGCATGAGGTTATAAGAGGCGACTGGGGTAACGGTCAGGAAAGGGTTAACCGTCTGACTTCGGCAGGCTATGATTATAATGCGGTTCAGGCAAGGGTCGACGAGCTTTTAAACGGAAATAAGCCGGCGCTTAAATCCGTTTCGGAAATTGCAACCGAGGTCATAAGGGGAGACTGGGGTAACGGTCAGGACAGAATTAACCGTCTGACTTCCGCAGGCTACGATTATAACGCGGTTCAGGCTGAGGTCAACCGCAGGCTCGGATAAATCCCGTCACACTAAAAAGGAGAATTAAAAATGAAAGAAAAATTTTTAAAATGGCTTAAGGCCGCGGCAGTCAGAGCGGTCAAAACTACCGCGCAGACCGCAATCGCGACAATAGGAACTTCCGCAATGATATGCGAAGTAAACTGGAAGCTGGTGCTCAGCGCTTCGGCGGTAGCGGGACTTTTATCCTTGCTGTCATCAATTGCGGGGCTTCCCGAAATTAAGTAAAAAACAGTTGAAATTTTTCGGATATGAGGTATAATTATATCCGAAGACAAGCGGCACTTGCCTTTAAGAAGGGCAGGTGCCGTTATTTTAGTGTAACAGGATTAACGAGTCCTGTCACACTATGGGGAGATTTCTATGGAAAAATATCATTTTTTACTGTTTTTGGCACTCATTTTAATCTTTACAAAGCTTTTCGGAGTTATAACGGCGAAGGTCCATCTTCCGCAGGTCGTCGGCGCCCTTATAGCAGGCGTTATATTGGGACCGAGCGTTCTCGGATTTGTCAATCAAAATGATTTTCTTATCAAGATTTCGGAAATCGGCGTTATAATGCTTATGTTTTTAGCCGGTATTGATACCGACCTTGAGGAATTAAAGCATACCGGTCCTGCCGCTTGCCTGATTGCCGCTTTGGGTGTAATAGCGCCGATTTTAATGTGCGGAGGGGCATATCTCCTTTTCTTTGCGGATAAATACGATTTTACCGCTATGATGAAAGCCGCATTTATAGGTGTTGTTTTTGCGGCGACCTCCGTAAGTATAACCGTAGAAACACTGAACGAAATGGGAAAGCTTAAAAGCAAAGTCGGAACGGCTCTTTTATCCGCCGCCATTATAGACGATATCATGGGAATAGTAGTATTAAGCATTTTAACAGGGCTCGGAGGCTCTGATGAAAGCTCTCTTAAGGTAGTTATAAAAATTATCCTGTTTTTTGTCTTTACTGGCGCTGTCGGTTTCATCGTTTATAAGCTTTTCAAAAAGCTATCCATCAATCACTCCCACCACCGCAGAATTGCGATATGGGCGCTTGCTTTCTGCCTGCTTATGGCATTTTGCGCGGAAAAGTTTTTCGGGGTTGCGGATATCACGGGCGCATATTTTGCCGGTGTGATACTCTGTAACCTTACCGATATGCGGCCATATGTCGCAAAGAAGATAAATGTTGCGTCATATCTTTTCTTTTCCCCCGTTTTCTTTGCAAGCATAGGACTTAAAACAAATTTGAGAGAAATCACCGCAGATGTTCTTTTCTTCTCACTTGTCCTTATCGTAACGGCTGTTTCGGCAAAGATAATCGGCTGCGGAGCGGCGGCAAGGCTTTGCCGAATGAACGGAAAGGACTCGCTTAGAGTCGGAGTAGGAATGGTAGCAAGAGGCGAGGTGGCGCTGATGGTTGCGCAAAAAGGACTGAGTGCGGGATATATCGATGAGAAACTTTTGCCGGCAATCGTGCTGACAGTTGTGGTATGCGCTCTTATAACGCCGGTGCTTTTAAAGCTAAGCTATAATGAAAAGAAAATTCGAGAGTGACATACGAATCAGGGGAATTCGGAAAAATAAGCTGTCGGTCATCAGACGCACTTTATGCGGCGAAAAACACCTTGTAAGCAAAAACCGCTTAATTAAGCGGTTTTTCAAGAACACAGGGGAGATATTGACGGGGCTGTCGTTTTAAGACAGCCCCGTTTTTTTTCAGTTTAACTTCGGTTCAATATAAAAATTGAAATCAAATTTTTTCTCATTAAGCATATACCTGTCCGGCAGCTTAGGTCCGCACGAGGCAGAGCCTATTCCGCTGTCGCGGTAATCAATCCTTAAATGAACAAAGCCGTCCTTTTCAAGCTCATTTATATGCTTTGCCTTGATAAGATTATGAACGGAAAACTCGGAAACATTTATTTCAAAGCTGTTTTCAGAGCCTATTTTCATTTTGCCGATTTTAAGCTCGCGGCAGTCAAAATGGTTTCCGTGCTCCTGAGGCTTTATGTAATTTACATATTCTTTTTGTGCCGTGCTTTCATAAAGCCCGATTTTAGCGCCCTCTTTTAAATCGCAGTAGCTTTCAATCGGTCCGTAGGCAAAATATGAAAATTCATTATTCTCTTCAGGCAGCCTAAGCTCCATACCGAACCTCTGCAGCCACGGCGCGCTTTCTCTTATATCGGCGCTGAAATTATAATTTATTCTTCCCCTTTCATTAACGGTGATTTTAAGAATAAATCTTAAATAGGGAATTCTCGAAACGCCCGCAAGCGAGCCCGAAACAGAAATTACGCCGTCCTTAAATTCTGTCGAATAAATTTTTGTAAACTGCTCCTCAAGGCTTTCGCCCCAATTATACCAAAGCTTTTCAAAATGGCGCTCGTTATCGGTATATGCGCGGATAGCGGTGAATTCGGGGATAGCGCAGATCTGCTTTTCCCCGTTAATTTCTATATCTGTGAAATTTCCGTAACACTTGGAAAATTCATATTTGAAATTATATCCCGAAAAGATAATTTTATCATCAAGTTCCTCTGCCTTTGCAGGCTTTTCGGTCGAACTTTCCTTTTCTTTTTCGCAATTAAGCTCAAACTGAGCGTGAGCGTATTCATATCCGTCTTTGATAAGAGATACCGTAAGGAAAGCGCCTAAGGTCACCTTAAGAACAGGGATTTCAGGGATAAGACTTACCGTTTCGTGGGGCTTTGCGCTGATTTTTATTGTCTTTTCCGATACAGTCTTACCGTCAGCGGAAATATTCAATAACAAATCATATTCGTTTAAGTCAGTAAAGTCAAGCCTGTTCCGGATTTTTAAAGCTTTGCCGTCAAACTGAGCCTTCAACGGCTGATATGCCGCTTTAACCTCTAAGCTTCCTGCCTTTAAGGTGCGATCATAGAAAACCATTCCGTCGCAGCAAAAATTGCCGTCATTGGTAAGCTCGCCGTCAAAATCGCCGCCGTAGCACGGAACACCGTTTTTAAGCGCAGTATGGTCCGCCCATTCCCAGATACAGCCTCCGATAAGCTTCGGGTTTTCGTCTATCAGGTCATTATAATCGACCACTCCCCCCGGGCCGTTTCCCATAGCATGTGCGTACTCGCAGAAGAATATCGGCAAATTAAGCTCCTTGTTTTCAAGCTGCTTTTTTATGCCGTCAATGCTCGGATACATCCATGAAAAAACATCCGCTCTTTCGGCGATTTTATAATTGTTTTCTACCGACGCTCTTCGGCTTGCGTCCTCGCAGTGAATAAGCCTGCCGTCCTTAAGCGATCTTAAATATTCAATCATTTTTTCGTGATTTGCTCCGTGGCCGCTTTCATTGCCCGTAGACCACATTATGATACAGCCGAAGTTTTTATAATATGAAACAGCTCTTTTCATTCGCTCTACATGCTCTTTTTCCCATTCGGGCTTGGTGCAGAGCCATGCGCTGTCCTCTACATCGAAATGATAGGGGGTGTTAGGAAGTCTTTCTATTGTTCCGTGGCTTTCGATATCGGTTTCCAAGATAACATAAAAGCCCATTTCCTCGCATTTTTCAATGAAATACGGGGTCGGCGGATAATGAGAGGTTCTGATACAGTTGATATTAAGCTGTTTCATAAGCTTTAAATCCTTTAACAGCTCCTCATTGCTCTGCGCCCAGCCGTTTAAAGCGCTTGTATCGTGGTGGTTAACACCTCTGAGCTTTACGGAAACTCCGTTAATTAAAAGCTCTTTATCGAAAGATATTTCAATCGTTCTGAAGGTCGTATAAAGGGTTATTTCCTCGCCGTTCCTTTTAAGCAAAACCTTATATCTGTAAGGCTTTTCGGCATTCCAGAAAACAGGGCTTTCAACATTTATTTCAGCCTTTTCGCCCTTTCCCTCGTAAATTTTATTACCCTCGCCGTCAAAAACCGAAATCTCGGCTTCCTTTTCGGCATCAACAATTATTTTTCCGTTTTCTGTCCTTACCGAGGGGTCGAAAATATGGTCATGAGGTCTTAAAATTATTGCGCAGTCTCTGAAAATTCCGTTGCACCTGAACTGGTCCTGATCCTCAAGATAGCTTCCGCAGCACCATTTATAAACCTTGATTTTAATTGTGTTTTTGCCCAAATTAACGCTTTTTGTTATATCGAATTCCGCAGGAAGATGGCTGCCCTGAGTAAATCCTATGTAATCGCCGTTTACATATATTTCGCCCATTGAGGAAATTCCCTCTGCGATAAAATAAGCCTTGCCTGAAATGTCCTCTAAATCAAAATCCCTTTCATAAACCGCGCAGGGGTTTTTATCGGGAACATAGGGCGGATCATAGGGAAAAGGATAGCGCAGATTTGAATAATTCGGGTTTTCATAGCCCATGTTCTGCCAGCAGGACGGTACGGTTATTTCATCAAAATCCCTGATTTCGCCGCTTGAATTCCTCTCATCATCAAAATATTTAAATCTCCATTTTCCGTTTAGAAGAATATACCTTGATATACCGCTCGGGATATAATAGCTCCGCGGCTTAAGTCGGTTTTCACTCGTTTTCATAGGGTCTTCATAAAAGCGCATAAAAAGTTTTCTCCTTTAATTATATTCCATTTCATTATAATATCATAAAATGTCATTCTCAATGCAAAATCAAACTTTTTTATGGACAAAAGTCTCATATTGAATTATAATAATTTAAAAGAGGGTGATTTTTTGACCAATTTTATTTCCGCGGCTTTTTATGACGATGATGTCGATGTAAAGGAAGATTTCGCGGTCAATAATGCAGGAAAGGTACACCTTTCGGGATACAATTTTTTAAATTCAAGACCTTTAGGCAGAATGGACTATCAGCTGCTTTACATAAAAGCAGGCGAAGCGGAATTTGAAAACAATGAAGGAAAATTCCGCTTAAAAAGCGGTCAGGTGTTTTTATACCGACCGCATGAAAAGCAGGTATACTGGTATATACCGACTCCTGAATCGGTTGTATACTGGGTGCATTTCGGTGGCAGACTTACGGAAAAAATTTTAAGCACCGCGGGACTTAAAGAAAGTGTGTTTGATTTCGGCAAATCTCCCGAATTCGCAAATTCCGTTGATTTTATGATCAAGAATTTCAGACTTAACGACTCTTTTTCAAATATGCTTTGCTGTTCAAAGCTTTTTGAGCTTATATGTGAAATCGGACTAAAAAATTCGGGGGCGAAAAAAGAAAGCTCCGACCCCGAAATTGAAAAAATATCAAGCTTTATAAGTTCGCATTATTCAGAAAACATTTCTAATTCTGAGCTTGCAAAAAAAGCCAATATGTCCTTATCGCATTTTTTAAGGCGTTTTAAAAAAGCCACCGGAACAACTCCGGTAGCTTTCAGAAATGAACAGCGGATAAAAGCCGCCAAATCGCTTATAAAAAACAGCGAGCTTAATATCTCGCAGATTGCGTTTACGGTCGGATTTTCAGACAGCCTTTATTTCAGCCGCGCTTTTAAAAAATCTGTCGGAATATCTCCCATGGATTTCAAAAGGTCAAAACAGCATTAAGCTTTTCAACCGGCAGTCCGACGACATTATAATAATCGCCGTTTATTTTCTCGACGAAAAGCGCGCCCTTGCCCTGAATTCCGTAGGCTCCTGCCTTATCTATAGGCTCGCCTGTTGCTATATAATCTTTTATTTCCTTTTTTGTAAGGCTTTTAAATTTAACATAGGTTTTAACCGAAAAGGTCTTTATTTCTTTTCCCTTTATTACAGCGCAACCGGTTATAACCAAATGCTCTTTTCCGGAAAGGGAAGAGAGCATTTTTTCGGCGTTTTCTTCACTTTCAGGCTTGCCTAGCATTTTTTCTCCTAAGAAAACCGCCGTATCGGCACCTATTATAATTGATTTTTTGTTTTTTTCGGCAACCGCCCTTGCTTTTTTTAAAGCAAGGTAAACGGGGGCTTCAAAAATATCAATATCTTTAGGAACGGTTTCGTCAACATCTGCTGTCAGAACCGTAAAATCATCGGTTATAAGCCTTAAAAGTTCTTTTCTTCTCGGCGACGCCGAGGCTAAAATCAAACTCATTTTATCGAAGTGCTTTCCTTCTGGATAACATCATGCGCTCCGCCCTCGACAATGCTTGTGGAGCTTACAAGAGTGAGCTTGGCTTTCTTTTGAAGCTCGGGAATGCTCAGCGCTCCGCAGTTGCACATGGTGGATTTAACCTTGCTTAAAGTCAGTCCGACATTATCCTTCAGACTTCCAGCATAAGGAACATAGGAATCAACGCCCTCTTCAAAGCTTAATTTTTTATCTCCGCCGAGGTCATAGCGCTGCCAGTTTCTTGCCCTGTTAGAGCCCTCGCCCCAGTATTCCTTATAATATGTTCCGCCGATATTGACCTTATTTGTCGGGCTTTCGTCAAACCTTGCGAAATATCTTCCGAGCATTATGAAATCCGCGCCCATAGCGAGAGCGAGAGTTATATGATGGTCATAAACAATTCCGCCGTCCGAACAAACGGGTACATAAACTCCGGTTTCCTTATAGTATTCGTCGCGCGCCTTGCAGACATCGATAAGCGCGGTCGCCTGACCTCTGCCTATTCCCTTTGTTTCACGGGTGATACAAATAGAGCCGCCGCCTATGCCGACCTTCACAAAGTCCGCTCCGCACTCGGCTAAAAACTTAAAGCCCTCGGCGTCAACAACATTTCCGGCTCCTACCTTGACGGTATCGCCGTAATTCTCCCTTATCCAGTCAATTGTAAGCTTCTGCCACTCGGAATAGCCCTCGGAAGAATCAATACAAAGCACGTCCGCTCCCGCGTTTACAAGGGCAGGAACTCTCTTGGCATAATCCCTCGTGTTTATACCTGCCCCCACAACATACCGTTTTGATTTATCAAGAAGCTCATCGGGATTTTGTTTATGTGTGTCATAATCCTTTCTGAAAACAAAATAGCAAAGCCTGCGGTCACTGTCTATTATCGGCAGGGAATTAAGCTTATTGTCCCATATAATATCATTTGCTTCCTTTAAGGTTGTTCCCTCCTTGGCGGTTATGAGCTTATCAAAAGGAGTCATGAAATCCTTTACCTTTGTTTCGGGCGACATTCTGCTCACCCTGTAATCCCTGCTTGTGACGATTCCCACAAGCTCGCCCTTATCGGTGCCGTCCTTTGTAACCGCAACGGTTGAATGGCCTGTTTTTTCCTTTAAAGAAATAATATCCTTAAGCGTATCCTCCGGACTGATATTTGAATCGCTTTTTACAAAGCCTGCCTTATAGGATTTCGCACGGCTTACCATTGCCGCTTCGTCCTCTATTGACTGCGAACCGTAAATAAAAGAAACTCCGCCCTCTGTTGCAAGAGCGACCGCCAGCCTGTCTCCCGAAACCGACTGCATGATAGCAGAAACCAGCGGAATATTCATGGTTATGGCAGCCTCTTCGCCCTTTTTGAATTTAACAAGGGGAGTTTTAAGCGTTACATTCGCAGGTACACATTTGCTCGAGGAATACCCCGGGATAAGCAAATATTCGTTAAAGGTGTGTGATTGTTCGTTGATAAATACTGCCATTTTCAAAGCTCCTTTTAATATGATAAGTTTAATATTTTTATAATTCTATCACCTTTAAAGTTTTAAGTCAATAAAAATTTACTTGACAAAATAATTTTTTATGATGTATAATACCAATATATTTCAGAGTAGGTATTTTAGCGTAAAGTGTCTGCGGAACGGGGAGTTGTCCGCGGAACGAAAGACGGCTCGGGTATGGCTTGAAGCGGTCTGCGGTTAAAATACCGTATCCCGCTGACAGAAATAGAATTATTTTTCCTTTCTATTATCTTTCGGTTAGTGTGACAGGACTTGAGCCTGCCGCACCGGGATGATAGGGAGGTTATTTTTATGTCAAAAAACACTTTTTCCAAAAAGCTTTGCTTTTGCGCAGTCATGGCAGCGCTCTATGTCGGTCTTGATTATCTAAGTACAACCTTAAGTTCGGCCATGGGCGGCTCGGTTAAAATTTCACTTAACGCAATTCCCGTTATTATCACCGCCGTGTGCATAGGTCCGCTCTGGGCGGCAGCGTCAGGGTTTACGGGTGCGTTTATCGGTCAGCTCATAACCTACGGGCTTACTGCCACTACCGTGCTTTGGACTCTTCCCGCAGTTCTTCGCGGTCTCTCGGTCGGTCTTTTATTTATTGCTTTAGGAAGAAGCCTCAAGCGTTTTCCCCTTATTCTATGCACGGTGATAAGCGCACTCATAGTTACGGCGGCAAACACAGCGGTTATGTATATTGACGCTAAAATTTACGGATATCCCGTAGCCCTTTTCGGGATAGTTCTTGTTACAAGAATTCTTTCCGGAGTTATAACAGCGGTCGTTATATCCTTGCTTATTCCGCCGGTTATAAAAAGGCTTAAGGGTTATATTTAAAATATTTTTAATGCGTCTGCCGTATTTGGCAGGCGCTTTTTTTAACATGAAATAATTATAGGAATAAACTGTTATAGAGTTCTTAAATTTTTAAACTCAATAAATATAGTGTGACAGGACTCGAACCTGTCACGCCTACGAAACAAAATTTTGCATAATACATTGCCTCAAAACTTGAAATACGGCAGTATTCCTGCGTTTAGTCGGCTTCGTCTTATAACAAAATTTTTTGTTTCGGTAGGTTAAAAGTTTCTGCCGCCGAATTTTGATTTCGGCGAAGCGAGAAATTTGCAGCAAGGCTGGCGCCTTGCAAAAATGAACACAAAGCCGCAATCTAAAAGGCGGCGAGAAAAACCGTGGCAGGTTCGAGTCCTGTCACACTAAGGAGCTTTATAATGGAAAAAGAAAAAATCTGCAATGACAGTGAAATTCTTGCAATGGCATTTATCAACCTGCAGCCCGACGACGGGGTGTATGATATTTCCGAGGGCTATATCCGCGGAACGATTTTCCCTGATCTCGACAAGCCTTTTTTGCGCGGAGGCGACTCAAAATGACAGACCTTACAAAAAGAGCTATGCTGCGCAGAATAAACGAATATGATTTTGCCATACATGAAATGGTTTTGTTTCTTGACACCCACCCTGACAGCGAGGGTGCCTTAAAAAAGCTTAAAACATTCAGAGACTCAAGAAACGCCGCGGTTTCGGCTTATACGCAAAAATACGGTCCTTATATTACAACCGTAAATGAAGTTCCGGCAGATACCCCTGTGTGGACTTGGACCGACGGACCGTGGCCTTGGGAAAACGAAAGCGAGGAGAACTGATTTATGTGGCAGTATGATAAAAAACTTCAATATCCCGTTAAAATCAAAAATCCCAATCCTAAGCTTGCCCAGATAATTATTACTCAGTACGGCGGACCGGACGGGGAGCTCGGCGCTTCAATGCGGTATTTAAGCCAGCGCTATTCGATGCCTTATGACGATGTTAAGGGCTGTCTTACCGATATAGGTACCGAAGAGCTTGCCCATCTTGAAATGATTTGCGCCATGGTTCATCAGCTGACAAGAAATCTTACAAAGGAACAGATAATGCAGTCCGGCTTTGATAAGTATTTCGTCGACCACACCGCAGGAGTCTATCCGATAGCCGCCTCTTCCGTTCCTTGGGACGCAAACTCCATTCAGTCCACGGGCGACATTATCGCCGACCTGCACGAGGACCTCGCCGCAGAGCAAAAGGCGCGCCTTACCTATGACAACCTTTTAAGGCTTATAGACGATCCCGATATTATTGATCCGCTTAAATTTTTAAGAGAAAGAGAAATAGTGCATTATCAAAGATTCGGCGAAGCACAGCAAACAAAGTGGAATGACAATGGCGGAGCAGCTGACAAAACCGCTTGAAATAAGGCTTTTTAAGTACATAAAAGGAGGATTTAAAATGAAACTGTTTAAGTTTGTTGTTATGCTGATTTTAATATTAATTACTGTTCGGACAGGCTATCTTGCACTTTTATATAAGGTCTCAACATCAACAGGCGCTTTTCTAATATGTTTAGGTATCACCTTGTTTGTTGCAAGTGATGGCGGTCTTAAAAGAAAATCAAATTGAATCACTGCTATCTTAATTACGCCATAATTATAATTAACCTACAAATTTTCGATTAATTGTTGATTTGTAGGTTATTTTATGATATACTATTAGTAATCAGGAGGTAATAGTATGACTGATATTATTTTTGAATATAAAGAACTACTTGCGCAGAAACTTGAAATTGAGCAAAAACTTAGTGTTTTGCCCAAAGGATATATTTCTAAAAAGAAGATTGGCGGTAAGCAGTATTTATACTTGCAAACCCGTAACGGCGATACTGTTGAGAGCAAATACATCAAGGCTGAAGAAGCAGATGAAATATCAAATCAAATTTCTTTAAGGAAAGAATACGAGGCACAATTACCCGAAGTTATATTAAGACTTGCTGATATTGAAACCGCCGCAGAGTTGTTGGATAAAGCATTACTTCGTAAATTAAAAATGCTTAAACTCACAAGCGGTATGGATAGCATTTCTGCTGACGAAAAAGAAAAGCGAATTTCCTTTTCTGATGCTATGACCTCAATTGAGGGTGTTCCCGTAAGTGCTAAGGTTAAAACCGACCTTGCCAATTGGAAAAAAGGCAATATAACATTCTTATCGGTGTTTGAACAAACACTCAGAAGATACGGTTTTGTAACGGAGGTATAACAAATGCGCGACCCTTATTTATATGATGATGTAAACGTACTCAAAAACTTAGCTGATATTAAAAATTCAGAACTGCTACGCAAGGCAGAAGCCGATATTACCGGTCTTGCTATGGCGGCAATTTATGATTATAAGTACGATAAGTTTAACACCGAAACTTTGCAGGATATTCACCGCAATATCTTTGGTCAGATATTTGATTGGGCGGGAGAATTCCGTACCATTCAAATGGTAAAATACGAAGACGTCCTTGGCGGTGATACCGTTCGTTATGCTTATCCCAAAGAAATAAAAAAGCAACTGAACGAAACAATGAAAGAAATCGCCAAGCTCAAAAGAACCGGCGATAATGATAAGGATATTGTTTTTAAACTTGTTCGTATTATAGCAAGTATTTGGCAAACCCACCCCTTCCGTGAAGGTAATACAAGAACAGTTATAGTGTTTGCGGTACTGCTTGCAAAATCATTGGGATTTGAGGTAGAACACGAATTATTTAAAACAAACTCCGCTTATGTTCGTAATGCTCTCGTTTGGGCATCACAAGGTATTTATTCAAAATACGAATATCTTGAACACATCTTCTTCGATGCAATCCTCGGCGAAGATAACGAAACCAACACCCCAACCGAAACCAAAGCAAGTAAATATGATACCATCGGCGAATACAAAGTTAAAGACTATAAAGAACGCCCGCATGAGTATACGGAAGAGCAATATTAAAATATGAAAAAAGAATTAGAATATATTCAAAAAAATTTTAAGGATAAGATAAATAACAAACCTAAAAAATTGTATAAATATAAACGTTTTGACTCAAATACAATTGATAGTATTCGAAATGATTATATTTGGTTAAGTAAGCCATCAGTATTAAATGATCCTTTTGAGTCTTTTGTAAATGCTGATTTTAATCCGAACAAACTTATTAATTTCGCTGAAGATTATCAATTCTTTTCGGATGAGTACTTAACTAAACTATGGCATAAGCGTGTTGAGAATGGCGAAAATGTAATTGAAGTGTTAAAGCAAATGACTGATGAAATTGAAAACAAGGATGAAAAAATACTTGCAAAAGATAAATTGTATTATTGTTATAAAAATATGCGTGAGTTTTATATGCAATCATCTTTAGATTTTACAAAACTGATTGATAATTCTTTTTTAATAGGAAGTTTAACAACAAATCCACTATCAATTACTATGTGGTCACATTATGGAGATTCCCATAATGGGGTTTGTATAGAGTATGATTTATTAGAAAATCCATATATAGATAAAATGGTTTTGCCAGTAATATATACGGATACTACATTATCGCATGATGATATTCTTGATCAGGAATTATTGCTATATGCTATGCTTTTTAAATCGCCCGACTGGAAATATGAAGATGAATGGCGTGTGATCGTCCCAACACAAGATAATCGTTTTTATGCTAAACCTTCAGCTATTTATTTAGGTGCAAAAGGATGGCATAATGATGAAATATTAAAAGATTTGCAGTTGATAGTTAAAGAAAAGAATATTGATTTACATATTGTACATAAATCTTATTCATCTTATCGGTTGGAAGATATGAATTTAAGCAAAACAGGTAATGAAAATAAAGAACAATAAAAGATACAAATTATACAAGGAAGTGTTAAAGTGATTAGATTTAATGAAACAGAAATCAGAAATAGTGCAAAGGAAATTTTAGAGTCTTTAGAACATTGGTCTAGACGTATCATTAATGATAAATTCACTGAAAAATATGGAAGAGATTATTTTGAATATAAGTTTGAAAATGGCGAAAATTTAATTAGGAGCGAAACTCAAAGAATAGTATCTGATAGAATGACAGAAAATCCTAATAGATTTCCACGAAAAATTGATGCTATCCTTATGGAAGATATTGCATATTTTTTATGTAAAGACAGTTTTTACAATGAGTTTTTTAAAGAAATTTTAGAAGCTGATTTTTCAGGACAAGAAGAAGTTAGAAATAGATTATCGATCTTGAAAGATATAAGAAATAAGTTGTATCATGGGAATCCGATTTCCTATAGGGATGCTGAAAAAGCAATATGCTATTCTCATGATTTCATTGATTGCTATCAAAAGTACTATATTAAAACAGGTAGAGAACGCGATTACAATGTTCCTGTTTTCATTAAAGTAGAAGATTCTTTTGGCAGATGTGGTTATAGGGACGAAGCTAAACGAGAAAAGTTATCCTTATCATTTGAAGATATCAGACTTAGACCAGGTGACGAGTATAAAGTATGGGTTGAAGTTGATGCAAACTTTCCGGAAGATTTTTATGAAATTGCATGGTTCATGCACGATAAAAAAGTAGGAGAAGGAAAAGAGTTTGTTTTCAAGCCAACTGTAAAAATGGTTTCATCTCATCAATTTATTTATTGTAGTTTAGCAACAAAAAGAGAATGGCATAAATATATCAATCATGATGATGGATTTAATATATACTTAGGAGAGATTTTGCCTCCAATTGAAGATTTGTATTAAAAACTTTTACATATTTTTAGAGAGCAGAAATCAATACCGACCGGCTTTTATTTATTCTTTCTTGCCTAAAGGTAAAAAACTGAGCCAATCCGATGTAATTGGATTGGCTCAGTTTTACTTATTTAAAATTTCTAATTTCGATTTTGGATAAATGTTTCTTGTGTTCTCAAGCCCATCACCCCAAGGTTCGGGATAAAATTTTGTGCTATGTACAAGAAATTTAACAACATCACCAACTTGAGGATTTCCATATTTCTCTTTGTTATCATCAAAAAAGAGCCAATGCGTTTCACCATTTACGGGTAAGTTGTTCAAAGGAATAAGTGAATCTAGTTTTAGGCATCGTTTTCCCTGTAAATTACTATTGCAGTTCATGCCTGCTCTATCTTGCACAATGGTTGCAACAAATTTATTGCCATCTTTTTCAGCAAATCGAATAGTTTCAAGAAACTCTTTATAGTGCTTACTGAATTCTTCAGTATCAGGTCGGGAAATTAATCCAAAATCAAAAAACTCATCATAAACAATGCGTAGACCATCTAATTTTCTGAATTGCAAACCTTGCAATGGCGTTTTATTATATTCTTTTACACTTATAGGGTCCATAATAATTGGAACTATTCTCTTTTCAAGCGCCCAAGCTGCACCCAGTTCTGCCAAACAAAAAGAACTACGCATATAAGATGATGTAATTAAAAGAATTATAACATCACAATTTTTTATATTGCTTTTTATGGTTTCAATAAAATTATCACTAGTTTGTATATTCCTTGCAATTGAACTGCTAAATACACAATCTTTGCTTATACCAAATCCATTTACTAATAAATTCAAAAAACAATTATGCAATCGTGTATCAATAGTTGAGTGACTAATAAAAACAGTTTTGTTTGTGTTTTCTATCATGTTAATCTCCTTTATGTTATAGCATATACTCCGGCCAGTATATTTTATCAAGCTCGTCAAGAAACTTCTCTCCGATGTCGGGCTCTATCATATGAACATAATACGCTTTACCATAAAGATGTTCACGATAATTAACGAAATGCGTGGCATTAGAGTTTTGTAAATGAATTAAAACCCCAAATTTTTGACAATAATGAATTTCTTTTTTAAGTTCACGCTTATAACGTTTTGGAACACGAACGGTTCCGTTTTGAACCACTAATCCCGTAATAAATTTTGGTTCTCCGCAAGTAAAAGATTGTGTCTTTTCAGTATTGATACTGAAATCATATTTATTGACTATTGAAGTTATTTCCGGTATCAATTGTGACATCTCGCTATTAGAAGAAAATGTAAGATCATCAGCGTATCTTGAATATGTAATGTCATTCTCCTTCGCATATCTTTGTATTTCCCAATCCATTCTTTTGCAAATTATATTTGCAAGTTTAGGACTAGTCGGGGCACCTTGCGGTAGCACTCCTTTAAAACAACAAAGTTTGGCAAGTTCCTGTGATGCGCGCGATGTGTATCCGATATTCTTAAATATAGCAAATACCTTTTCCTCGGTGATTGATGGAAAGAAATCCTTTATATCCATACAAACAACAAAATCATGATTTGCGTGAAGTTCGGCATGAGTTTTAATAGAACGATTCAATTCAAAACCTTGTGCGTATTTAGATACTTTAATCTTATTTAATATGTTTTCAAGTATCCAACGCTGCCGTGCTTTCAATCTTTTGCTTGGTGCAAGTATTGTCCTAATTTTGTTGTCGCTAATTAAATCGAACGCATGATAATTATTTTCTAATGATATTCCTTGAGTACGCAAAACACGGTGAATATGTTCTTCGTCGAAAAACACTGGGAGTTTTTTATTTATTAATTTTTCTGCATATTTACAGCAACGATTAATAAACTTATCGTCATATTCTTTTTCATACAGTCCGTGTTTTAGCTTGATTATATAATTGTTATCCATATTAAACCTTCTAAAAAAACGGGAGATCGCTACGTAAAATATAATTAATTAAAACATTTGATGTTGCAGAGCGGTTACTAAGAGAACGAAGAGAGCGCAAGTAAGCGCTCTGCAACATCAGTTAGTGCCGTTCTTAATATGAGGCGAATGCACCTCTTAGCTAACGATCTCCCGTTGATTAAACTATTTTTTCTTGGCTGAAAAACTTTTTGGAGTTGGTAGATATGAGCATTCTTCCCAATCGAAGTCTACAGTAGCTTGTGCATCTGTGTTAAGATATTCATAATGTGATACTGATTGCGGATGAATTGCTATACTGTTTCCGTGTGCTGTTGTATAAAATCTATTATTATTGAGTGTTAAGAAGTCGTTATCACATAGATATCGAATGTGTTTCATTATTTCAGTTTTAGGTAATTTGAGTTCTTCTGATATATATGTTAAATCACAGGTAGGATCTTGCCTTAGCATACCCAATATCAAGCAATCTAAAGTTTTTTCTTCGTAATCCATTATTCACTCCTACTAGCAGCAAACGCATATGAATTTGCATCAGACTGCTTTTTCTTGTTTGTTAAATCTGAAACATTTGGTCTTTTGCATTCCATGCCTTTTCGTATAAAGGGAGGTTTATTGAAATCAGTAGGTCGCCAAAAAGCACTTATGGTGTTGTTGGGTGTGTTATAATAAAATGAAATCAACAGGCGACATTTTTCGAACCCCATACAGTAAGGATATTCTGTTTCAGCAAAAAAATCTCCAATTAGTTTTTCATATTTCTCAATTGTACTATATTCGTGTGTGTTTTTGGTAAAATGTTTAGCAGAAATCCATTCATCCTTGTAAATAGCAGTAACTTTATAGTTGAATTTTTCAAAATTATCATTAAGATGTTTTATCGCTCTCTGAGTTGGTGTTAAGCACATATAATATAGTTTTGGGTTGTTATAACCATCTATATTGTGTTTGTCGCAAAATTCATTCAAGACGCGCCAAATGGTTTTTCCTGTTCCGATTATATCATCAACAAATACAACAGCTTTAATATCTCTCAATGGGTCTTTAGAAAATTTTGATTGTGAGGCTAATACTTGTTCGTTATCAATTCTGTTGAAATTATAAATTTGAATGTCTGAGCGAACATTATCACTACCGGATTTAATACCACTAGATGATTCTACAGTAACATAAAGTACGTCTTTCAAATTGATTGTATATTTTGCAAGGTCTTTTTCTAGTAAATCAACTAACTGCACAAACCTATCCTGACATTCTTCTTGGGTTAGGTATATGTATCTGCTAAAAGCATCCAAAAAAACAGCATGATCTTTAGAATCAATATTTAGAAGCCAATCATCTAACTTTTTAGGGAGTTCTGCTATTCGGTCATGTGGATGAATTGTTTTAGGATTAATATTATTGTTTTCATAAAACAATTTCAAAGCGTCATCTTTTGTCATAATAAATTCCTTTTTGTAAATTATAGGAATATTATACCATTTTGCATTTGAAAAATCAATCGTTAGTATATGACCTGATTTTTATATGAAATTTAATTTTAGATAAAAGAAATTATAAATCAGATAATAATTGAACATTGAAGGGAAAGTTGAAATATGGTAAAATACAAACAGTTTAAGGTGGTGGATGTATGGAACAATTACAGTTGGCAGAAAGTATAATGAAGGAAAGGTTGCTTTTGTTGAGTGCGTTAAGAACGGTTTGCTTGAAAATATCAATATTAAGGACAAGTGTTTTTTACTCGTTATACTCACCAAAGGAAAATTAGAATTTAAAATTGGTTGTGAGAAAATCACTGCTACCGCACCATCGTTTTTATGTTTCGATGAATGCGAAAACCCTGTGTTGATTTCAAAATCAAAAGCTAGATACACCTGTGTGTACTTCCATCCTAAATTCTTAAATATTAATATGACCTTTGAACTTTTACGTTCCAGTAAATATGGCGATATTGCAACCACCCACGATATGTTTATGTTAAAACCGTTTACCCAAAAAGCGTATGTGATTCCTATTGCTGAGACACAGGTAGAAAAAATCGAACAATCTGCTGATTATATGTTAGAGGAATTAACAGAGCAAAGAGATTGGTATTGGTCTTGTAGAGGCCGTTCCTACTTTATGGAGATTATTATTGCTTTGGAGCGTATGTACGGTCTTATTGGCTATGGTTTAACCCACCAAAAATCGGATAACGCGCCAATTATTAAAAATCCCAAACTTAGTGATGCGGTGTTGTATATAGAGAGCCATTATGGCGACAGTATAACCCTCTCTGATATATCGGCTAATGCCGGAATAAACCATACAACCCTTACCGCACTAATGAAAGAAGAGCTTGGTTGCACTGCAATCGAATATTTGATGCAATACCGAGTTACTATTGCAAAAAAACAACTCGCTTTTACTGATGTTCCTATTAAGGATATTGCAAACATGGTTGGATTCAAAACAGTTCAACACTTTAACCGTATTTTTAAGGAAATAACAGGCACAACACCTGCCGAATTTCGTAAATCGTCTGTGCAAAAACGAAAGGATGAGATTAGGTGAAATATAAAGCTATCTTTTTCGATCGTGATGGTACACTCACATATTTTGACAAAGAAAAAGAAATTTGGCGAGATCAGATAATTAGCGAATGGAGTGGTAAGCCTTTCAAACTGTCCTACGATAAAATGATGACTCTTTTTAACCTCGCAAGCGAAGGAAAAAAGCCTTGGTATAAAACAGTTGATGATGAAAGGGAATTTTTCAAAAGGTTCTATCGTCAGCTACTCTTTGATGAAGGTGTTAAAAAGAATATAGATGGTCGAGCAAAGTTATTGTTTAATGAACTATGGTGTAATGGAGACCGTGCTTTGTTTCCTGAAACCGTAGAAGTGTTAGAGTATTTTTATAAGAACGGATATAAAATGGGCGTCATAAGCGACACCTCACCATCACTTGAATACACTCTGCAGCAATTAGGAATTGCTAAATACTTCACTTCCTTTGCCGCTAGCTCTTTAGTAGGGGCAGGAAAACCAAGTCCTATAATTTTTAATGCCGCACTCAATGCGCAAGGTGTTTTGCCGGAAGAATGTTTATATGTTGATGATTATAAACCTGAAGCTGATGGAGCAAGAGAACAAGGTTTCACCTCTTTCTTAATAGATCGAAGTGGCAACAATACTGATAAGTGGAGTATTCAGAATTTGAAACAATTAATTGATTTCGTGGAGGGTAAATAATGCGTGAACCTTATCAAATATTATCAATTCCATATCGTGTCGTTGACGGTAAGCCATTGTTCTGTATCCTTCGCAGAGCAGATAGTAGCTATTGGCAGTTTATTGCCGGATGCGGAGAAAATGGAGAAACACCTACCCAAGCAGCCAAAAGAGAAACAATAGAAGAGGTTGGTGTTGATCCTATAAATATTAAGCAACTCACTTGTATTGCATATGTTCCTGCAGAAGTTATTGATGAAAGCAGACGGCAACATTGGGATAAAAATACCGTTGTTATTCCCGAATATTCGTTTGCCTTTGAGTGTGATTCAGAGCTTACGCTATCAAATGAACATACTGAATATAAATGGCTTACATATATAATGAGGCGTGAAAACTATTAAAATGGGATTCTAATAAGGTTGCTATGTATGAAATCAATTGTAAGTTGCAACTTTTGAGTAGCAGATGAAAGGTATTAATATAATGGATAAACGATTAGTTGGAAAATGGTATAAAAAAGATATGGGCGAAACCATCAATATTTTTGATGAAAACCCACTTCGTATGAAAATATCTTTTACTTCCAGTGGCTATTATAACTTTGAGCCTAACTGTGTTTATGAAAAAGACGGTTTATTTTGCTATGAAATAAATGATGAATATTATCGTATGGTTTATCACGTCAAGTATGCCGATGGCAAGCTTGAAGGATTTTACACACAGCATGGTAAAGAAACTCCTGTAAAGTATGAGAAAATTGACGATGTCCCTGAAGATGCACCATATAAATTTGTTGCACCGGAAGTGTTTGTCCCAAATTCTGATAAAACAAGAATAGAAATTCTTAAAGAATATCCGGAATATGACCGAAACAAAGAGTACGGCTGCAGTAACGAATTTGTATTGGGTGGAGATGCACCTAAAATACTGCAAAAGTACAATTATAACGACTACATAGATGGTTTAGATACTCGAACAGACAAGATCGTTTTCAAACTTCTGGATTTTGTGTGTGACCACTTTGGACATAACGGTACAGGTGGAATGAGTTCCGGTAGAAAAATCACCGACATTATTGAGTTTTGCGAAAGAAACGATAACAAAACAAACTGTCGTGGTCTTGCAATACTTTTAGCCTCTTTACTTCGTTTAAATGGAATAAAAGCACAGCATATTACTTGTTTGCCGTATGAAGACCCGTTCGATGATTGCCACGTGGTAGTGGATTGTCTGTTGCCATCAGGGAAACGAATTATGTTAGATCCGACATGGAGATTGTATTTGAAAGACAAAGACGGAGAATATGTTTCTCTTCCTCGTTTAAGAGAATTATTACTCGCAGATGAGCCGATTTTTGAAAATCCCACGTCTGACTATAATGGTAATGGATTTGCCAAAGAGTATCATAGAAATTATATGACTAAAAACACATTTCGTTTTGCACGTTGTACCCTTAATAAAGACGGTGTTGACGGTCGTACGGAAACTTCACGGTATATTGAGTTGATTCCAATGGGCTATCCCATAGATAAGTTCTCTGAAAACAAAAAAGCAGAATTTGTTTATAATGATATTGAATTTTGGAAGATGTAAGTTATGAAAATACATATAATCGGGTGCAGTGGTTCGGGCAAAACATATTTAGCGAAGGCGCTAAGTGAAAAGTATAATGTCCCTCACTTTGATTTAGATGATATCCAGTGGAATAATAATGCAGACGGTTATGGTGTTAAAATGCCTATAGAGAAACGAACCTCACTGCTAAATGATATTCTGAAAAATGAGAGTTGGATAATCGAGGGTGTATATTATGCTTGGGTTGGAAAGTGTTTTGAGGATGCAGATAAAATCTATGTGCTTGATATACCTAAACGAGTTTATAAATATAGAATAATTAAGCGCACGATAAAAAGAAAACTCGGTCTTGAAAAAGGTAAAAGAGAAACCTTGAAATCGGTTTATAACCTACTCAAATGGACTGATACTTTCAAAAATAAAAATATGGTTGAAATCAGAAAGACACTTAGCCATTATACACAGAAAACTATGTGGATTAAAAACCGAAAAGAAGTCAAAAGAGTAATTGATATGGAGAACTAATTATGAGTATTATTAAAACTCAACGGCTGTTACTTAGACCGCTTAACGAAACGGATGCAGCAGAAATGTTTAAAAATTGGACTTGGGATGAGCGTGTTGCTCGCTATTGCCGTTGGCATCCGCATAAAAGTATTGAAGAAACGAAACAACTGCTAAAAATGTATAAAAGCCAAACAGAGAAAGGGTTCGATTACCGTTGGGGTATTACTCTTAGAGATGGCAACAACCTAATTGGTGTAATTGATGTTATTGATTTATCAGAAGATAAAAAGACTGCTGAAGTTGGCTATGTTTTAGCATATGATTATTGGAATAACGGCTATCTAACGGAATCCTTGAAAGCAGTAATAACCGAACTTTTTAATGATGGTGTTGAAACGGTTATCGCAGATCATCATGTGGAAAATATAGCTTCCGGCAGGGTTATGGAGAAATGTGATATGAAATTCACACATTTTTCAAAAGCAAAGGCAAAATTCGGTTCAGATGAACTATGTGATGTAAAGTGCTATCAAATTAAAAATAGGACTCTATAATTTTTGGAATAATATTTGTAGAGGTATTAAAATGAAAGACATACTTTTTAAAACAGAAGATTATCTTTTCAGCTACCGTGTTGCGGGGATTTGCATACATAACGAAAAAGTGCTTCTACACAAAGCTAAGGGTGATGAGGGTTACGCTTTTCCGGGCGGTCATGTTTCTTTTGGAGAGACAAATACAGAGACTCTAAAAAGAGAATTTATGGAAGAAATTGGAGCAGATATTACGGTTGGTGAACTTAAATGGGTCGGAGAAATATTCTTCCCGTTAAAAGATAAGCCCTGTCACCAAATATGCCTTTATTATTCGGTTGAAATTAAAAATATTGACGATTTTTCATGTAATGTATTTACTGGGACAGAGGAAATGAGCGGAGACGATTTTCAAATTGAGTTTCATTGGATACCGTTGGTACAGCTTAGCAATATAAAAATATACCCCGAAAAAGCTACGGAACTTATGCCGAAGCTTGACAGCGGCGTACAGCATTTTATTTATAAGGAATATTGATAGTGAAAAGTGCTGAAGGGTTGTATTTTATCTCAGACCCCGTTACCAGCAAACCGTTTTGGGAAGCTATGGGATATAAGAACACAGGCGAAAAATCTCCTGAAAAAAATCTAGAGATATACGAAAAGGTGTTAGACAATGATTTACAGACTTGATAACTTTATTGAAAATAGCATAAACCCGATTACTAACCAACCGTATGATGACTCTTGGATAATTTGGCAGCTTACCGATAGTAAAGAATATAAACTGATGGTTGGTAGCTTAAACGGTTGTACATATAGTATAAAATTCAGCCGTTTTGCAGACAGTTGGGAGATGTCTGTCTGCGATTTTATTGAATTCAACACTAAACAGAACAAAAATATGATACTTGTTATCAGTGAAGTTGACCTCGAATATGCTAAAGAAAAATATGCGGGTCATAGTTTCGATGAACCAATTTTAAGAGATGGTGAACAAGTGTATACCGTACATAGTACGTCTTTGGAAAATTGGGATTTAATACAAAAAGATGGTTGCCTAAAAAGCTGGAATATTTTAAAGTCCGAAAAAACAATATCCGAAGAAAAGCCAATTGGCAGCGCTCTTGGCGATCCAAAAGATTTTAGTGACTATATTATGTTTGGCAAAAATATTGCTGGAGAGCTTGTTGTTAACTCAAAACAGCAAGGGAAAATCAATATGGATGGCGACGCCGAATATTTAACCGGCGCAAGACTTTATTTTGATATGAAGAAAATAATTGAAGATGGTTTAGCCGTACGTGACGGAGCACACTTGAAAGTCAAAGACAAACTTCCATTAAAACCATATATGATTTGGACTGCCACTTGGGAAAACGTCGGTCTTGATAATAGAATTTCCACACCCAAGATTTTTACAGAAAAAGCCAATATGGAATTCAAGAAAAGGTATCCTCAATATGAATGATAAAATTATCGCTGATATAACAAACTTCATATTCGTTGAAGATAAACCGCAAAAGGTAGATGCTATTTTTCTGCCTGGCGGCTCCCATCCTGAACAACCAGAATACGCTGCCGAACTTTATCTTAAAGGATATGCGAAGTGGCTTGTTCCATCAGGTGGAGTTAGCGTTAAACGAAACAAGTGGCCCGGTATTCGCTCAGAGGCAGATATATACAATGGTGACTATCAAT
Organism: uncultured Eubacteriales bacterium; assembly: GCA_934457415.1. Lineage (GTDB taxonomy): Bacteria > Bacillota > Clostridia > Oscillospirales > Acutalibacteraceae > UBA737. Next base: position 41,157 of record CAKSHM010000010.1, on the reverse strand, counting down.
CTGACTGTGAGTTTTTTACTGATGTATTTGTTAAAAATGGCGTACCTGCTGATGTGATCGTTGGAGAAGATAAGTCCGGTCATACTCGTGATAACGCTTTCTTCTCTCGAATGGCCGTTGATGAAAAAGGTGTAGAGATAAAGACTGGAATTATAGTTTGCAAGGCTTTTCACGCTCGCCGTTGTCTTATGCTTTATCAAATGGCGTTCCCCGATACAACATTTTTTGTTTGTCCTGTGGTATGTATGGGAATAACCAAAGATAATTGGTATAAATCCGAGCAAGGCATTAACCGTGTGCTTGGTGAGCTTGCACGTTGCGGTAATCAGTTTGTTGGGGATATTAAGGAGTATTTGTTATTATTCACTATATGAATCTTGTTCCATCTGCTTTTAAAAAGATTGCAGATGATAGTAAAACAATTGAACTTAGGCTTAATGATGAGAAGCGGCAACAAATAAATGTTGGGGATACCATTATTTTTAACAACATCTCAGCCAAAGATATTATAAGAGCACAGGTTGTAAGGTTACATAAATTCTCTGATTTTGAAGAACTGTATAAAGCGTTACCGCTTGAAAAGTGCGGCTATACAGTTGCCGAACTTGATACTGCCCATTACACTGATATGGAACAGTATTACAGCAAGGAGCAAATTAAAAAATATGGTGCTTTAGGTATAGAACTTTGCAATGTATTCTCAATCTGTGACATTAAAGAAATAATAACTGGACCTGATATATTGAAATTACTTGCACCGAGCGTATTCAATCCCACAGAAGAACGATTATTGAATAGAGCGAAGAAATATCAAGAAGATGAAAACACCAATATCTATGCATATAAAGATAATGGTGAACACAAAGGGATTGTTATTTTTAAGATAGCAAACAACTCAGCAACCATACTTGATATTGCTGTAAAACCTGATTATCAAGGTCAAGGTATTGGTAGTAAACTTATTGATTTTATCTTTAATAGTTTTAATGTTAACAATATTACCGCTGAAACCGATGACGATGCTATTGGATTTTATAAAAAGTATGGGTTTACTGTTGCTGACACAAAGGTTAAATTTGATGCTAAAAGATATACTTGTGTAAAGAACAAGTAAAATAAATCATAATATGCCGTTTACTATGCTGAACGGCATTTATAAAACTTATTAACTCAACCTGTGGTTGCGTACAGGTAAACGGTTATGTTATACACATTTGAACTGCTGTGATTTATACTATAATCAGAAAGCGCTTTCGATTAAATATTTGGAGTGAATGCTATGTTAAAGATTGGCGAAAAAATAAAGGAACTGCGTAAAGCACAAGATGTAACCCAAGAAAAGTTGGCAGATTATCTTAACATTTCTTACCAAGCAGTTAGTAAATGGGAAAACGGATTGGCTCTGCCGGATTTATCTCTTATTCCTGCTTTGTCTAATTTCTTTGGTGTAACCTCGGATTATCTTTTGGATATTTCTCTTGATAACAAGAGCGAAATAATAGAAAATATTCTAAAAGAAGCACGTAGTTATACACATACAGGTGAAATCACTAAAAGCATTGCTGTAATTGAAGAAGCATTACAAACATACCCTAACGAGCATAAGTTGCTTAATGATTTAATCGAATACAAAGTGATGGTTTATGAGGATAACGATGAATGGCTTTCTGATATTGAACAAAAGGCGAATTTAATTTTAAGGGACTGCAATGTTGATAAAATACGACATAGCACCATTGTTAATTTGGCGTTTGCATATTCTTTTTGCGGAATGAGAGAAAAGGTTTTAGAAATCGCAAATTTATTGTCAGATACGGCCTATTCCAAGAGAGAGTTGTTAAGTCTTTCCGTTCCAGCGAAAGAACGTGCAGGTTATAAATCGGAATGTATACTCGCCCATTCGGAATCTATTTTGTGTGATATTTTAACAATTTCAAAACACCATTATCTTTGGGGAGATCCCGAAATTACAATTGATATTTGTAATAAGGCATTAGATATTATAAAAGCGCTTGGTGAAGAGGGTTATCTTCTTTATTTTAAAGCAAACGCTTATGAAGATTTAAGTATGGCATACGCAAAACTCCAAAATAGAGAAAAAATGTTTAATGCTATGGAAACGGTTGTACAGATATATGAAGAAATAGAAAATGAATTAAAAGATGGAGGCTATAAATATACGTCACCTTTATTTGAGAAATTAACATTTGATAGTAATACAATGTCAAAAAATGTTCCCGCATCCGATTTTGAGAGATATTATAATATCATCACTAATTCGAAAACATTAAAACCTTATAATGATGAAGCTAAATTTAAAAGCATACTTCATTACCTTGAAGAAAAAATGAAATAATTTTAAACTTTTGCCTAACCAACCTCTTATTTTGCCGACTATATAGGCGTAACAATCATGATTGAAGCAAAGGTGCAAAATGAAAACAAATGAAATATTAAAACTTATCGGTGACAAAGAGTTCCTCGATAAAATCTATCAATTCTCATACCGAAGATGCAACACTTCATACGAAGCAGAGGATTTATGTTTGGACATAATTCTAGCTGTAATATCTGCCGTATATAATCAGGAAAGTATAGAAAACTTTTATGCTTTTGTTTGGACAATCGCACGCAGAGTGTATGCCGATTACTCTGATAAGAGACATCAAGCCAGTAAAACTGTTAGCATCGAAAACGGCGATTTGTTATTGGCAGCAAAAGAGAATGAAATTGATAGCTTTATTGAAGAAGCCGCCGAGCAGGAACAGATAAAGAAAATCTTTGCGGAGATTTCTTTTCTATCCAAAGCATACCGAGAAGTTATGGTGCTGTATTACCTTGACGAAATGAAAGTTAAGGATATTGCCTTAAAACTCGGCATCAATGGAACAACAGTAAAACAACGTTTGTTTTCTGCACGTAATACAGTCAGAAAAGAGGTTGAAACTATGAGTAATAGAAATTTATCTTTAAAACCCGTTTCGTTGGCATTTATAGGGACAGGTAATCCTCGCGGTAATGATCCACGAACAAAAGCAGAGCGTATTTTGTCTCAAAATATTGTATATGCGTGTAAAGATAAAGCAAAAAGTGCAAAAGAATTATCGGAGGAACTATGCGTGCCTATGCCTTATATTGAGGATGAACTTGATATTCAAATTAAAGGCGAAAATGGTAGTTACGGACTTCTTCGAAAAGAAGGAGAAAAGTATATAGCCAATGTAATTATTGTTGACAACAATGAGTTTGATGAAGTTGGAGAAATATATACTAAACATTTGGATGAACTTTCCCAAAAGCTAAAAAAGCATTTGAATGACACTAAAGAAAGTTTTTTAAATTTTCCGTATTTAAGCTCACAAACAGACTTGAGGTTTATTCTTTGGTCTTTGATAAACGAATCTGTATGGTTCATTAAAGAGCATGTTGACGATATACTCGAAGAAAAGTTCTTTAATGACATTAAAAAGCCTGAACGAAATTTTACTACTGTTGCTGTAGCAGTTGAAGATGGTACACCTTACTGCGGTAGGTTTTATGGTTGTGATGGAAATGAGACCAGAAACTTTTGCAATTATTCTTATGTCTTCATTCGCAATATCTATGGCAAAAGAATTGACAGACATTTTTATGCCGGCCAGGACATAACAAACGATGAACTAATGAGCATTACACTAAAAGCAGTCGGTGGACTGCCTGTAAGTGATTTAACTGAGAATCAAAAGGAAATTGTGGCCAAAGCAATCGAATGTGGATTCTTGCGAAAAGTGGGAGATATTTTAGAACCACGGATAATCACTATTGAGTTTAAGGAGTGGGAGAAATATCGGAATCTTCTTCGCGGATATTATGATTCTGTTGAAGATATCTGTAATCAAATTGCTGTAGAGTTGCATGATTATATGGTGTCGCATATTCAAAAGCACCTTCTAAATGAATACAAATCATATAATCTATTGGTAGCGGGAATAAATGTTTTGAATGATTTGATTGAAAAATGTATTGCAGAAAACATTTTAACAGAGCCGGAAAAACGAATCGGTCCTGAAGGCGTTCTGTTAGTTGTTGAAAAATAGTTAATGTTTTCTTGAAACGAAATAATAACCTTATGTTATAAAAATATGACCTTTAAAGTTTTATGGCTTTAGATGTCATATTTTTTTATGAAAAGAGGTTGAAATCAATGAAAAAGTATATTGATACTGCGGATTGGGAAAACGATTACAGAGAAAGGCTTAAAAAACTTATGGCAGATAATAACATAACCGCTCGTGAACTCAGCTTGTCACTCGGATATAACGAGGGGTATATCAGCCGAATTCTCAAAAGAAAGATTGATCCGACATTTAAATCTATGATGGATACAATGCTGTATTTTGACATAAGTCCTGCTGAATTTTTTACGTTTGATTTAATAAGTCATACCGAAAGTTAATCTTTTCTTGAAACTAAAAAAACTCTTTCTTAGAATTTAAGTGTCATCTTAAAAGTTTGAGAAGGAGTTTTTTAAATTTATTAGGTGTACGAAGAAATGTTGCACCATTAGAAAAGGAAGTAAAGGTATCTTCGACAAAGGTTTGTCGAGAGATGATGAAGTGTACCTAGAAAAGTCCGACTTGCACAGCTGCCGAAATGTTGCAAGTTGAGTAGCAGATTTAAGTTTTAAGTTATTAACTAAAAATCTGTGGCAGCACACCTGAGCGATGACAGGTAGGTTCATCGTTGCTACCGTGAAAGACACGGCTGAAGAATATTTGCTTGGATAATTTTTCAGTATTTTAATCAAGCACCGAAGTTATGGGATTTAATCGGTAATGAAAATCCTTGCCGTACCACTATTCAGCGGTGGACCGATCCATTGTATCGGTATATGGTATTGCGTTCTCTAAATTTAGAGGCTTAGGTACACCTAAGTATACGCTGGGCTTGTCCCATCATGCTGACCTTCAGCCAAAATTAAATATGATTTACGTTTCGAGATAATGATGATTATAATTTTGAGAGTCATTTCGAAATCTATTCTCTTTTCGAGAGGTATGACTATCTTTTCGAAATGATAGATGACAAAGATGACACTCATTTTGAAATGATTATGACTTTAATTTTGAGAGGCGCCGGTTTCTATCTTTCGAACAAGGAAGATAGAAACGCGACCGAGGGCGTGCCCGAGGGAGCGGCGCCAAGGCATAGTACGCAAAGTTAGTAAAAGAAAATAGGAGAAATGTACAGAGTTTTTAGTAAAAAAGTCCCTGGGCGTACTATGCCTTGCTATCATTTTTCGTAAGATATATGACAAAATTTTGATATGATATTTTGATATGATTTATGATACACATTTTGAAATGATATATTAACTATCTTTTCGAAATTCGTTTTGAAATCAACTATCGGTGCTTAGTATGAAAAGATGATTTACTTTTCGATATGCTCCTGACAGAATCTTACAAGATAAATCAAAGATATACAATGTGGATGTACCTACATCTGCAATAATCCTATAAAACAATCTATCCTGTCTTTTTGATATGATATATGACTTTCATTTCGAAATGAGTGCGGGAAATATGATATACATTTATAGAGCGGCTCCCATAGACTGCGAATCAGTCTGTGGGAGCCAAAATTTTTTGTTATAAAAATTTTCGTCAATAAATCTATGATATATAGTAACTACCCAAGCAAAAGATTTTCGTCATTAAATTTGCTTTAATGCTTTTTCTGCACTTGATACACGCTCGTTTATTTTTTCTTTAGTAGTATTCCAAGAAGCATCAAGGTCACCCTTAATAAACATTAGGCAATGCTTATCGCTTGAATTATCGACACATGCAAAAAACTCGTCTCGTGTTTTCAATAGTTCCTGCATATGCTCTTTAGCTTTATCAAGGTTACCCATTTTAATGTTTTGAGAAACCAATCCGGGTAAAAGGCAAGTTTTCTGAAAGATTTGTCGATGTGGTAAATAGTCTCCACCGGATAAAAATGCATTTATAAGCCTTAACATATACTCATCGAGTTCAAGACTAATTTTATCTGCATTGGGTTTGCCTTCTGCACGAACAATTCTTCCTGCAAGTCTTATGCAACGAGAAGTAAATCGAGCCATTTGAGCAAAACTCTTTTTTACTTTTTCAAGTGCAATATCATTCTTACCATCAGCAAAAGCAATTTCCGCTTCCCAATAATCCCTAAAGCCAAAAACATAAGGCAAATTTTGCAGATGGCTTTCTGACTTTTTGTTATCTCCGCATAAATCGTAGGCTCTTGACATCAAATAATGAGTTTTGTAAATACGGTCAGCGACTGTTTCATATCTGAAAATACTGTTTCCGTAGCGTTCACATTCTTCCAAGAACTCGGATTTTGATATGCCTATTTTACCTTTGGCAAACAACTCGATATATGTTTCCAATGCAACAACGGCAATATCTGAAACGTCGGGATGTTTGCTGAAGAATTTTGAAGTAAGAAAATATAACTCTTCAGCATAACTTAAATCGCTTATAAAGTTTATTCCACCAAATTTTTGACGAATTTCCGTTACTTCTTTTTCAAAAGCCGAGTCGGTGTGTCCTAAAAGTTTGTCGGTTGAAATTTCTAGAACACGTGCAAGAGGAACGATTTGTGAGATATCAGGCATTCCTGAGTCCGTTTCCCATTTTGAAATTGCCTGTGTAGAAACTCCAATAAGTTCTGCTAGCTCACTTTGAGTAAAGTTTTTTTCTTTTCTATAAAGTTTTATCGTTTGACCTATTGTCATTAGAATCACCTCGCTAAATATTCCGGTACCGTAACTATATAATAACAAATTAATTATACTGCGTACACCGATAAATTAGCAACAAAAAATCAACGGAGCGTGGAATTTATAATTATTACGTGTTCTTAAAACTCAAAAAGGTATTCACTAAATTATAAACTTCCAAACTTTCATACACAAACCTATGATTTTATAAATCATACAAAAATTTAATGTTTTCTTGAAACTCGAAAATTTTATTCCTTATATATTTAATGTCCAAATATTTTGGTACACAGTTTCAACCTGGACCACTGAAACCTGTGAACGAAAATTTGGAAAATTTCGTGTGCGTTAATGTTTTCTTGAAACTATGCAAAAACATTATCCACATTTAAGTATCGGAAATTTGTGATGAAGCATCAAGGAACCATAGATGCTTCTTATAAAAACCGAAATCTATGAAAGGAGTAATACTTATGAGTTTAACCCCTGAAGAACAAGAACGAAAAGCCGAGAATCAAAAACGGAATTTGCTAAATCAAACTCTTCCTGTGATTGACAGGTTAAATCAAGGCAGCTTTAAAACACGTAGACGCTATAAAGCAGTAATGAACAGATTCTGTGGGTATTTAGGAGAGAATACCACATTACAGAATTTTAGAAATGTTGAAGTTAGACATGTGCGAAGTTATGTTGAGCATCTTCAAATCAGCGGCTGTAAGCCCGGATATATACTCACCGAATTATCCGGCATAAAGTGGGTGCATCAACGAATGAACCCTAAAAGAAATTTGCCTAAGAGTAATAAATGTTTCTTTGTTGCCAAACGCCAATTATATATAAAGGATAAATCTATTCTTCCGCATGAGTTCGATGACCTTATCAAAGTTGCGCTTGATATGGGTCGTATGGATGCGGTTATCGAAGCGTATATGGATAGATATTTCGGACTTCGCCATGAGGAGTTTGTAACCCTTCGTTTGCATCAAATTGAGTATGCACTTAAATATAAACAATTAAATCTTACCAACACTAAGGGCGGCAGACCGAGAGATATACCGGTTGAAACCAAAATGCAGGAGAACATTTTAAGACGAGTATTGGCATACGCGCAGAAAAACGGTAAGTGCTCTATGGACTATGTTATATGCGATAACCATACAAACAGTGTTAAAAAGAAAAGCAAATCCTTGGATAACTGGATGAACAACAATAAAAAGAAATTTATGGACCCCGAACGCACAAAGTACAAAAGTCCAGGCAAAAGACCAAGAGAACAATCGATACATTGGCATAGTCTAAGGCATTTGTTTTATCAAGAAACCAAAGCACGATACAAAGCAGAAGGTAGAATGATCGATGCACAGATTGAACGAGAACTTTCAGAATCTATGGGTCATTCTCGCAATGATGTGAACAATACTTATTCAAATGAAATAAAAAGAATCCATTAAAGTTAATGTTTTCTTGAAACTCGAAATTTATATTCTTATGTTTTAATTGCAGATTTTCGCAGAGGATTAGTCCCTACCTGATTCTCTGAACGGAAATCTGAAATCATAAATCTGATGACGGCAGATTTAAAGTTTAAGCAATAAGCATTAACAAAACTTATTGCTTATGCGTTTTGGTATAGAGGACAAGACGCAAATCATATTTTAATAAAAGAAAAATACTCGCAAAAGGAAGGAGACGGACTGCATGGTAAATTATGTCGCACAGTCTTGGGAGCAGAAAATCAGCAATAAAATCGTGTTGATTACGAATTTAACCCCTCAATTTTCTGTGGACGAAAAAAGAGAAGTAAAACTACAAATAGAAGCAAAATTATATGATGTTTTTTATAAATATATGTCCTGTAAACCTTGAAGAAAAAGGGCTGTTATGGTATACTATATATGTCAGCAGCTCCGCTTCTTTTTGCGAAGAAGGGAGTAAAAATTGAATCTTTTTGACGCAATTTATGCAAGACAATCGGTTGACAGGATAGACAGCATATCCGTTGAAAGTCAAATCGAGTTTTGTAAAAAGGAAGTGACAGGAGAAAGTTATAAAGTTTATACCGACAAGGGTTATAGTGGCAAAAACATAGACCGCCCTGCGTTTCAAGAGTTGTTGCGTGATATAGAGGCAGGCAAGGTAAACCGTGTTATCGTTTACCGCCTTGACCGTATCAGCCGTTCGGTGCTTGATTTCGCCAATTTAATCGAAGTGTTTCAAAAGAACCGTGTCGACTTTGTCAGCACAATGGAGAAGTTTGATACTGGAATGCCAATCGGTAAGGCAATGTTGATGATCGTTATGATCTTTGCTCAGCTTGAGCGTGAGACCATTCAGCAGCGTGTTATTGATGCTTATTCATCCCGAAGTAAACGCGGTTTTTATATGGGTGGCAGAGTTCCATTTGGGTTTGACCTTAAAGAAACACTAATCGACGGAATACGTACCAAGATGTATGAGCCGATTGAGTCTGAAGCAGAAATCGTAAGACTGATATTCTCGCTCTATTCTGAACCGCAGACCTCTCTCGGTGATGTAATGCGCTATCTGGAAGCACACGGAATACGAAAGCGTGACGGTAAACTTTTTAACCGAAGTCGTCTGCGTGATGTGGTGATAAATCCAGTGTATGTCAAAGCTGATTATCAACTTTATGATTTTTTCAAAGCGCAAGGTACCAATATTGCTAACATACCCGATGATTTTATTGGAACAAACGGAGCGTATTTGTATTCGGGTGATACCAAGAAGCGCAAAACCGTATCTCTTGAAGGTCATACCCTTGTAATTGCTCCGCACGAAGGGCTTGTTGATTCGAGAACATGGATTAAATGCCGTTCCAAGTGTCTAAATAATCAGAGCGTTGCAAAGCCTGTTAAAGCGAAAGCAACGTGGCTCGCAGGCAAAATCAAATGTGCTCATTGCGGATATGCCCTCACCGCCAAAACATACCGATGTAAAACCAAGTCCGATAACCGTTATTATCTATGTAATAATAAGTACAATGCCGGTGGCTGTAACTTCGGCTCACTTGACGCCGATATAGTCGATGAAATTGTATTTGAAGAAATGCAGAAGAAATTAGCGGAGTTCAAAACACTTTCTAAACAAAAGCAGGAAGGCTGTAACCTGCAAATCGTCAAGCTTAAAACACGCATAGATGCTATCGACAATGAAATATCCTCTCTGCTCGATAAAATCACTGCAGCCAATGAAACAGTTATGCAGTACATAAATAACCGCATTGCTGAACTGGATGCCGAAAAGAAAGAACTGTATGCACAGATCACACAGTTTGATAATGACCGCAAGGATAACATAGGTGAAATCAGCGGTTATATGGAGCATTGGAATGAGTTGTCGGTCAGCGACAAAATCACAGTTGTAGATTCGTTGATTGAGCGTATTAACGCTTCAGAAGACAGTCTTGAAATCAAGTGGAAAGTATAAATTTTTTTATCGCAAATTCATTCTACACTGATTGTTTTGGCGAGCTTTTAAGACGGACCACCGACAGGCTTGACTGCAGGAATTTCTATGCCTGCAATCCGAGCTTTGATAAAAACTGCGGAAAGAAAAACTGAAACCGATTCGGATATAAATCAACCTAAACGGCAGCTCCCCTATGCTGTACATCTGCACAGCACAGGGGAGAGTGTTTTTATATCGTCTCTGTAAATTCAATGAAAGCTTTTTTGCCCTTTTCGTCGCGCTTGAAAACACCGGCGTCTTCAAGGACTTTTTCAAAAACAAGACCTATTTCTTTTTCAAGCACCGAGTCAACGGTATCCCTATCAAAGGTTTTGTATTTTTCCTTTAATTCATCGGCCCATTCGGCATGCTTAACAAGGCTTTCGTCCTCCTTGCAGTCAGTGCCGTTTACAAGGCACTGAGCAAGCTTTGCCATTTCGGTTTTAAGTCTTGCAGGCAAAACGGCAAGTCCCATAACCTCGATAAGTCCGATATTTTCTTTCTTTATATGATGAAGCTTTTCGTGCGGGTGAAAAACTCCCAAGGGAAATTCTTCGGTTGTAAGATTATTTCTCAGAACCAGATCAAGCTCATAAATTCCGTTTCTTTTTCTTGCAATAGGCGTTATTGCATTGTGCGGCTCGTTATCGGAAAAGTTTATAATTCCGACCGATTCGTCGGAATAACCGCCCCAAGCGTCAAACACTCTTTTTGCCGCGGCTTTAACATCTTCAAGTTCCTTGCTTTTGAGCCTTATAACAGACATCGGCCACTTTAAAATTCCTGCCTCAACATTTTCGATACCCTTTATTTTAAAGCTGTATTCCGTATCTGCTTTTTCCATTGCAAAGGTGTATCTTCCGCCCTGAAAATGCTCATGAGAAAGAATTGAGCCTCCGACAACGGGAAGTCCCGCATTAGAGCCGATAAAATAATGCGGAAACATCTCGACAAAATCAAAAAGCTTTACAACCGTATCATAATCCACCTTCATCGGAATATGCTCGGAATTGAAAACTATGCAATGCTCATTATAATAAACATAGGGCGAATACTGCAAAAAGAAGTTTTCACCGCCTAAGGTTATCGGAATAACGCGATGATTCTGACGGGCGGGGAAGTTTATTCTTCCGGCATAGCCCTCGCATTCCTTACATAAAAGGCACTTAGGATAGCCCGACTGCTTTGCGTTTTTTGCTGCCGCTATTGCTTTCGGATCTTTTTCCGGCTTAGAAAGATTTACGGTGATGTCAAGCGTGCCGTAATCGGTGTCGACAGTCCATTTAAGATCCTTTTTTATGCGGTAACGGCGGATATAATCGCTGTCGCATGAAAATTTATAATAATTTTCTGTGGCTTTTTCGGGAGACTCTTTATAATCCTCAAAAAATCTGTCAGTAACCTCGCTCGGCCTCGGAAGCAAAGCGCTCATAAGCTTTGTATCGAAAAGGTCGCGCATGGTAACAGAATTTTCGGTCAAATTCTTTTCGCAGGCAAAATCAAGAAGTTCCTTTAAAACAGGCTCAAGATCGGTAACGGAATAATCCGAAAAATCTTCAATACTGTCAAGGTTCAATATTTCAAGAATGCGGTTTGTAACAAAAATTTCGTCTCTCTTTTCAAAAAGTCCGTTTGAAAGTCCGTAACAAACAAGTTTTCTTACAGCGCTGTCAATCATAATATGCTCCTTTTCATTCTTTTTTTAACCGCCCCGAATTTTTTTATTCGGGGCGGCGTTTGCTTTTTACTGCATTGCGGGATTGGAGGTTGTCCTGTCGGCTATGCAGACATAGGATTTGCCCGCGCTTACCTCAACAGCCTTTCCCTGTGCGTCGGTAACGGTTATCGGGTTTTTAGAGCTTCCCTTGCTCCATCTGACTGCAGTATATGTACCGTTGGTAATATAGAATCCGTCGCCGCCCGTCAAATCGACCTTGCGGTGATATCCGTCTGGGTAATTCGTAATGGTTGTTAAAAGCACGAAAACATTTTTAACCTGCGTTGATTCGCCGGTAACATAATCATTTCTTACTTCGCTTCCGGAAAGCCTTGTGTAAAGCCCTGTTGCGGCGTCATAATTAAAGGTTGTATGATAGCTGTCCGAGAACGGAACGGTTACGCTGTTTGCGGTGCCTCCCTGAAGCGTTACTTTCTTGTCCTCTTTCGCAAAGTTCATCCAAGTGCTGTCGGAGCTTATGTTTGTGCGCTTGAAGGTCTTTTTAAGCGTCTCCCAAGTTTTAGGGCCGAAGCCGTAAAGCGTATGCTCGGAAGAAAGTCCGTTTTTGATTCTCTGACCGCTGTTGTTTTCGGAAATCGTGAAATGGTCGATATCGTTAAGGTGAGGAGCGCAGTAAGTCGGGTCCTGTCCGTGATGGACATAAATTGCGTCATGCCCGAGAGCCAAGTCAACATAAGGATACCTCGCCGAGCGGATCGTTCCGAACTTTTCAACCGTTGTAAGGTCTTTATAAACCGCCATAAGACGGGTAATTCCGCCCTCGACCTCGGTTTCATAAATAATATCTGCTTTGCTCAGTCCCGTCTGCACCCTCTGCGCCTGATAAATATTGTTTATCATAACCGCGACGGGACGGTTGTCCTTAGCCGAAACATCAAGATCGAAGGTACCGGTAAGCGGATTTGTTGCGTGAGATGTATCTACCGGCTCCGAAGATTCGGTTATTTTACTTTCATTTTTTTTAACCTCTACAGGCTTTTTCTTCTTACAGCCCGCAAAAGAGAATACAAGTCCCAATGCCAAAAGCAAGGACAGCGATTTTTTGAACATTTTTAAAATTCCCCCATACTTTTTAAGTATATTCTATTATACAACCCAATGTTTTTTAATGCAATAGCGGTTTTAAATTTCTTAGATGAAAATTTTTACAGACAGGAAAAACTGTGTGCCTGTCGGCACTTGATATAACAAAACCCTATCGGCTTTGCCTTTGCAGAGACTAAAGTCAGGCTCCATTCTTTTCACGAAAGCGAAACAGAGGGGAGCTGGCGCAATTTATTGCGACTGAGGGGTATTGTCTGACATCTACCGTCTAATGTCTAAAATCTAACTCAGTACCCTAAATCTTCCATACAGATTATAACTGTTATTCTTCCCTTAACCGCCTGCGGTCCGCAAACGACATAATTCCTGCAAATTCTGTCGGGGCTTTTACATCCGCCGCAGATATCGGGAGACTCGGTTTCAGACAAAGAAATGCACTTGCCGGTTTTCGCACAGGGTGTGTTTTTATTTAACCTCACGCAGTTTTTGGGCGCGGCAATTTTCTTTATTCTTAAAAATCCCTCTTTGACATCTTTAACAAGCTTGTTTTTCCCCGCGACAACAATAACGTTTTTCGGGCCGAAACAAAGAGCGGATACGCGGTTTGAAAACCCGTCGACATTGACAAGCTCGCCGTTTTCCGTTATCGCGTTTGCCGAGCAGAAATAATAATCGCATTTTGATATTTTTGAAAACATCTCTGCTTTTTCTTCCTCGGTTTTTGCCTCAAAGCGGTCGATATAATTATAATCCTCACAGGTTATCAGATCATAAATCCCCGTCTCTTTAAGTGTGACGCTTCCGCCGGAGGCGGTTGTGCTGCCTTTATTTAAAAGCTTTTTAACCTCCTGCCTTGCCTGCTCTGCGGTGTTTGCAAAAACAACATTCATGCCGTTTTCTTTTAATGCGTTTACGGTTTTTTCGATGTCCATAAAATCAGTCTCCTTTAGGGTAGTATATTTTTAATTCTGTTTTAATAGAATTTATAAAAGGCGGTGTTTAAAATGAACGAAGAAGAACAGAAACAGAAAACCGATACCAAAATGTCCTCATTCGTTAAAATTATGCTCTGCGAGCTGATATTTACGGCTCTGATTCTTTCGGCGGTCCTGTCAATCAAATATTTTTTTAAAAGAGATTTCGAGGCTGTAAAGAAATTTTATGAAAAATATCTTCTTACCGACACAACCGTCAGCGAAGTGCTTGACAGCAAATGAATTTTAAAATTTCGGGCATAAAAATAGAGGTTTCGTTCCTGTTTGCCGCAATAATAGCCCTTTTATTCATCACCGATAAAACAGGGCTTTTCGCGCCGTCCTTTTTAGCCTGTCTTATTCATGAGACCGGACACCTTGCGGCAATGAAAGCCGTGAAATCTCAGGTTAAAAGCGTTTCCTTAAAGCCTGCGGCGGTGGAAATCACAAGAAGTCCATGCAAAAGCGCAAAAAGCATTATGATTATTCAGGCCTCGGGACCGCTTTCAAATATTACAGTATTCGCGGTTTTTTTAATCCTTTCCTTTTCCGTGCATTGTGAAACGCTTTTGATTTTTGCCGTTATAAACCTTGCGTACGGGGCATTTAATCTGCTCCCCGTAAAGGGGCTTGACGGCGGAAATCTTCTTTATACGCTTGTTTGTCGTTTTCACGGAGCAAAAAAAGCCGAAACGGCGCTTTTTATAACTACGGCTCTTGCCGCGGTATTCGCAGTTTTCCTGTCGGTCTGTTCGGTAATTATAAAAAAACCGAGCATTCCCGCCGCCGTTACCGCGGTATACTTTATAATAAGTATATTTATAAGAAGTGAAAGTTGAAAAAAAGCAGAAAATAATATATAATAATTATAATGCTTCGCCGGCATTGCGGGAATTTTTCGGGTTTTTAAAAATTTCCGCGTATTTTGCGGACTGGCGCATTGATACATAATCTCCGTCCGCAATAACTATATGGTCGATAAGCTTCATTCCGATTTTCTTCATGGCTTTGGCAAGCTCGGCGGTCGCAAATTCGTCCTCACAGCTCGGAATTGCCACTCCGCTCGGGTGATTATGGGCTATAACTATCGCCACCGCGTCATTATCAAGCGCAAGCTTGACTATATCCCTTATCGAAATTCCCACGCTTTCAATATTCCCGTTCGCAAGAAATTCAAAGAAAAGCTTTCTGCCCAAAGCGTCAAGTCCGAGCACCGCAAGCCTTTCGGTTTTGCTGCCGACAAACTTATCCGTAAGAAAATCGCCTATCTGCTCAACAGATGTAAACTCCGCGGCGGATCTTCCCTTTTCGTAATTATAAATCCTTGCCGTCGGTAAAATAAGCTTAAGCAGAACAGCTGTGTTTTCCGTAATTCCGCTTATTTGTGTCAGCTCGCTTATCTTAGCGTCAAAAACGGCGGAAAGACTGCCGAATGTGTTTAATAATTCCTTTGCTACAGGAACCGTATCCCGTCTCGGAATGCAGTAAAACAAAAGATGCTCAAGCACCTTTTCGGCAGGAGTGTCCTCGTTATATCCGCTTTTCAGGAAATCGGCTTTGACTCTCTGTCGGTGGCCGTTATGTATACCTTTTTCCTCCAATTTATCCTTTCTCCCTTAAAAAATAAAACTTTTTATTAAAAATTCTATTTTCTTATTATATCACAAAATCCAAAGAATTCAACAAACAGGAACTCGAAGAAATGAAAAAATTTACGATAGACAAGAACGACGAAAACAAAAGACTCGACCGTTTTATTTTAAAGGTCTGCCCTGATCTTCCGCAGGCGCTTATGTATAAATACATAAGGCTGAAAAAAATCAAGGTCAATTCAAAGCGCGCGCAGATAAACACAAGACTTTGCCGCGGCGACGAGGTAAGCGCCTATATATCTGACGAATTTTTTAAAGTCAGACCTAAAAATTTCGATTTTTTAAGCGCCCCCGACAGGCTGAATATCGTTTATGAGGACGAAAATATTCTCCTTGCGGACAAGCCGCAGGGACTGCTCGTCCACCCTGATAAAAATGAATACCGCGACACGCTTATAGGAAGAATTCAGCATTATCTTTACAATAAAAAGGAATACGATCCCGAAATTGAGAACAGCTTTGCCCCCGCGCTTGCAAACCGGATTGACAGAAACACCGCGGGATTAGTAATCGCGGCTAAAAACGCGCAGGCACTTAAAATTTTATGTGAGAAAATCAAGGAAAGGGAGATCGACAAGAGGTATCTTGCCGTTGTTCACGGAATTCCGAAGAAGAAAAGCGATATTTTAGAGGGTTATCTTGAAAAAAACCGCGAAAAAAACAAAGTTTATCTGAGTAATAAAAAAACCGAAAACAATTTAACTGTTCGGACAAAATACCGCACGCTTGTCTCAAAGAACAATTTAAGTCTGCTTGAAATCGAGCTGTTAACGGGCAGAACACATCAGATAAGGGCTCATTTTGCCTCGATAGGCCATCCGCTTTTAGGCGACGGAAAATACGGTAATTTAAAGGAAGACAAAAAGCTTGGTTACGTCAAACAGGCTCTTTATTCCTATAAGCTTACCTTTGATTTTGCTTCTGACGCCGGAATTCTGAATTATCTCGACAAAAAATCGTTTTCTGTCAAGGAAGTATGGTTTGCAGACGAGCTTTTCGGAACGGATTATAAAAAATACTTGACATAAATTTAAAAATGTATTATAATACCCATGTTGTAAACCAAAGACAGCAGGTGGCGGAAATATTCTGCCGTAAGCTTATCGCCTGCCGAGGTGCGCCGTGATTTGAATTTTCATGTCCGCCCAAGGTCTTTGGGCGGACATTTTTTTGATTTGTCCGTCCGACAATATTTATCGGAGGTGAAACAAATTGCCTAATGCTAAGGTTTTAGAGCAGAAGAAGCAGCTTGTTGCGGAGCTTAAGGAAAAGCTTAACGCAAGCGTCGCAGGCGTTGTCGTTAATTACAGCGGAACTTCCGTTGCCGATGATACCGCTCTTCGTAAAGAGCTCAGAGAAAACAATGTAAGTTATTTCGTTGTTAAAAATACTCTTCTTGCCCGTGCCGTTGAGGGTACAGAGCTTGAGGGTATGAAGGAGGTACTTGAGGGTACAACCGCTATCGCTCTTTCGAACGACGACCACACCGCAGCAGCGAGAATTCTCTGCAAATTTGCCGAAAGCCATGAAAACTTCACCGTCAAGGCCGGTTTCTTGGACGGAAAGCTTACAGATCTCGAAACTATCGATACTCTTGCAAAGCTTCCCTCAAGAGAAGTTCTTCTCGCAACAGTTTGCAATGTTTTTCAGGCACCCATCGCGGCATTTGCCCGTGTTATTCAGGCCGTTGTTGATAAAAACGGCGAATCTGCCGACGCAGAATAATTAAAAAATTTTAAAAAAACTAAAAAATATTTTTATTACGGAGGAAATTAAAATGGCATCTGAAAAGATTACGGCTATGATCGAAGAGATCAAGGCTCTTACAGTTGTTGAGCTTTCTGAGCTCGTTAAAGCAGTAGAAGAGGAGTTCGGCGTATCCGCAGCAGCTGCGGTTGCAGTAGCAGCTCCGGCAGGCGGCGCAGCAGCTGCCGCTGAAGAGAAGACCGAGTTTGAGGTTGTTCTCAAAGAAGCAGGCGCTGAAAAGATTAAGGTTATCAAGGTTGTACGTGAGATCACCGGTCTCGGCCTTGCTGACGCAAAGGCTCTTGTTGACGGCGCTCCTAAGACTCTTAAAGAGTCTGCAAGCAAGGACGAAGCTGAGGAAATCAAGAATAAGCTTTCCGAAGTCGGCGCTACCGTTGAGCTTAAGTAATTTAAATTTTAAAGGTTTAAATTTTAAAACCGCAGGATTTTACTCCTGCGGTTTTTCTTTTCCCGACGACGGAAGTTAGATTTTAGACATTAGATTTTAGACACTAGACCGTGTGTGCCTTACGGCACTTGATATAACCAAACTTTTCCGTCTAAAGGGGAAGCTTGGGTTTCTGCTGAAACTAAAGAAAAGGCTCCCTTCTTTTTCACGATAGTGAAAACAGAGGGGAGCTGTCACGCTTTATGCGTGACTGAGGGGTATTCTTTTAGATTTTAGACATTAGATTTTAGATATTAGACCGTTGTGTGCCTTGCGGCACGGATATTTTTAAATACTTATAATCCTTTTTCCTTTTCTTCTTGCAATATCGGTAAAACTGCTTGCTCCGTTTGTTAAGCTGTTTCTTACATAAGTTATTACTATATCCGAATTATTTATCATCCAGTTATTGCGGTAGATTATTTTAAAACGGGGCAAAGCGTTTTCTATTCCGTCGGGAAATACGGTTTCATTCTTTTCGGTTAAATATTTATCAAGTCTCGATAATACCACTGTATACCTTATATCGGTATACTGTTTTTTTAATTCTTTAAGTATTTGCTTTACACTGCTGTCAAATCCTCCGTTATGTCCTACCAAAAAATCCGTTACCCCCTCTTTTATAAGCTTTTCGATTTCTTCTTTCAGCTTTTCATTGTTCTCTCCGTTGTAACTTCGGTGTCCGAAAAATGTACAGGTCATATCACCACTCCTAAAATTTAAGTATACTTAATTTAAGTATACTTAAAACATTATATCACAAAATAATCTTAAAATAAACTTAAATTAAGATTTTTTGAGAGTGATGATTATGAGGAATAAAGAAAACAAACATCTCGGAATTGAAATATCTCCCGAAATACATGCCAAATTAAAATATATCGCCAAATATGAAGGCCGTTCAATGAACGGTCAGGTTTTATACCTTATCAGAGACTGTATAAAGAACTTTGAAAAAGAAAACGGTACTATAGAAGAAAGTTAAAATAAACGTGTGCGCTTTCGCGCGGACTATAACCAAACCCTATCGTCTTTGCCCTACGGGCAAAGACACTTCCCCTGTAGTCTTTAGGGGAAGCTTGTGTTTCAGCAGAGACTAAAGAAAAGGCTCCCTTCTTATTGACGAATGTCAATATAGAGGGGAGCTGTCGCAATTTATTGCGACTGAGGGGTATTTTTCTGGATTTTAGATATTAGACCTTAGACATTAGACCAATGTGTGCCTTGCGGCACAGAAATTAAACAAGAATTCCTTTAAGTCTGAAATCTGCCGTCTATTGTCTAACATCTTCTTAAATTCATATCCACTCTTCCGGAAATTCCGTCTACCGAGCCGCTTGAGGTATACTGCCATGCGACATAGGGAATGTTCTTTACCCTTTCGTAGTTCTCGGTATAATAAGCTATCCATATATTCTCATTTAAAATTCTCGATTTTTCAAGATACTTATTGTAATAATTAAAATAAGTGTAAATTCCTGCCTGAAAACCGCCCTCTCTTATCCTGTTTACAAAGGCAAGCGCGGTATCGGTGCGCTGAGCAGGTGTTAACCCCGCAACCCTGTCATCTTTATGCTCTGTATCGCAATAAACCGGAAGCTGTAAACTTCTGCCCTTTAAAGCGTCTAAAACAAATTCGGCTTCTTTGACCGCCTCGTTCTCATCAACGGAAGCCGAATAAAAATAAACTCCGCATTTTATTCCGTGTTTCTGAGCCTCGGTTAAATTATATTCGAATTTCGGGTCAAGGCTCAGTCCGCCGTAAACATATCCGCGGAATCCTACTCTTATATAAGCAAATTCAACGCCTGCGCGTTTTACCTTTGCCCAATTTATATCTCCCTGCCAGCTTGAAACATCAATTCCGACCTCGCAGTCCTTAACCCCCGTTACAGGGTCAAAATGATATCTCAGTCCGTTGATTTCAGCATAGCCTGTAATGAATTTTCCGCCGTTTACAAAATAGGTCTTGCCGTTAACCTTATTGAAACCCTCTTTAAAAATCCGTCCGTCGGGCAATTTAACCTCTATCGGAAATTTTCTTTTAAAGATTCCTTTTTTTACTGTTTCGTTTTCAGCTAAAATATAACCCTCAAAGGCATCTCCGCCTAAATTTCTGTTTTCATAGTTTTCAGGGTTGTATTTAATTTTATAAAATGTAATCTCCTTTTTCTCCTCAGGATTTTTCTCCGCGCCGGAGTCGGTTTCTTCGCTGCTTTCAACATCTGCCGTAAGAAGAATTTCGGAGCTTGCTTTGCTGCTTTCCTTTTCTTCCGTTATTTCCACGGTTTCTGAAGATATATAATCATAAGTCTTTCCGATGACGGCTTTAAATTCCGTTAAATTATTTAAATCGGCAGTTTTATAAATTGCTTTTTCCTCGGTTACGGTTACCGCCTCAACCTCTTTTTCCTCGTATTGGGTTTCGGTGTCTAAAATTTTCAGAAGCGACACAGATGGCTTTTTTTCCTCGGTTACAGGACGCTTTTTATTCAGAGGATCCTCTTTTGGTTTATATTTAAAAACAGGGTTTTTTAAAACATTTTCTATCGGAACGTTTTTTATTTCCGGCTCAGGCTCTGTAATTTGATCCTCGGAGGACAAAACCTCGCTTGATACGGTTTTTACAGGCTTTTTTTCAACTGCCGGCACCGTCTTTTTTTCTCTTTTATTATTTGAAATTAAAAAGGCTGTAAAAGAGCCGGCAAGAACAATCACCGCACCTGCGACACTTAAAAAAACCTTTATATGGGCTTTTAAAAATCCCGCCGTTTTTCTAAAAAACAAATGTATTTCATTAAAAATTTTTTTCACGCCTTTTCACCCTGAAAATGATTTTTTTTAATAATAGCATAAAGCCTGTTTTTATTCAACAGGAAATTTTTTGTTTACGCAAGATTTTAAATGAATTTCGGTTCTTAATTTTAATATTTTATTGTTGAAATGGTGGATAACTTATGCTATACTATATAGGTAATATTTATTTAATAATATATAATATATAAATATACTATGAGGATGAAAAAAGAATGATGTATCAGGAATCGCTTGACGGCATTTGGGAAGCCGTTTGTGCGGAATGTAAAAAAACGGTTTCTCCTATAGCCTTCAACTGCTTTTTAAAGGATCTTAAGCCCGTTAAGATTGATAACGGGGCTTTTGTTTTGTCTATCGGAAGCGAATTTATGAGGGATCAGATTGAGGAAAACTATACGGGTCTGCTTGCCGACTCAATAAAAAAAATAATGGGTATTGATTTAAAGCCTCATATTATTTTCGAGTCTGAGGAAACGGATATTATAAACGCAGAGCTTCACAGCGAGGGTCTTACCTTTGAGGATTTTTTCACTTTTGATAACTTTATTGAGGGCCCATCAAACAGATTTGCCTATGCGGCTTCTCTTGCGGTTGCGGAAAATGACAGAATAGTTTATAATCCGCTCACTATTTACGGACCCTCGGGAGTGGGAAAAACCCACCTGATGCTCGCAATAAAAAATCATATAAAGAAAAAATTTCCTAAAAAGAAAATCGTTTATACAAGAAGCGAGGATTTTACAAATCAGCTTATCTCCGCTTTGCATAACGGTAAATTAGGACTTACGGCTATGGATGAATTTCATAAGAAATACCGAGATATAGATGTTCTCCTTATTGACGATATTCATTTCATTGCCGGCAAGGAATCGACTCAGGAGGAATTTTTCAATACCTTTAATACCCTTTATCAGAACAACAAACAGATAGTTGTTACTCTTGACCGTCCTTTAAAAGAAATAAAAACTCTTGACGAGAGAATAAGATCAAGGCTTTCGGCAGGTCTTTTTGCCGATATTTCTTCTCCTGATTTTGAAACAAGGGTGGGAATTATCAGAAAAAAAGGCGAGCAGGCAGGATTAAATCTCGACGATCAGATAGTTTATTATATAGCCGAGCATATAAAGGTCAATACGAGGCAGCTTGAAGGAGTTGTTAAAAAAATTCAGGCTTATGTAAATATGGAAAATAAACTTCCTGCCGTAACCGCGGTGCAGAATTTTATCAAGGATGTAATAAACGATTCAAAGCCAGAGCCTATAAAAATCGAAACAATTATTTCAGAGGTTGCAAGAACCTATAATGTTTCAGAGGACGATATTTTATCTTTAAGGCGCACACAGTCCTTGGCTCTTGCCCGGCAGGTAGCAATGTACATAGCAAGAGAAACAACGGGACTTTCATATAAGCAGATAGGCGACGCTTTCGGAAGAGATCATACAACCGTTCTTTATAATGTAAGACAGATAGAAAACTTCCTTACCGACAAACCTTATGAAAAGGAAATGGTAGACGATATAATAAATAACCTAAAGAGCGAAACCTAAAAAATATTATTGCGGTGTAAAAGCGCCTTGTAAGAAAAAAAACGCCCGTTCTGCATTTTTTTAAAAAACCTTAGTTGTATTTAAAAAGCCAAAAAAGTTATCCACACTTTTAAAGTTAATTAACACAGAGGTTTTTAACAAGGTGTTAAAAACAAAGAAGTTATTAAAGTTATCAAATAATTTTTAATACCGCGTTTTAACACTGAAAATGCTTTTTATATAAGGTCTTGTCCGCATTATTAACCGTTTTAACACATCTTATTTATACTGATATTTAAAATATATTCTTTTTTATAAAAACGGAGGTCAAAAAATGAAATTCACCGTAGAAAGAGCAGCTTTTCTTGACGCGATAAGCAGACTGTCAAAGGTAGTCGGGAATAAATCCTCTCTTCCTGTTTTAGAGGGTATTCTTTTGAGTGCCAAACAGGGAACGCTTTCAATGAGCGCATATAATCTTGAAATGGGAATGCAAAAGGAAATTTATGCTTCCTGTGAGGAAAGCGGAGAAATCGTTATCAGCGCAAATCTTCTTTCAAATATTATAAGGAGACTTAACGGTCCGCAGGTTGAAATTGAAACTGACGAAAGGCTTATGTGCCACATAAAGTGCAATGAAGCGCTTTTTGATATCATGGGAATGGCGGCAAGCGATTTTCCCGAAATGCCTTCTGTTGACGAGGGTACAAAGCTTACAATTGACAGCGAAGTTTTCAGCAGTATGGTAAAGGGAACAATATTTGCGGTTGCTCAGATTGAGGGAACAAGACCTATTCTTACGGGAATAAATATTTCTGTAAAAAACAATGTTTTGCAGTTTGTCTCAATTGACGGCTTCAGGCTTGCCATAAGGCGCGAAAAAATTGACGAGTGTGACGATATAGAGTTTGTTGTAGCAGGAAAAGCGGTTAACGAATTTGTTAAGCTTATAGACGAAAACAGTGAAAACATTGAATTAACCGTCGGAAACAGACTTATTTCATTTTCGGTAAACGGATATGTATTTATTTCAAGGCTTTTAGACGGTGAATTTGTAAACTATGAGAAAATTATTCCCACAGAATACAAGCAAAAGGTTATTTTAAATCTTTCAGAGCTTATAAGCACGCTTGAATGCGTTTCGATAATTATAAACGATACCTTATCAACGCCCGTGCGCTGTGCGTTTGATGAAAATAAACTGTCTTTAACCTGTATGACGGCGATAGGCAAATCCTCAGAAAAGATAAATATTTCCTTAGAGGGCGAGCCTTTCGAGATAGGAATGAACTCAAGATATTTTCTTGATGCACTTAAGGTTTGTCAGACCGGCAAAATAATGCTGTCTTTTAACGGAGAAAATTCCGGAGTTTTAATAAAATCGGCTGATGAAAACAATAATGACTTTTTATATCTTGTAATGCCTATGAGGCTTAAAAAATAAATATGGAAAAAATAAGGATTAAAACAGAATTTATAAAGCTTGACAGCGCGCTTAAATACGCAGGATTGACATTTACCGGCGGAGAGGCAAAAAATGCCGTTCAAAACGGTGAGATAAAGGTCAACGGCGAGGTTTGCACCGTCAGAGGAAAAAAACTGCGGGACGGCGATAAAATAGAAGCCTTCGGCGAAGAAATAATAATAGAAAATGCAGATAAATAAATTTTGCAGCGTTAATTTTAAAAATTTATCCTCTGTTGAATTTGAACCCGACAGCAAAATGAATGTTATTTACGGGGAAAATGCACAGGGAAAAACAAATATAATAGAGGCTCTCTGGCTGTTTACGGGGGCAAAGAGTTTTCGCGGAACAAAGGACTCGGAATTTTTAAAATTCGGTGAGGAAAAGGGCAAAAACCGAGTTGAATATTCCTTTAAGGGTATTTTAAACTCCGCACACATGGTTTTTACCGATAAAAGGGAAGCTTTTTTTAATGAAAAAAGGCTGTCTTCCCCTTCAAAGCTTGCGGGTAATTTCACGGCGGTTGTTTTTTCACCTGCCGATCTGTCGCTTATCTGCGACGGGCCGAGCAACAGAAGAAAATTTTTAGATATCGCCATTGGACAGCTTTATCCGAATTATATTGAGATTTTAAAAAGCTATCACAGAGCAATGGTGCAGAGAAATAAAATCATAAAGGATTTAAAATATGATTCAACACTCTGCGTTATGCTTGATGTTTTTGAAAAAGAGCTTGCAAACAGCGGCGAAAAGATAATAAGCTACAGAAAAGAATATATTAAAACACTTTCAAACTTTGTTCCTGAAATTTATTCCGGTCTTTCCGGCGGAAGAGAAGAAATAGATTCGAAATATATTTCTGTTTATGATGAAAAAAATCTGACGGAGTGTCTTAAAAAATCGAGAAAAGAAGATATGTATACGGGTGTCACCTCAGTAGGTCCTCATAGAGACGAGCTTGCATTTTTCTTAAACGGAATAAATGTAAGAACTTTCGGCTCGCAGGGACAAAAAAGGAGCGTAGCTTTAACATTAAAGCTTGCACAGTCCGAGGTTATAAAGCAGATAACGGGAGAAAAACCTATCTGTCTGCTTGACGATGTAATGAGCGAGCTTGATTTAGGAAGGCAGAATTACATTTTAAATCATATAAAGGATATGCAGTCATTTATTACCTGCTGCGATCCGAATA
The DNA here is from genome assembly GCA_934457415.1 of uncultured Eubacteriales bacterium. Taxonomy (GTDB): domain Bacteria; phylum Bacillota; class Clostridia; order Oscillospirales; family Acutalibacteraceae; genus UBA737. The sequence goes on along the minus strand of CAKSHM010000010.1, from coordinate 16,342 downwards.
ATACCGAACAGCTTAAAAGCGGAAAAATAATAAAAGTTAAAAACGGAGAGATAGAGGAATAATGTATCTGCATATAGGAAACGCGCAGGTTGTAAGAGGCGAAGATATTGTAGGAATTTTCGATTTGGACAGTTCAACGGTTTCTAAAAAAACCAGAGATTATCTTACAGACAGCGAAAAAAAAGGCGAGGTTATATCAAACTGCAGCGATTTGCCGAAATCCTTTATAGTGTGTTCAAAAAAAAATAAAAAAAATCTTGTATATTTATCTCAGCTTTCGGCGCAGACGCTTGAAAAGAGAGTATAAAATAAGCAAAGCCGACAAGTCCGAACCCGCACAAAACAGATTATATCAGGTAAATTTCGGTTTGTCGTCACAGCAAGGCAAAATAAGGAGAAAAAAATGAGTAATGAAAAAAATGTTCAGGTAACCGGTAATTACGATGAAAATTCGATACAGGTGCTTGAAGGACTCGAAGCGGTACGAAAAAGACCGGGAATGTATATCGGCTCTACGGGAGAGCGCGGTCTGCATCACCTTGTTTATGAAATAGTGGATAACGCTATCGACGAGGCGCTTGCAGGATATTGCGATAAAATCTTGGTAGAACTGCTGGATGACGGCGTTATAAGGGTAACCGATAACGGAAGAGGTATTCCCGTAGGAATTCATCCGCAAAAGGGTATTCCGACGGTAAGCGTCGTATTTACAATTCTTCATGCCGGCGGAAAATTCGGCGGCAGCGGATACAAGGTTTCAGGCGGTCTGCACGGAGTCGGTGCGTCGGTTGTAAACGCACTGTCTTCTTGGCTTGTGGTTGAAGTCAAGGACGGAAAACACATATATAAGCAAAAATATGAGCGGGGAAACATAGTTGAGGATTTAAAAATAATAGGCGATACAACAGACACAGGAACTGTTGTCACCTTTAAAGCAGATCCTACCATATTTACAGATACCACAGTTTACTCCTATGATACTCTTTTATTCAGACTTCGCGAGCAGGCTTTCCTTAATGCGGGAATAAGAATAGTTTTAAAAGACGAAAGGTCTGACGCAGATATAAAAGACCGCGAGGACGATTTACAGTTCGAGGGCGGAATAAAATCCTATGTTGAATATTTGCTTGAAACCGAGAAAAAGGAAAAACTGAATGACGATATCATTTATATAAGCGGAATGTCGGGAGACTCTGCGGCTGAAATAGCCCTTGTATGGAGCACCTCATATTCCACGAAAATAATGTCATTTGCAAATACCATACATACCGTTGACGGAGGAACGCACGAGGCGGCATTTAAAAAGAGCCTTTCGGCAACCGTTAATAAATACGGCAGGGATTTTAAAACCTTAAAGGAAAAAAGCCTCAGTATGGACGATGTTCTCGAGGGTGTTATCGCGGTTGTAAGCGTTAAGCTTACAGACGCGCAGTTTGAATCGCAGACCAAGGCAAAACTCGGAAATACGGCAATCGGAACTCTTGTCAACAATATAATGAGAGATAAGCTTTATCAGTATTTTGAGGAAAATCCGGCTCAGGCAAAGCTTATAATAGAAAAATCAATTGCTTCTTCAAATGCAAGGGAAGCGGCTCAGAAAGCCAGAGAGGCGTCACGAAATAAATCGGGAATAGGAAATAAAACAAGAATGCCCGAAAAGCTTACCGACTGCATTTCAAACGATCCGACAAAGACAGAAATATTTATTGTCGAGGGAGATTCCGCGGGAGGAAGTGCGGTTGAGGGGAGAAACAGTACCTATCAGGCGATACTTCCGCTTTGGGGAAAAATGCTCAATGTTGAAAAAGCAAGAGCCGATAAGGTTTACGGAAACGATAAGCTCACACCCGTTATAATAGCCTTAGGTACGGGAATTGCCGAAAATTTTGATATAACAAAGCTCCGCTATGATAAAATAGTTATTATGGCGGATGCCGATGTCGACGGTTCGCATATCAGAACTCTTTTACTGACCTTCTTTTTCAGATATATGCCCGAGCTTATTGAAGAGGGACATGTTTATCTTGCACAGCCGCCGCTATTCAGAGTTTCAAAGGGCAAACAGCATTTTGACGCGTTCACGGACGAGGAAAAGGCCGAGTATATCGAAAGGCTCGGCGGAAATGCAGACGTTCAGAGATATAAAGGTCTCGGCGAAATGAACCCCGAACAGCTTTGGGAAACAACACTTGATCCCGAAAAGCGCACTATGCTTAAGGTTAATATTTCGGACGCAGCCGCTGCGGACGAGGTGTTTACAATGCTTATGGGCGAAGAGGTTGAGCCGAGAAGAAAATTCATTGAAGACAACGCGGTATTTGCTACCGATCTCGATATTTAAGGAAAGGAGAAAGAAAAGTTATGGCAAAGCATGAAAACATTTACTGGCCCGAAAGCGAGCAAACAAAAATCGAGCCGGTTGAAATAACAGATGAAGTAAAACAGAGTATGCTGCAGTATTCTATGTCGGTGCTTGTCGGCCGCGCTCTTCCCGATGTAAGAGACGGACTTAAACCCGTTCACAGAAGAATACTTTATACAATGTATGAAAACGGACTTTCTCCCGATAAAGCTTACAGAAAATGCGCGGATACCGTCGGCGCGGTTTTGGGACGCTATCATCCGCACGGCGACGCGAGCGTTTATGACGCAATGGTAAGAATGGCGCAGGATTTTTCCTTGCGTTATCCTCTTATTGACGGACACGGAAACTTCGGTAATATAGACGGATATCCTGCCGCGGCATACAGGTATACAGAGTCTCGAATGAACAGACTCTCCCTTAATATGCTTGACGATATCGACAAGGATACCGTTGACTTTATGCCTAACTACGACGACCGTTTAAAGGAGCCTGAGGTGCTTCCGGTAAGATTTCCTCAGCTTTTGGTTAACGGCTCATCGGGAATAGCCGTCGGAATGGCGACTGAAATTCCGCCTCACAATTTAGGCGAGGTTATTGACGGAATGTGCTGTCTTATAGACAATCCGGACGCCGAGCTGCAGGATATTTGTCAGTACATAAAGGGTCCTGATTTCCCGACCGGCGGAATTATAATGGGCAGATCCGGAATAAGAGCGGCTTATGCAACGGGCAGAGGAAAGATAGTAGTCCGCGGAAAAGCTGAAATTGAGGAGCAGAAAAACGGAAAGTTCCGCATTGTTATATCTGAGCTTCCCTATAAGGTAAGGAAAAAGGATCTTGTAAAGCATATTTATGACCTTGCCGCGGAAAAGAAGATAGAGGGGATTGACGATGTTGTCGATTACTCTTCTAAGCGTGACGGCGGAATAAGAATTATAGTTGATGTCAAAAAGGACGCAAATCCGCAGGTTATTTTAAATAAGCTTTATTCTTATACCGCATTGCAGTCGACCTTCGGGGCAATTCTTTTAGCTATTGTCAACGGCAAGCCTCAGGTGCTTACCTTAAAGGAAATGCTTTTAGACTGCATTGATTTCCAGTGTTCCATTATTACGAGAAGAACCGAGTTTGACCGCAAAAAGGCTGCTGAGCGCGCACATATCTTAGAGGGACTTAAAATTGCGCTTGACTTCATTGACGAGGTTATCTCCATTATCAGGAACTCAAAGACAATTCCCGAAAGCAAGCAGGCATTGACCGACCGCTTCGGTCTTGATGAAATCCAGACCACGGCTATCGTTCAGATGCAATTAGGTAAGCTTGCGGGAATGGAAAAGCAGAAAATTTTAGACGAGCTTGAAGAAAAGCTTGCCTTTATAAAGGAATGCGACGCAATTTTAGCGAGCAAGGAAAGAATTCTCGATATTGTAAAAACCGAGTCTTTAAATCTCCGTGATAAATTTGCCGACGAAAGAAGAACAGAGATTTCCGATGTCGCAGGCGAGGTTGATATTGAGGACCTCATTCCCGAAGAGGAATGCGTTATAACAAAGACCGTAAACGGTTATATAAAGAGACTTCCCGCCGATACCTATTCCGTTCAGCACAGAGGCGGAAGAGGAATAACCGGTATGACCACAAGGGAAGACGATGTTGTAGAAAACATGTTCACCTGTTCGTCTCATGACACTATCATGCTCTTCTCAAATTTAGGCAGAGTTTACAGGCTTAAGGCCTATGAGCTGCCGGAAGGCTCAAGAACATCTAAGGGTATGAATATGATAAATATTGTACCTCTTATGACGGGCGAAAAGATAACGAAGATTATTCCTGTTTCCCCGACCGAGGAGCAGGAGGACTTTATCGCAATGGTAACAAGAAAGGGTATAATCAAGAGAACGAGGCTTACCGAGTTTAAAAACACCCGCAAAAACGGTATTATTGCGATTTCTATTGACGATGACGACGAGCTTGCGTTCGTAAGAATGACCGACGGCAGCGATTATATCTTTATTTCTACTCATTCGGGCTACTCCATAAGGTTTGATGAAAACAATGTCCGCGCAATGGGCAGAACCGCAAGAGGAGTAAAGGCAATCAATATGCGCGAGGGCGATTTTGTTGTCGATATGGCAATCTGCAAGGCTGACGACAGAATTCTCACCGTCACCGAAACGGGCTACGGAAGAATAAGCCCCGTTTCAGATTACCGTCTGCAGTCAAGAGGCGGAAAGGGAATCATAAACTACCGCACCGCTAAGTACGGCAAGGTTGCGGCAACCGTTCCCGTTACCGACAATGATGATGTTATAATGATATCTTCAACCGGTATAATAATCAGAATATTCGCCGGAGATATTTCCGAATTTGCAAGACCCTCAAAGGGTGTAAGAGTTATGCGTGTAGGAGAAGGCGAAAAAATTCTCTCGGTTGCTCTTGCGGAACATGACGATTCTCAGGTAAACGATACACCCGAAGCCGCCGACGCGGACGCGGGAACCGTTACTGCCGAGGATTTAGCGGAGGACAGCGAGGCCGATATAAAGGCTGACGAAGAATAAAAGGGATTACAGGGGGAAATACAGTTAAAAGGAGATGTATTTCACACTATGTTTGATTCAGAAAAACAGGCGCAGTTTAATGAAATTTACGCCGAAAGAAAAAAAGTAAGGCTGGCGGGAATCATAACCGGATTTCCGCTGCTTGCCGCGATTATATTATCCGCGGTTATGTCGCCGGTTACATTGCTTATACTTAAAAGCGTCAGATTAAATAATTCCGACGCGGCGGCATTGCTGTCAGACCCCGCTTTTTTACAGGCGGTCAATTCGGTTTGCTCGGTAATTCTATTCCTTATACCGTTTTTAATTGCCGTTAAGCTTTCGGGGCAGAGGATAAGCACGCTTATTCCGTTTGAAAAGCCAAAGGGAAATGTTTTGGGCTTTATCCTGCTTGGAATAGGCTTTTGCGGATTTGCAAACATATCTGTTTCCTACGGCGGCGCTCTTTTCGATTCTCTCGGATTTCCTTCTTATAACTATCCGAGCAGTGAAAACGCAGCAGGCATTTTCGGATTTCTGCTGACGGTGATTTCAACCGCCGTTATTCCTCCCTTAACCGAGGAATTCGCTTTCAGAGGGGCGGTTTTAGGCGAACTTAAAAAGCACGGCGAGGGTTTTGCGCTTATAACCTCATCCGTTCTCTTCGGACTTATGCACAGGAATTTTATTCAGATTTTCTTTGCTTTTTTGGTGGGCTTGATTTTAGGCTTTATCCGCATAAAAACAGGTTCGATTTGGGTAAGCATTGCGGTGCATGCGCTTAATAACTTTTTAGCTGTAATCTGCGATTATTTAACCGATATTCTGCCGAAAAGCGGAGCAATCCTGATTTATCCGATAACAAATATTATCTATATGCTGCTCGGAATTACGGGGCTTTTATATGTTTCAAAAGCAGAGGGCTTTTTTAAGCTTGAAGGCGGCGAAGAAAAAGCGCTTACAACAAAAAAAGTTTATTCGCTCTTTTTTACAACAGTTCCGATAATTCTTTTCTGCGCAGGCTGTCTGATTGAAGCGGTACTTTATTTCTTTGTATAAGGAGAGAAAAATATGGACAATTTTCAGTTTTACGGCGACGGTGATGAAATTCTCGAAATTTTTGAGAATTTCGGAGACTCGGCAAAAGGAGCTTTGAGCGGCGGCATATTAGCGGTACTGTTTTCGGTGCTTTTGTTTGCATTTCTTATAGGGATTGCCGTTTCGCTTGTTTTGTGGGCGCTTGAAAGCATAGGCGTTTGCGTAATGTCCGAAAAAGAGGGACTTAAAAATCCGTGGTACAGCTTTATTCCGTTTTTCAGCGCATTTGCTTTAGGGAGACTCGGAGCGGGCTTTAAAAAGAAAAACGGTTCGGTTACAAAGGATCGGGGAAAGCTTTTATTAACTCTTAATATCGTGCTTGCCGCAAGTCTTATTGTTATAATGCTTGTTGTTTTCGCGGTTCTGGTTCCGCTTGCGGTTTCGGACTTCTTAGAATGCAGGCTGACTGCCCCGCTTATCGGTTTGGCAGGCTTTTGTATGATTTTATATTTTGCGGTTTTTGCATTGGCAGCGGTATATACGGTGTTTGCTTATATAAGTGTTTACAATATCTTTTTGAAATTCAACAATCAGATGGCGATATGCTTCACGGTACTTTCAATATTTTTCCCGTTTTTGCTGCCGATATTCCTGTTTGTCAGCAGGAATAAAATGCCCGTTCACTCGCAGGACGAGTCAGATAATCAGTTTTATGTAAACCAAATGTAAATATAAGCGGCTTATTGTTTTAAGCCGCTTTTTATAAATTTAAGAGTATGGATAAAAAATATATGAGCGCTGCGCTGTCTCTTGCAAGGCAGGCGGCGAAGAACGGTGAAATACCCGTCGGAGCAGTTGTAGTTAAAAACAATGAGATTATAGGCAGAGGAAGAAACAGGTGCGAGGAAACGCATGACCCTACCTCGCATGCCGAAATAGAGGCTATAAGGGACGCGGCGAGAAATCTGGGTACTTGGAAGCTTGACGGTTGTTCACTTTATGTCACCTTAGAGCCGTGCGTTATGTGCGCGGGAGCTATTATAAACGCAAGGATTTCCGAGCTTGTTTTCGGCGCTTTTGATTTATCGGCGGGCTGTGCGGACAGCGCCGCAAATCTTTTTTCTCTTCCTTTTTCGGGAAAGTGCGAGATTTTCGGAGGAATTGCCGAGGAAGAATGCAAATCGCTTTTAACGGACTTCTTTAAAAAATTAAGGAAAAAGGATTAGCTCTTTTCAGGAAATTTTTTAACAATCGGTTTGTTTTCAATACAGCCGAAGAATAAAAGCGATAAGGAATAAAGCAAAACCGAAAATCCGACCAAAAGTATTATGTAAACCAACCGTCCGAAAGCCTCAATATTTCTTAAAACAAGATTTGAGAGTAAAACCGAGACATAAGCTAATATTAAAGGCAGAATAAAGCTTTTAAAGGTATTTATTTCGGCACCGGTCTTTTTAGTAAGCATGCCGACATTTAAAAGACAGGTAAGCGCGTTTGAAAAATACATAATACCTATAAATCCGTAAAGTCCCCATTTGGGCACGATAAAATAAATCAGAACAAGTCTTAAAACAGAGTCTGCAATGCTTGTTTTAAAGGTAAAAGACTGCAAATCAAGACCTTTTAATATTCCGTCACAAACGCTGTCAAGATACATCAGCGGAACTATCGGGGAAAGCAGGCATAAAAGCGTTCCTACTCCCTCGTCTTTATAAACAAGCTGTCCTATCTGTTCCCCCGCAACGAAGAAAACGGCGGAAAATATAAAACCGACCGCAGCAGTAAGTACGGTGATTTTCTCTGTTCCGCTTTTTAAAAGCAGCTTTTTTCCTAAGACGGACGCCTCGGATATTTCGGGAATTAAAAGTGTTGAAAAAGAGTTCAGCAAAACTCCGGGGAAGAATAAAATAGGTAGAGCCATTCCCTTGATCATTCCGAATAGGCTTAATGCCGAAGCTGATGCGACGGCAAGAAGGCGGGGCATCATAATATTTTCGACGGTACGAAGAAGAGAATTCAGATATCTTCCGCCGGTTATCGGAGAGGATATTCTTATTATTTCTCGGTTAATGCCGGTTTCGGCGCCGTTTTGTGTTAATTTAAGCCTTTTAAAATCCTTTTTATAAAGTATGTTCATAGTTAAAGCACAGAGCATTTCGGCGGCGGCGTCGCCCAAAAAGACCGCGGCGCACGAATATGAAATCCCTAAACCCTTTACCCTGCTTACCGCAAACAGAACAACCGCTATTCGAACGATTTGCTCGGCCAAGGAAACCGCGGCAAACGGTGCTGTTTTTCGGCGGGCTATAAAATATCCTCTTATATTCGATGAAATGCCCATAAAGACAAGCGAAAAGGAAAGCGCCTTTAAAGAGAGAACCGCTCTGACATCGTTTAAGGCCTTACTGCTTAAAATTTCCGCCCCGAAGAATAAAACGGCAAAGGATACCGATGCCACGGCAGTGTTTATGAGATTTGCGGACTTTATTATTTTTTTAATTCCGGACTTGCTTCCCGTAACAAGCTGATTTGCGACAAGCCTTGTTACCGCAGTGCATACGCCGCAGGTGCTGAATGCCGCAAAAAGCGTATAAACCGAGAAAATCACCTGATAAAGTCCTATTCCCTCGCTGCCTATCGAAGAAGCGAGCCAGACCTTGAAAATAATACCGATAAATCTTAAAATAAGAGAAGAAGCCGTTAAAACGGCGGCATTTTTAATAAAAACCGTTTTTTTCACATAATCACCATTTCTTTCCAATACATAAAACGCGATAAAAATCATCTAAACGGTGATTATTATATCGCAGCTGTTTCGGCTGCCTTTGGTAACAAAGGCGAGAAACAGGCGTCTTTCGTGATTTATCATACTAAAACACCCCAAAACAATTGTATGAGATAAATACCGATAAAATCAGTAAAACTTTCGGAGGAAACAAAATGAAAACACCGCTTGCGGACAGAGCAAGACCTAAAAAAATAGAAGATGTCATAGGACAGGCGCACCTGCTTTGTGAAGGCAAGATATTAAAAAAGATAATAGATTCAAAAAACCTGCCTAATCTTATATTTTACGGACCGTCGGGTGTGGGGAAAACCACCGTCGCGCGAATAATCGCCGATTCCTGCGATAAAAAGCTCTGCTATTTAAACGCGACGACCGCCTCAACCTCTGATATAAAAGAGGTTATCGGTTCAATAGGTACAATAGAGGCGGCAAACGGAATTCTGCTCTATCTTGACGAGATACAGTATTTTAATAAAAAGCAACAGCAGATTTTGCTATCCTATATAGAAAACGGGGATATTACGCTTATCGCCTCAACCACCGAAAACCCGTATTTTTATGTTTATAACGCGATTTTAAGCCGCTCAACCGTGCTTGAATTCAAGGCACTAAGCGCTGACGATATAAAAAAAGCTGTTTTAAGAGCGGTTAAGTTTTGCGGAGATAATATAACCATAAGCGGCGAAACGGCGGCTAAAATAGCCAGAGCCGCAGCAGGAGATGTAAGACGGGCGCTCAATATGTTAGAGCTTTGCGCTATGCTTACTCAGGCTGACAGTAAATCCGAGATATCCGACGATACAGCCGAGCAGATTTTGGCAGGAAACTCCGTAAGGTATGACCGCGAGGGCGACGAGCATTATGACCTGTTATCTGCTTATCAGAAATCCATGCGCGGCTCCGATCCTGACGCCGCAGTGTTCTATTTGGCACGAATTCTTGCCGCAGGCGATTTGCCGAGCGCATGCAGGAGACTTATGGTATGTGCAAGCGAGGATGTCGGGCTTGCCTATCCGCAGATAATCCCGATAGTAAAGGCGGCGGTCGATACCGCGCTTGCCGTCGGACTGCCCGAAGCGAGAATTCCCCTCGCGGACGCGGTAATTTTAGTGGCTCTTTCTCCTAAGTCAAATTCCGCTTATAATGCGGTAAATTCGGCATTTTCCGACATTGAAAAGGGAAATTACGGCTCAATTCCGAGACACCTTCAGAATAAGCATTTTGACGGGGAGGACGCCGAAATCAAGGGTCAGCATTATTTGTACCCCCATGACTTTAAAAATCACTATGTTGATCAGCAGTATCTTCCCGATAATCTTAAAAACAAAAAATACTATCATTACTCGGATAACAAAAACGAAATTTCTTTTAATGAATACCGAAAGAGAATAACCGGAAAGGATAATAAATAAAAATGAAAGGAACTCTGCCGAAAAAAACGCTTCTGCTTTATGAATTAAGGCTTTTAATAGTTCTTTTTCTTCCGTCGGCTGCCGCTGCCGCCGCCTCGCTTTTTGCGGGCTGGCTTGTGTTCGTCGGAATCGGACTTTTTGCGCTTTATGCCGTTCTTGCAGCATGGTATCTTCCTATGCTTTATAAAAGCTTTATTATTTTCGCGGATGATGATACGGTAAGAATCACCTATGGAGTAATGTTTAAAACAACGCAGATTATGCCCTATCCGCGAATGATTTTTGCGCAAAGCTTTTCGACTCCTATTGCAAGGAAAATGAAGCTTTGCGCCGTAGGATTAAAGGCGGCGAGAACACAGATATTTATTCCTGAAATTAACGCAGATGATGCCGATAAGCTTATAAATACCGTTGCGGGGGAGAAAGTTGATGAATAATACCTACCGCGGACATCCGCTGATGATATTTTCTTTTTTAAAGCCGTTTCTTTTTGTGCTTGTGATTCCTGTTATAAAGGGACTTTTACAGTATATTATATATAGGCGCATAAGCGGAATTATAAGCTTTGAAATATATCTTTTTGCCGCAATTCTGCTTATCGCTGTTGCGAGATGGCTTTCGTTTACGGTGGTTCATACCGATAAAAGCCTTACTATCAACAGCGGAATGATATTTAAATCACATGCCAAGATTTCTCTTGATAAGCTTTCATGCTTTTCACAGACCGTAAACCCTGTTTTGAAACTTTGCGGCGCAGTGTCATTTGAGGTCAATACCGAGGCAGGCGGCAGAGAAAACGCCGACTTTAAGTTCATTTTAAAAAGTGATGACGCAGTTAAGCTTTCCTCCTTTGTTTACGGCGATGCGGGAAGTCCCGTAATAAAGTATTCAAACCCTAAAATAGCGCTGTTTTCTGTTTCAAGCTCGTCGGCGCTGACGGGAATTATCGTTGCCGCGCCGTTTATAAACCGCGCGGGCAAACTCCTTAATATCGCAATAACCGAAATGATTTTCGATGAAATTGATACCTTTTCGAATAAGTTTATGGAATATTTTCCGCCGGCTGTTACAGCGCTTACTGTCATAGTTGTCCTCGCTTTCGGAATTTCTTTCATAATCTCTTTTCTTAAAAATCTCACATTCCGTCTCAGGGTTGATGAAAACCGCATGGAAACCTCTTCGGGATTGCTTTCAAGGAAACGAACAGTCTTCTCAAAAACGGCGGTAAATAATACCGTTATAATCCAGACCCCGATAATGAGATTTTTTAAAAACTATTCAATCTATGCTTCGGTCGGCGGCTTCGGAACAAGGCGCTCCGAAAAGGCGGTAATTATCCCGTGCGGAAAACACAGGGAGATAAAAAGCGAATTTCGCATGTTTTTTCCGTTTCTTCAAAGGGACTCAAAGCCTTTAAAGGCAAATCAAAGCTCAAGGTCTTTAAAAAGGTTTTTATGGCTCCCCAAGCTTTACGGGCTTTTAATTCTTGCCGTCTGTATAACGCTTATGATTATTTTCCGTCATTTCGACAGATTTGTGCTTTTTATCGCATCAATGGCATTGCTTGTTGATTTATATTATGCCGACCTCTGTAAATGCTGTTATCTTCACGGGGGGTTGAGTATCGGCGATAATATCGGCGCAAAGGGCGCTAAGGGCTTTAATTTTTGTGAAATGAACTGCGACAAAACGAAAGTCGGAGTAATCAGGATAAAGGAAACCTTGCCCGACAGAAAATACGGGACATGTAAGGTTAAAGTGACCGTCAGGAGCGAAAACGCTTACGGAATAACCGTCAAAAATCTTAATAAAAGCGAGGTTTTAAAGGCCTTGAATGAGGCTTACGGTATTTCAAAGGCAATTTCATATATTCCCGAATAAATTCAGAAAACAAGGGAACACTTCTAATAAATGTTTCATGTGAAACACTACTGTGACAGGGCACGAACCTGTCACACTGAAGGAAGTTGTTTATGGAATTGTTTATGTCGTGCCTTAAAGCTTTTGCGGTAGGCGGTGCATTCTGCCTTATAGGACAGGTCCTGATTGACTGCACAAAGCTTACACCGGCAAGAATTCTTGTCGCTTATGTTGTTTCTGGGGTTTTGCTCACAGCAGTCGGAATTTATAAACCCTTGGTCGATTTTGCGGGAGCGGGAGCCACGGTGCCTCTTACCGGCTTCGGCTACAGCATAGCGGTCGGAGTTAAAAAAGCGATAGGCGATTATGGGTTTATGGGAATATTCATGGGTGGACTTACAGCTACCGCCGCAGGAATTTCGGTTGCATTGTTTATGGGATTCCTTATGTCGCTTTTCTTTAAATCGAAATCAAAATAAACGGCGCTGAGCGTGTCGAAATTCGACACGCTCTTGGACGGGAATGCCGTTCGCTCGAAAATCATAGATTTTCGGACTACACTCTATCCCCGCCAATACCACCCCAGCACCCTTGAAAAATCGCCTACTCAGCGATTTTTCGCTTACAAAGTGTTTTTTCGCCGCACATGTCGCCGAAAAAACAAAGTGCGGCGTAAACGTCGCACATAAGTTGATTCATAGGTTATCGACAGACCGAACGGTCCTTTGTAAAAATTTGCAAAGGACCGTTATTTTTATATTTACTTTTAAACGCATAACTGATATAATAGCTTTGTACTTTGTTTTTAATGTTTCACATGAAACATTCTTATTATATATTATATAATATATAAATAATAGATATTACATATATAGGGAGGATAACGATGGGAAAGATTATCTCCGTTGTTAATCAGAAAGGCGGAGTCGGGAAAACCACCACCGCGGTAAATCTTGCCGCAGGGATAGGAATTGCCGGTAAAAAGGTACTGCTTGTTGACGCCGACCCTCAGGGAAACTCCACAAGCGGTTACGGTATAAACAAAAAAGACAATCCGACAACCTGCTATGAGCTTTTTATCGGACAGGCAGGCGTTGAAAGCTGTATTGTGAAAACGGAATTTAAAAATGTCGATATAATTCCCTCTTCTATGGATTTAGCCGCGGCGGAGGTTGACCTGATAAGTGAGGAGCATAGAGAATCGCAGCTTAAAATCGCGCTTTCGCCGATAAGGGAAAAATATGATTTTATTCTTATTGACTGTCCGCCCTCGCTCGGAATTATAACTATAAACGCGCTAAACGCCAGCGACAGCGTTCTTGTTCCTATCCAGTGCGAATATTACGCATTAGAGGGACTTTCACAGCTTATGGCAAGTATCCGACAGGTAAAAAGGCTCTATAATCCGACAATAGAGATTGAGGGGATAGTGCTTACTATGTTTGACGGAAGACTCAACCTCACTCAGCAGGTTGTCGGCGAAATAAAAAAATATTTTGCAAACAAGCTTTATCGTACCGCAATTCCGAGAGCGGTAAGAATTTCCGAGGCGCCAAGCTTCGGATGTCCCATACAGTATTATGACGCAAAATCAAAGGGCAGCAAGGCATATAACGAGCTTGCAAAAGAATTTTTGAAGAAAAACAGGAGGGTATAAATTATGGCAGCAAAAAAAGGCGGCTTGGGGAGAGGGCTTGACGCGCTTTTTAACGATAATTCCGCGGATAACGGCACGGCTGTAAATGTAAGGCTTACCGAAATCGAGCCTAACCGCGATCAGCCGAGACAGGATTTTGACGAACAGGCTTTATCCGAACTCGCCGACAGTATCGCGGCGCATGGGCTTATTCAGCCGATAGTAGTCCGCCCTACGGCTGAGGGTACATATAAAATAATTGCCGGAGAACGGCGCTGGAGAGCCTGCAGAATGGCAGGGCTTGACACCGTTCCGGTTGTTGTAAAAGAGGTTGACGATAAGGCGCTGACCGAGCTTGCGCTCATTGAAAATCTTCAAAGAGAGGATTTAAATGATATCGAGTTAGCACTTGGCTTTAAAGCTTTAATGGAAAGCTACGGGCTTACTCAGGAGCAGGTCGCTCAAAGCATGGGCAAATCGCGCAGTGCGGTTACAAATACATTGAGGCTGCTTTCCTTAAAGGACGGCGAGCTTGACGCGGTAAGACACGGAATTATTTCCGCGGGTCACGCAAGAGCGCTTCTTGCCTGCGACGATGAAGAAATCAGAGCCGAAATGCTTGATAAAGCTAAAAACGGCGCGTCGGTAAGAGAACTTGAAAAAATGGCAGCGGCTGTCAAAAAAACCAAGACAGAAAAAAAGCCGAAAGCGAAACCGACTTTCTACAGCGAGGTTGAAATATCTCTTAGAAACGAAATGCACCGCAAGGTACATGTAAATCCCAGCGGAAACGGAAAGGGTACGCTGACAATCGAGTTTTTCAGCGATGAGGAGCTTTCCGAATTTGCAAAGAAATTATCGCCGGAGGATTAAAGGCGTACTCTCCTTGGATTTTTAAAGCAAAAAATTAAAAGGAGACTTTATTATGTGGTTTATATTATCATTAGTTACAATATTCTTTTGGGGCGGAAGCGATCTGTTTTCGAAAATGGGCTCCGATCCGAAGGATAAATACAGTCATTTAAAAATCGTTATTGCCGTGGGCGCCGTTATGGGGCTGCATGCAACCTTTGAAGTCCTCACGGGCACGAAATTTTACCCCGTGGATTTTCTCAAATATTCGCCGGCGATTATTTTCTATGTTTCGTCGATGGTTCTGGGCTATATAGGATTGAGATATATAATGCTTTCGGTTTCTTCGCCTATCTGCAATTCCTCGGGTGCGGTAGCCTGCATTTTGTGCCTGATATTCCTGCGTCAGATGCCGGATTTGTTAAGCTGGCTCGGAATAATTCTTGTTTGTATCGGCGTTGTAGGTCTTGCGTTTGTTGAGAAAAAGTATGATACCGAAACGGCACAGCTCGCAAACAGGGAAGAAAATAAAAAGTATAAAAGCGGCTTTATTGCGGTGTTTTTCCCGATTTTCTATTGTATTCTTGACGGACTCGGAACCTTTGCCGACGCAATTTTGCTCGACCGCGAATATGTAAACGAGGATTCCGCAAACATTGCATACGAGTATACATTTTTAATTGTTGGAATTTTGAGCGCGATTTATGTTTACGGAATAAAAAAGCAGAAGCCCTCTTTAAAATGGGATCTGCCGAAATGGCTCGGCGCAGGCTGTGAGACCGCAGGGCAGTTTGCATATATCTATGCGATAGGCTCCAATCCTACCGTCGCCGCGCCTATGATTTCGGCTTACTGTGTCTTTTCCGTTGTCCTGTCCCGCATTTTCTTAAAGGAAAGGCTCCGCTTTAAGCATTATCTTATTATCTGCACCGTTTTCTTGGGGATTATCCTTATGGGCGTTTCCGAGGGACTGGCGGCTTAGATACTAGACATTAGACATTAGATTTTAGATATTAGACGAATGTGTGCCTGACGGCACAGATATAACCAAACCCTTCCGGCTGAAGTGGAGGCTTTGGTTTCGGCAGAGACTAAAACAAGGCTCCCTTCTTTTCGCGAATGCGAAACAGAGGGGAGCTGTCACCGTATGGTGACTGAGGGGTATTCCTCTGGATTTTAAACTGGGTGTGCTTAACGGCACACTTATTTATTATAAGGTGCAGGATTATCGGTTAAACCTAAAATGTAATCTGTGCTTGTATTATAAAATTTTGCAAGCGTTATAAGAACTTCTGCTGTAATTGAAAGGTTGCCGAGTTCATAATCGGAATATGTTGTTTGATGTACACCGAGAATTGTCGCGACTTTTGATTGGGACAAATCCCGGTCCTCTCTTAAATCTCTTATCCGTGTAAACATTTATTTCACCTCTGGCTACATTATGCCCTAAGGGAAATTCCCTTATTGACTTTTAAGGGATATTCCCTTAAAATATAAAAAAAGAAGGTGAGATTGTGAGACTTTTGTGTTATAGGTGTCATCGGAAAGAGCATAAGGTTAAACGCGGATATAAATGTGAGATGTCTTGCGAAAAATTTATATGTGACGAATGCGGAAAGAAAAGATATATCGTAGTTAATGTTTATGATAAGAATAAACCTTTATTAAATTTCGGAAAGCAACCTTTTAAAATGAAAAAAGCATAATTTACATCGCTTACCATACTACATATAGATGTTTTCGACCCTGTTCGACACAAGTCGAAAAAAAGTTTAAAAAACTTCAAAAAAAGTGTTGACAAAGGGGGATGGGTGTGGTATTATAATCTAGCGCTCGCAAAACGGGAGCGCG
>CAKSHM010000009.1 GCA_934457415.1 uncultured Eubacteriales bacterium | reverse complement strand
ATATTCTTTGCTTGCGGTACGACTTGTAATTATACCGATAATTCCGGCGGCAATTAAGCCGATACCCATAAGCAAAAACAATACGGAATAAATATCTTTTTTCTTTTTCTTCGGATTTTCAGTCACAATTGATCCTCCTTTGGCTGACAAATATAAAACCGTTCCTAATAAATGATACGAAAAAATTTTTGCCGTTTCGCCGGCAGGAAAACCTATCCTGCTGCCGCAAAAAAGCCGTTCATACCTAACCGAAATAACGCTTCGGTTAATACGGTTTCCCTCAAAGCGGCGGTTTTATTTTTTATCGTTATCGTCAAATACATCTCCGCATTCCGGACAGAACTTCGGCGGATTAGTCGGGTCTTCAGGTTCCCAGCCGCATTTATCGCAGCGATAGAGAGGCGCGCCCTCCGGCTTTCTCGCACCGCAGCTTCGGCAGAATTTACCTTGGTTAACCGCACCGCAGGCGCAGGTCCAACCTTCAGAATCCGCCGGCTTCGGGTTGCCGCACTCAGGACAGAATTTTCCTGTAGCCATAGCTCCGCATTTACATTTCCAAGCACCTTCCTCAGGCTTCGGCTCCGGTTTTTTTGCACCGCAGTTCGGGCAGAAATTACCGCTGACTGCAGTTCCGCAGGCACATTTCCAGCCGTCCGCCGCGGGTGCCGCAGGAGCCGGAGGAGTTTGCTGCTGAGCCTGCTGTTGCTGCTGACCCATTGCAAAAAGGTTTTGAGCGTTCATTCCGCCGCCTGCATTCATAGCCATACCCATACCCATAAATCCGGTCATAGCACCTGCTTCGTTTGAGGCTGCTGCCTTCATAGCGTCTGCCTGAGCGCCGACAAGTGTTGCCGCCGCCATAGTAGGATCGCGCATAATAGCCGTACGCTGAGCCTGTTTGATCATCTCCGCATCCTCGTCCGGCAGCGTAACCGAGCCGAGAGCGATACTGACTACCTTTAATCCGCGCAGCTCTCCCCATTTTTCGGAAAGCGCCGTGTTCATGGCATTTTCAAGGTCGGTATTGTGTGTTACTATCTGATTGGGACGAAGCTCTAAATCAGACAGCCGTCCGAATGCCGGCTGCAAAGCGCTGACAAATTCGGTTTTAAGCTGACCGTCCAGCTCTTCACGGGAATATTCCTGCTCCACATTGCCGCAAACATTGGTATAGAACAGAAGCGGGTCTGCTATTTTATAGGAATAAACTCCTGAACAACGTACCGAAACATCTATATCCAGTCCGATTTTAGAATCAACCACACGGAAAGGAATTGGATTCGGTGTACCGAATTTGTTGTCAATAAGTTCTTTGGTATTGAAATAGTAAACGCGCTGATCCTTTCCGGTGTCTCCGCCGTAGGTGAAGCGTTTACCGATAGTTTTAAATGTTTGTTTTATACTCTCTCCCAAGCTTCCCGAAAAAATTGACGGCTCGGTTGAGGTATCGTATGTAAATTCTCCGGGTTCGGCGCAAACCTCTACTACCTTCCCCTGCTCTACGATTATCATACACTGACCGTCGGCAACGGCGATTCCCGAGCCGTTAGAGATGATATTATCGTTACCCTTTGTATTTGAGGAACGGCCTCCTACCCTTTTTTGACCCTTGGTGACGAGTACCTCCTTAGGCATAGACTCGCAGTAGAAGAATTCCTTCCATTGATCGGCAAGGGTTCCACCCAATGCACCGATACCCGCTTTAATTAGTCCCATAATAATTGCTCCTTTCCAATTGTAAGAATGATCTATATATTTTCCCCGGCCGAGGCCGGCAGATCACAGTTTATTATCCGCACTTCCGACTGAATACGGATTTTTGTTTTTTTTCGGCAAATCGCGTTCTGCTCCGCATCTGCCTGCCCATGAGATAAAAACCATCCACATAATCAGATATATAATCCATGCGATAAATGCTCCGACTGACCACCACACCGATATTTTTATCCAAAAATGCAAAATCAATAAAATCACAGCCGGCAGCAGTCCTTCAATATTCATAAGTATATTGATAAAAAGGCAAGGAAAAAATCCGCTTTTTTGTTTTGAATTGCGCATTTGTTTTTTCTCCTTTATCTTATTTTACTCCCAGAACCTCCCATGTATCGCTCACGGCGTCGTAGACATAGATAAGATTGTCGCATACTCCGTAATAACGTTCTCTGACAAACTGTTCATCTCTATCGGTTCCGAGAGCAAACAGCATACAGATACGTCCTTCGATCATCTGCATATCTCCGGTATACATGATCTTCATACCGCTTTTGACAGCATTCTTTACCTCGTCGGTTTCAAGAAGAAGTTCTGTTGCGATTTGGACAGAGCGCTCGTCGGGCATATCCTCATATATTGAAAAATCATACACGGGCAAATCGTTTGTCAGATGACCGTCCTTTAAGGATACAGACGGACGGAACAGTACGGCTCCGCCGCCGTCGGAAACGCTTATCAGTACATTTGAATAAATCTCGCTGAGATTGCAGCGCAGCAAAACGGTCTCGCCGTTTTTTCCCTCATACAGAGGGCGAGTCCGATCGTCAGTATATTGGCCTTCATCTGTTATTCCTGAGGCATACACGGTGATTTTGCCTTTGTCACAGGGAGGCACGATTGCGTAAAGCTCCTGTCCCTCGGTCAAAAACATCGGCGCTTTCAAAACAAACGGATAAGACTTTCCGATTTTGCCGTCAGCAATATATTTGCGCAGCTCCGCTTCGGTACTTTGGCTGTCCACATAACCGATAAAGGCAACCCCTGCGCCCTTACTATGATAATTTATCTTCTGCTGCAGCGCCGTTAAAGCGGTATCTTCCGCTTTGGAATTGTTCGGCTGCTTGGCTGAGCTGTCAACGGGAAGCTTTTCCCCGCCGCTGCAAGATGAGTTATCTCCCGTAGAAACCGCACATCCGCATAAAAAACACCCAAGTAATATTACTGTACAAAACAGACAAAATATTCCTTTTATACGCAATCCTCTCCTTTTCATAATTTTTTCGGGATTTAACCTGCGTCAATACCGTATTCCCCGCCCTGCTGAAGAAATCAGGCAGACCTTGTACGGGGAAGACCTGTAAAACCGGCAGGCTGTTTAAGAATCCTGCTGTCAGCGAAATACGGACGATTTGCCGTTATAATGCCTTTGAAGCTGACCGGAATCGGTTGTATCAAGCGAATTATCGGAATATACATTGGCAACCTTAAGTCGGTATGCCTTTGTTTCGGAGTCGCCCTTGTCAAAAACAGAGGTTTTTCCGTTGAATTTTCTGTTTATCTGCATGGCGTCGGTCATATCTCTGATTCCGTCTGCGTTTACGTCTCCCGACAGCCAAATCTCCGCATTAAGCGTCTTTACACCGCCGCTCACGGTTACACTATATTCCCGTGTGACATGATTTTTCTTCGACACTTTCACGGTGTAGGTGCCGGCGGCAACGCCGGAAACAGTATATCCGGCGGAATTTCCTTTTACGGCGGCGCTGTATGCCGCCGAAGAGGAACCGCTTTTAAAAAGCTGTACCGTAACAGTATCGGTATTTGAATCAAAGCTTTTAACCGTACCGGTGACCGCACCTTGGGCACTTCCTGTGCCTTGAAGAGTATAAATAAATTCTCTGCCGAGCGTTATATAACTGTACCTGATGCCTCCTGTATATCCCATGGCGGCTGCTAAGGCGTAGACATTCTCATTGTTTGTAAGCGCCTGCGCAAACGACGGTTTATCTCCTGTGCAATACATTCTTGCCGTTCCTCCGCCTGCTTTCAGCAAAGCGGCAACATCATCCGCCGCAAATGCGGACAGCTTTCCGCCGTTGATCGTAAAATAATCGGCATCCATGCTGTCGCATACAGGCAAGGCATAGTCGGTTTCGTCAATTGTATGATCTTCCTGAAGTTCCGAAGTTGATTTATTGAAATATGCATAGAAAAGATTTTCACCCTGATCATCCCAAGTGACATCTACATGATAATATTTGCCGTCGATACGAACCGCGTTCCATGCATGCCCCTCCGGCGTACCGGTGGAGGGATTTATTCCGGAACCTGTGATAATGAATGAACAAATCCCTGCCTTTCGCAATAACACCTGAAACGCCTTGGCATAGCCCTCGCAGACTGCTCTGCCCTGAACAAGAGCGCCGTAAGCGCTGTGAGCATAAAGAGCGGAGCCGTCATAAACGACCTTTTCAGCCAAACGGTCATGAAGCAGCTTTTCCCGTTCGTATTCGCTCATAGAGCCGGTGATGCCGCGCAGCATATCCGATACCGCTGCATTAAAGGCGGTTTTTGCAGTCCTCAGCGAAGAACCGGAAAGGATATATTTCGGCATGACAGAACTTACAATTCCTGTTTCGGGACTGTAGTTGTATTGATAATTGTTTCCGACCCAGAAATGCTCGGGATGATCCCGCATGTATGCATCAAATACCGTTTTTAAATCCGTCTTGGTAAATCTGTCTGTTCCGTTATATACATTGATGTTTACCGCACTGTTTTCTACACCCTCCGTCAGACGGTCATAGGCATACAGCAGTGCCGTAGGATTTGCACAATTTGACAGGGCGCTTCTGCCGTAATACTCCGCTGACTCCGCATAACTAAGAGCATACGGTGTCGGCGAAACAGCTTCCCCCGCCATTGCCGGCATAACACTCAGCAGATACAATGCCGCCAAAGTAAGGCTCAGCATCCGCACAGACAATCGTATTTTCCATTGTTTCATTGAAACAGCCTCCAACTATATTTAAAGCTCAATGCGCCCTTATATCTGACGGGGCAAAATCGTATTCCGCTGCCGCTCCGTACAAAACCGTTCGGCATTTAAAACAGTATTATCCTGCTTTTCTTTTCAATCTGCAAATTACCGTTTAACATAATTTAAAAGGTTTTTCCTGAAGAAATTTGTTTTTCCGTTTTTCCAATCAGCGAAGCACGGACGATTTGCCGTTATAATGCCTTTGAAGCTGACCGGAATCGGTTGTATCAATTGAATTATCGGAATATATATTGGCAACCTTAAGTCGGTATGCCTTTGTCCCTGAGTCGCCCTTGTTAAAAACGGAGGTTTTTCCGTTGAATTTTCTGTTTATCTGCATGGCGTCGGTCATATCTATGATTCCGTCCGCGTTTACGTCTCCCGACAGCCAAATCTCCGCGTTTTGGGTCTTCGTGCCGGTGGACACTGTCACTGAATACTCACGGGTGACATGATTTTTCTTCGACACCTTCACGGTGTAAGTGCCGGCGGCAACGCCGGAAATGGTGTAGGAGACGGAATTTCCCTTGACTGTGGTTTTATACGCCGCCGCAGAGGAGCCGCTCTTAAACAGCTGCACCGTCACCGGATCGGTGGCGGAACCAAAGCTCTTCACCGTGCCGCTGAGCGTTCCGCTGGCGTTGGGGTCAACCACCTTATAGGAGTCATACATCTGCCAGACATGCCCGTCTGTATTGTCGTCATATTCCATCCATGCGTTTACGCTCTTACCGTTCACCTTGAAATTTCTATTATTTTTCGGGTATACATAACCCATTTCTTCGCCGCCCTCAAACCCGATACGGAGATCAAGGATATAAGATTCTCCGACCTTAAATTTGTCATATTTCCCCATTGGGGTTTTGGCGTTGTCGGTTTTCCGCCATTGCATCGACAGCACCTTCATATTATACGGCAGGCTTGTCGGTTTATCATAGCCGGCAATGGTAACAGGGCAGTCCCCCACCTTAGGCTCCTTTATAAGGATATTGGTCCCGTATTCCTTCCCCTCGCTGTTCGGCTCCAACAGTCGGGAGGTCCGGTATTTCCGGTTTATCGGTGAATAGTCGTACCAATCGCCCTTATAGAGCGTGCTGTATGTTTCCGCAGAGTCGAATATCCCGTTGGCTCTGTAGCCTGCGGGCAGGATCACCTTTACCGAAGCATTCTCGGGGAGATAATAGCCAAAACCGGGCTCAACATCGAAGTAGACATAACACGTATCGCCTTCACGCAATTGACCGGCCTCTACGCCGTAAGAGCCATAGGCGACATCGTATACCACTGTATTTTTGAAGGTATACTTTTTCGGCTCATTCGATACGAGCTCCGTAAACCCGGCGTCAGTGCCGAGACGGAAATTCTTGAGCGTGCCGCGCACATCGGTCAGCCTTCGCTTTGCCACAAGGCTGATGCTTAGGAATGCGACAGATCCTGGGATAGATTCGAATTTGACAAGTCTTTTTTCTGTAACCTTTGTGTTCTGCACATTCAGTTTAATTCCTTGGGATGACAACACAGACGACTGACTGAATTCGTATCCGTGCCGTGGTTGTATATAGAATTCCATAGTATATGCATCCGAATAGGAACTATATGACCACTCGGAGGGGATACCACGCCATGACGGATTGTGATAGCATTCTGCCAATGTATCCGAATGCATGGAGATCTTGTGGGTGGCGCTGGTCTCTTCGGTAAATTCGCCCCCCGCCTGCTGAAGCTTTACGCTATATATGTAGCGTGTACCGCCGACCTTTTCGGTCATCATCACATCAAAGTAGATACGTGTAGAATAAAGGGGTCCCGGATTTGTGAGTTCGTAATCCTTCAGCAAATGCGTAAACCTGAAAGTATCGTTGTCCGGATCGGTCGCCGACTTGCAGACCCAGTAGAACTCTATACCGTGTTTTCCGATGCGGTCCACATAAAAGTCATACAAATAGGCGGCTTCATAGCCCACTTGCACACCCGGATTAGACAGGCGGCCGAAGAAATAGAATTTGATCCTTCCTGCATCCTTCAGCTTTTGCATCCACTGGGGCATATACAGGATCTCCGCAGACATCTCATAGCCCAGACCCGCCTCCAGATCCCTTATGACAGTGCCGCCCTTCACCTCCTTGAGGTTGAGGCTGTAGCGTATCCGCGGGTTATCGTTGCCGTGATTCAGGGTCAGAACATAGTGGTCTACGCTGTTGGTGTTTCCGGATATATTCCATTCGCTGCCGATCTTGCCGATGCTCCTGTAATGCTTAAACATCTTCACCGGGTCGGATTCGCCGTTGCTGCCGAAAAATATCAATACGCCGGCTCCCCGATTCGCGGAGACGTCCAGACTCTTCGCGTTGAGGATCTTGAAGTTATTCATATGGCAGCCCCACGGGGCGGCGTTAAACTTGGGGTTTGCGATATTAAGGGTAACACTCTTGGTGGTGTCGATGGTGAATGTGATCGTCTGGATCAGGGTAACCACATCTCTGTGGCTGTTGCCGCAGCTAATACCCAGCTCGGTATCCTCCAGGACCGATGTGTTTTTCGCCACGATGGCATAGTCGGGGCTGGTTTTCTTGGGGGAATCCTTTGTTAAGATACGGAGCTTTCCGTTTCCGATCAGCTCAAAGGTGCCGCAGCCGCTCATGCTTCCCTCCGACTTCGCCAGATCGATGACCGCGCCGGTTACCCCGTTTTGGGGACAGTAGGCGGTCTTGTTCTTATACCGGGTGCTGTGGCGGAAGGTGACAATGGCGCCGTCGGTCAGCAACAGCTTCAGATTGACGCCGGGAGCATACAGGGCGGACAGCTCCAGATGGTCGAACATAACCAGCGTCAGAGACCGACCCGCAAGCCCCGAAAGATCCAGGAAATCATTCTCGGTACGCGTCCAATACGAAAGGATGCCGTTATCGTAGGACACAACCCGCTGAAGATTTGTAGTGCTACTATAGTATTCGAGTAAATTCTTGTTATTCCTGCACTTCTCCGGGTTTAAAGAGACCGAACTTCGGTCTACCCTGCCGTTTTTATAGAAAAAATAGACGTAACCATAGGTTATCTCCGTTCCATCGACCAAATTGGTCAGCGCGGGATAGGCCTCTGCGGAGACGTTCTGGGTCGGCAGCAGCGGCAGCATACCGACCAGCATTATCAGCGCCAGTAAAAAGCTGAGTACTCGATTTCGTTTACTTACTTTCATTTTTTCTTCCTCCCTCACAAAAATACAATAGTTTTTCAAAGCCGGACACATTCGCGGATTACTGTATAACATTGCCTTTCCAAAGAAAACCAACCTTTGATTTTCTTTGGAAAAGCAAAAGGACGATGGCGGATGGCTTCCGTCCCGCCCTTTGCTTAAATCTTTCAAACCGGATTTCCGATATTATCGGTTATTTGCTTTTCTTTTGCGTGAATACATCACGGTTCCCGTCATAGCGGCACCGGATACGAATAAAAGGGCAAACCATAGACCGATCATGCTGCCGTTACCGGTCTTAGGAGATTCGTTATTCTGCGGTGAAGGAGGAGTTACCGGATTCTTGGCATTATAGCTGTTGGTGAAGCCGATTTCCTCGATCGGGTTGTTGTAGTCGAGCTCAGCGTTCTCGTCATACTTGAGGAAAGACCATGCTGCACCGTTTGAGTAGCTATCCGCAAACGTCGGTATCGCATAGAACTTTGTCTCATCGTAAGTCCAGCCTTCCGCGTTTCCCTTAACCTGACGGATTACAAAGCCCTCGGACAGATTGCCTGCCAGATTTGCTCTGATCGTGAATATGAATTTACCGTCATAGGTCTTTTCGCCATTGGTCTCTACCGTATCCTGAACCACCGTATATTCGACGGGGGCTCCGAATCTTTCGACGGCAAACTTGAAGGTTTCCTTGCCGGGATCCTTCTCTCCTGTCTTCTTGACATTGAGCTTGAAGGGAACCTCAATGCGAATGTTGCCTGCTTCCAACTGAGGCTCAATCACATAATTGCACACAGAGCATTTTACGGCGTAATCGTAAGTTGCTCCGCCCTCATGATCGCGTATATGCGGCTGAACATCATCATGATGCTCCGCATTGCGTCTGCAGGCATGAGCGTGCCCGTCGGCTGCTTTATATCCCCACTCGGAAGTGTTGAAATCGTGGTCGGTATTGAGCGCTCTGTACGGAATTTCCGAAATGGGATTGCCGCTCATATCAAACAGTTTGCCGCAAAGGTCGCACTTCTTATGAGCGTCCCAACCTTTTTCCGTGCAGTTTGAGGCTTTCTCCGCAACAGGCCGCAAGGCTGAGTGTGCACAGGTTACACTTACCGTGCAGGTTGCCGTTTTTGTTCCCGCCTTTGCGGTAATAACCGCCTCGCCGGCAGAAACTGCAGTTACTTTACCCGTGGCAGGATCAACGGTTGCAACCTCGGGCTTATTGGAAGACCAAACCACTGTGTCGGTAGAATCTGACGGAGTGACATTAGCTGTCAGACTTGTGTCACTGTTACCGGCAGCCAGAGTCAATTCGCTCTTATTAAGAGTAATACCGGTCGCCGGCTTCGGAGCGGAAGTAACATTGATCACAGCCGTCTTATTAGTGAAGTCATTCCTTGTTACCAAGAATACGGGGAGTCCTTCATTATCAAGTGATCCGACTTTAATGTTATCATCCAGTTTAAATTCAGAATTACCCAGCGCAGCGCCGTCCTTGACTTTGAATTTAGGCTTCAGTTCGAGTCCGTTAAAGGTAATGTCAGCTTCACTTTCGATAGACATATATGTGGCAGAGAAAAAACCGTTGCTATTGGCTTCCGGCGGATCAGACTGCATTTTAGACATGCCGTCGATCGACGGAATCGTATACTCCGTTACCTCAAAGACATTTTTATCAAAATGCACCTTCAATGACATGTCACTTATTTTTTTGGTTGTTCCCGGCACTTTCAAAGTGACTGTGAAAGTGCTTCCGACTGATGCCTCCGAAACCGAGGCGGTCACGCCGCTGTCATTTCCTGCAGCCCCTGCCGGTATTACGGTTACCAGCAAGCAGCATATAACAGCAACGGACAAGAGTAGGCTTACTATTCGCTTTTTCATAATCAAGCTCCTTTTTATTGATTTGCGGGGCGGTTGACGCGCACCATGCCGCAGCCTCGCTTAGTTACGGTAAGGCGGGGAGATCTCTCTCCTGTTTATTTCTTATACCTTTACATCCGTTTTGTATTGCAGCATAGCTTACAAAACGAAAGCGCCGGCATTAAGACAAAATAAATATTTTCCGGTTTTAGTTTAGCACGGACGATTTGCCGTTATAATGCCTTTGAAGCTGACCGGAATCGGTTGTATCAAGCGAATTATCGGAATATATGTTTGCTACCTTCAGGCGGTATGCCTTTGTCCCTGAATCGCCTTTATCGAAAACGGAGGTTTTTCCGTTGAATTTTCTGTTTATCTGCATGGCGTCGGTCATATCTATGATTCCGTCCGCGTTTACGTCTCCCGACAGCCAAATCTCCGCATTAAGCGTCTTTACATCGCCGCTCACGGTTACTCTATATTCCCGTGTGACATGATTTTTCTTCGACACTTTCACGGTGTAGGTGCCGGAATCAACATCCGGAATGTCGTAGGATACGGTATATTTACCGGAACTGTCTTTCGTTCCGCCAGACACGGTCACGGAGTGTTTAGGGTCTGAGCTTCCGTCAGAGAACAGTGATATGGTCACTTCGCCGTCGTCGAGGAAGCTTACCGCCTGACCGCGCAAGCCGGAGAAAACCGCAAGGGAATATTCTACAGATATAGCGGTACTGTTCTCATCCAATTTGGCAACACTTGCCTTTTCTCCGTTCACATAGGCGTCCATAATCTCCGGTTCGGCTAAGTAATAGCCCTCCTCGCACTCAAGAATCACCTCGAAGCGGTATAATCTGCCTGCAGCAAATGGAGTATTATTATCTAACCGTACACCGTTTTCAATATCAACCCAAGAATAATTCCGAACCGTGACGCCGCCGGGGACTCCCGTAATCCAATTGTTATTAAATTCCGGCTTGTTGCCCGCCCATGGATAAGGTGCGCTCAGGGACAGATAGTCGTAGTATACAACGTCCGGCTCCGGTGTCAGATCAATGGTGTACGCCTGCGCGGATGAATCGTAGGTAACTTCCTTATAGTACACAGCGGTGTTAAAATCGTTATACATTCTCAGCTTGACGTTCGTGTTGAGATAATAGTGAAATGTGATATCATAATGCTCCGGACCGTTGCGGAAGGTCATTCCCTGTTTGCCCGCGCCCACCAGCTTGATCCGATATGTATAGTCGGGATCGATCACATCGTTAGGGCCCGTGCTGTAGACACTGCCGTTTTTAACACGCTGGATTTCCTTTATTTCAAAATCAAAGTAACTGTCTTTCGGTCTGATATTCACTCCGCTGATCAGGCTTCCGGCCCGCAATCCCGTGACGGTACCCCATGCGCTTTGAATCACCGCGGAGGGATGGGAGGCCAGGGACACCCCCAGGGACCTTTCATCATTGGCGACACGAACAGATATACTGTCACATTCCCGGTTGAGACCCCGGATCTTGATCTTTGGCGGGTTTTTCTTATCGAATTTATACCCCTCATAGCCGTCCTTGAGATACACACGGATGAAGCGATAATACTGATCCCCCAATATCGCGGGAACACTGCCGTTTCCGGTCAGGTCCCATATATCCTCGTGTTCCCAGTAGCCCTGCCTATCCTCGATGGTATAGGGGGCGCTCCCATCCACAGTGAAGGTTCCGCTGCTAAAATCCCCCTGCACCAGAGGCTGGCTGATATCCAGATAGACGGTGTCGATTTTTTGGGTCCGATCCACCCACTGCGCCACCTTTGCGCCCTTGTAGCCGGTCGTAACCCGCCTCTTTACCCCGTTGGTCTCCAGCATGAGGTCATATTGCAGCTCCATCGTGACCAGTGTATCCACATTGGATTCATTGATTTGGTAAGTCACCGAAAACGGCGTATTTCCTGACTCGGGAACATCGGGATAATGAACCATGCCCTGTCCCGTATAGTCATCAACGAGTATCCGGATATACCCAGTCGAATATTCGTTGGAATAGCTGTACCCGAGCACACGCAGCATAGAGGAAATCGGATACATCACAAAAGTCACCTGATGCTCGCTCTCCGCGGTGGTATTCACCTGCGGCGCATTGTATCCCCGCTCGCCGTACTCTATCGGCTCGCCGTCCAGCAGAACCTCCTTCACGCCGTAGGCATTAGAGATCACTCGCACTATGCTGCCCTGCACGCCGACCGATGTGTTCTGAAAAATCATGATCGGCCCGCCGTTTTCAACCCACCGGCGCATATTGCCCCGCACATACCAGTTTCCGTCGTGCACATCGGTAAAGACTGCGCCGTTTTCACTGATAAGGTGCGGTATTAGATCATCCATCATACTCAGTGCATCATCCAGGGTCGCGCCCGGAATATCGTTATAATGTATATCGTAATCCCAGTTATTGTCATAAAACGTTTTCAACTTCCCGCCTAACACCAGACGGCACTGGTCCAGCTTATCGGTGGTGCGCATGAAATACGCATCATTGATCTGCATGGGCAGATGATCAAAATTGCTGGCATAAACATCCCCGGTCAATATCAAAGCGATGGACTGACGGAAAAAGCCACCGTTGACTACCAGCTCGTATTTCCCCCGATTCTCCGGCGTGGGGGCGCTGTGCAGAACCACTCTATCGAAAGTGCCACCGTTGATAGTAACGCTGCCGCCGCTTTTCCCCCGAATGGCCTGCAGCCGACGGGAAAGATACCGTTCTTCCCTCTCTCCGCGGGGACTGGTCACCTGCGTCAGTACCTCGCCGCCGTTAAAGATCGCCGTACTGGAAACGCTGATGGCACACTTCAAATACTGATTATCTTTAGAGGGACACAGCATCTTGACCGTGCCGCTCTCCATCACCAGCGTTCCTCCGTCCACATTGATGAACTGATAGTAAAATTCCTGATTAAACTCGCCGATCAGGGCGCCGCCCCCCACGCTGTCGCGGATGGTCAGGCGGGCATCCTTATCTCTTATATTGATCAGATATCCCTGCCCGACCTCCGAATAGTATTTAACATACGCATTGACGGTGTGTCCGTTCAGATCCAGCACCTTGTCCATTTTCATCGTCATGAAGATGATGTTGTCCTGATGCAGACCGGTGTGACCGTTCAGGCTTTTTGTTTCGATGTCTTTAATCACCTTCACCACCGAGCATCTTGTCGTATATTCCAGAGCTCTTTTCAGCTCTTCCCATGTGGAAACCTCCACCGTTCCATCTGCTGCATCGGCCTGAAACGCCGAGAAGGGAACCATCGACAGAAACATCATTGCAGCCAACAGAAAACTAAGACATTTTCTTTTTTTCATTTTCTTAATCCCTCCCTTTTTTTGTATTGATTTCACATTGCATATATCTGATCCATCAGATATTCGGCGGTCATTGAACCATAGAAAAACTGGTCAATAAGACTGTTTTTCTTTGCGTCACGGATGTCCTTTGCCGCCTGTTTTTCGGTATTAGAATCCACGATGAGGGCTATCTTGCAATCGGGGCACACCGCCTTTACCACGTCCCGCAGTTTCATCCTCTCGCTAAGCAGCCAAGGGGTATAAGCCGTAACTTCCATTACAAGAACAAACGGCGTATATACTCGGCACAATTCGAGTGTATCTTCCGGGGACTCCGCACGAATTACAGTGATATCATAGTCTGAATTTTTGAAAGCAGCCGCTATGGAATCGCCAAACAAAAAATTCTGCATATCGACCACAATTTTTTTCATCAAACCATCCCTCCTTTTCTTTCGTGAAATATCCGATGAATTACTTCATCTTCTTTTACAACATTATTATATCAAAGAGAAATGACTCTGTCTGTCCTCAAAAGCGAGGACAAATTGAAATTAAATTGTAAACAAATTGTGAACAACTATTTTTTCGGGCGCACAAAAACCGCCCTGCTTTTTAAGCAGGGCGGCACAGTCACACGGATAGGGTTCAGACCGAAAATCAAAAATTTTCGAGTGAACGGCATACCTATTTTAAGTAAGTAAATTCATACAATTATCAAAATTACCGCATATTTATTAGATTTCTTCATTATCTTCAAGCCAGCATCCCGGTACAACCATATGTTTGCCGACGGCTGCAATCATAAGGCGATTGCGATTTTTATAGCCGGTTTTTTCCAGCATTCGGTTAATATAGGTCCGCACCGAGGATTCAGCCACATTAAGCTTTAATGCAATCTCGGAATTGGTTTTTCCTTCGCAGAGCAGCCGCAAAGTCTCCATCTCACGGTCGGACAGCTCACAAGAAAACGTATTGCCGAGTCGGACTGTCGGAACACTGTCCGGCCAGAAGTGCTTGCCTGAAAGAGTGCCGTCGATTACACCTACCAGATCTCCCGAAGGGGAATCCTTATACCAGAAGCTGTCGGCGCCGATCTTTCTTGCACGATCAAGAAATCTTCCTTCCAACATAGAAGTCACCATAACGATCCTTATCCGTGGATAGTGCTTTTTGATCGATTCGGCGGCAATCAGACCGTCAGAGTCGCTTTCGGTGCAAATATCCATGAGAATAAGATCAATGTCGCCCTCACTGCAGCGGCGAAGCGCCGCATCGGCACGCGAAAGTGTACCCGCAACCTTACAATCTGTGCATTTTTCTACACAGGAACACAGATATGTTCTTGCCAGTGCCTGATCTTCAACAATCAGAATTTTTCTTGTAGCCATAAATTAAACCCCCAAATTTCCGGATTTAGGTATCTCTATCACAAGAGAAAACTCCGGAAAACTCTGTACTGTCATCTTACCGCCCGAGCTTTCGATACGGCGGCGCAGATTTGTAAGCCCGCCGCCCTCCGTGATCTTTTTTTCCGGCGGTTTTCCGTTATTGCGTATCATGACTGTATAGCTGCCTTCATTTCCCCAAATATTTGCATAAAGCTCAGTAGCTTTGGCATACTGAATCGCATTGTTCAAACAGACTTGCATGGCGGTGAAAATCAACTCCTCCCCGCCGTCCGTAGGCTCTTCGCCTCTTATCCTTACCGTTACGCCGCTGGTCTTTGCGCTGTCAAACAGTTTCTTCTTTTCCGAAAGATGAAACGCATCCCGAAAGGCAATGACTTTCTCCCATTCGCGGCAAACAACATCTGCGTCAATACTGTTAAATTCTCCCGTTATGTACTGCTTTGTCAATGTAATGCAGGCGGCAAGACTGTCATGCATGGCGGATTTTGCGGCAAGATGTTCCTTTTCCCGTGCCAATGCTTCGACATTATCGGAAAGCTGTTTAAGCTTTTCCGTATCCTCCTCAAGTTTTTTGCTGTCTTCGGTAAGCTGTACCAAAGCATGATACAAATCGGTAACATCGGCGGCGGTGAGCTGTATAAAGCTCTCACCGTAACGATCGGTGACCTTAGTTTTTTCAAATTTCCATACGCTTTTGTCGGGAAAACGATAGGTATTCTCTAAATCCGGAATTTTTACAATGCCGTTCGGCAGTGCGTGCAGAGCTTCTGCGACCTCGCCGAGATACTGCATATCGCTGTCAAGCATATACCGGCTCAATCGATACATCTGCCTGTTGCAGAGAACAATATTACCCATGCGGTCAAAAAAACATATCGCGGTAGGGAGTCGGTCAAAGCTCTCCTTTATGGCGTTAAAGCCTAAGTGTTTAATTCTATGCACAGCTCGGACCCCCTATCTGTGTGCGAATAAGCCATAAGCCGTCCTCCTGCTTAACCGTCACATTTGAAGAAGCAATGAATGACAAATCGGCAGCACACTCCACCGACAGATTCAGCTCGCTGTCCGACACGGAAATAAACAGAGAATACAGTCCGTTTATCGCCGATTCCGCGACGGTTTTCAAAAGCTTAATCAAACGCGCCACCTCTGCCGAACGCATGGGTTTCGTCGTGTGATATACTACGCTGCATTCCGTACCGCAGACGGTCATGACCCGTACTGCCTCGTCAACAGTCAGCCGAAGCTCCTGCTGCGGCAGAAAATCATATTCTATGCCGAGAAAGTACAGATTGGCGCTGCGCTTGATATAAGTGCCGAGCAGAAGAATTCTTTTCAGCAAATTCTGAGTTTCGGCAGGTCCGGCAATTTCACATTGCTTCAGCAGTTCCTCTATTCTTGATATCTGCTTTCCGTACCTTACTTCCAATTCATCATAAATACGGTTTTTTTCAGTCACACTATGAAGCTTTTTCTTTATGAGATAAGCTTCGTGCAATTTTTCTTTATTCTTTTTTATTTTATCCCTGTTCTCACTTAATCTTGCACTCAGCTCTGTCATCTGACGCACATTATCCTGCCAAACGGCATATCCTCCGCTGATAGGCGCAGAAGAAATGCGTATTCCGTTTGGACGGATGATCTGAAGCCCCTCCTTAGGACAAACCATATCCTCACCCGCGGCATGGGAGCGGAGAACTATATTCCCGTTGCGGTCTGCAATACACGCCGCCAAAGTAGTTGCCTCGAAAAGCTCGGCATAGCCCGTATTTGACTGTATCATACGGCAACGAATACAGCTTTCGTAAATAGCCGCAAATAAAAGACAAAACATTACATTCATATCGCCAAACAACCAGCGCACGGCAGGCAGCCCCGACAGATACAAAAGCCCATATAAAATCGTTACACAGCCTAACGCAAACGGTGCAAGCTCCTTTTTCCCGGCACTCGGGACGCGGCTTTTATTAAAAAGGCATACAAGCGAAAAAATCATGCAGGCGACCATCCAACCGAGACATATAAAATACACCGGGCGGTGGGAATATGAATAATTATTCGGATCTCCGGGTACACCGCTGCTGAATGCAAAAACCTGCTGGTGCAGATCGTTGGTGATCACAAATAAAAACAACACAGCCGGAATGATCGCCAAAGCGCCGATCTTTCCGGTTAAACGAAATTTCTCCGTTTTTCCGAGAGATAGAGCAATGTACACTCCGAATAAGGGTATAAAAAGCATTGGTAAATAGTAAAGATACCAAATGTACCGCGCTGCTGTTAAACCTGTGACAACTTCATATTTCAGTGTGCGCAAAACAAGCCACACTAGCATCAGTGCAGCTGTCAGCCGTAAGCAGTGCAGTGCCTGCG
Organism: uncultured Eubacteriales bacterium; assembly: GCA_934457415.1. GTDB lineage: Bacteria > Bacillota > Clostridia > Oscillospirales > Acutalibacteraceae > UBA737. The sequence goes on along the minus strand of CAKSHM010000009.1, from coordinate 83,605 downwards.
TCTGTATAATGCGGCGGTCTATGGAAAAACCCCACAGTGCAAACAGCAGCAGATAAAGCGCCGCACGAATATAGTTCATATAAACTCCGCCGATATCAAATTTGGCGAGCATTCGACAGGAATATGCCACAGCAATGAGAGTAAAAACAAAAATCATGATGAGCAGCTGCTTAGTATTCCGTTTCATAGGGTAAACCTCTCGCTTTCTCTTAGGCAGACAAGGGATATCCCTTGACGATTTTTTATTTTTCGGCAAATCTATACCGAATATGAGTTCTAAAATAACATTATACTGTTTATGGGCTAATTTTATTACACACCGACCGACGCTGATTTCATAATATCATTCGGAGTAAAAATCAGCAATTTTCTGTTTTTTAAAAAATAAATCCTTACCTTCAGCCTTGATTAAGATCTGAACTGCTCAGAAATGCGGAAATGCAGACTTTAACTGTTAAAATTATAATAACATGTTTTTTTAAAAAACACAAGAGTTACAAATTGACAGATTTATTTCGGTTGTTTCCGAGCTGTCGCCGCCGCAGAAATAAAAAAACGGGAAGTGACCGTTTTCGGTCACTTCCCTTTATTTATGGGTTTATTTTTAATTTTCGGTGCTGTTCGGCGATGTAGGCTTTTTTCTTTTTTTAGTTAAGCCAAATACAGTAAAAGCCCCGACGCCTAAAACAAGTATCAATTCAAGCCATAAAGCCAAGCTGCTGTTGCCGCCGGTCTTCGGGCTTTTTGTTCCGTTGACGGTATTTGCCGCTATAATTCCGTATTGACTCAAATGGCTTGTTTTAAATACAATATATCCGTTTTCTAACTCAGCAGGCATTGTTTCTTTAATTTCGCCGTTTAAGATATAGGCAACTTCGTATTTGTTATAGCCTTTCAAACCGTCCGGCAGAGCAATTCTTATCTTCATCTCAGTGCCGCTGATCTTTACAACATTATTGTTTCCGTCCAACACATTGATATCAGCTATGAATTTTACATTCTTGTCTGCCAATTCTTTTTTGACTTCAATTTGTTTGATATCCAATTTGTAATCCTTGCTGACTTCTTTTGCAAACTCGATTTTTGCTTTTGTTTCTCCCGTGCTTTGAATTTCCTTTACTGTTTCGCCGGAGGCTTTCCAAGAAGCATATAAGGTTACATTTTTATAACGTACATATCCGTTGTCTTCTGTGATTAAAGTATCCTTATCAAATACATTATCGGTCTTTTCGTCCTTATCCCAAATTCTCCAGAAAATATAAGTGTAGTTCTTTCCGCTTCCGTCACTTTTAGCATTCCAGCCGGTAAAGGTATAACCCTCTCTAACGGGGAGATACGGCAAAAGCGACATAGAGGTTCCGGAATTTCCGCCGCCTACATAGTCATACTTTTGAGCCTCCTTACCGTCAAGCATTCCGCCGTTAGCATTAAGTGTTAATACTATTCCGTCTCCGTCAAAGGTGTCTTTTGAGTATGCGGCAGTTAGATTGACTACGGCTTCTCTCGCAAAAGCACCTGCGTCAACAGAGGTTACTAATTTTCCGTCTAAATCCCAACCTTTAAAAGTATAGCCTTTTCTTACGGGAGTATATTTTGTTAAATCAACCGTCTTGAATTCCGTTGATTTGCTCTGAAACAGTATTTTTGCCTTGCCGTCAACTGTGCCTCCGAATGCGTCGAGCGTTACATAATAATTATCGGTTTCATTTAATGCTTTGCCCTCAAATTTTGCCACAAGAATTAAGCCCTTGTTATACTTGATTTCTTCACCTGTTGATGTGTAAAAGCTTCCAGTTCCCGTAAAATCGGTTAGCGGCAGTTCTTCGCCGGCTTTTTCATTTTTCTGTGTCTCCCAATGTGAAAACTCATTTTTGCCGTTAAAGGGTACAATCCCTTTTGTCAATTCGGACAGCTTGACCTTTGTTTCGCCTTTGGCTGCATTAAACCTTACCAGCTTGACATACTCCCCGTCAAAACAGCCTTCATGCTCATCAAACGAAGTGCCCAGCACTAATGCGTATTCGCCGTTATCATTGATTGAGGCAGCATTTGCAGTCATTACGCACGAAAAACTTAATACTGCCGCAAGCAGCATCAAAAGCGCGGTTTTCAGTTTCATATTGATTTTCCTCCCTGTGTTTTTGTTTTGATTTTCCATAAAAGTTCCTCCTTTATTTAAGCCTTATTATAAGGCATTTTTACTTATTGTTTGCAATGCTGAGTATAGTTGATTGCCTCCGTTCTGAAATTTCAAACAGGTTGACTTTGGACGAATACCTTGTTTATCTCAAGCTCGTTTTCCAGATGCTGCGATACGCTGTCGGCTATGGCGGTCGTTGCCCGCCGGATACCGGCATCCGACAGACCGTCGCAAGGATGTATCATTGTTACGGTCAGTTCCGTCCCCGCTTCCTGCTCATTTACGGAGATAGAGAACCGGCTCAAATTACCGTATACCGACATCTCTGCCAAAACGGTGGATGCGTCTGTTTTTTCATATTCGGCTCCGTTTTTATCCAGCACTTCATAGACGGCGAAGATCACATATTGCCGATTGTACGGCAGCATTATTCTTGTTGTTTTACTGTCCGGCAAAGCGGAAAGCTGCTTGTTCATCGTTCGGCGCCTCCTTTTCATCACGGTTCTATGGTAAACCGCTTTTGTTATAATGTTATTGCTTTTCAATATAGCCGCTGATAGGCTCGGCATACATATTGTCGTCGGTCACGGGCTTATAGCGCTTGCCGTCGTACACATCGGTAAAGCCGTTTGTCGCTTTATAGATCTCATTTGTTTCGGTATCATACACGCGCTCATAGCCGAGGGTGGCGTCGCTCTGCTTCTGGCTCATAATGTCCTGACTTTTGTTGCGGTTCTCCCATGAGGACATGATACCGTCCATAGTTTCGTTGAAATTTTGGCTGATCTGCTGGGACTGCTTTACCTGATCGTCGCTTGCCTTAATGGTAGCGGCGACAAAACTGTCGGAAAATTGCAGGGTATTGATACATTTGAGGAGCAGCTCGCTCCAATCCAAAAAGGAATCCTTGGCTGCCGTGACCATTGCCATATTGTACGCCATGTAGTAGCCGGCATCTACCTGCTTGAAATTCCAATCCAAAATGCCGTCCCACATGGGAACGCTGCCGAAATCCACAATACTGGCGGTGAACAAGCCTTCGACAGGGCCGCCGGAATCGGTGAATGTGGCGCGGAGGATCTCATCGCCCAGAGCAAGGGCGCCGTAGGCAGAGGAGGCGGGGCAGCGGTCGGTAACGGTGAAATCCGGAAGAAGGACCTTGAACAGACCCTCGGTGGTCGGATCCTCCAGCACCGGAGCATTGGCAAAATCGGCGTAGTTGGGTTTCGTTTTATACACATCCTGCCAGAGTTTCTTGCCCTCCTGCGTGTGCAGCAGCGGCTCCAGCTTCAGCCGATAAAATATAATGTTGCGCGGTTCATCGGGGTCGTATGCGGTGACAGAAAAGCTCATGTTCGCTCCGCCTGTTTTGACCTGCCAGCCCTTGGGGATGGTGATGCTGAAATCAGCGGTCTCATATTTCTCCGTCTCCACGGACTTGGCGGCCGTCGGTGTGATCTTGACGCCCTTTTCCGGCTTATCTGTTTTTGTATCGGACTCTGTTTGTCCCGGCTTTGTGCTGTCCACACCGGTCTTGCTGCCGCAAGCGGCAAGGAGCAGGGTCATGATTAAAGCCAGCACAAGCGCCGTAATTCTTTTTGTGTTCATCATGTTTTTCTCCTTTATCACTGCATTAACATTCATTGGTTTTCGTAGCTGAAACTATATTAACTGCCTTTGCTTATAATTATATTAGTAGAGGGCTGTTTTGTATATAAGGGAAGTCCGCCAATCTGCGAAAAACGGGGTGGCGGACTTCCGCCATTCTTAAAAATCAGCCGAAACTCTGCCTGTTTATCTGAAAAAGCGCAAAAAAATTCCTCCCGCAAAAGCGGGAGGCAAGTATGCTGTATGTCATATTGAATTGTAAAGCGACACAAGACCGATACGGGATTTTGCACCCGTTTTTTCGTACAAAGCGGAGACATACCGCTCCAAGGTTCGTCTGGATACATACAAACGGTCGGCAATTATTTGCAGACTGTCGTCTGTGTTTACCAGCAGACCGAACACTTCGGCTTCTCTCGGCGTCAGTGAGAATTGCTCAGACAGCTTTTGCAGTCTTTCGCGGCCGTTTAGTTTTTCATTCTTTTTTGTCTCAAGTTCCTCAAAAAAATTATTTCTCTCATTAGTATAAACAAGTGCGGCTACGCTTGTAAGGACAAACAACAGCAGTTCAATCGTGGTGATGGCAATGTTATTGCCTGAATCCAGCAGAGCAAGAGATCCTCCCGTTATTGCAACGGCAACAAGATTATTGACCGCTCTGCCAATTCCAGCCCACAGCTGCGGCACCCGAGTGTAACGGGCAATTTCCATAAAGGATGCGGTAAAGAAAACGGCAAAAAAGCCGGCGGACAGATAAAATATGATCAGACCTACCGTAAACGGACCGGCAAACTGAATAACGACAAGGCAGGTCGTAGACAGAATCATGATACAATACATAATCATACTCATATATTTTCTGCCGGCAATGTCAAATAAAAAGCCGGCTAAAAGTCCGCTGACGGCAAGAAGCAATCTTGCCCACTGTCCGATATTCGCAACTTTGTTTGCGTGGTATAAAGTGACGGCATTATCCAGTGTGCTGAAAATACAGGTCATCAGCGCAATGAAAGCAACAAGTATTATTATGATTTTTAAGCTGTACTTTCCGATTTTCCCGTTTTTTCCACTCGGACTGTCTTCTGAAAAAGCCGGAACAATACTGCTTTTCTCCGTTAGTATCAGCAGCGCGGCCAACAGCAGTATAAAAAATGAAAGAATTACCGCTTCAAAAGTATCTTTATGAATAAGATTATTAATTGCAATCTGGAGCAAGACACCGAGCATATAGGATATACCGACCAACCGCGCAGTATAAGTATTATTTTCTATCAGACAAAGAGATTTATAAAACACGGCGCTTCCGAAAACACCGAGGAGCAAAAACAGTATAAGCCCCATACTCATTGTGAGAGTGTAAGTACTGTGACGGCATATCACAAAAAGGCATACAACGGATAGAATAGCCGCACCAATTGAAATCATCGGCTGCATATTCCGTTTACAAAACCGACAGTAAAGAGGATACAGAGCAAAGCCGATCACGCTGATCCCAAGAGCATAGTTTTGGGATGCCACCGATTGATTGCCGGCTACGGTAAGGGATATCATATTTACGAATAAAAACTCCGCCCCTAAAAAAGTAAATGTAAACAGGCTCATCAGCGCGACAGCTTTTGCATACGGAACTCCGCTTTCCTTATTGAATGCGCCGCATTGCCTGATTTTTTTCAAAATACTTTTCATAATTAAATCCTCTTACCAGCATATTGACGCTAATTCTCAGAATTTTCTTTACTTAAATACATCAGCCCGAATTCAAACAAAAGTTGCTCCGAAACAGGATTATCCTTATTGGCTGTTTGAAACATAATAACACATTTCTTAAAAAAACACAAGGATTTACAAAGCGATAGATTCATTTTTTGCGGTTTTTCCGAGTTTTCGCCTTTTTGCTGCAATACTTGCAGCAAGCTTGATACAATCGTCAAAAATAATAGCTTTGTCTTTTACTAAGCTCAGCATTTTTGTTTTTTCATTTTTCCGGGAAAGAATACCTTTATGAAATCTTAATACAGCGCAACGAATCATTACACCGTTTTTTTATATTTTAAGGTATGCTTCATGCAAACAAGCAGAAACAGGAGAACTAAATATGTCTGAGTTTTTACACAGAAAAATACGGCTGTCTTCTTTTAAGCTTATCGTTTTGGGATTTGCCGGCGTCATAGTGTTCGGAGCACTGATATTGATGCTGCCGTTCTCATCAAGCGCGGGTGTTGTTACGCCGTTTCATGAGGCGCTGTTCACATCGACCTCCGCCGTTTGCGTTACGGGGCTGGTTGTACAGGATACAGGCAGCTATTGGTCAGCTTTCGGGCAGACGGTAATACTGCTGCTGATCCAGATAGGCGGACTCGGCGTTGTAACGGTAACAGCGACTTTCGCCATGCTTTCCGGCAGAAAAATATCGCTGATGCAGCGCAGCACCATGCAGGACGCCATTTCAGCACCGAAGGTCGGCGGCATAGTCCGCCTGACCCGCTTTGTTGTGCGGGGAACCTTTTTGGTCGAGCTTATCGGAATGTTTGCCATGCTGCCGACATTCTGCAAAGACTACGGTATCAAGGGAATTTGGATGGCAGCGTTTCATTCCGTATCCGCTTTTTGCAATGCGGGCTTTGATATTCTCGGCACCGCAGAAAACAAATATCCGTCTCTTACGGGATACACTAAAGAACCGACAATAAACATTGCCGTTATGCTTTTAATTATTGTGGGCGGCATTGGCTTTTTAACCTGGGACGATATCTGCACAAACAAGCGGCATTTCAAAAAATACCGTTTGCAGAGCAAGGTCATATTGGTAACAACGGCGATCCTCATTATTGCTCCCGCAGTATTCTTTTTCATTTGCGATTTTAAGGAAATGCCGCTCGGCGAAAGGATTCTTGCGTCGCTTTTTCAGTCGGTCACCCCGAGAACAGCCGGCTTTAATACAGCCGATCTACCCGCTATGACCGGTTCTTCCAAGGCAATTATGATCCTGCTCATGCTCGTCGGCGGCTCGCCCGGCTCCACGGCAGGCGGTATGAAAACAACTACGCTTGCCGTTCTTATCCTGTGCGCAATTTCCGTCTGCCGTAAAAAGGAAGATGCCGAAGTCTGCGGCAGACGCATTGACGGTTCGGCAGTAAAAAACGCCGCAACCGTTGCCGTGATGTATTTCCTGCTGTTTTTTATCGGCGGAATAATCATCAGCACGGCGGAAGGTCTGCCGCTTGGCACCTGCCTTTACGAAACGGCGTCCGCTGTAGGAACGGTCGGGCTTACGCTTGGAATCACACCTCAGCTCGGTGTTCTTTCTCGGCTTATTTTGATCGTCTTGATGTATCTCGGCAGAGTCGGCGGACTTACCCTGATTTACGCGGCGATTTCCAACAAAAATCAGAGCGGAGCAAAGCTGCCGCTCGAAAAAATCACAGTCGGATAAAGGAGTTACTATAGCGTGAAAAATCACGCTAAAAATAATAAAGACGCCTGTTTCTCACCTTTGTTACCAAAGGCAACCGAAACAGATGCGATATAATAATCACCATTTCAGTGATTTTTATCGCATTTTGTGTCTTAGAAAGAAATGGTGATTATTATGAAAAACATATTGTTAATAGGTCTCGGCAGATTCGGTAGGCACATTGCTTTACAGCTGAATAAACTCGGGCATGAGGTAATGGCGGTAGACAGCAACGAAGAAAGGGTCAATGAAATTCTGCCGATCGTTACTAACGCACAGATAGGTGACAGCACAAACACGGAATTTTTAAAGTCGCTCGGAATCGGAAACTTTGATGTGTGCATAGTCACCATAGGAGGAAATTTTCAAAATTCGCTGGAGACTACTTCTTTACTGAAGGAACTCGGCGCAAAATTAGTTGTGTCACGCGCCGAGCGTGATGTTCAGGAGAAATTTCTTCTGCGTAACGGAGCGGACGAAGTAATTTACCCGGAAAAGCAAGTGGCAAATTGGGCTGCTATTCGCTATACCGCCGATCACATTCGGGATTACATCGAGGTCGATGAGGCTCATGCCATTTTTGAGGTAGAGGTGCCGAAGGGTTGGATCGGAAAAACCGTCGGAGAACTGGATATCCGCAAGAAATACAGCATCAATATTATGGCGACCAAGGAAAACGGAAAGATAAATATGGCAGTTTCGCCGGACACCGTTCTTACGGACAATATCACTCTTTTGGTTCTCGGTGCATATAAAGAACTGCAAAAGTGCTTTCGCATTTAACAGAGGTGAACGGAATTGGCTGAGCTATTGTTGATCGTCAGTCTGCTTGGTATATTTGCTTTCGGATTTTATATCATGAGCAGGCTGGATCGATTTCTTGAAGAAAACAGAAAAGCACTGTTAAAGGAAAACGAATCCCGTGAGCCTTCCGAAATTCTGCTGCCGCAGGGACTGTCCGAAAGTGAAATATTATGTGAGATCCGCCGTTTTCGTGAAACGCACGGAAATGTCGATATTATTCTTTCCGATGGGCAGAAGAATGATTTTTAGGTTGCGGTAGATTTTTTTACAGTTTTACTGTATAATAATAAAATAAAATAAAAAGGGCGGTGAAACCGATGAAAGTACAAACCGAACAGTCAAAATTCGATACAGACGAGCATATCCTTGTCTGTCTCTCCTCGTCGCCGTCCAATGCAAGGATTATACATACCGCCGCGAAGATGGTTAAGGTACTTCGGGCAAGATTTACCGCTATCTATGTTCAAACCGATTCGGCTGAAAGCGAAAAAGATCGGCTGCGGCTCGAACAAAACATTCAGCTTGCGCAAAAGCTCGGTGCCGAGATTGTTATGACGCACGGCGAGGATGTGCCGCTGCAGATCTCGGAATATGTCCGGCTCTCCAATGTCACAGAAATCGTGATCGGGCAAAGCAGTGCCCGCCGCAGAGGACTGTTCGCAAAGCCCACGCTGACCGAAAAACTGATTTCGGTCGCTCCCGATGCAGACATCCATATCATCCCCGACACATTGAATTATGCAAAACCGCACAGGCGGCGTCTGTTCTTAGGCACAGATATGCCCTCGTTTCGGGATATTGCCTTGACCGTTCTGACGCTTGCCGTTTGCACGGGGATCGGCTTTCTGTTCAATCATCTCGGATTTCCCGATTCAAATATCGTTACTGTCTACATTCTCGGCGTGTTGATGATATCCGTTTTGACCAAAGGATATCTTTGCAGTATGGCAGGCTCGCTTTTAAGTGTTGTGCTGTTCGGATTTTTCCTTACCGAGCCGCGGTTGTCCTTTAAAACCTATGCCGTAGGCTATCCGGTTACCTTTGCCGTTATGCTGGCGGCTTCCGTTCTTACCGGCACGCTTGCCTCGAAGCTTAAGGATCACGCAAGGCTCTCCGCTCGCTCCGCATACCGTATGCAGGTGCTGTTTGATACCGACCGACTGATGCAGAAAGCGAAAAGCAATGAAGATATATTAGGCATTACCTGTATGCAGCTCTCGCGGCTTCTTGACCGCAGTATTATCGCCTACACAAAAAGTGAAAACGGTATGTCGACCGTACGGCTGTTTGACGAAAAAAAAGACGCACAGTCCGAAAATCTGCTTAGCAGTACAGAGCGTCAGGCTGCAGAATGGGTGTTTCAGAACGGCCGCCGTGCAGGAGCGACGACCGCACAGTTTGGAAAAGCCGAATGTCTTTATCTTGCGATACGAACAGAAAAATGCGTCTACGGGGTTATCGGAATACCGATGAAGCCCGAAAAGCCCGATTCATTTGAGAAAAGCATAGTTCTGTCGGTACTGAATGAATGCGCACTGACAATGGATAACGCACACAATGCCGCCGAAAAGGAACGGGTTGCGGATCTTGCCAAAAGCGAGCAGCTGCGAGCCGATCTTTTGCGGTCGATCTCTCATGACCTGCGCACGCCGCTTTGCTCCGTTTCGGGTAATGCGGACACGCTTTTGCATAACGGAAGCTGCTTGGATGAAGCAACAAAGCAGCAAATATATAAAGATATTTATGACGATTCCGAGTGGCTGATCGGCGTAGTGGAAAATCTTCTGTATGTCACAAGGCTGAATGACGGCCGAATGAAGCTTGAGCTTACCGACCAGCTTGTAGACGAAGTGGTAAACGAAGCCGTTTCGCATTTAAAGCAAAAGTCAGTCGGGCACACGGTAACGGTAAAGTGCGACGATCTGATTCTTGCCCGTATGGATGCACAGCTTATCGTGCAGGTCATTGTCAACCTTATTGATAATGCTTTGAAATATACCGATCGGGGCTCGGAGATCTGCGTCAGTGCCGAAAAAAAAGACAAATATGCCGTGATCCGTGTTGCAGATAACGGAAACGGAATCCCCGATGATATGAAACCGCATATTTTTGAAATGTTTTACACCGGAAAAAGCACAGTTGCAGACAGCCGCAGAAGCTTTGGAATCGGCCTTACCTTGTGCAAATCGATCATAGAGCTGCACGGAGGAACGCTGACGCTTACCGACAATGTACCGCACGGCTGTGTATTTACCTTTACTTTACCGCTCAGCGAGGTGACTCTGAATGAATAAACCCCTTGTACTCGTCGTGGAGGACGATCGCCCCGTCCGCAATTTGATCGTAACAACATTAAAGGCTCACGATTACCGCTATCTGACCGCGGAGAACGGACACAGCGCTATTATAGAAGCGACCTCCCATAATCCGGATATCGTTCTGCTGGATCTGGGTCTGCCGGATATTGACGGCACGCAGGTAATCGAAAATATTCGCTCATGGTCAAATATGCCCATTATTGTAATCAGTGCGCGCAGCGAGGACCGTGATAAAATTACGGCGCTGGATGCCGGTGCGGACGACTATCTGACAAAGCCCTTTTCCGTAGAGGAGCTTTTGGCACGGCTTCGTGTCACGCAAAGGCGGCTTCTGCTTTTGCAGGCAAACAGCGAAACCGACTCACCCGTTTTCCAAAACGGCGAGCTTAAAATTGATTATTCCGCCGGCTGCGCTTATTTAAACGGGGAGGAATTGCACCTGACTCCGATTGAATACAAGCTTTTATGTCTGCTTTCCCATAATGTCGGAAAGGTTCTGACGCACACCTATATTACGCAGAAAATCTGGGGCAGCAGCTGGGAAAACGATATCGCCTCGCTGCGGGTGTTTATGGCGACCCTGCGCAAAAAGCTGGAGCCGCAGAAGGACAGTCCGCAATACATTCAGACGCATATCGGCGTCGGTTACCGTATGCTGCGGGTAGACTGATAAAATACAACATCTGCCGGAATAAAAGGAAACAGATATTAACCGATTTCGTATTTAGCTTTTTTCATCGGTATCACCGTCCTTTTTCTCGTCCTTTTTGCTCCCCGCCCGCAGTTTTCTTTCCATATCAAGCTGCTTAGCGAGGATAGCATTTACCTTGTCATACAAATCCTCGATCATAATTTCGGTTTTCAGATTGACTCTGTAATCGTTTTCGGCTCTGCGGCGGTCTTTTTCCTCCTGTCGGTTCTGACTCATCATAATGAGCGGTGCCTGAATTGCCGCCACGCAGGACAGTACCAGATTCAGCAGGATAAACGGATACGGGTCAAAGGCTTTGGCTGCCAGAATGACTCTGTACTTTTTATAACAAAAAGGCGATAGTCCACTTCGAAAGTGACTATCGCCTTTTTTATTCTAAATGCAATACCGTTACGCAGTTACCTGTTTCCGCTTATCCTTCCTGCCAAAACTTTAAATTCTTTTTCAAAAAGTGCCTTCTCAAACAGAATCTTTTGCGTTTTGCCGTCTTTATCGGTAAAACAGAAAAAGTAGCGGTAGGTTACAGGATCGCCGTATCCGACGCTGTGCCGAGCTTGTTTGAGCTCTTCCTGACAGCTTGTGATCTCCTCATATCTGTAGTACTTCCCGTTAAAGGGGTTTGACTGAAAGAAAAATCCCTTTTCGCCTATACAGATTCTAAAGCAAAAATAATGATTGATCAGCCTAATAAGAGTTACAGTTAAAACCGTGCAGATAAGCCCGAAGAAAACGGCAACGATCAGCATTTTATTAGGCACGGGTCTTAATTGGTCAATGGTCAGAGCGGCGAAAAATCCTGCCAAAACGCCGATAATGATAATCTTTAACAGCCCGTTTGTTTTGCCCGAAACAACATAATCCCATTTTTCAAAATTATTGTTCTTCATCTTTTTTGTTACCCATGACCTTACTTATAAGAAAATCTATTCCGTCACTGTTTACGGTGGTAAAAGTAAATTTTTTAACAGTTCCGTCTGCAGTTTTAAAGTTCAAATAATACTGATTTGCTCCGTTCCCCGCCATACCGCCGCTTTCCCAAGCCTCTTTGATATCCGAAAACTTATAATACTTTGCTTTACCGATACCGTTTTTATAGTAAAACCCTTCGTCGTCAATGCGGATCTTTTTGAAAAAGTGTGCATATAAAACGGCTGCAATAATAGTTATTACTGCAACGCTCAAAAGCCCTGTAAAGATAAACATCCCGTTATTTTTTATCTTCAGTATTACCGTTGTGCCGCCGAAAACAAGCAGTGCAACGCCTGCCGGAACAAGAGAAAATAAATCGTACCCGATTTCGTATTTAGCTTTTTTCATCGGTATCACCGTCCTTTTTCTCGTCCTTTTTGCTCCCCGCCCGCAGTTTTCTTTCCATATCAAGCTGCTTAGCGAGGATAGCATTTACCTTGTCATACAAATCCTCGATCATAATTTCGGTTTTCAGATTGACTCTGTAATCGTTTTCGGCTCTGCGGCGGTCTTTTTCCTCCTGTCGGTTCTGACTCATCATAATGAGCGGTGCCTGAATTGCCGCCACGCAGGACAGTACCAGATTCAGCAAGATAAACGGATACGGGTCAAAGGCTTTGGCTGCCAGAATAACATTGATAACCATCCAAATGACAAGCACGCCGGTAAATGAAAAGATAAACGCCCAACTGCCGGCAAATTTTGCAATGGTATCGGCGGCGCGCTGGCCTAATGTATACTTTTCCTTTCCGCTTTCGGGGCTGACCGAAATTTTGCTGTCCGCCAGCAAATTCAGTACTTCTTCATCGGTCATGTCATGGCGGATATCGTTTAATACTTCTCTTAACAGTTTTCTGTTTTCTTTCATATCATTGTTCCTCTCTCTCGGTTTTGTTTATAGTATGCAGAAAGAAATCCGGTCCTTTTTCCTTAAACAAAAGCAGTGAAACGCCGAGCAGTAAATCAGCGTGTACGGACGGCTCTTCTAAAGGGACGGAAAAATCATCTTCAATTCTGCGGATGCGGTAAAGCACCGTATTACGGTGGGTGAAAAGAGCGTCACAGGTTTTTTTCAGCGATCGGCAGCAGGTAAGATAGTGATAGAGCGTTTCGCAATACTGTGTGTTCTTTTCTTTATCGTGTGCGGCAAGCGCCTGAATTTCTTTTGCGATCAGGTCGCTTCTGCCCTCTAAATTTTTAAGCAGCAGCGGTGTGCGGAGCTGTGCCACCGTACAGACATTTCCGCTGTGAAAACGGTGATCCGTCATCAACTCCAGCGCCTCGTGTGCCGTTCGGTAAAGAGCGGGCAGCTCAAACAGGTCGCAAAGTCCTTCCGACATAACCACCTTTAACCTGAACTCCTCCTCCAGCGCAGAAAAGCTGCTGCAATCTGTTTTTCCGTGTAAGAACAAAAAAACATCTCCCCTATATAAAAAGGAATGGGAATGCGGAAATCTTGCGTCAATTTCATCTTTCAGGTGCCGTTTTCCGAGATATTCATTGTGATAGGCTGTCAGATCGATCAGTGCAAAGCCCGTGGGATGAAAATCGGCAAGGTAAGTACCGGAGACTTGCAGCCGAAAATAAGAAACCGAAGAAAATCCCCCGTCTAAGAGGTGCATTAAAATATCCTCTGCCGTTTCAAAAGGCTTATCCTGCCTGCCTGCTTCAATAAATGCCTGTTTTGCCAAAATCTGTTCTACGGTATTCCATATTGACTGCGGTATTTTTTCAAGATGCCCGTCCGTATCCACGCATATAAGATACCCAAGCCGCACACCTGAGCTGATAAGCGGTGTGAAACGGCGGCGGTAATCGCTGCCAATAAGCTTTACATAGTCTGTTTTTCCTGCGGACAGTGCTTCGCTCCGACTGATAACAGCGCCGGCTTCATAGGTGATTTCACCCTGCATGACTGCATCCTGAAAAAGCGGATCGGTAAAGCCGAGCGGCCGATAATGTGCCGCAACATGAAAGGTATCGTCGAGTATAAGCAAAGGGCATTCCAGCAGCGCGCCCGCATCTGAAACCAATGCCGTTAAATCATCCTGTGCAAAAAACTCTGCCAAAAGTGCGTCGGTGTTTCTGTCTTTCTTTTTTTCCTGTGCCATATCCGTCTCCTTTCCACTTGTGCAAAAAGCACAAGTGATTTTTATTTTATTATACTGCCGTACCATTGTTTTTTCAATAGGGAAAGACTAAAATATAGTCAAGAAATAAAGAAAAGGCGGCAAAAGATAAATGTAATAAATATGATTTTAAAAGCTATCAGTAATAATATCGCATTAAAGTGCTTTAATTTAATGCGAGTGTCAGAAGAATTTGCAAACAAAAGCTTTCGGCACCTGTGGATTAAAGCGATACAGAAGTTTTATGAAAGCAATGCTTAGGTGCGTTTTCGCACCGCAAAGCTTTAATATAGAAATAATATTTGGAGGAATGTTTTATGTTACCCAGCATTTACGGTGAAAATATGTTTGACGATTTCTTTGGTACCGGTTTCTTCGGCGGTCATGATCCGCTGTTCGGTAAAAACAGCAGAAACCTGATGAAGACCGATATCCACGAGACGGACGATGCTAAGAGCTATCGTTTTGCAGTTGATCTGCCCGGCTTTGAAAAGGACGAGATCCATGTAGATGTCAAGGACGGTTATATGACTGTCAGCGCCGAAAAAGGCCTTGACAAAAACGAAGAGGACAAGAAAGGCCGTGTTCTCCGTCAGGAGCGTTATGCGGGCGCTTGCTCTCGCAGCTTCTATGTCGGCGATGTAAAGCCTGAGGACATCAAAGCAAAATATGAGCACGGTGTTCTGACTGTTCTTGTTCCTAAGCATGATCCCAAAAAGCTGACTTCAAGCAGCAAGGTTACCATCGAATAACCGCAATTCGGTTTGCCGCCTGCGAAATGCAGGCGGCAAATTTTTTTTATAAAAACCGAAACCGCTGATAAAACGGAAAAATAAAGCAAAAACCATGTTTCGGCTCACTCATGACCGAAAAAATTTGCGCTTTTAAACCGGATCTTCTTTAAGATTCAGGCTGGCATATAAAAGCACCTTGCTGAAACAGCAGGATTTTTACCGCATACAAAACCTCACCGGCAAATCCTTAACGGCTTACCGGTGAGGTTTTATATTTTTAAGTATTTCCGTATATTCTTCAAAGCGGTATTCTCTTATCGGCATAACAGGGTGCTTAACATCGTCAAAAATGAGAACGAGTGCCGGAGAAATATTATTATATTTCTCAGTGAAATACCACTTTTTAAGCTTCCCGTCTTTTATCAGCTTTTTAGCAACATAATGATAATTAAAATAGCTCATAATCAGATTGTTGCCTGTTTTTATAAACTTATGCGAAAGTCATTTTCTTTTTCCCTTTTTTATTTTTAGGCCATTCACGGATCCTTACGACAAAATCAAGATTTACCGTTTCCGAATTTCCGTTTGAGTCCACAGTTACAGTTCCGTCAGAAACCTCTTTTATAACGCCTTTAACTGTTCCCTCGCTGCCTAAAGCAGTATAAATTATACAGTCCTTACCGATATATTTCTTTGCAGACTCTTCCATTTTCCCATTCTCCTTTTTTCGTTTTCTTCGGTCGATAACGCTTTTTATAATTGCGATTCTTTTGTGTCTTTGCCAGCTTAAATAAATCAAAATAAAAAACAGAATTAAAACACTGTAGTTCAATTTATTTCCTCCGAAACGAATTTTTAATTTCAGTTTATTTAATTATAATGTTTTGACCTTTAAGTGTCAATAAAATACTTATAATACCGAACATGGCAGATTTTTCACGGAACCGCAGTGATCATATTATTTGTAACCGTTACGCCCCATGCCTCCTCAACGGCGGTTACAGGCTCTGCCTGAACGGCTTCGGCAATAAGCTCAATAACCTGATACACCGTTTTCCCGTCTGCAAGCTGCGCCCGCTCGAGGGTAACAGGCTCGCAAAGTATTCCGGTCATGCCGCCGGGGTCTGTAGGTAAGGGATAATAGTATGTGTGGTCTGCTCCGGCAATCCAGCCGTTTTTGAGAGTCAAAGTCGGATAATGAGAAGCTGTTCCCGCAACAATGCCGTTTGCGTCTACATAATATGAAACTAATTTAAGGCGGAGATACTCCTTAACATTGCCGGTGTTTTCCGCTCGTATATCCGTTTTTTCACCGCCGACGGCATAAATACCGGTCACATTGCTGCCATCCGTCTTCTCATGAACGACGCAGGAAACCTCTGCCGGAACAAACAGATTGGTTTTTTCCGCTTTTTTGAACATAAAGGCAACCGTCACTCCTGCGGCTGAAACAGCGCACAAAGCCGCAGCAATCAACCAAAATTTTATTCTTTTAGCCATTGTTGCGTCATCCCTTTCTGTTTGTTATCCTTTCACTGTTTCCGTTGAGCCACTTGTTTTTAACGGGAGCACCGCCAAATGTGGCAGTAACTGTTGTTCCTTCGGAAGCCGTCACATTTTGTGAAGCGTCATTATACCGCCATGACCAGTTGTTTTGCTGTTCAACGGTATATTCACGGCAGAGCATATCCTTTATCGTAACGCTGCCGTTTCCCTTTATTGAAACAAACAACTCAAATGCGGGATCGCCCGCTGCGGTGATACGGTAAACGAATACTCTGTCACCATTGCCCTCATCGCCGCTGCCGTTTTCTCTTGCAATTATCATATCACAGAGAACTGGGACAAATTTTGCCCAAAAGGTGTTAACTTCAGGCATAGTGTCAAGATTTGATGTAACGGGAACCAGCTTACTGCCTGTTACGGTTCCCTTGTCGCCGACCGGCACCGTACACTCTTTATCAAGATACCAGCCGTCAAACCGATATCCGCTATTTGCTAATCCTTGCGAGCCTTTAAATGCATCTGCTCCGTTGACGACCTCAATAGTTTTACTGAGTGTTCCGCCGCCATTCGGCCACACAATATATTCAGCAGTGTATTGCAGAGGCTCATAGTAGAATATGATATAGTTCTGCGCGTCGTTGGCCCTGAGGATAATCGTCTGCGACAAATTGGATACACAGTTCATTCCGCCGACAGGTTTTGCTGTCGCCGAAAAGGCAGAGCCGAAAGCACCTGTGCCGGATTCTATCGGCAGAAGTACGCCGTTTGAAGAATCTCCGGCAATATAAGTAAGCTCAGACAAGCTGCTGATATCTGTTCCGTACTTCAGATGATATACCTTATAGTTCTGCATATTGCGGGTGTAAAAAATATATAACTCTGTGCCATGAGACTGTATGGTAACGGTAAAGTGCGGATCGGTTGATGGGTCAATAAGAGAAACTGTGCCGAAATCCTTGATATATCCGGTTGCGAATACCGAAAAACCGCTGAAGGTCTGCGGTACGACACGGTGGGACGAACCGATTTCAGCGATACCCTCAGTAAGAGCGTCGCTTTCGGTATAGTTGATATAATTTCCGTTTGCGTCCTGTGTAAGCTCCTCTCCTGCGGCGTCGATCTTCTGCAGCATATGATGTACGGCATAAAAGGCGTTTAGTGTATTTTTCCTGTAATAGAAAACCACCGCATTTTCAGACGAACCGACATAGCTGCCGTTCCCATCGTCTGTAACGGAAAGAATAAGCCTTTTATAAAAGGCGTCGGGAATATAGTCGGCAATGACAGCAAACCGCTCTGTCACAACCGCCCTTGCAGAGTATTTTGTCACCGCACCGCCGCCCGGCGCGGAGGCTATCAATTCGTCTGTATCCGCATAACGGTATTCCACCCTGTACGAAATATTCGCCGCATACACATAAGTGAAGGTAAATACATTATGCTCCGGTTCTTCTTTGTTTTCCTCATACTCTACCGTGACGGAATGGCTTGCAAGCGTGGGATAATATCCGCTGTTATATGCGGGATAAAGTTCATTAAGCGGCTCTCCAGCTTTAGGATAAAAGGTACGGGTGTTGCCCTGATAAGCAAATCCGGCAGAATCGGGTGCGATCAAAAGGTGATATCTGCCGTCGGATGTCAAATACACATAGGTGCGTTCCTCGCCGTCTTTTGTTACTTTATAGGTTTTATTATCTTTCGGCGAGGCATTTGCTTCAAGAAGACCGAGCCAAGAGGCATCTCCTTCTCCTATGTGCAGAGCATAGCGGATACGGTATGGCTGCGGCGAATGGGTACCCCAATCGGCAAAAACATTTAATTCCTTTGTGACCGGCATATCCAGCGGCGTGTAAGCGGTTTTGCTTCCGGCTCTCATATAGAACCAACCTCCGAATATATATTCAAGTCCGTCTGAAGAATAAGAGGGGTTATCCACACTTCCAAGCACATTTCCGTGCGTTACCTCCCGTGTTGCGATCAAGCCGTTCTCATTACCCGTTGTTTCAAACTTAACCATTTCGTCATAAGTCCGAAAAAAGCGAACCGTGTGACTGACCGGCGTCCATTTTGCGTACATCCCGATATTTTTCCCCGGCATTGTGTCTCCTGCCTTATATTCACTGCCGTCATAGCAGCCGGGAGAATAATACCAACCGCCGAACTTATATGCGTTTTTCTCAAGCGTAGACGGGTACGGCGGTGTGATACTGCCGTAATCATCCAACAGATCTTGATACAGGAGCGTATTATATGAAAGAATCTGATTGTAATTATGCATGATCAGATCGTGATTTGTTCTCCGATAGAAAAACCGCGCCGTATAGGAGGCTCTTCCGTCGGAAAGATCGGCGTTTCGGAACGAAGTCTTTCCGTTTGCGGTGAAACCGTAGAGCGTAGGTTGAGTCTGATGTTCAATACCGGCATTGTTGTCCGAGGTGTCAACTGATTTATAAAGTTTATAGTCTATACCGTTATGCGTAAGATCGGCGGTGTCTCCCGCAAGCGTCGGAACATACATCTCATACTGCCACTGGAGAGGATAGCTCCAGCTGATGTTGGCTCCGTTTTCAAAAAATCCGAGAAAAGAGACTATGTCTGATGTTCCTTCGGATGAGTCATACAAAAGGTTTTCATCAAGTCTCTGAAACATACCCTTAATGGTCGAGTTGGAATTATCCTTGGTATATTTAACCTTGAACTCACCGTTCCAACCGGCAAGGTAAGCATAATGCCCCCACTGACCTTCGCCCATATGATTCTGCGCACCGTTTGCTGTATGGTATTCATCTACTTCAATCGGCTCAAATGCTTCACCCGGCCATATGTCTGTCAGATTGGCATCAAAGCGGGCGCTCAATTCAAGATAATGATAGGTATAGCCTTTGGCGGTGTCCGTGATCGTTCCTACGGTGTATTTATCGGCATACTGCGCTTTTAAAACAGGAAGATTTTTAATTTTCCCCCAGCTGCCGTCCGGCACCTTTGCCAAAAGGTTCTGCACGGTATACGGATCAGGACGGGAAAATCCTTTATTACCGAAAGGATAGGTAGATCCCCCCACAAGCTGATAGACTCCGTTTTTCTCCCTGACATAATAAAATCTCAAAGTGTAAGTTTTTCTGATGTAATACACATTGACAACAGTGGATCCGTCGCCGTTAACAGTAACATTTTCATCGGCTCCCTCATAGATATAACGGCTGAAATCGTCGGGATAACATATGGCGGTATGATTATGATTATTACCGCACAGCGGTGTGGTGGCTGTCAGATTGTCCGATCCCGAAACAACATCTCCGCTCTTAGCATTTTCCTTTACGCTGCCGATATAGCTGTAATCGTCATCATCGGCATTCTGCAGCCAATACACCGCCGTATATGTTGTGTTAACCGTGCGCCAAAGAGCTTTATATGTGCGGTTTTCGTCCGGTACGGCGTCTGGCAGTATGTCCTTTATGCCGTCACCCGAACCGTTCGACAAATCGTCCCATCCATCAAATATATAACCGTGACGGGTGGGCGTATTCACTACAAAAGGCGTACCGTAGCGGGCATAAATGGGTTCTGTGCCGTATCCGCCGGAAGTATCGAATTTAACCATATAATAGTTACGGTCGTAATAGCACTGAAATACAGTTGATCCGTCGGCGGCAACCGCCTCGGGATAATGATACAGCTTAGTAAAGCCCTTGACCGTATCCGGATCCTGTAACTCAAGCTGCTCATTGGAAATAATGGTGCCTGTTTTTGCGGAGGATATGCGGTAGAGCCCCATATTCTCGGTGTACATATCGTCATTGATATTTTGAAAGTAATACCGTACAGCGTAAGGCACATCAATTGCTTTATAATAGACATTAACGATATATTGCGAACCGATGTAGTCTGACGAAATATTCAGAGATATCACCGTTGCGTCATCGAATGCCTCTGCCGTGCCTCCCGCGGAAACAGTAACAGAAGGATTGTCTGCATTATAAAACGGCGCATAGCCGAGATAAGTAGGCGATATAACGGTATTGGAATAGGAAGTTCCGTACTCGATCTGTGCGGTAAATCCCGTATAGATAGGCTGACCGGACACAGCGTCCAAATAGTTAACGAAGATGTCCACATATTCAGGATTACTCTTCGGCGCGCGGGCGGCAGCCTTACGTACCGGAGGTTTTCCGGTTTGCATGACCCCGTACTCTGCATCGTCGGAAACAATATATGCTACTGTCACACAGACGTTATCAGAATAGAAGTCTCCGTTATCCGCCGTTACTCTGCAGCGGATATAAGCGCTGCCGGCTTCATCCAAAAGAGAGCTTAGCATAGGATATGACAGTGATACCGACTGCTTTGTCGCGTCGTAAATATTGAGCCAAAGCTCCGACTTGATATCCGCAAGGATCTGCCACTGATAAGCGATCTTCTGTGTTTCGGGAGAGCACTCGGCTTTGAGAACGGCTCTTTCGTTTTGAGGCAGAGTCAGCTTTTCTGCCGTCTTACCCTCATAAGTGACAGTCACTGAATCAATATCAGCTCCGGCAGATGCCGTTATCTTCTGGATCTGAAAAAAAGACGCAAGCAGGCAAAGGCACAGAATGACCGCAAGCAGTCTTCTGAGCCTTTTATACTCCGTATTCTTACAGTGTTTTTTCAGATATTTCCCTTTCATACTATCCATCTGCTTTCCGCCGAGACTTTAATTGTTTTTCACGGCTTCCCATGCGGCTAATGCGCGCTGCGCCTCGGTATATCCGGCTTCTAATCCTTCAGAAAACCCGTTATACTGCACCGCCGCGGCGCTTATTTTTATTTGCATATCTTTCGGCAAAAGTCCGAGCTGCGTTTTTGTTATATTTTCACTGACGGTGATTTTTCCGCCGTCCGCAAGCACATCGGCCGTCAAAACGGTATCGGCACTGACGGTATGGAAATATACCGCCTCATTTACGTTTCCCGAAAGATAATTCCAATCTTTATCTACTGCCCAGCTAATGAGATTTTCACCGTCGGCATAATAAGCAAAGCTGTAATTGTTATCGAGTTTGCTCCACCCCTTCGTTTTTATATGACAGAAAACATAGCATGCCATTTCGCTTCTCTCGAAATTTATAACGGCATTTTTTATCAAATCCGCACCCGGAGTAATTACCCATTTGTCCGGCTCGGCAAGGTTTGCATCTTCGGTAACGGAGACATCACGCATAATTGCCATTCTCGCCGTATCGCCTACCGTTGTGCCGGTCATATAACTTGAAAAGGTCACGCCGGTCAAAGCTATAGCTATCAGCATAATATACATCAAAACAGCTGAAAAAGGAAGATGAAATTTCGGTCTTTGATTTATTTTTTTGCCGTATTTCATTTTTCCTCCCCCTATGTTTTTTAGCTTTCCTGTTTTTTATCTTTGCGGCGAATGCAGCCTATAAGATTAGGCAGTTCGGTAATCAGAATAATTGCGGCAATCAGACCGATCATTCCTAACGGAGTCCGCACAAGACGGATAACAGCACCGATTTTCGGGATCGCCAGCACTGCTTTGCCGACTATATCCTCCTTAGGTATATCCGTGCCGTCATCGGTATTGTTGGCGTCACCTTTTGTGCGGTAACCCTTTTCATTTTGGGAGATTATACGGTGCGTCACCGGCGTACCGCTTGTATGATACATAACAATATCTCCGACATTGTAAACGCTCTGCTTATGAGTTACGATAAGATCATCCGGCTCTAAGGTTCCGCTCATACTGCCGGTCAGCACAACGGCGGAGGAATAGCCGAAAACTGTCGGAGCCTTCACCTTGAAAATCTCCTTCGCCGCAAGGCAGTACAGATTTGCGAGCAGAATGATACCCGCAGCGGCAAGAAACAAAGCCTGAAACACCCTCCGCAGAATAGCCGGTATTTTTTCAGTTTTCATTTTTTTCGCTCCTTTTACGGGTAAAAACCGTAAACATGCACATTCCGCCGCTGATGATCATCAGCACAACATATCCGCCCATCACAGCGCCGTCTCCGGTCTTGGGAGAAGGCAGAATCATTCCGCCGTCATGAACAACAAGGTAAAACCCAAGCGTTGCCTCGTCCGCCTTGCCGTTTGCGGCTTTATTGCCGAGATAGGTGTCAATTAGGTTTTGTCCGTCCGTATTCGAGCTGTCCTCAAAATTCCAGAACCAGTTGATGTCAAAATCCTGCAGCTTTTTGGCGTCAAGTTTGCCGCCGACGGCACGAACAACTGTTTCTTTTTTTATTTTTTCTGGCAGCGTATAGTCAGAAGTATCCGAAAAGCCGTCTCCCGAAAGGAACGCACCGATATTAAGATCGGGTGAGGTCGAAAGCGAATAAAGCACAGCGGAATAGAAAATATCTCTGTTCGTATCGTTTTTAAGCCGGATCACACTGTCTTTTTCGGTGCCGGGAGCCAGCACCTTTTCAACATTATCGGCATTTACATTCTTATACAGAGTTTCAAAAAATGAAAGCTCCGCCGATCCGTCCGGACGCACCGATGCAGCCTTATCCCAAACAAGCGAGCCTGTCCTATAGGTAAGGGTGTGTTTCGGTCTCTTTGCAGGTACGGCATAGGTAAGTCCTATCACTACCGGCAGCAGTATAACCTGTAATATAAAGAGTATCAGGACCGCAGGAAACATCCATTCCCTCAGTTTTTCGGATCTTTTCATATTCCACCTTTCTTGACAGAAGCCGGACTCTCCGGCAAAACGGCATGGTTACAGAGGTTCGGGATATATGCAGAACTCTCGGCAAAAAGTCGGGAGCACTGCATACAGCCTGAAGTTATCCCGCCGCCCGCCACATGACGGGGGATACACAGCTGTACAAAAAACCGTATATTTTAAAACCTTAATCGATTTGGGTTACGGTTGTAGCAAGAGTAAGGCTGACGGTTGCGGCTCTGCCTGCAGCGGCCTCATCACCCAAAAATGTATCTCTAACATTATTTGCGGGCTTTTCGCCGTCCGTACCGGTCTCAAACGGCCATTCCCAGGAAATTGCAAGGGCATCGGCAGCCTTGCCGGTAAGGTCGGTACCGGGTTCATATTCTTTGGTATATGCCGCAACGGCATTTATAAGCGCGGCCTTCATTTCATCGGCAGTCATAAAATCCGTACCGGAAACCACAGTATTACCGTTGGCAGTCTTAACCTTAAATACAAGCGGGCAGTAGAATTTGCCGTCGCCGTCCTTCCAGTTTTCAAGCTGCAGACCGGCGGCATCCAATTTGTACGATACTCTGACAGCTACCTCCGGAGTACCGGTAACAGCAGCGCCGACAAAATCAGCGGCACTTTTAGTACCGGGGGCTACAACTTTATCGGTGGAAACTACCGATTTAGCTATTGTACCGACCGCAGCAGCATCATCGGTAGCATACTCCTTAGCAAACAATTCCCCGTTAGCCGTAACGGTCACACCAAACTTAGCAACTCGGGCGGAATCCGTACCGCTGCCGTTTTTTACATACTTCGCGAAAGTGCCTCCGACAAAGCATGAGGTGATAAGTACGAGAGCAAACATGAGAACTGCTGCTCTCATAGTCCAATTCTTTTTCAAAGTCATGGAATATTCCTCCTTAAAAAATAAAAATGTTGAAACGATAAAATACCGTCATCTTGATTTTGTGAGACGACACAAATCGTCCCGACATGAGGACTTACCCTCATATATATCACCGCTTTATACGGCTGTGGCACCGGTTTTGCGGAAGATACTGTTATTATGCGGTGCCGCTGTCTTCCTTTTCGGTATCGTTTTTCCCCGAAGCTGCACGCAGCCGTTCAAGCTCGGCTTTAAGCTCTTCTGTTTCTTTATCTTTCCTGCCGGAGCTGCGCTGACGGCGGATAATATCATAGATGATAAAGGCACACACCGGTATACCTATGAATACTGCCATTCCCAGCGGTTTTTGCAAGAACATGGCAAAATCACCAAGTCTTGGGATACGGCCCTTGTAAATGCCGAACACAGCGTCCTCACTGACTGCCGGATCCTCGGTATTGTTTGCGTCTCCCTTAGTAACAAAGCTGCGCTTTCCGTCTGAATTCGTCTGTACCTCAACAATGCGGTGAGTCACGGCAATATTGCCGTCCATATAAGAAATGATGTCGCCTGCTTTCAGCCTGTTTGTTTCGGGTCTCACCGTAAATATAAGGTCTCCCACTTCAATATGGTCCTCTGCGCTGCCGCTCATCGAGCCGGACTGTACTACCATAGGTGTTATTCCGAAAACCGACGGCGGGACTTTTGGATTTACAATGCCTTTTATGATAATTGTCAGGTTACAGATAAGAATAACCGCAAAAATGCAGCACAGCGCCGCCCCGACAATGAACATAATTCTTTTTGCTGTTTTGTTTTTTACCATACGACAGTCCTCCCGATTTCTACGGTGTACTTTTTGTATATTTAAAACCATGTAAGAGCGCTCTTCGGATTTTTCATTCCGAACAGGATATTTAGCTGCAACCCAAATGCTTCCTACTGTCATCAAACACCGTCCTTATGTTGTGAACTCTTTTTTGACTGTTCATTCTGTCGGAAATTTGGCATTACAACCCTGCGCATCATTTAAATTTTACATACACGGCCGCAAACTGTCTGTGTTACGGTAACCGTCAGTATGTGACTTTGTCACAACGCAAAAAGGTATATTTACAAAAAAAGACTGACTGCAGCCATAAAAAGTGCAGTCAGTGTCAGATTTTTCGGATTTCATTTTATCTTTGTGCCCATGGCACTGTACATAAGTGTAAAAGCATGTCATAATAGGAGCGTTCTATTAAAAAACTATATTGAGAGGATCGCCTCCCCCGATGGAAACAACGACTAAACACCTTCAAAAGCTGCCGTTTTGGAACTATTTGGATAATACCGAAAAAGATATGCTTCACAATAACGCATATATTCGTTCATTTGACAAAGATTCTTATATTCTTCATTCAAGGTCAGGAGAAGATATCGGTCTTATGCTATTGGTCGAGGGCAGGATCCGTGCATTTCTACTGTCGCCGGACGGCAGAGAAATCACACTGTTTTCTCTTCACAATCAAAGTGTTTGTATATTCTCCGCACTCAGTCTGTTCAACCAGATTACCTTTCAGGTGTTTCTTACATCAGACTGCCGCAGTAAGGCTCTCGTTATAAATATGTCGATAACGGAGCAGCTGATGCGAAACAACCTGTATTTCCGCTGTTACGCCTATGAATTGATTGCCGAAAGATTTAATCTTGTTATGGATTCAATGCAGTGGATTCTGTTCTGCAATCTGGAACAGCGACTTGCCATATTTCTTGTTGACGAATATGATCGTAACGGAAAGACTCATATTCACCTTACACACGATTATATTGCACGGCATATCGGGACCAGCCGCGAAAGGGTAACCAAGACGCTTAAAAAGCTGAATGACAAAAACCTGCTTATAAAATCCAAAGGATGTATTGAACTTACAAACATTGACAGCTTGCGTTCAATGGCATTTCCGCCCGACTTTTCAATCAGGCTTCCGTAATATAAAAACGGAAGCCGCATAAAAAAACACCGTTTTTATAGCAATGCCATCGTTTTCTTTGCATTTAAAAAATGCCCGCACCGTACTAAAATACAGTGTGGGCATTTCGTTTTTCCTTATAGATGCTTTGCATCGCCTCTTTAAAAAGCCTGCGGCGCGGTATGCACCCGTTGCAAAACTACTTTACAGGATATTTTCTTTATTATAACTCACTTTGTATAAATCCGAAGCCCGCCGCCTCCGAAACCGGAAGTGAAAAAACAAGCGCTCCCGCCGCACTTCCGGGACCTGCCTTTTCGAGAATAGAATACATAACGGCTGTTTTTATTTCCGCAGCGGCAACTATCAGAATGACTTCTTTTTCATCTGCTATCGAAATATGATGAAACTTCTGCGGATTTCCCGAGCCGGTCCCTTTACCGTGTATCACCGTTCCTCCGCGCGCTCCTGCGGCACGTGCGGCATTCATCACAATATCCGTGGTACCGGCATTTGCGATCGCCATTATCAATTCATAAGCAAATTTCTCCGGTCGCGTGTATTTTGCTCCCGTGCTGTTTCCGTTCAGATAACTCACTGCTTGTCCTCCTCCGACGCTTTTTACAGGGACGGCGACCGTGATACCGTGCCCCGGCACTCCGAAATGGAGTTTTTTCTTCTGCTCCTCTATATATCTCGCACTCTTTTCCCCATCGGCAATAGCTATAAAAACACGCTTTTCATGTGACTCTATTCCAAGAAGATCAAGCATACTTTTTACAGCCGTTCCCCGCCCGTGAAAGATAATTGATACGGGGATCTCAAGTTCAACGCATATCTTGGTAAGCGCAGATTCCGCCGCCGGATTGATTATTGTCAATATATAATTCATGCGACATCCTCCCAAAGCTCAACAATTTCCATATCGCCGTAGATTTCTTTCGGCTGAGCAATGTTTTTCGCTTTTCTGTCATAGACAAGACCCACTGCCTGTATGGAGATAAGCGGCATCATAGCAACCATTGCCACAACCCCGAATGCATCCCGCAGAACACTGCCGCCTGAAGCCGTACTGGCTCCCATAAAGAACTGCAGCATAAAGGTCGCCGTCATAGGACCTGACGCAACACCGCCCGAGTCAAAAGCAATGGCCGTGTATATATCGGGAACAAAGAAAGAAAGAGCAATCGCAAGAATATAGCCGGGCACAAGAAACCATAGAATCGATATTCCTGTCAACACGCGCAAAGCCGATATTCCCATAGCAACAGCAATAGCCGCGGAAAGACTGAGTTTTATCATCCGTCCCGATATAGCCCCTGCGCTTACAGTTTCGATTTGTTTCTCCAGCACCGCTACCGCCGGCTCGGCGGATATAATAAACCAACCGAGCAATGCCGACAGCGGAATTAAAAGATACTTTGCATTTGACAAAACGATTGCACCGCCGAGCTGCGCTCCCAGTGAAGAGAAACCGACATTTACTCCGGTCAGGAAAAGAACAAGACCTGCATACGTATAAAGCAGACCGATCAGTATTTTTGCAAGACTGCGGCGGCTCATTTTTATCAGAGAAAGCCGAAACAAAAAAAACATCACAATAATCGGGAGAAGCGCTATTAAGGTTTCGCCCAAATATTCGGGTATTGCCGAAAGAAATGCATATCCTATCTCGGTACTGTCCGCAAAAGCGGTATGGCTCAGATCTGCTACGGCATCGCTGCCGTGATTGAAAAAGCCGAGAATCAGAACGGCGAGTATCGGTCCTACCGAGCAAAGCGCAACAAGACCGAAGCTGTCCGCCTCCGCTTTGCGGTCACTTCGTATATTTGACACACCTACGCCCATCGCGAGAATAAACGGAACTGTCATCGGTCCCGTCGTCACACCGCCCGAATCAAAGGCAACGCCGAGAAAATCTCTGTCGCAGAACGCAGCAAGAAAAAATATAATCACATAACATCCGACAAGAATCATACGCAGCGATACGCCCGTAAATATACGCAGCATGCAGACCGACATAAAAAGCCCTACTCCCGCGCCGACGGTTATGAGCAGCAGCAATGAATCAATATGCGGAACTGTCTTGGCAAGCACCTGCAGATCCGGCTCCGCTACGGTTATTGCAATGCCGAGAACAAAGCTGACCGAAAGAATCAGCGGCATATTTTGCGTTTTGGTAAGTGCGGTACCAATCCTGTTTCCGATAGGCGTCATTGAATGCTCGGCTCCGAGAGAAAAAAGTCCCATTCCGAGGATAATGAACGCGGCACCTACAAGAAAAGCCAGAAGAAGCTCGGCCTTTGTGGGAATAATGCACAGGCAAAGCAACAAAACGATCCCCGCGATCGGGGCTACGGAAAGTGCGCTTTCTTTTGTTTTTTCGATCAATGATGTAGACCCCAGTCTACTGAACAGCTGTTTTATGTATTTTCCCTCCCGAATACTGTTTATAGTAAAACAAACTCAATAAAGCTCTGCCGTTCTGCAAAGAATTATCTTTTCTGTTTTTATTCCGGCTTTTTCTTCTTTCGGCAGTTGCCGGCCGTATCTGTTTCCCGACTGCGGATTTATTTTTATAAAAGCCGATTCAGAGAAATCCTTAATTATACTTCCGCAAAACGTTCACACTATATATTTTAATTTTATTTATTTACCTGACACTATGGCGGCAACACAAAAAGTTAAAAAAATCAATCGCCCTTTAGGTCAGTGGTTTTTTCTTGCACAAAATCGCTGATATCGCCGATATTGCAGCCGAAATACTCACAAATTCTTTTAAGAACACCCATTGAAACCTCTTCGTCACGGCGAAGCTTTGTCATAGTGTTCGGTGATATATCCGCCGCTCTGCGCAAATCCGCCCTGCTCATTTTCTTATCGATCAGCAGTTTCCACAATCTGTTATAACTGATTGACAGTTTGATCATTTTATTCGCCTCGTATAAATGTTTTTATTAACTTGTCCTTACAGATGAATACAGTATACCATATTTTTCCTCTTTTCGCAATATATTTTCGCTGATTTTAGCAAATATCTCGCCTGATTGAGGCAGAATATCGCAATGTTTTGAGAATTCTGAAAAATTTTGTCACCTTTTACATTTTCAGTTCGTCTAAATACTGACGAAAAAAATCAGGAGCGCAAAAATGGTTTTCAGCAGTTTACAGTTTATTTTAATCTTTATGCCGATATTTTTCACCGTTTATTATCTGACATCCGAAAGGTACAGAAATGCGGTTTTACTTGCGGGAAGTCTTGCATTTTATTTTGCGGGTACAATAAATGCTCCTGTTCATTTTCTTCTTTTTATTGTCAGCATTGCCGCGGATTATACCGCCGGTATTTTTATAGAAAAACGGCAGAATCGCAAAAAAACGATTTTATTTTGTACTGTCGGATTTCATTTAATATGTCTTTGCATATTTAAATACGCAAATTTTATTTTTGGCGAATTAGGCAAATTTTATCACGGTTTTCCTGCATTAAATGAAATAATTCTGCCGATCGGAATTTCCTTTTACACCTTTCAGGGCATTTCATATATTGCCGATGTTTACAGAGGTAAAATCAAGGCAGAGCGTAATTTGACGAATTTTGCCGTTTATATTTCAATGTTTCCTCAGCTTATCGCCGGTCCTATTGTAACCTATGGCGAAATATCAGACAGGCTAAAGCTGAGAAAAACTGCCCTGAAAAATGTTTTACAGGGAATCGGAATATTCATATTCGGTCTCGGACTCAAAGTTTTACTTGCCAACCCGCTCGGAAAGCTTTGGGCTCAGGCACAGGCGATCGGATTTAACAGTTTGTCAACACCTCTTGCGTGGATGTCGGCAGTTGCATTTTCTTTTCAGCTTTATTTTGATTTTTTCGGATACTCTTTAATGGCGGCAGGCCTCGGAGAGATGCTGGGATTTTCCTTGCCGAAAAACTTTAATCACCCTTATATAAGTGTTACAATGACCGAGTTCTGGCACAGATGGCATATTACTCTGGGAAGATGGTTCAGGGATTATGTTTATATCCCGCTCGGAGGCAACCGAAAAGGAATATTTAAAACAGCAGTCAACTTACTGATTGTATGGCTGCTTACGGGATTATGGCACGGTGCCGGATATAATTTTTTGCTTTGGGGCCTGATCCTTTTTCTGATTATACTGTCCGAGAAGCTGTGGACCGGCAGGCTGCTTAATAAGCACCGACTGCTGGGACATATTTATATGGTTATTCTGATACCGCTTACATGGTCGGTTTTTGCCGTAAACGATATTACTCAGTTGGGGGTTTTGTTTACAAGACTTTTTCCTTTTTTCGGGCAAGGTGCATGGTCGGTTTTCAGGTATGATTATCTAAAATATTTGGGACAATATTACCCGTTTTTCATTGCCGGAATACTGTTTTCCACAACGCTGCCCTACAAATTATTAAGGAAAATCAAAAGCAAAATTCTTTTGATCGCTTTGCTGTCGGTTATCTTAATCGGGAGCCTTTACTGTATCTGCCGCGGATTTGACGATCCGTTTTTATATTTCAGATTTTGAGAGGTATTCATAATGAAAAAAACAACAAGAAACATTTTATTGATTTTTGCTCTTTCCGCTTTGCTGGTTTTCCCTTTTGCTTCCTGTAAAGGCAATAAAGCCGAAAGCGGAAAACCGATAAACTCATCTTATAATAACAAGTCTGATAACGGCAATTCCGCTTCCGAACCGCCCTCATCTTCGTCGCAGACAGAAAGCTCTGACAAAGCCGATACCAAAACAAATGTTTCGGGAAACGGCTTTGTTCAGTCATCTTCCATGGCGGATGCGCTTTTTATCGGAGATTCCCGAACGGTAGGAATGATGGAATACGGCGGGTTAAATGAAGCCAATTTCTTTTGCGGCACGGGTATGAATGTTTTTGACATTAAGAAAAACCGTGTTTCTGTACCTGCCGTCGGCAAAGTAACGCTTGAAGAGTTGCTGACCAACAAAAAATATGGTAAAATATATATTATGCTCGGTATAAATGAGTTGGGATACGAATTTAAAAGTATCCTAAACAAATACGGCGATTTAATCCGCTTTATCAGAGAAAAGCAGCCGGATACCTCTATATTTATACAAGCTAACCTGCATGTTTCAAAAAAGAGAAACGACAGTGACGGCTATATTAACAACAAAAACATTGACAGATTAAATTCTGAATTATCAAAATTCGCAAACGGCAAAAACATATTTTATTTAGATGCAAACCCCTTATTTGATGATAAAGACGGAAATCTGTCTTCCGATAAAACGGCTGACAATGCACATCTCTATGCCAAGTATTACAAGGAATGGGGAGAATGGATTTGCAAAGAAACCGTAAAAATAAAGAAGGAGCGGCAAGCTTGATTGATAAGGAGACATTCTGCGGGCTGATAAAGCTCCACGAAAAAGCAATGTATTACCTTGCCTTTTCGTTGGTCCGAAATGAGGCGGACGCTGCCGATGTAATCGGAGAAGCGATACTAAAGGCTTATAAAAGCATTGACGCCTTAAAAAGTGAAAAAGCCTTTAAACCATGGCTGCTGAAGATAATTCACAACACAGCAGTTGAATACATACGAAAAAACGCAAAAACAGTTTCCGCTCAAGAAATTGATATCGGCGTCGAAAATGATATTGAAACAAAGCTTACATTATGGCAGACGGTTAAAAGCCTTAATCAACCGTACAGAACAGTAACGATATTATATTACTATGAAGATCTTTCAATCAGCGAAATTTCGAAAATAACCGATACCTCAGTGATTGCGGTTAAACAGCAATTATCCCGTGCAAGAAAGCAGTTACGGGAATTATTGAAGGAGGATTTCGTAAAATGAATGAATTTGATAAATATTTAAAAGAAAAAGCCGACAAAGAAGACCTTTCGGTTCCCGACAGCGTCAAATTGCGAATTGATCAAAGTATTTCCGCTTTGCCTGAAAAGGAAAACAAAGTTATTAAATTCAGAATATTCCCCAAAGCAGCAGCAATAGCGGCTTGTTTTGTATTTTTAATTCTTGTGGTTCTTCCGAATTGCAGCGCCGTGTACGCAAGGACTTTAGAAAAAATCCCTGTTATCGGCGGCATTGTTAAGGTGGTTACCATCCGCAATTATTTCTATTCCGACGATTATCATGAAATGAATATAGAGGTTCCTAAAATCGAGGACAATGAAAGTTCGGCAGCCGATTTCATCAATAAAGACGTCGACGAATTAACAAAGCTTCTTGCCGATCGGTTTAACGAGGAATTAAAAGAAATCGGCAACGAAGGGCATAGCGGTATTTATGTGGATTATGAAGTAGTTACAAACACGGAAAAATGGTTCACACTGAAAATTCGCGTCCATGAGGCGGCCGGAAGCAGCAATACTTATTACAGATTCTACCATATTGATAAAGTCAAAGGCAAAATTGCGGAACTTAAGGATCTGTTTGCCGCGGATAACTTTGCCGCTGTTTTGGCAGAAAACCTCCGTAAACAGATGAAAGAAATAATGGCAAAAGACAGTAATAAAATATATTGGGTTGAAAACGCGGAAATCGGTCAGGATTTTGTAACGCTTGACGACAAGCATAATTTCTATTGGGATAAAGACGGAAATCTTGTTATCGTCTTTGACAAATATGAGGTTGCTCCGGGAAGCATGGGTACTCCGGAGTTTGTAATAAAAAAAGAGGATATATCAAACATTCTGAAACCCGAGTATAGATAAATTTTCAAAGGCAAGGTCAAAAGACCTTGCCTCTGAACTTTACTTGCAAAAAATCATAAAAACGAAATTTACGCGTTTTTTAAATTTCAAAGCTTTTATGTCGCCGATGCTATTTACCGGAAATTAAATCATTCTCCGATAACATTAACCTGACAAGACTTCATGGCAAGCAGCGCCGCTTTATGCGCTTGGGGCGTAACTCCCGCGCAGCAGCTTGCATCAACGGTTATATCTGTTTCGGGGAAAACCGCTTTTAATATCAGCGCATTGGATATCACACAGATATCGGTACACAAGCCGACAATTTCGATTTCAGTCATTTTTCTGTCCTTGAAAAGACCTGCCCAATCGGTATAACCGAAGGAAGGCTTGTCAATATGTTCGCATCCGGAGCAGTCGATTTCCTTTACAATCTGCCAGCCTTCCGTTCCTTTAATGCAGTGAATTACGGGCAGATGCCTGCCCTCATTGGTTTTAAGATAGTTTTCACCGTGTGTGTCACGTGTGAAAATTACCTCATTTCCTGAGGCAAGATATGCGTCGATTTTCTTTTTGATATTCGGCAAAACGGCAACCGCTTCTTTTGTGCCAAGCGCCCCTGTGACAAAATCATTTTGTACGTCAATAACAATTAGAGTTTTCATAAATAACCTCCGTTAATTCGTAAATGTATCTGCAGGAAGCTTAACAGCTATCGTCGTTCCCTTTTCTGAGCTTTCCTCCACACTGATTTCTCCGCCGTGCAACGCGACGATTTCCCATACCAGAGACAGTCCGAGCCCAACACCGCCGTTTTCCCTGCTTCGGGATTTGTCTACACGGAAAAAGGGCTGAAAAATGCTGTCTTTGTATTGTTCGGGTATGCCGCAGCCGGTATCCGCAACCCTGATAACAAGGCGGCTGTCTTCGTCTGTTACCGTAATACGCACTGTCCCGTCAGGACGGTTATATCGTATTGCATTTTCGGTCAAATTGTAGAGCATGCGGTAAATCAGCGTATCGCT
This sequence comes from uncultured Eubacteriales bacterium, assembly GCA_934457415.1. Classification (GTDB taxonomy): domain Bacteria; phylum Bacillota; class Clostridia; order Oscillospirales; family Acutalibacteraceae; genus UBA737. The sequence continues at coordinate 49,992 of CAKSHM010000009.1, read as the reverse complement.
GCCGGTTATAATACCGTCGCCGCTGTTTTCAAGGATAATCCCCTTTTTTTCTGCAAGCGGAGCAAGGTCGGCGAGGATTTCCTCTGCCATAGGCCCTAACTCTATACGGTCGGTACAAGCTACCGTCCGAAGCTCACTCATCTCAAGCAAGGTTTTTGTCATTTGCGTCATCCGTTCGGTCTGCTCACGCAGCAAGCGAAGAAAGTCCGCAGTTTCCGGCAGCACCTCAGGATGTTCCGCTGAAAACAGCTCAAGCTGTGCCTGCATAAGTGTAAGCGGAGTACGCAGCTCATGGGCGGCATTTCCGGCGAACTGTCGCTGTGCGGTAAAGCCCTCATCAAGACGGTCGAGCATCTGATTGAAAGACCTGCCGAACTGTCGGAATTCCGGCAGGACCTCTTCGGTAATCTTCATATCTGTCAGATTATTCGGCTGAACCCTTTCCACCTGAGATGTAAACGTGCGCAGGGGCTTAAGCGCATGCCCGCTTAAAAAATACGCAAGCACACCGCCGAGCAGTGTTACCGCCGCCGTAATATACCAATTGGTAGTAATAAAGGATTCCTGCGCCCCGTGAATTACGATAGTCAGCTCATTGTCCAGCTTTTTGCGTGCCGGATCGAAAAAATCGGGTTCTTCTCTGTCAGTATCTCCGTAACCCGTGATGTAGGAGCCTATAGAATCCATATAGTGCCTTCCCGAATAGCCAATCAGGACATTCATAAAAATACAGGTCAGACCGATAAGAAGCGCGGTCATCAGAGTAATGCGCCATTGCAGAGACAACCTTTTCACGATTTTTCTTCCTCCATAACATAGCCTTCGCCGATTCGGTTGCTAATGGGATCATAACCGAGTGCTGCACGCAGCTTCTTCCTCAATGCGGAAATATGTACTCTGATCGAATTACTGAAATTATCCACGCTGTTATCCCACACATGGTCAATAAGCTCCTCCTGACTGACGGGGCGTCCCTGATTCAGCAGCAGATATTCGAGTATTCCGATTTCTTTCCGTGTAAGTGACAGTTCATGTCCGTCAGCCGCTGCGGTTCTGGCCTTGCTGTCAAAGGAAAGTCTGCCGCAGGTCAGGATCACATCATTTTGGGTAAACTGCCTTCTGGTAAGACTGCGTATCCTTGCCTCCAATTCTTCCAAATGAAAGGGTTTTGCCAGATAATCGTTTGCACCGGCGTCCAATCCCTCCACCTTGTCGCGGACTTCGCTGCGGGCTGACAAAATCAACACCTTTGTGTCTCTGTCGGTTTGACGCAGTGTTCTGAGCACAGTCATTCCGTCCGCACAGGGCAGATTCAGATCCAGCAATACAAGATCATAATTCTCAACCCCTATCAGTTCAATCGCTTTGTCACCGTCATAGCAAAAGTCTACGCTGTAAGCGAGACGCCTGAGACTGCGTACAATCATCTCGCAAATCGAGCGTTCGTCTTCAACAACTAAAATATGCATAGAAATCTCCTTGTTTTGTTTTTTCGGCTCCTTGACCGTTTTATTATACCACACTGAAATAAAATTTTTGTTAAATTTTTGTTCTTAACAGAAATTTTATACCCTCTGTGCTACAATGAAGGCACAAAAGAAAGGGGTGACCGAATTGATTCGATCGAAAAAAACCGTATTTCAGGCAGCGCTTCTTATCTGCGGTGCCGCGATGCTATGCTGGGGAGCATTACGCGGAGAGGCAGATACCGTGCTAAGCAAGGCTATAAGGCTGTGTTTGGAGTGTGTCGGAATTGGATAAAAGAAAACACGGCAAGAAAACAGGCAGCATATCCCGATTTTTTTCACGTTTCCGCGGGCTGATCCAAGCGGGAGCGACATTGCTGACCAATCTTCATCTGCCCAATTTTTTTAAGGGCGGAATTTATCAGGGCAAAGGAAAAGCCGTTTGCGTGCCCGGACTTAATTGCTATTCCTGCCCTGCTGCGTCGGGCGCATGCCCAATCGGCTCTTTTCAGGCAGTAGTAGGTTCGTCTAAATTCAGCTTTTCCTATTATATCACAGGATTTCTCATTCTTTCGGGGGTTCTGCTCGGACGCTTTATCTGCGGATTCTTGTGTCCGTTCGGATGGTTTCAGGAGCTACTGCACAAGATTCCGACCAAAAAGCTATCCACAAAAAAGCTCAAGCCGCTTAACTGCATAAAATATGCCGTTCTGCTTTTTATGGTAGTTCTGCTGCCAATGCTCATCACAAATGATGTCGGCATGGGAGATCCATTCTTCTGCAAGTATCTTTGCCCGCAGGGAGTGCTTGAGGGAGCTATACCTCTCGCCGCCGTCAATTCAGGAATCCGCGCCGCGCTCGGTGCGCTCTTTTCGTGGAAGCTCGGCATACTGATCACGGTAATAGTGCTGAGTGTGCTTTTCTACCGTCCGTTCTGCAAGTGGCTGTGTCCGTTGGGGGCCTTTTATGCGCTGCTTAACAAGGTGTCGCTTCTCGGAATGAAGGTAGATAAGCATAAGTGCGTTTCCTGCGGAAAATGCGCACAGGTGTGCCGTATGGATGTAGACGTAACCAAAACTCCCGACCACACCGAATGCATCCGCTGCGGCATGTGCGTACATGCCTGCCCAACCAAAGCCGTAAGCTTCCGATACGGTTTCGGCAAGGGAGAAAAAATTGATTGCCCCGCCAAAAAAGCAAAAACTTCAAATAAAATTACCGATATGGAAAAGGAGTAACTACTATGAAAACAACAAAGATTTTAACCGTACTGACCGCATTCCTGCTGATATTCAGTCTTGCCGCCTGCGGCAAAAGCAAAGACAATAAGAAAGATGTCGGGAATAAAAAAACTGATATTGCCGCACTGATGGCAATTGATCCTAACACGAAGGACGAGGCGGCGGATCTGCACCAAAAGCTGATGGCGCAGGAAAATGCTATTCTTTCCGAAAACAGCACTCTTTGGGAAAAGGTATTTCTGTCAGCCAATAAAGGCATGGCGATGATTGAGGATGGCGGAAACTACGGCGATTTCCTGCTCAAAACAATTGAAGGCGCAAAGGATCAGTTCAAGGCGGACGAGCTTAAGCTGCTTAACGAAGGTGCCGAACAGATCCGAGAAATCGAAGGAAAGCTGACGGTTCTTGAGCAAAAATTCCCCGGCTGCGGTCAAAAGCCGTCCGACGGCGATATGAGCGTTCCGGCAGAAAACGCCAAACCGACAGAAAAAAGCAATCTGATGAAATTCCCCGAATTTGACGGTAAAGACCTTGACGGGAACACAGTTAAGAGCGGCACGCTTTTTGCGGGAAACACCGTTACCGTAGTTAACTTTTGGTTTACCACCTGCAGCCCCTGTGTGGGTGAGCTTGCAGATCTGGAAGCGCTGAACAAAAAGCTTGCCGAAAAGGGCGGCACGGTAATCGGAATCAACTCATTTACGCTTGACGGCGATAAAAAAGCAATAGACGAGGCAAAGGATATTTTAGCGAAGAAGGGCGTATCATACAAAAATATTTGGTTTGACTCCAAAGGCGAAGCCGGAAAATTCACCTCCGGTCTGTACTCTTACCCGACCACATATGTAGTTGACAAAAACGGCAATATTGTCGGTGAGCCGATTGTCGGTGCTATAACCGCCAAAAAGCAGGCAGAGACGCTGCAAAAGCTGATCGATCAGGCTATAGCAAACAGCAAGGGCTGACCGTGTACGTTATTTTCTTATAACAGAATCTGTCATTTTTCAAGCAAAGGCGGGGCTGCAGCCCCGCCTTAAATTATTTATTTTTCAGGCTTTTCTTCAAAGTAATCTTTATTTGGTCATTATTTATAATTTATAAATAATACCGCTTGACAGGAACGATGCCGATATGATATAATCATGCCATACGAAGGGGCTTTTTGGGACTGACGGATAAGTGGAGCACCACATGAACCGAAAAGCTTAAGCGCCGACCGTCTGGGCATACTTATCCTTTTAAGAGGATAAGTATGCCCTTTTTAATTTTCGGAGGAGATGCAAATGAAAAAAATAGCAATAATTATGGGAAGCGACAGTGATTTGCCGGTTGTTAAAAAAGCGGCTGATACTCTTTCCTCTTTCGGAGTGCCGTTTGAAATACATATTTTTTCTGCGCACCGCACACCTGAGGAAACAGCACACTTTAGCCGAACGGCGCGTGAAAAAGGGTTCGGCGCAATAATAGCGGCTGCCGGAATGGCGGCGCATTTAGCCGGCGCTGTTGCCGCGAACACTACCCTGCCTGTCATAGGTATACCAATAAAATCAAACAATTTGGGCGGTATTGACGCACTGCTTTCAACCGTACAGATGCCTTCGGGTATTCCTGTTGCAACGGTTGCGATTGACGGTGCTGTTAATGCCGCTTTGCTGTGCATAGAGATTTTAAGCGTGAGCGACTGCGATCTTGCCGAAAAGCTCAATGCAAAACGCAAAGACGACGCAAAAAAAGTTCTTGAAAAAAATGCGTCAATAGAAGAAGCATTTAATTAACGGAGGAATTTTAAAATGGAAAAAACAACACTGCTGTACGAAGGTAAGGCAAAAAAGGTTTATGCAACGAATGACCCTGATTTGGTGATAGTGTCGTATAAGGACGACGCAACCGCGCTTGACGGTCTTAAAAAAGGCACTATCGCAGGCAAAGGCGTTGTTAACAACAAGATGTCAAATTATCTTTGCCGTTTGCTCGAAAAGCAAGGTGTTCCCACACATTTTGAAGAAGAATTGAACGACCGCGAAACCGTTGTTAAAAAAGTATCGATCGTACCGCTTGAGGTTATAATCCGAAATATTTCGGCAGGCTCGTTTGCAAAACGCTACGGTGTGGAGGAGGGCATTGTATTCACAGAGCCTACCGTTGAGTTTTCTTATAAAAACGACGATTTGCACGACCCGCTTATAAATTCTTACCATGCACTGGCTTTAGGTCTTGCAACCAAAAATGAAATTGAAGAAATCAAGACTATGGCTTTTAAAATCAACGATATTCTCAAAGCTTATTTTCTCTCGCTAAATGTAAGGCTTGTAGACTTTAAGCTTGAGTTCGGAAGACTTAAAAACGGCACAATTGTTCTTGCGGATGAGATATCTCCCGATACCTGCCGCTTTTGGGACGCCGATACAAACGAAAAGCTGGATAAAGACCGTTTCCGTCGGGATATGGGCGGTGTGGAAGATGCGTATAACGAAATGATGAAAAGAGTTTTCGGCGACTGATATTTGGAGGCTTAAATGAGCAGTTTAAGAGAAGAATGCGGAGTGTTCGGAGTGTATTCCGCAGAAGCAAGCGACGTTGCAAGCACGGTATATTACGGCCTGTTCGCCCTTCAGCACCGCGGTCAGGAATCATGCGGAATCGTGGTAAACAACGACGGTGTTTTTAAGGATTATAAAGACACGGGGCTCGTAAATGATGTTTTCACACCCGAAATAATACAAAGACTGGGCGAAGGCAATATTGCGGTAGGTCATGTGCGATACGGTACTACCGGTTCGAATGACCGCAGTAACGCACAGCCCATAGTGGTAAATCACATAAAAGGAAAAATGGCGCTGGCGCACAACGGAAATCTTGTAAATTCAGGTGAGCTTAGGCGGCAGTTAGAGCTTGAAGGATCAATTTTCCACACCACAAGCGACACGGAAGTAATATCTTATATTATAACAAAAGAACGCCTTACAGCCCCCTCGATAGAGCAGGCTGTAAACGCCGCAATGAACCGGATCAAGGGTGCCTATTCGCTTGTTGTAATGTCGCCATCAAAGCTTATTGCCGTGCGTGATGAAAACGGATTCCGTCCGCTTTGTTACGGCAAAACGCAGGACGGAAGATACATAGTAGCTTCGGAAAGCTGCGCTCTTGACGCGGTGGGCGCCGAATTTGTCAGAGACATAAAACCCGGAGAAATCGTTGTGTTCGACAGAAACGGTGTCAGGTCGATTGAGGACCACTGCAAAAAATCTCCCTGTTCGCTTTGCGTTTTTGAATACATTTATTTCGCACGCCCGGATTCGGTAATAGACGGGTGTTCCGTTCACATTGCACGGCAAAGAGCAGGAGCATTTTTAGCGCTTGAGCACCCCGTGCAGGCCGATGTGGTAATAGGAGTTCCCGATTCGGGGCTGGACGCGGCTTTAGGATATTCAAAGCAATCCGGAATACCGTATGAGATCGGATTTATCAAAAATAAATACATCGGCAGAACTTTTATAGCTCCCGGGCAAAAAAGCCGCGAGGATAAAGTTAAAATAAAACTTAACCCAATAGTTGAAGTTGCAAAAGGAAAGCGAATCGTTATGATAGACGATTCCATAGTCCGAGGCACCACAAGTGCCAGAATAATAAAGCTTTTACGCGAGGCGGGAGCCAAGGAAATACATATGCGTGTATCCGCCCCGCCATTTCTGAACCCATGTTATTACGGAACGGACATCGACTCCAGAGAAAACCTGATAGCCTGCAAACACTCCATTGATGAAATAGCAAAGCTTATCGGCGTTGATTCGCTTGGATACTTAAGCATTGAAAGTGTGAAAAAAATCGCAAAGGGCGTTCACGGCACAGGTTACTGCACCGCATGTTTCGACGGAAATTACCCGACAGCAATACCTTCGGCGCCTATGAAAAACAGGTTTGAAACCAAGATTTCCGAAAAAAAGGAGAACGGCAATGAATAATTCACAGTCAAAATCTTATGCCGCCGCCGGCGTTGATATAACTGCAGGCTATAAGTCGGTGGAACTTATGAAAAATCATATTGCGAGAACAAAAACAGCAGGGTGTCTTGACGATATAGGCGGTTTCGGCGGTTGCTTCAGCCTTGACCTTAAGGGAATAAAAGAACCTGTTTTGGTTTCGGGGACCGACGGTGTCGGCACAAAAATAAAGCTTGCCATACTGCTTGATAAACATAGCACAATCGGCATAGACTGTGTCGCAATGTGTGTGAACGACATAATCTGTTGCGGAGCGAGACCGCTTTTCTTTCTTGATTATATCGCCTGCGGCAAAAATTACCCCGAAAAAACAGCAGCAATAGTAAGCGGTGTAGCTGAAGGCTGCATATTGGCCGGATGCGCGCTTATCGGCGGCGAAACCGCCGAACATCCGGGTCTTATGTCCCCGAATGACTACGACCTTGCAGGCTATTGCACCGGAATTGTTGACAAAGCTGAAATGCTTGATAAAAATACGGTTAAAGAGGGCGACACGGTAATTGCGATTGCGTCATCCGGTGTTCATTCAAACGGATTTTCTCTTGTAAGACGGGTTTTTGACATTGAAAACTGCGATCTTACATCTCCGCTGAAAGAACTTAACGGAAGAACGCTCGGCGATACTCTTTTGGAGCCTACAAAAATATATGTTAAATCCATGCTTGCGCTTTTCGCGAAAGTAAACGTAAAAGCAGTATCGCATATAACAGGCGGCGGATTTTATGAGAATATTCCCCGCGCATTACCTGAGGGATTTTCGGTTAAAGTTGATAAATCAGCGCTTAAAATTCCGCCGATATTTAATCTTATTAAAGAAAAAGGTAATATCCCCGAGCGTGATATGTTCAACACCTTTAATATGGGCGTCGGAATGAGCGTTACCGTAGCGGAAAAAGACGCAAAAAAAGCAATCAAAATCCTTAAAGAAAAAGGTGAAGACGCTTATATTATCGGAAATGTTATTAAATCCGACGAGGGTGTTGTAATTGAATAAGAAAGTGTATATTGCCATTTTTGTGTCGGGCGGCGGAACAAATCTGCAGGCACTTATAAATGCGGAAAAAAGCGGAATTCTGAAAAGCGGCACGATCAGACTGGTTGTTTCAAGCAATAAAAATGCCCTCGCTCTCGAAAGAGCGCAGACGGCAGGGATTAAAACTGCGGTTTGCGAAAGGAAAGGTGTTTCTCAGGAGGAGTTTGAAAAAAAGCTTTTAAGCGCGCTTGAAAAAGAAAATATTGAAGTTATTGTGCTTGCGGGATTTATGAGCATTTTAAGCGCTGACTTTGTGAAACACTACCCAGACAGAATAATAAATGTACATCCGTCGCTTATACCTTCGTTTTGCGGAGAGGGCTTTTACGGGCTTAGAGTTCATAAAGCTGCGCTTGATTACGGTGTTAAGGTAACGGGCGCCACGGTGCATTTTGTCAATGAAATACCCGATGGCGGCAGAATTATAATGCAAAAGGCGATCAATGTTGAAGAAGGCGACACACCCGAAGTTCTGCAGAAGCGCGTTATGGAAAACGCCGAGTGGATAATATTGCCTGCTTCCGCCGAAAAGGTTTGCCGGAAAATCAAGGAGGAAAAACCGAATGAATGTGTATAAAACGAAAAATATATCCGAAATTCTTAAAAACAATGAATATGCGGGGCGCGGAATAGTAATAGGAACTTCACCCGATAAAAAATTTGCGGTGTGCGCATATTTCATTATGGGCAGAAGCCAAAACAGCCGAAACCGCGTGTTTGTGAAAAACGGCGAAACTGTTAAAACCGAGCCTTTTGATGCTTTGAAGCTCAGCGATCCCTCGCTTATAATTTACAATGCCGTCCGAAAAACGGAAAACAGCCTTATTGTTACTAACGGCGACCAGACCGACACAGCATATAATTTGATGAAAAGCGGCAAAAGCTTTTGCGAGGCTCTGAGAACCCGTGAATTCGAACCCGATTTTCCGAATTTCACCCCGAGGATAAGCGGCATTCTTTATTTTGAAAACGGATTTCGATACGATATGAGCATACTTAAAAGCATAGATGAAAAAGGGTCAGACTGCTGCCGTTATACTTATTCTTATCCGTCGGTCGGGGGTCTCGGACATTTTATTCATACATATAATTGCAACGGTGACCCGCTGCCTGCATTTACAGGCGAGCCGCACAGGGTTAATATTAAAGACAGTATCGAAGATTTCTCAAATGAAATTTGGACAAGTCTTAATACGGATAACAAAATTTCACTTTATGTGCGCTATACAAATATTGCAAACGGCGAATACTGCGATAAAATAATCAACAAAAACGGAGCTGAGAAAAAATGAAAGTATTTGAACTTAAATACGGCTGCAATCCAAATCAAAAGCCCGCTAAAATATTTATGGAAAACGGAACGGACCTGCCTGTTAAAATTCTTAACGGTAAGCCCGGTTACATAAATTTTCTGGACGCTTTTAATTCCTGGCAGCTTGTAAAAGAGCTTAAAGAGGCATTGGGACTGCCTGCCGTTACTTCGTTTAAGCATGTAAGCCCCACAAGCGCCGCTGTCGGTATTCCGCTCTCTGATAAGCTTAAAAAGGCTTGCTTTGCAGAAGATATAGAGGGGCTTGACGACTCTCCCTTAGCCTGTGCGTACGCAAGGGCAAGAGGAACCGACCGTATGTGTTCGTTCGGTGATTGGGCGGCGCTTTCGGATGTGTGTGATAAAAAAACCGCAGAGCTTATAAAACGCGAGGTGTCAGACGGCGTTATAGCTCCCGGATATGAACCTGAGGCTCTGGAAATATTAAAATCAAAACGCAAAGGCAGCTATAATATCGTTGAAATAGACCCAAACTATACACCTCAGCCGACAGAGATAAAGCAGGTCTTCGGCATAACATTTGAACAGGGCAGAAACAATTTTAAAATTGACGATTCATTATTTAAGAATATTGTAACTGAAAATAAAAAAATACCCGAAAATGCCCGCCGTGACCTTATCATTTCGTTAATAACACTGAAATATACCCAGTCAAATTCCGTTTGCTTTGCCTTCGACGGACAGGCGATCGGTGTAGGCGCAGGGCAGCAGTCGCGTGTACATTGCACCCGTCTTGCAGGTTCTAAAGCAGATACATGGTTTTTGCGGCAGTATGACCGCGTGCTTGAACTGCCGTTTAAAGATGATATAAGACGACCGGACCGCGATAATATTATTGACGGCTTTATAAACCGCAACGAAGAAGATGTTTGCGCCGAGGGTATTTGGCAAAAATACTTTAAGACTCGCCCCGAACCGCTGACAGATGAGGAAATCAAGAATTATTTATCGGGTATATCCGGTGTGTCCTTGGGTTCTGACGCATTTTTCCCGTTTGACGATAATATAGAGCGGGCGTATAAAAGCGGTGTTTCGTATATTGCCGAGCCGGGCGGTTCGATACGCGACGATATTGTAATTGATTGCTGCAATAAATACGGCATTGCAATGGCATTTACCGGTATGAGGCTTTTTCACCACTGATAAGGAGTTTTTCAAATGAAGGTAATGGTAATAGGCGGAGGCGGAAGAGAACACGCCATTATTAAAAAGCTTAAGAAAAGTAAAGAAATAACCGAGCTTTACGCACTGCCCGGTAACGGCGGAATTGCCGAAGACGCGGTTTGTGTTAATATCGGCGCTACCGATATAGCGGGGCAGGTAAAATTTGCAACCGAGAATAAAATTGATTATGCTGTCGTTGCGCCGGATGACCCGCTGTGTCTCGGCTCGGTGGACGAGCTTACAAAGGCCGGTATCCCCTGTTTCGGACCCGATAAGAAAGCGGCAATTATTGAGGGCAGCAAGGTCTTTTCAAAAAATTTAATGAAAAAATACGGTATCCCCTCTGCTGCCTATGAAGTTTTTGACAATGCAAAAAGCGCGCTTTTATATCTTGAAACGGCGCCGCTGCCCGCGGTTATAAAAGCGGACGGTCTGGCACTCGGCAAAGGCGTGATCATTGCCGAAACGCGTGAAGAAGCAAAGCGCGCCGTTCGTGAAATTATGGAGGACAAAGTATTCGGAAAAAGCGGAGAAAAAATTGTAATAGAAGAATTTTTGACAGGTCCCGAAGTCTCCGTGCTTTCATTCACAGACGGAAAAACAATAGTTCCCATGGTCTCCTCAATGGATCACAAACGGGCGCTTGACGGAGATAAAGGGCTTAACACCGGCGGTATGGGAACCATAGCGCCGAACCCTTATTACACTCCCGAAACAGCAAAGCTTTGCATGGAAAAAATATTTATACCCACTTTAAACGCTATGAATGCGGAAGGGCGCACCTTTAAAGGCTGCCTTTATTTCGGTCTTATGCTAACATCCGACGGACCTAAGGTAATAGAATATAACTGCCGTTTCGGCGACCCCGAAACACAGGTAGTATTGCCGCTGCTTGAAAGTGACCTGTTCACGATTATGCGCGCCGTAACAAACGGAACGCTTAAGGATACGGATGTGCGTTTTAAAAGCGGCTTTGCCGCCTGCGTTATAATGGCATCGGGCGGATATCCCGTGTCTTACAAAAAAGGCTTTGAAATCAAAATGGATGAAAGCGTTCGGCAAAGCGTTTTTGTTGCAGGCGCAAAAATAAAGGAAGGTAAGCTTGTGACCTCAGGCGGCAGGGTGTTAGGCGTCACCGCAACTGCGCCTACGCTTAAAGAATCGCTTTGCGATGTGTATGAAAAGGTAAGAAAAATTTCATTTACAAACGCATTTTACCGCAGGGATATAGGCTTAAAGGCACTTAAAGCCGGAAAGGAAAACTGAAATGGTATACCGCATTTTTACAGAAAAGAAAAAAGAGTTTGCCGCAGAGGCAGACGCTTTGCTTACCGATATAAATACCCTTTTACAGATAAAAAGTGTTGTTTCGCTTCGTATAATGAATCGCTATGACGCGGAAAATATAACAAAGGAAATTTTTGATTACGCGGTAAAAACCGTTTTTTCAGAACCGCAGCTTGATAATACTTATTCAGAGATTGAAAACGACGGTTGCACGGTTTTTGCGGCAGAATATCTTCCCGGTCAGTTTGATCAGCGTGCAGACTCAGCCGCACAGTGCATTCAGCTTATATCAAAAGGCGACAGACCGCTTATACGCACAGCTAAGGTTTATATGCTTTACGGCGATATTTCCGCAAAAGATCTGAAAACTATCAAAAAGTATGTTATAAATCCCGTAGAGGCTCGTGAGGCGGCGCTTGAAAAACCGGAAACACTTGCGGTAAAATATGAAACTCCGTCTAATGTTGCAACTGTTGACGGGTTTACTGAGCTTGATAACAACGGACTTGCCGATCTTGTAAGTAAATACGGTCTTGCGATGGATACGGATGATATTAAATTCTGTCAGGATTATTTTAAATCTGAGCGCCGCAACCCCACTATGACCGAAATCAGAATGATTGATACATATTGGTCGGATCACTGCCGACACACTACATTTTTAACCCATATAGACAGTGTTGTTTTTGAGGACGAGCTGCTGCAAAACGCATACAACGATTACATTGCAATTCGCAGAGAACTTGGCAGAACAAAGCCTGTTTGCCTTATGGATATTGCAACCGTTGCAGTTAAATATTTAAAGCTAAAAGGACACCTTGAAAAGCTTGATGAATCCGAAGAAATAAATGCCTGCACCGTTAAAATCAAGGTTAATGCTGACGGTAAGGACGAAGACTGGCTGTTGCTCTTTAAAAACGAAACACATAATCACCCGACCGAAATAGAGCCTTTCGGAGGGGCGGCAACCTGTATAGGCGGCGCGATACGCGACCCGCTTTCGGGCAGGTCTTATGTTTACGGCGCTATGCGCATTACGGGAGCCGCCGATCCTCTTAAAAAGGTATCTGAAACTCCGGCTGGTAAGCTGCCGCAAAGAAAAATCGTTACCACTGCGGCGGGCGGCTATTCATCCTACGGCAATCAGATAGGCTTGGCTACAGGAATTGTGGACGAGATTTATCACGAAGGGTACGCGGCAAAGCGTATGGAAATAGGCGCGGTTATAGCTGCGGCTCCCGCCTGTAATGTCAGGCGGGTAACACCCGCCCCGGGTGATACCGTAATTCTTATCGGAGGCTCAACCGGTCGCGACGGCTGCGGCGGAGCTACCGGCTCATCAAAATCACACACCAAAAAATCACTTGAAAGCTGCGGAGCAGAGGTTCAAAAGGGCAACGCGCCTGAGGAAAGAAAGCTGCAAAGACTTTTCAGAAACCCCGCGGCAAGCCGTATGATAAAGCGCTGTAACGATTTCGGTGCAGGCGGTGTTTCGGTTGCGATAGGCGAATTGGCAGACGGTCTTGAAATAAACCTTAATGCCGTACCGAAAAAGTATGAAGGGCTTGACGGCACCGAGCTTGCAATAAGCGAATCACAGGAGAGAATGGCAGTTGTAGTAGCACCCGAGGATGCCGACAGCTTTTTAAAGCTTGCCGAGAGTGAAAATTTACAGGCAGTACCCGTAGCAACCGTTACCGAGAAGCCGCGTCTTGTAATGAACTGGAACGGCAGGGCAATCGTTAATTTAAGCCGTGAATTTTTAAATTCAAACGGCGCCCCAAAGCATATAAAAGCTTTTGTTGCAAGACCCGAGCCTTATGAGAAAAAGGTCTTAGGAAGCTTTTTAGATAATTATCTTGCCTTGGCGGATGACCTGAACATTTGCTCTAAACGCGGACTTTCCGAACAGTTTGACTCTACAATAGGAGCAGGAACGGTGCTTATGCCGTTCGGCGGTAAAAATCAGCTGACGCCTATACAGGCAATGGTGCATAAAATCTCGGTTGAGAAAAAACATACTGACGACTGCTCGCTTATGGCATGGGGATACAACCCGTTTATTACCGAGAAAAGTCCCTATCACGGCGCTTACCTTGCGGTTATAGAATCGGTTTCAAAGCTTATTGCGACAGGCGCTGAATATAAGGATGTTTATTTAACCCTGCAGGAATATTTTGAGCGTCTTAACAAAGACGAAAAACGCTGGGGCAAACCGCTTGCGGCGCTGCTCGGCGCATTAAAGGCGCAAACCGAGCTCAAAGCAGCGGCAATAGGCGGCAAAGATTCAATGAGCGGCAGCTTTGAAAATTTAGATGTTCCCCCGACTTTGGTTTCCTTTGCAGTTACAACCGATAAAACCGAAAACATAGTATCGAATGAATTTAAAAAGCATGGTAATAAGGTTGTTTTAATTAAGCCGGATTATACCGAGAACGGTCTGCCTGATACCGACTCTCTTTTAAATGTTTTTAAAAGAGTTACCTCGCTTTTGCGTTCGGGCAAAGCTGTTGCCTGCTACACTCCATCAATCGGAGGTATAGCAGAGGCAGTGATGAAAATGTGCTTCGGCAATTTGTTAGGCTTTAAATATAACGATAATTTGTCTGTATCTGAAATTTTCGGCTATTGTTACGGCGGTTTTTTACTTGAGGTGAACGAAGATATCGAAGATGCCGTACAAATCGGCGAAATAACGGCGGATGGCAAAATTTCATATAACGGAGAAGAAATAAAGCTTGACAGACTGCTCGGAATTTACGAGAATAAGCTTGAAAGCGTTTTCCGCTGCAATAAGCAAAACCCTGAGACCGAAATGCAAACATTTTCTTATGAGGCGAAAAAGCGCGTTTCTCCCGCAATAAAAACCGCAAAGCCAAAAGTGTTAATTCCGGTTTTCCCCGGTACAAACTGCGAGTATGACAGTGCAAAGGCAATGAATGACGCGGGCGCCGAGTCCGAAATATTCGTTATAAACAACCTTACCGCCGAAAATGTTGCAAAAAGCGTTGAAAAATTCGCAAACAGCCTCAAAACCGCGCAAATGGTGTTTATCCCCGGCGGATTTTCAGGAGGAGACGAGCCTGACGGCAGCGGTAAATTCATAACCGCATTTTTCAGAAATGCCGCGGTTAAAGAGCAGGTTACAGAGCTGTTAAATAACAGAGACGGACTTATGTGCGGTATATGCAACGGTTTTCAGGCACTGATAAAGTTAGGCCTTGTACCTTACGGCAGGATAATTGATACAGATGAACACTGCCCGACTCTTACATACAACATAATTGCCCGCCACCAATCTAAAATTGTGAGAACTCGCATTGCCTCAAATAAATCGCCGTGGCTGTCGGCTGCCGAAGTGGGCGATATATACAGTGTTCCGATCTCTCACGGCGAAGGCAGATTTATAGCCGATGACAAGCTGATAAAACAACTTGCCGAAAACGGACAGATAGCCACACAGTATGTTGATGAAAACGGTTTGGCGACAAATGATATCCGTTTTAATCCGAACGGGTCAAATTATGCAATTGAGGGTATAACCTCTCCCGACGGCAGGGTGTTCGGAAAAATGGGGCATTCGGAAAGATACGCTCACGATCTCTATAAGAATGTTCCGGGTAATTATGATATTAAAATGTTCCGCTCGGCTGTAAATTATTTTAAATAATTATTTTTGCATTTTAGAAGCGGATATCAACTATTCTTATCAATAAATTTTTATTTTATTGATTTAACTGTTGACTTTATTCGCTTTAAGTGATAGAATGCATTTAACAAAAAATCTTTAAGCTTGGTGCTGTGACACCGACAAGATTGTT
Source organism: uncultured Eubacteriales bacterium (assembly GCA_934457415.1). Lineage (GTDB taxonomy): Bacteria > Bacillota > Clostridia > Oscillospirales > Acutalibacteraceae > UBA737. The sequence continues at coordinate 34,649 of CAKSHM010000009.1, read as the reverse complement.
ATAAATGACTGTTTATCAGTCTGCTTTCTTGTGTTTACAGCCTGCTTTTTTTAAAAAAAAGCAGGCTTTTTTAGGAGTAGATTATGATAATTAAAAATGCCTTTGTTTACAAAAACAACAAAATAAAATCGGAGAATTACGAATTATCGGTCGGTAATGCCGGCTTTATTTCCGATTTTAATAATATTTATATTTTTCCGGCTTTCTGTGATGTTCATGTTCATTTCAGGGAACCGGGATTTTTTTACAAGGAAACAATAAAAACCGGCTCGCTTGCGGCGGCAAGGGGCGGATATACAGATGTTTGCACAATGCCGAACCTTAATCCCGTGCAGGACAGCATTGAAAATATAAAGGAACAAATAAGAATAATCGAAAAGGACGCTGCGGTTCGAATTCACCCATATGCCGCGATAACCGTGGGAGAAAAGGGCGAAACACTCACCGATACGGAATCCTTGGCTCCATACTGCATAGCTTTCTCGGACGACGGCAGAGGCTTACAAAATGAAAATATAATGCGCAGCGCTATGATAAAAGCAAAAAAACTCGACAAAATAATAGCCGCCCACTGCGAGGACAACTCACTGCTTGCGGGCGGATATATCCATAACGGCGAATATGCCCGACTGCATGGGCATAAGGGTATTTGCTCCGAAAGTGAGTGGAAACCGATTGAAAGAGATTTAAGGCTTGCTAAGGAAACAGGCTGTAAATACCATGTATGCCATATTTCCTGCAAAGAAAGCGTTGAGCTTATCCGCAGAGCCAAGTCTGACGGTACGGATGTAACATGTGAGACTGCGCCGCACTATTTGGTGTTTAACGATATGGATTTAAAAGAAAGCGGCAATTTTAAAATGAACCCGCCTATAAGGAGCGAAGAGGATAGGCAGGCGCTTATACGCGGCTTGCAGGACGGAACAATAGATATGATAGCAACCGACCATGCACCGCACAGCTTCGAGGAAAAATCAAGAGGACTTGAAAAAAGTCTTATGGGTGTTGTGGGACTTGAGTCAGCCTTCCCTGTGCTTTATACCTATCTTGTAAAAGCAGGAATTATACCGCTTGAAAAGCTTATAGAGCTAATGTCTGTAAATCCGAGAAAACGGTTTGGCTTATCTCAAACAAACGATATATGCGTTTATGATTTGCAAAGCACATATAAGATAGACCCGAATGAATTTAAAAGCAAGGGCAAAAGCACACCGTTTGACGGTATGACGGTAACAGGCAAAAACTTACTTACAGTATGCGGAGGAAAAGCAGTATGGAATATAACAGAAAATTAGTACTTGAAGACGGCGGCGAATATTACGGTACAGGCTTCGGCTATACGGAAGATGCGGTGTGCGAAATAGTATTTAACACCTCTGTGGTGGGGTATCAGGAAATAATATCCGACCCCTCTTACACACATCAAGCTGTCGTTATGACCTACCCGCTTATAGGAAACTATGGCACAGCCGATGAAGATTACGAAACCAAAATCCCTACGATAGGCGGACTAATAGTAAGAGAATATAACGATCTGCCATCTAACTTCCGTTATACCAAAACTCTTTCGGAGGTGATGGAAGAATATAAAATACCGGGGCTTTCGGGAATTGACACACGGAAGCTGACAAGAAGCATCCGCGATTTAGGCTCGCGCCGCGGTATTATAACAAATGCCGATACACCGACCGAAGCGGCGATTGAAAAAATCAAAAATACACCGGTTCCGCACAACGCGGTTGCGAAGGTAAGCTGCAAAAAACGCCGCTATTCAAGAACGGCTAATGCGAAATACAATGTTGTGGCAATTGACTGCGGAATAAAGCTTAACATTATCCGTTCGCTTAATGCGCGCGGATGTAACGTAACGGTAATACCGTATAACACCCCTGCCGCGGAGGTTGAAAAAATGAAACCGGACGGCATTTTTCTTTCAAACGGTCCCGGAGACCCTGAGGATGTTATACCCGTAATAGATTTAGTAAAAAAACTAAAAGGCAAATACCCCATTTTCGGGATTTGTTTAGGGCATCAGATGATATGCCTTGCATGCGGAGCCAAGACATATAAATTAAAATTCGGCCACCGCGGCGGAAATCATCCTGTTAAAAACCTTGAAACGGGAAAAATTGAAATAACCTCGCAAAACCACAGTTACGCCGTAAACGAAAAGAGCCTTGAAAACACAGGGCTTAAGGTTACCCATATAAATATGCTTGATAATACAGTAGAAGGCGTAAGCGATGAGAAATCAAAAATGTTCAGCGTGCAGTACCACCCGGAAAGCGCACCGGGTCCTCAGGACAGCACCTATTTATTTGATAAATTCACTTCTCTTATGGAGGAAAATAAAAATGCCGAAAAGAACCGATATTAAAAAAATACTTGTAATTGGCTCCGGTCCTATTGTAATAGGTCAGGCGGCGGAGTTTGACTATGCGGGAACGCAGGCGTGTTTGGCACTTAAAGAAGAAGGATATGAGGTTGTTTTGTGCAATTCAAATCCGGCAACAATAATGACCGACACCTCTATTGCAGACAAGGTGTATATGGAGCCCTTGAATCTTGAATATCTTGCAAAAGTAATACGATATGAGCGCCCCGACGCAATACTTCCGGGTATAGGCGGTCAAACAGGGCTTAACCTCGCTATGCAGCTTGAGAAAAAGGGCGTTTTGAGCGAGTGCAACGCAGAACTTTTAGGAACCTCAAGCCGCAGCATCGAGCGTGCTGAGGACAGAGAACTTTTTAAAGAACTCTGCGAGGAAATAGGCGAGCCGGTCTTACAATCGGTAACAGCAGAAAGCATTGAAGAAGGTCTTGCGGCCGCTGATGAAATCGGCTACCCCGTAGTTTTGCGTCCCGCATTTACCTTGGGCGGTACAGGAGGCGGCTTTGCGGATAATGAGATTGAGTGCGCCGAAATATTAAGGGGAGCTTTGGAGCTTTCGCCTGTTCATCAGGTTTTAGTGGAAAAAAGCATAAAGGGCTACAAGGAAATCGAATATGAAGTGATGCGCGACGCAAACGACACCGCAATTACCATATGCAATATGGAAAACGTTGACCCTGTGGGCATTCACACGGGCGACTCTATTGTAGTATGTCCGTCGCAGACACTTACCAATAAAGAGTATCACATGTTGCGTGACAGCGCACTTAAAATCATACGCGCACTCAAAATTGAGGGCGGATGCAATGTGCAGTTTGCGCTTGACCCGCTTTCATTCAACTACTATCTCATTGAGGTAAACCCCCGCGTCTCGCGCTCCTCTGCCCTTGCGAGCAAAGCGAGCGGCTACCCGATAGCGCGTGTTTCAGCCAAAATATCCGTGGGTATGCGCCTCGATGAAATCATGCTGGCTAATACCCCCGCTTCCTTTGAGCCGACGCTTGATTATATAGTAACCAAAATGCCGCGTTTCCCGTTTGATAAATTTTCTTCGGCAAACAACAAGCTTTCAACTCAGATGAAAGCCACAGGCGAAGTAATGAGCATAGGCAGAACGGTTGAAGAAAGTCTGCTTAAAGCTGCAAGGTCGCTTGAAATAGGCGTTAACCATCTTTATATGAAAAAATTTACAGGTTTTTCGGTTGATGAAATGCTGAGTTATATAAAGGACGGCTCTGATGACCGTATTTATGCAATAGCCGAGCTTTTGCGCCGAAAAACCGATATAGGAATGATATGCAACGCCACAAGAATAGATATGCTTTTCCTTGAAAAAGTGAAGAATATAGTAAAAATCGAAAATAAATTAAAAGAGCATATAGGTGACACAAATACGCTGTATACCGCTAAAAAATTCGGCTTTTCGGATGAATTTATCGGCAAGCTGTGGGGTATGACAGGTGAGGATATTTACAAAATAAGAGAAAAGCACGAAATGTTTCCGGTTTATAAAATGATTGACTCCTGCGCTTCGGAATTTGAAAGCTATATTCCTTATTTTTACTCGACATACGAGGACGAAAACGAATCTATCATATCAGACAAAAAGAAAATTATAGTTTTAGGCTCGGGGCCTATCAGAATAGGTCAGGGTGTTGAGTTTGATTACTCCACTGTGCATGCAGTCTCTACAATCAAAAAATCGGGCTATGAGGCAATTATTATTAACAATAATCCCGAAACCGTTTCGACCGATTACACCTGTTCTGACAAGCTCTACTTTGAGCCTCTTTGCACAGAAGATGTTATGAACATTATCCACCATGAAAAGCCTTTGGGTATCATAGCTTCCTTAGGCGGACAGACAGCCATAAATTTAGCCGAAAGCCTTAAAAATCGCGGGGTTAAGATTATAGGTACCGACTGTGACGCGATAGACCGCGCCGAAAATCGGGATTTATTTGAAAAGGTGTTAAAGGAACTTAATATTCCCCAGCCGCAGGGCAAGGCGGTAACAAAAATCGAGGACGGTGTAAAAGCCGCTTCCGAAATAGGCTATCCTGTGCTTGTGCGCCCTTCATTCGTGTTGGGAGGAAGAGCTATGCAAATAGTTGCCGATGAAGAACAGCTGCGCCGTTATCTGCGCACCGCGGTTGAAATTGACGAGGATAAGCCTGTACTTGTTGATAAATATATTTCGGGCAAGGAACTTGAAGTTGACGCAATTTGCGACGGTAAAGATGTTTTTGTCCCCGGAATTATGGAGCTTGTAGAGCGCACGGGCATACACAGCGGCGACTCGATAAGCGTGTACCCGACCTTCAGCATAAGTGAGAAAGTTCGTGAGACCGTTCTTGATTATACGAAGCGTTTAGGGCTGGGAATCGGTATAATAGGACTTTATAATATTCAGTTTATTGTTGATGAAAACGACCGTGTATTTATAATTGAAGTAAACCCGCGCTCATCAAGAACCGTTCCCTTCCTTTCAAAAGCTACTGGCTTTAGCCTTGCCGATATTGCAACTCTTGTGATTTTGGGCAAGAGCCTTAAAGAACAGGGTTTCGATAATATTTATCCCGGTGACAAAAAGCGCTGGTATGTAAAGGCTCCTGCGTTTTCTTTCTCAAAACTCCACGGTCTTGACGCATACCTATCTCCCGAAATGAAATCCACCGGCGAAGCAATAGGCTACGACGATAAATTGACCCGCGCACTTTACAAGGCGCTGAAAGCCAGCGGAATGAATGTTATGAATTACGGTACGGTGCTTGCCACTGTTGCCGATAAGGATAAGGAAGAGGCGCTACCGCTGATACGCCGCTTCTACAATATGGGCTTTAACATTCAGGCGACTGCAGGCACGGCTGAATTTTTAAAGAAAAACGGAATACGCACCCATGCGGTAGGCAAACTAAGTGATGGAAGCCGTGAAATAACCGACGCCATAAGGCAGGGCTATGTAACCTATGTTATAAACACGAGGGATATGAATTCCTCAGGTGTGCTGTCTGACGGATATGAAATCCGCCGCTGTGCAGTTGAAAACAATGTCACAATGTTTACATCGCTTGATACTGTCAAAGTGCTGCTTGATGTGCTTGAAGAAACCACTCTCGGAATATCCACAATAGACGCTTGAAAGGAAACACAATGAAACAGGATTTTTATGAAGTTTTACAAAATGAACAAATAGCCTCCTCGGTTTTTAAAATGGTGTTGGCGGGCGAAACATCTCACATTACCTCAGCGGGACAGTTTGTGAATATTAAAGTACCTGAGTTTTACCTGCGCCGTCCTATCTCAATATGCGACTGGGATGACAAAAGCCTTACTATCATTTACAAAACAGTCGGCGACGGAACAAAAGCTTTAAGTAAAGTGAAAAAAGGTGAAAGGTTGGACCTTTTAATAGCCCTGGGCAATGGGTACGATACCTCTCTTTCAGGTAACAGGCCCTTGCTTATAGGCGGCGGCGTGGGTGTTCCGCCACTGCTCGGGCTGTGCAAAAAGCTTATCTCGGAAAATAAGACCGTAAGCGTAATTCTGGGCTTTAATACGAGGGCGGAAATAATTTTGGAGGATGAGTTCAGAGCGCTTGGCGCAAATGTTGCCGTTACCACGGCGGACGGGTCTTACGGACTTAAAGGCTTTGTAAATGCCGCAATGGAACACGCCGATTACAGTTATTTTTACACCTGCGGTCCGAAGCCGATGTTGAAAGCCGTGTATGCCGCCGCAAAAACAAGCGGTCAGTTCAGCTTTGAAGAGCGTATGGGCTGCGGCACGGGTGCCTGTATGGGTTGCACATGCAAAACAAAGCAGGGACCGAAGCGCGTTTGCACCGAGGGTCCCGTGTTTTCAAAGGAGGAAATAGAATGGTAAATCTGTCCGTTAACCTGTGCGGTACCGAGCTTGAAAATCCCGTAATTCCGGCAAGCGGCACATTCGGCTTCGGCTATGAGTTCACAAGGTTTTACGATATAAATATTTTAGGCTCGATTTCGCTCAAAGGCACCACAAAAGAGCCGCGTTTCGGCAACCCGACGCCCAGAATTGCCGAGTGTCCTCAGGGACTTTTAAATGCTGTCGGACTGCAAAATCCGGGAGCAGAAAAGGTTTTAAATCACGAGCTTAAAACTCTTAAAGCGGTTTACAAAAAGCCGGTTATGGCGAATGTAAGCGGTTTTTCGGTCGATGACTATGTTTCGGCTGTAAAAATTCTGAGCGGTGATGATAGTATAGGCTGGTTTGAAATCAACATTTCATGTCCTAATGTTCATGGCGGCGGGCTTGCTTTCGGTACAAATTCCGAAAATGCCGCGGCGGTCACAAAGGCAGTAAGGGCGGTTACAAACAAACCGATAATTATTAAGCTTTCGCCAAATGTCACGGATATTACCGAAATAGCCAAAGCGTGTGAAGCTGAAGGGGCGGACGGCATATCTCTGATAAACACTCTGCTCGGTATGAAAATTGACCTGAAAACAAAAAAGCCTCTGCTCGCAAACAAGACAGGCGGTCTTTCGGGTCCCGCGGTAAAACCTGTGGCGGTGAGAATGGTGTATGAGGTATATGAGGCAGTAAAAATACCAATCGTGGGAATGGGCGGAATAGCCACTGCCGATGATGTTTTGGAGTTTATGTTAGCGGGTGCCACAGCAACAGAGGTGGGTGCCGCTAATCTTGTAGACCCGTATGCCTGTAAGAAAATCATAGAAGAACTGCCTTTTGCAATGGAAAAATACGGCATAACTAATTTAAACGAAATTATAGGAGGAGCGCATAATGGGTAAGGATGTAATTATAGCATGTGACTTTGCGGATAAAAAATCATGTCTTGAATTCTTAGATGAATTTGAGGGCAAAAAACCGTTTGTAAAAATAGGAATGGAACTTTTTTATGCCGAGGGTCCTGAAATCGTAAGAGAAATTAAGGCAAGAGGACATAAAATATTTCTGGATTTAAAGCTGCACGATATACCGAATACCGTAAAAAAATCAATGGCGGTGTTATCGCGTCTCGAAGTTAATATGTGTAACCTGCATGCGGCAGGCACTTCGGCTATGATGACAGCCGCAATAGAAGGACTGACAAGAGCAGACGGCACACGCCCTCTGCTTATAGCAGTAACACAGCTTACTTCTACAAACGAGAATGCAATGCATAAGGATTTACTTATAACTGGTAAAATGGAAGATGTGGTTATGCACTACGCAAAAAACGCAAAAAACGCCGGACTTGACGGGGTTGTATGTTCTCCGCTTGAGTCTCCGACAGTACATAATGCCTGCGGCAAGGGCTTTTTGACCGTAACTCCGGGTATACGCTTTACAGACGGCGATAAAGGCGACCAATCGCGTGTTACCACCCCTGAGAAGGCAAGAAAATTAGGCAGCGACTACATAGTAGTGGGCAGGCCTATAACCGCCGCACAAGACCCTGTTGCGGCTTACGAGCGCTGTATCAGAGAATTTTTACTTTAGTTAAAGTCTCTGTGCCTTTCCGTTTAAAAGTGAGGCGGCATTCGTAAAATGCGACGGCCGGGCTGCTGTAAGCCGAAAAGCTCTGCCGTAAACAAATATTTCCCGCTTCACATCAATTTTTTAAAGATGGAGTTATTAAAATGCAAAATTACAAATACGAATTTATTGAATTTTTAGAAAATGCCGGAGTGCTTAAATTCGGCGATTTTACAGCAAAAAGCGGCAGGAAAATACCATATTTTATAAATGCCGGTGAAATTAAAACCGGCGACCAAATCAGAAAATTGGGCAAGTATTACGCAAAAGCATATTTTGAAAAAATCGGGGATAAAAAATCCGTACTTTACGGCCCCGCATATAAAGGAATTCCAATAGCAGTATCGGTGGCGGTTGCGCTTTCCGAAAGCGGACTGGATGTTCCTTTTTTCTTCAACCGCAAGGAGGAAAAGGACCACGGAGAGGGCGGCATTTTTATAGGATACAAGCCCGAATACGGCGAAGAAGTAGTTATTGTAGAGGATGTTATAACCGCCGGTACTGCGATACGGGAAAGTATGTCTGTTTTATCAAAGCTTAAGGGTGTAAAGGTTTCGGCAGCCTTTGTTATGGTAGATCGCTGTGAAAAGGGACGGTCCGAAAAATCGGCTATGGCGGAGGTCGGCGAGCAATTCGGATTTCCGGTATATTCAATAGTTAATGTTTACGACATTATAGAATACCTTGAAGAAAATGAAAAAAACCGTGAGAATGTGGAGCGCATAAAGAATTATCTAAAAACCAACGGAGCAAAGGAATGGTAATGTAAATGAAAAGTCTTATAGATATTTCCGAACTTACAACGACCGAAATCGAAGAGCTGATATGCATTGCCAATGATATTATAGCAAACCCCGAAAAATACAGCGAAAAATGCAAGGGAAAGAAGTTGGCAACCCTGTTTTTTGAGCCTTCCACCAGAACGCGATTAAGCTTTGAGGCAGCAATGTTGGAACTCGGCGGCAGTGTTTTGGGTTTTTCAGAGGCGCAAAGCTCTTCTGCTGCAAAGGGTGAAAGTGTGGCAGATACTGCGAAAGTTGTTTCCTGCTATGCCGATATAATAGCAATGCGCCATCCTAAAGAGGGCGCTCCGCTTGTAGCGGCAAGAAATGCAGATATACCTGTTATAAACGCAGGTGACGGAGGACATTGCCATCCGACTCAGACCCTTGCCGATCTGCTCACAATATACCGTGAAAAAGGTGGGTTTAATAATTTAATTGTTGGCTTTTGCGGCGACCTTAAATTCGGCAGAACAGTACATTCGCTCATATCCGCACTCATACGTTATAAAGGGGTTAAATTTGTTTTTATTTCTCCTAACGAATTAAAACTGCCGGGCTATGTTAAGGACAAGCTTGATGCAGAAAGCGTGGATTACACTGAGACCAACAGCCTTGAAAACTCTATTGCCGACCTTGATATACTTTATATGACCCGTGTGCAAAAGGAACGCTTTTTCAACGAGGAGGATTATTTGCGCCTCAGAGACTCATATATTTTAACCTCTGAAAAAATGGCTCTCGCAAGCGAAAAACTGCGCGTTCTGCACCCTCTGCCGCGCGTCAACGAAATCAGCGTAGTTGTAGATAACGACCCTCGAGCCTGTTATTTTAAGCAAGTACTTTACGGAAAATATATGCGCATGGCGCTTATTTTAAAGCTTTTGGAGGCAAAGCAATGAACATTGACGCAATTAAAAACGGAATCGTAATAGACCATATAAAAGCCGGCAAAGGTATGGAGATATACCGTCTTTTGGGGCTGGAAGCGCTTGATTGCTCGGTGGCGCTTATAAAAAATGCTGCAAGTAAAAAAACCGGTAAAAAAGATATCATAAAAATAGACTCCGACTTTGATGTTGACACCGATATTTTAGGATTTGTAGACCCAAATGTTACGGTAAACATAATAAAAGACGGACAGATTAAAGAGAAAAAAACATTAGAGCTTCCGCAGGAGCTTAAAAATGTTTTAAAATGCAAAAATCCGCGCTGTATATCCTCGACTGAGCAGGAGCTGCCGCATATATTCCGCCTTACTGACAGGGAGCGCCGTATCTACCGCTGCATTTACTGTGAATCCAAAGCTTAATAAAAAGTGTATTTAGGTTTTATTATCTGTCCGCATTGTATTTGGGGTGCGGACATAATTCCCATATAACAAGAATAATCCTTACTATATATAGTTTAACTGACTCTTCATCGGGATGCCTTATGCATTTTAAAAATAAACGACAGCTTTCAGATATCTCATTATTTCGAGTTTATATATTTAATATAGAAGGTGTCTCCATCTTTAATTGGTTGTTCATCAATAGAATAATTACACTGCTTATCACCCAGGTAAAAAGACCAATATGTTTTATCTGTCTCATAGTCAGCTTTCACACCGTTTACCGTATTGACGTAAAGACCGAACTCTCCCTCTGTTCCTTCTATTTTGAGATCCTTCATTTCTTCCAGTGCTTCACGCAGATATTCGGCATCCGTCCTGGTCTTATATACCGTTTCTTTCCCTTTATCATCAACAACTATCACGTTAATTGCCTTGCTGCCATTCACGGCATTAGGTGCAAATATCACATATAAAATCCCTGCCACTGCCACAATTAACATGGATATAACTGCTACTAAAATTTTTTTATTGCCGTTACTCATTTTTTGCCTCCTTAATAATTATCTACGATAAAATATACCGTATTTCTATATTTGCGTAATCTCTTTTCAACTAATTTGAAACAGATTCTGCGTTAAATATCTTCCCGTTCACATGAAGATTTTCAATATATCCTCCGCCAAAAACAAATACACATCTGAATTTAAAAAAACTATAGTAAATCTATATCATTACGGAAAAATTTATGCTCAGATACATAACAAATACGGAGTATCCTCAATCGCTTTGTCCAAATGGGTAAAGCTTTATTCTGAAGTAAAAATTGATGATGACACTGTTATCACCGCACAGCAAATCAAAGAATTACAAAAGCGTAACGCATAGCTTGAGGAGGAAAATCTCATATAAAAAAGCAATTGCAATATTCACTCCGCACTCAGACAACGATTGATTGCGGTAAAAGCTCTTTCAAATCAACATTCAATCACCACTCTTTGCAGAGTTCTCCGTGTAAACAGAAGCACATATTACAAATGCCGCCTAAGCCCCCTCAGATTAAAACGGATGACAGCAGCTGTATCAATCTGCTTGCCAAAAACTTTAATCAACCCGCTCCGAATATGGTTTGGGTATGTGATTTCACCTATATCCGGACTGCAAGCAGGTTTTATTATCTGTGTGCTGTTTTAGATCTGTTTGCAAGAAAAATTGTTTCCTTCAAGTTATCTGACAGAATTAATACTAAACTTGCCATAGATACCGTTAACATTGCTTTAAGTACCACATTCTTCCATACGGACTCATGTTTCATACTGACCGGGGTTCTCAGTTCACCTCTGAAAAAATCAGGAAATATCTTGATTCTCTTAATATTGTTCAGTCTTTTTCCGCTAAAGGGCATCCTTACGATAATGCTGTTATGGAATGATTTTTCAAATATTTGAAAAAAGAGGAAACCGACAGGCGTAACTATAAATCCTTAGGTGAAGTTTTATCACAGTCTTTTTACTTACATTAGCGGTTTTTACAATTCTGTCAGACCTCATTCTCACACTAACGGTCTTTCTCCTAACCAAAAGGTAGCGTTGTTTATGCCCGTTTGATTTTTTTGCTGTCTACTTTATTGACATCGGTCCAATCCGTATTTATATCAGATGCTGAGACTCCTACAAGTAGACTTAAGCAAAGGATAATTAAAATAATCTGTACTACCTTTGATTTTTTGTCATGTACTTATCTCCTGAATTTGATGTGTTTTGCAATTCCCGGTATCTTTATATTTTCTGCATTTCCGGGGCATAATGGATATTCTCCCAAGCATGCAAAAATATACCACGCTGACATTGTTCCGTTATCCTCATCTCCCGGAAAGCCGTCATCCTCATAGGACATTGCTTCCAATGCCATCTTGTGTACCCAGTATCTTGCCTTTTCTACTTCTCCGAAATACGCATAGATATATGGCAGATGGAAACTTGGCTGGTTTGAAATCGCGCACTGACCGTAATCCTGCGCAGCCAATTCTGTCATCTCATGAATTTCAAATCCATATCCCGTCACCCGGTACAGCGGCGGTGTTGCAAAGAGTTCATCAAGCTTACAAAGCAGCTTATCTTTGCCTCCATAGAGTTCTGCAAGACCATCAAGGTCATGGGGAACAAAAAAGGTGCTCTGCCATGCAGATGCTTCTGTATACTCTCCACCCCACATATACGGGTCAAAATCATCCGTCATGTTCCCTTTGGTATCTCTTCCTCTCATAAATCCGGTTTCGGCATCAAAAAGGTTTGCGTAATTTTTCGCCCTCTTAGCATACTCTGCTGCAATCACCTCTCTACCCAGGACCTTAGCTACTACGCTGATACACCAGTCTCCGTAAGCTGCATCCAGAGTAAGATTCACGCTTTCCCTCTGCTCATCACGCGGAACATAGCCGTACTTCACATAGGATTCTGCTCCGTTTCGTCCATAGCGCGGATCAGGTGCATTGTGATTTGCATGATGCAGCATACCTTCCAAAGCATCCTCCCATGTTTTCCTGTTGCCAATTCCGTTGACCACTGCTGTTGCAATCACTGCATCTATCAATGTAGAAGGCATGCAACCCACTTCTCCAATGGAAGGCCAGCGCGGAAGCCACCCGCATTCGCGGTAATCATTCACAAACCCTTCTAACATCTCTGCAAACTCTTCTCGCGCAATCTTTGTAAATAAAGGATACACTGTACGGTAGGTATCCCAAAATCCGTTATCAGTATAACGCGGTCCCTCATGAACACTTCCGTCAAAGGGCGTATAATGAATCATTTTTCCATTTCTGTCATATTCGTAACACTTGTGAGGGAATAGAAAGGTGCGCCAAAGACAAGTATAAAATGTCTTTTTCGTCCGCTCATCTTCAAATTCTGCTTCGATTCTTTCCAGATGCTCTTCCCAGATTTCATTGTTTTCCTTCAAGACCTCATCAAAAGATTTCTCACCGATTTCCCGGTCGATTGCCAGCACTGCCAGTTCCGCAGAGATATAAGAAGTACCGACAGAAAATTCCACATCTTTGACATTAAAAAAAATGTGAAGATGTCCTTTTTTTGTGCCGTTATCCGCGCTTAATTTGGTTCTTGTAAAATCCACAGCACCATTTGGAAACCGTAGCACAAAGTACATGTTAAAATTCTTTGCATCATCCATGCTGTGGCCGTCAATCACACCGATAATCTCGCTCTTTTCTTCATCTATCCGATAAGTATAATTCCCCATCACCGGCAACAGTGACAGGCAGGACTTACGGTCCGTCTTAAAACTCAAGCGACCCTTACCGCCTCGCTCTGTTGGCGTTATCTTGAACTGACACATAGGACGCAGAAAATGGATATTTATCAAGGATGGCGTAAGAACAGCTTCCCGTGGGCGATATCCTCCGAATGCCCAGCGGTAATCATCCGCAATTACATCATTCTGCGGCAGCATTAGGAAGGTTCCATAATCGTTAATCCAAGGACTCGGCTGATGAGTTAAACGAATTCCTTCAATACAGTGGTCTTCCGGATAGTAAAACCACTGTTCATTTGCCCCATTAGTCTGTGGTGCAAAAGCTGCCATTCCAAAAGGACGCTGTACCAGCGGCAGTGTATTGCCGCATGAAAACCGTTTTGTAGATTTTGTTCCCTGTTTGATATTGACTAAACTGATTTTTGACATTACATATTCCTCTATTTCTCATTTTTGTACTTTCAGTATATAAAATTGAACTATAAACCGCCTTGCGACGTTTTTACAAACTATTCCTGTAAAAACGCCGCAATGGTATCTCAATATTTTATTAGTTTGCCTCAGCCGGAACGGAATCAACAAGCGTGATTGAGTCAAAAGCCATAACCTTTTCATGTTGGCTGTGATTGACTTCAAATCCAAAGAACAGCGTCAAATTTTTCCAATCAAATAAGACTTATGCGTAGCGATCTATACCTCCAGCTATATTAAAGACTGGATCTATTTTAAGACATATCGTAAATTATGGATCTAAGTTCATGTTGTTCAAATTGCGGACACCGAATTTCAGAAAAGTAAACTGGGTTACAACTAATATGAATGCAACTAAAACTGATAAACACTTTTTCATATCGGTTTGCTCCTCTCTCCTTGATTTCACAATATTTTCATAACAAAATCATAGCATCAATTATTATTCTTCAACAGTAAAGCTTCTTATCTTTTCGTAAAATATTCTTACTTATTTGAAAAATAAAGTAACAATTTCTTTTGCTCTTATCGTCAACACTACCGTATGATCTGCAATGGCAATCTCTTCTCTCGCATTCTCCTTCATATTTGTCTTCCAAACTCTCTTCACAGCAAGACCATTAAAACGAATCACAGCCTCATTTTCTACCTCTTTCATGTTAAAGAATCGCAGAACATAGCCTGTTCGGTCAAAGGATTTCTTTAATGCTGTTACTTGCAGTCCCTTACCTTCAAGTGCAATTCCGTTCTCGCTACGTGCAAGCGTGATATCCCCATACGGAACATCCTGATAGAAGATTTCTGCTATGCTGGTATCCTGCACCGCAGTGCGTCCCCCCATGAACTTATGGGTATCCACCGGTTCACACTGTACCATCATCGGATTTTGGAATGATTTTGCCTCAAATGCAGCCTTCTCTGCAAACTCACCTCCTGTCTGCGGCAGAATTGAGAATTCGCACCGTATTTCACGTAAGCACTGGTTTTCTGGAATTGCCCACTTATCGTCACAGGCTTCATCTCCGGCTGATATTTTACCGGTAGAACGAACCAGTGCAAAGGCAAGAGTACCTTGTTCACTCTGCAGGTTTTCATACCCATAAATTCCACGGTTTAATATAGCTACGGACAACTTCTCATCCCCAATTGCCGTCATACCGGAATTGTGCTCCGTTTCATTGCAGATTTGCTTTTTAATATCCCATTTGTTTCGTGCAATCAAATCAAACGGTGATGTACTTACTGCCATATCACAGTTTAAACCTGTACGTACCAGCGCACACATTCTGTGTTCTTTTGCTTTGTTCGTAAATACAAATGTCACATCCAGTGATTTCGCTTTTTTTTTCAAAGTAAGAATGATATCCAGCGGCATGGTTACGGTCTCTTCGCTTCTTCTCCGGTTTGCTTTATCAAGATATGCCGGAAGAGTCACCTCATAATGCATACGCAGTCTGCCAAGATAAGAATCCGTCTCTTCCATGCTGATAGCCGGTGTAAACCCGCTGACATCCACAGGTACATCCCCGGCAACTGGCAGATAATTATAAGCTTCTCCTGCATCTGCGGAATCGTTGATTCTTAACACATCTTCAAAGATATGTCCGCTTTCTTTATGGAACAAATTTACAGTTCCATTTGCAGAAACTGTCACCTTCAGATTATTATTTTCAAGGCAATACTCCTGTTTCTGCTCAAATCCAATCGTATTACCAAATTCATATTCTGTAGTTTCATGATTAGTTTCTACTCGATAAGAAACGAAACCAAACGCCGGTACATTTTCTGCCAATATGCGAACCTTGTAGCGCACCGTATCTACCATTCCCGGAAGATTGATGGCAGTAAATACAGATTTTGCCAATTTCTCAGTATCCAATACGAGGAAGTGTACTTCCATGCCATTTTCATCTGTAATCCGGATTCCCTGCGGTTCATCCTCCGCCACCACATCAATCACAGCGTCAATGACTTCGGTTCGGCTCTTCTCCAAGCTGTTAAATACCACAATCTGATAATCCTCTTTCGCAAGGTTCCTGTGTACATGAGCAGCCAACTGCTTCATGCCGCGGCGAAGAAGTTCTTTACCCATCTCTTCGATATTTTCAAAACGGTCTTCCATATGACGATGAACCGCGTCTGTGCTGCAGCCACAGATACTGTCATGTGCGTGATTTCGAATCAGCATCTTCCAGAGATAATCAAGATGACCGGAAGGATATACACCATTCATGCCGGATAGTTCCAGTAGTGCATACAATGGCTCTAAGCAGTTTTCCAGCATATTCTGAAGCTCGCAATTTTTCGTCTTTAAATAAACACGGGAAGAAACCGTATCCTTCAAGAGATTTCCGGTAGTACCCTGCATCAGTTCTCCTACTTCTGTAGGCATCTCTTCCTTTATCTTAGCCCCTCTCACCAATTCTGCATAATTTTCCAAACTGGTCTGATAGATTTTCTCATCCTCCGGAAGCCTCTTTTGAATCTCATTAAGTATCGGCAATAAATCAGGCTGTGGCTCCAAGTGGTCTACCCCGTTCATCAAAAGGAGATACGGTGTTGTTGCAACTCCCTCAAAGGAATCACGGATATTCTCGGTAAGACGATACGCCTTATCAATATCAGCAGAGAAACGCTGCGCATTGTTATACCAGAAGCTCATGCAGATAGCAAGAACCTCCGAGCCATCCAGACTCTTCCAGTTGAATTCTGCAGGTTTGTTCTTGCCTGCGAACCATCCACCCGGCATTTCTTCAAAAGAATAATATCCTCTTCCGAACACACAGTGATCAATATCAAAGCCACGTAAAATCTGCGGAAGCTGAGAAATCAGTCCAAACTGATCAGGTGTATAACCCGTCTTGCCGCAATGTCCCATATCCTCCGCCTGCTTCGTCCCAATCAGAAGATTACGAATAGTCGATTCACCGCTGGTAAGGAAGAAATCATTCTGCACATACCAGGGTCCTGCCAGAATACGTCCCTCACGGATATACTGACAGCACTTCTCTTTCATCTCCGGTCTTACTTCCCAGTAATCCTCAAACACAATCGTCTGTGCATCCATGTGAAAAATATAACTCGGATTTTTATCAAGAATCTTCAATAAATTGTCAAATAAATCAATCAGGCGAATTCGAAACTGCTCCTGGGTCTGATACCACTCTCTGTCCCAATGGGTATGGGAAACAACACAATAATGTTTCATAGTTTATCCTTTCCGAAAAAGCGCCAAGGAGCAGCTCCACTTTGAATCACACGAAACCGCATGTTCTTTGCTACAGTCAACCCTGACGCTTTTATTTGTTAATGAATTTTTCTTATTTTATCGGATTCTTTCGAAACTCTTCCATCAACTCATCATACTTAAACCTGCAGAGAGCAACCACCTTGTCTGCTCCGCCGTAGGATATATAGACATATCCCTCATGAATATATGCACCTACCGGAAATACCACATTCGGCACATCTCCTGCCACCTCATAATCCTCTGTTGGCTCTAAAATCGGATACGGCAGCCTTGCAATTACTTTGCTTGGGTTCTCAAGGTCAAGAAGAGCTGCTCCTGCACGATAACAGAATGGTTCTCTGTCATCTGCAACTCCATGGTAAATGAACAGCCATCCTTCCGGTGTCTTAATTGGCGGAACACTTCCGCCAATTTTCTTATTCTCCCACTCATATTCACTCTTCATAATTACTTTCTCATGAATCTTATCTTCATAGTGATCCCAATATTCAGGATCCAGCATATCCTCTAATTCATCAAAGTAATCAATTTGAATATCAGCTCCAATACGATGAATGTACACAATCTTGCCGTTAATACGCTCCGGCAGGATAAATGCGTCCTTGTCCCAATCTATTGTAGGAATGATACCAATCGGCTCCACTTTCTTGAAATCCTTGGTTCTTGCCATGCCGACTTTGCACAAATCAAGATCCCATCTCACAAAGAAAATAATATATTCTCCCTCGAATTCTACAATTCTCGGATCCTGTGAGTAAAGCGGTGTTTTGGGATCTTCAATGTAATATTTGATAAATCCCTTGTCGTCCAGGTCAGATACAAGCTTTCCTTCAGGTGTAAGCTCTGCATAGGACACAAAATCCTCTGCATACCTTATACCAGTCTTCTCTCCTGTCCAGACTCCGGTGGACTTGCTCCAGCGATACAGCATATGTACCTTATCGCCCTGCTTCACCATGCCCGCATTAAACTTGGCATGTTCTTTATCTTTCGGTGCCAATACGACGCCGAGTCTTTCTACATATAACATAAATTACATACTCCGATATTTCCTATTTGCAAGGATTCTTCTTAAGTTCTTTCAGCAACTCGTCATAGCTGAAACGGCAAAGAGCAACTACCTTATCTGCCCCGCCGTATGACATATAGAGATACCCGTCATGTATGTATGCTCCAACCGGAAACACAACATTGTCCATGTCTCCCTTAACCTCATATCCCTCTTCCGGCTCCAAAATCGGATACGGCAGTCTTGCAATTACTTTGCTCGGATTCTCAAGGTCAAGAAGAGCTGCTCCTGCACGATAACAGAATGGTTCTCTGTCATCTGCAACTCCATGGTAAATGAACAGCCATCCTTCCGGTGTCTTAATTGGCGGAACACTTCCGCCAATCTTACGATTCTCCCACGGATATTCACTCTTCATGACAACCTGCTCATGGATCTTTTCATCATAATGATTCCAGTACTCAGGGTCAATCATCTCGTCAAAGCTGTCGAAGTAATCAATCTGAATATTTGGCTCAATACGGTGAATGTACACAATCTTGCCGTTAATACGCTCCGGCAAAATAAATGCGTCCTTATCCCAATCATTGCTCGGAATAATTCCAATCGGCTCTATTTTCTTAAAATCCTTGGTTCTTGCCATACCTACACGGCAGATTTTCAAATCGTATCTTACGAAGAAAATAATATACTCTCCTTCAAATTCTACGATTCTCGGATCCTGTGCATAAACCGGAGTTTTCGGATTTTCAATATAGTACTTAATTAATCCCTGTTCATCCATGTCTGATACAAGTTTCCCTTCCGGTGTAAGCTCTGCATAAGACACAAAATCATCCAAATACACAATACCGGTTTTCTTTTCGTTTGCATCTGTTGCGATGCCATTTTGTTTACTCCAACGATAAACCATATGTACCTTGTTGCCATGTTTTACCATGCCGGCATTAAACTTTGCATGGTTCTCGTCCTTAGGTGCTAATAATACACCAAGCCTTTCTACTGATAACATCTATATAATCCTCCGTTTTCCCAATTCAAAAAATCCCCTTGCTGCTATATTTCTATCCTTTTACTCCACCAAGAGTAATTCCTTCCACAAAATACCTCTGTGCAAAGAAATAAAGTACAATGATTGGAACAATTACAACAAGGTTTGCCGCACAAATTATATTCCAAGCCTTATAGGATCCGACCTTGAACTTATCAAAGAAGATATATAATCCATAAGCAAGAGTGTACTTTTTATCATCGTTGATATACAGAAGCGGACTGTAGAAGTCATTCCACGAAGCCGTAAACGAAAAAATTGCAACAGTGAATATGATTGCCTTTGAAAGTGGTACTGCAATCGTTGCAAAGATACGGAATTCGCCAGCTCCGTCAATCTGCGCAGATTCAAAAATCGATTTCGGCAAAGAATTAAAAAACTGCCGAATCAGGAACACATTGGTTATACCACCGCCTAAAAATGCGGGAATAATCATCGGCTTATAGGTATTAATCCATCCCATTCCACGATACATTTCATATAATGGGATCTGAAGTATCTGTCCCGGAATCATAATGGTTGAAAGCATAACGGCAAAAATAATTCCCTTATACTTAAAATCAAATCTTGCAAAGGCATACGCCACCAACGCGCTGGTCAACGTGATTCCAATCGTTGATGTAATCGTAATAAATGATGTGTTTATGAGATACTGTGTAAACGGGAATTCCGTAAATACAGTAACATAATTCTTTAATGTAAATTCTTTCGGTATCAAACTCGCCGGATTCATCTGTACATCCTCAAAGGTTTTTAAGGATGTCATAACCATTGTCACAATCGGGAGCAGAACCAGACAAGTTGAAATCACCAAAATAATATCAATCACAATTGTTGATTTTTTGATTTTTCTTCTATTCTTCATTTGTCTATTCTCCATCAAAATTTAAAAACTTCTTACTGAAAATGAAGTACAAACCTGTCATTGCAAGAATAATCACAAATAAAATCCATGCTAAAGCAGATGCATATCCAAGTTCATACGGAGAATTAAATGCAAGAGAAAATACATTCAACACATAAAAGTTCACCGGAACACCGGTACCTGTACCGCTGATTACATAGGCCTCCGTAAACACCTGAAGACCACCCACCAGACTCATCAATACGTTGTAGAACAGTACCGGCGAAAGCAACGGAAGTGTGATCTTGAAAAATGTTGTAACTGCATTTGCTCCGTCCAGAGAAACTGCCTCATAATATTCCTTTGATATTCCCTGTAGTCCAGCCAAGTAAATAACCATCTTAGCACCAAAGGACCAGAAGGACATGATAATAAGGGTCGGTATAACCGTTGTGTTTCCTTCCAACCATAACGGCACATTTTCAACCCCCAAGCTTCGAAGGATTGTATTTAAAAATCCGGTAGACGGATTAAAAATCCATGTAAACATAATAACCATAGATACTGCCGGAAGAATACTTGGTGCGTAAAAAATTGTTCTTAAAACATTTGAAAATTTTCCTTTTACATGATTCATCAAAAGTGCAGCCAAAAGACCGGTCACATTTACGGTCACAAGCGTTGCAAATGCATATATAAAAGATTTTCCAAGCGAATTCCAAACATACACATCACCAAATGCTCTTATATAATTTTTCAGCCCCACCCATTCCGTAGGTTCGTATCCTAAAAGAGTTCGGTTCGTAAAGCTTAAAAACAGCGAGCGAAGAATCGGATATACAGACAGAACTGCAAAACCTATCAAACCCGGGGATGCAAACAGGAAAAAATATAATGCCTGTTTTCTTTTTCTTTTCATTAAAACTACTCCTTATTACACTTATCTGTAATTGGTTTTAATATACTTATTTGCATTATCGGTTGCATTCTTCAAGGCTTCGTCTACACCTTTGCCGCTCTGAATTGCTTTTTGCAACTCTGTCTCAATAATCTTTGTGATAACATAATTCGCATATTTCTGCTGCGGAAGAATCTTATTATACTTTACAGATTCATATACTGCTTCCAAATTCTGCGGAATCGGACGTTGTTCTGCCGGAACAGCCAAACGTTCTTCTTTTTCGGAAAGACGCGGAGAAATATAAGGATAGTTTTTCAGCTCTTCTCCGGTTCTCTTTCTTGTCAAGAACTTAATTAATGCCCATGCAGCCTCTTGAGACTTACTGTCCTTATGAATTCCAAATGCATTTACGGATAATTCTCCGGTGCGGTTACCGTTTACAGAAGGAATAAGCGTTACATCCCAGTTGAAATCCTTTACCTTCTTAAACTCGCTCCAATCCTTTAAATGTCCGCCATATGCCATTGCTGTCTTCTTTCCGGAAAATCCGCCCAATTCCTGCTGGCCCGTGACAAAAGAAACCTTATTTTCACCGTACATCTTATCCATGTACCGCTGAAATCCTGCCTTTGCTTCCGGTGTATCGAGCGTTACGAGACCTTCTTCATTCATAATGTCTCCGCCTGCCTGACGCACATGAATCAGCCATTCACCCCACCAGCCAATGGTGGAATAGCAACCCCACTGCGAATATTCTCCACCGCTCTTAACAGTAAGCTTCTTCGCTGCATTCATGAAATCATCATATGTCCAGTCATTTTGCGGATAGTCAAGCTTCGCGTTTGCATTGGAAGGATTTGCATTGTATATATCAAATAAATCCTTATTATAATACAACAGAGATGTATTGAAAAAGTTCGGAAGATAGTATGTCTTTCCGTCTTTCTTTAATAAATCCATAATTTCAGGCATAAAATCATCCACATCAACATCTGCATTATCACGCTTAATCAGTTCATCAAGTGGAACCAGGTATTTGTACTGGCTTAAGATATGAATATCTCCGCCTACGATGATATCCGGTGCTGTGCCGGAAGCCATCATGTTATCCTGCTTACCCTGAATCTGACCGCCACCAACCGGAACCGGTTTTACAGTATAGCCTTCCTCTTTATATTTCTCTTCAAACTCTTCGAACCATTCCTTAAACATATCAAGGTCCGCGTTCTCAACTACCATCGTTACTTCCTTTCCTTTGGAAGCGCTTTTGCCGCTTTTGGTTCTGCCGCCACAGGCAGCTAACGTAAGCACTATGCCAAAACAGATTCCGAGTGAAATTAATTTTTTACTTATATTTTTCATTTCTTTAATTTACGGCGTCTTCACAGACATATCGTTGTAAAGACGCCATAGCTCTCCTTATTACTATATTTTCAAAAATTAAACAGTAATTACTTAGTTTGCCGGGACTGCATCAATCAGTGTGATTCCATCGAAAGTTACGCTCTTTTCTGCTCCAAAGCCAACTCCTATTTCAAAGAACAGCTTTAAATCATTTCCGATAAACTTTTCTTCCGATACACCTTTTTCTGCTGCTAATGCTTTCAAATCAAAGTATACATCATATCCGCCATCTGTTCTTTCAAACTTACATAAATTCTGACCTTCGATTTTAAAGCCGACCCATTCGCCATTCTGATTCAGAATTTCAATTGTAAATCCTCCATCCCAGTTTGCCTTGAAATCGCTAATACCAAATTTAACAACATGCTTCTCTGATGTATTTAATGTGAAAAATTTATTTGTCTTTGCAAAATCACTGTTTGATGCTGCTTTTACAAGTGTCATTGTGTTGTTTTCAATCTTAACGCTGCCTTTATCGGCGGTCGGTTGTGACCAACCTTCTGTGGTCGTGAAGGCATCTACAACATACCCGTCTGTTTTATCCGGCTCCGGTGAGATTCCCGGAACGGCATCAACCAATCTGATTTCGTCAAAAGTTACACTCTTGTCAACAGGGTCATGGTTAACACCGATTTCAAAAAACAGATTTAAATCTTTCCCAATAAGATACTGTTTCTTTTCAGCGGACACCATTTTATCCAAATCAAAATAAACATCAAATCCGCCATCTGCTCTATGGATTACTACCATATCTGCAACGTTTGCAGAAGCAACTACCCAGCCAACTCCTTCTGGGGTATTCATGTTAATAATTTCTATTCTAAATCTGTCATCAGCATCATCCAAATTAATACCGGAGACTGCTTTAATGCCAAACTTAATCACATGCTTTTCGGAAGTGTCCACAAGTATAGTTTTATTTGCTTTTAAATAACCTACATTTGTGGACGGTTTAAAGATTACTAATGTATTATTTTTTACTTCAACCGTTCCTGTGGCATCACTCTTGTTCCAATCAGTCTTAGAGAAATCATCAATCAGATCCTTGTCAGGCAATTTATTTGTTGTATAAATCTTATTTACAACCACCTTATTGCCAGGATCACCGACCAAGAAAAAGGTAAGCTTTGTATCGACACTTACACCCTGTTGGAAATTAGCATCGACAGCCTGCATATCTATATAGCGTTTTCCAAGTTCTTTGGCTCCATACTTCGGTCCGCCGTCATTGACCTGTAACTGGAAGTCACAATCCGCAGATTCTACATCAATTACAATATAACGGTAATCCTTTGTGTTCAATGTTGCATTGTATATGATAGCCCCATATCCACCTTGAGTGCCTCCTACAGTGAAGGTTCCTTTATTATCTGCTACTGTAAGTGAAATCGGATTCGGATCTGTTGCGTTAGGTGCCCAGCCATTGGTTGTTGAAAAGTCAATATCCAGCGCAGGTGCTTTCATGGATGCAACATTCGTCTCAAGCCCTTTAACAATGACATTCTTTCCGTCACCCTTACCAACTGCATACAACTGCAATGTTACCGTCAGATTCTTACTTGATGGAATCTTATCTAACAGATTGATTTCATGTTTTCCAACTTCTTTATTATCACCAATCAGTATAACATCTCCAGCACTGCCTTCTACAATACACTTCAAAGACCAATCCACATTATTTACCGCATCAATATCTACAACAAGATACGGATAATCTGCTGTATTCAACTGAATTTTCTTGTAAACAAATCCCCATGGATCTGTACCTGTTACAGATACAGCGCCCTTGCCATCTACAACTTCAATTTTAGCTGTATTATTCTGCCACTGTGCAAGTGTTTCTGCGGTGTTATCCACATAACGCGGTGCATTCGGTTTCTCTGGTTCTGCCGGCATTTTGTCAACCAGTCTGATTTCATCAAATGTAATGCTCTTTTTATCTGTTCCGTATGCTATGCCTATTTCAAAGAACAGTTCAATATCTTTGCCCACAAATTTTTTGAGATCTAATCCCTTTTCAACTGCTGTTTTCTGCAGATCAATATACACATCGCATCCGCCATCAGTTCTTTCTTCTTTCTTGACCTGATTTCCAAACAGTGTAATATTTACCCATTCGCCATTTTGGTTAATGATTGCGAAGGATACGCTTTCATCGTTAAATCTCGCGTTTTCCATTTTGCTGATGCCAAATTTAAGAACATGTTTTGCAGATGTATCTACTGTAATTAACTTGCTCGTCTTCACCCAACCATTGTTAGCTGCCAATTTTGTAAGTGTCATATTCTTATTATTGATTGCCACAGTTCCTTCGTTTGCAGCCGGTTTTGACCAATCAGCTTTTGAAAAATCATCAACAATATCCGGATCCTTGCCGGGGTCTACGGGTGCAGGCTTCATTGTTTCAAAGCCTTTTACCATTGCATATACATCTTTACCCTTGCCGATAACATTAAATTTCAGAGTGACTGTAACATTCTTACTCTTCGGTATGCCCTTCTTAATCAAATCAATCTCATATCTTCCGGTCGCTTTCACATCTTTTGTCAGTGCTATATCTTCACCCTTATCATTGACAATTGCTTTAATTGACCAGAAAGCTCCACAATTAAGAGAATCTACATCTACCACCAGAATCGGATAATCTTCTGTATTTAACTCTACTCTCTTAACAATGTAACCATATGGCTCTTTCGGGTTTTTATTTGTAACATATACTTTACCCATATTATTAACCATATCTATTACAGCTGTATTACTTCTCCATGTACTCAATGTATTGGAAGAATAATCGACAAATCTTCCTACCGGTTTCTTTTCCGGAATCTTCGCAACACTCTTAAAGTAGTCAATACTTACTTTTGCGTAATTATTTTCTTTTCCTACTACTGCAAAGATCAAACACAGATCCTGATTTGTCTTATTCAGACCTTTTGCTTTAATATAACTCATTATATCAATATAGTATGTTCCCTTATAAGATACCGTAAGAAGTGTCTCCTGGTCAACAAGTTCACCCTGTTTATTCGGATGACTGATATTAACTTCCAGACGTGTTTCGTCTCCATCGCCAACATATGGTACTTTAATCTCTACATATGGATACTTTGTAGCATTTACCCCGTTAAAGGTTCTTCGAATCATGCTCCACGGATCACCCTTACCGTTTTTCATGGTTACAATACCATCTTTAACAGTAAGAGTCAAGTTCGGGTCCAGGCTGTATTTATCATTAAGTTTTCTGTTATCGAACATATCTGTCATTTCGCCCGGATATTCTTTGAATGTCTCTGCAGCTGTTTCGCTTGTTTCTTTCTCTGTGCTGAATCCATTAATAACCACAAAGTTTTCAAGGCCCTTCTTTATTACATTAAACTTCAATGTAACAGTTACATTCTTTCCCTTTGGGATTCCCTTCTCAAGAAGATTGATTTTTGTTTTTCCTGTTGCAGCAATATCCTTTGTAAGAGCAATATCTTCGCCTTTGTCATTGAGCACACATTTCATCGACCACTGCGCATTACCATGAACAGAATCAATATCCACTACAAGAACCGGGTAATCTGCAGTATTAAGCTGAACTCTCTTTAAAATATGTCCCCATTCTTCATTTTCTTTGGAGTTTGTTACATATACGGTTCCTTTGCCGTTATCTACTTCAATCGTTGCAGTATTACTACGCCATGCTTTCAGTGATTCTTCGGTATTATCAATATAACGACCTACTGCTTCTGCTTTCGGAATTTCTTTCACGCTGCGGTAATAATCAATTGATATTTCTGCATATCCTGCGTTCTCTCCTACTACTGCAAGTGTCAGGCAAAGTTCCTGATTTGTTTCATTCAGTTTTTTTGCTTTTACATATCCTAAAACATCTACATAATAGGTTCCTGCATATTTTGCAACAAGTACTGTTTCTTCTCCAACTAATTCACCATTTATATCCGGATAGGAGAGTTTTACTTCCAGACGTGTTTCCTCTCCGTCTCCAATCTTAGTAACGCAAAATTCGATGAACGGATTCTCTGTTGCATTTACGCCTGCAAACTTTCTGCTCATAATACTCCATGGCTCACCCTCACCATTTTTCATAGTCAAAATTCCATCGGTAACGGAAGCACTTAAATTAGGAGTAGAAATATAATACTTATCTGAAAGTTTGGACATATTAAACATATCGGTCATTTCGCCCGGGTATTCTACCTCACCCTCTTTAACTTCAAAGGATGCTTTTGCTGTCTTGTTCTTATTTTTGACAACAAGCTTATACTTACCAATTTCTTTAATTTCAGTACCTGAAATGAAATCTTCTGCTGCACTGCTGTCTTTGGACAAAGTCCCTTTCCCGACATCAAATTCCGGCTTAATGGTATCCTTGCCTAAATAATAGGTTTCTCCATCCTTTACACCAATAATGGTTGGTGTCTTTGCTTCTTTTTTTCCTTCTTTCTTCTTACAGGCACTGCAGAATGTAAATAAAAATGTCAGCACCATTATTAGGAAAAAGCTAAAAATTCTTTTACATGTCTTCTTCAAGTGACTACATCTCCTTTATTATTTTAAATTAAAAGCTTTGCCTCGAAAGCTTCCGATTCAATAAATAATCCATTATTTGTTCCGCACTGTTGCTGGTATATTTGAAACTTCAACATCATTGTTCGCAGAAAGCCTGATAGAACGGAAGGTCAACATTGTTTTCTCTCCGTCTGTTTTAATAATCAGCTTCAGATTTCTGACATCGCTGCCCTTCGGCAAAACATCTCGTAAATCATACTTGAAAGAGCCTATCTTCTTACGACTGTACATCTTACCGTATACAGATTCATATACTGTTTTCAGTTCATACTGACTTCCGTTTTCTTCCACATACATCAGCCAACTGGAATCATAGGTCAAATCTGCAATATTGACATTAATATACGGTGTCTCGGAAAGGTCTACAGTGAACTTTTCACTAATCGTTGTGGAAAACGATTTGTTGCTGATATTTTCATAAAGTGATTTTCCGGTCAGAAGTTCTACCCCTTCAAACTTAACTCCACCATTCTTTGAAGCCTCATGCAGTACATAGAAATCCATACGAAGTTTGATTACTCCACCGCGTTTTAAGCTGTCACGTAGATTCGCCGTATATGTTCCCGGTACATCCTTCTGTGGTGCAATCAGGATATCATCTGCCAGTGTTCCGTCATTTACTTTCAGTGTATACGGTGTATTATTTAGTACATCACTAACTTTAAAGCGAACCACCGGTGTTTTGTCAAGGTCAATCGTTAAGTCTTCATAATAGATACTTCCGTAAGGCTGTGCATCATTTGTATTAACAATATATCCCTGTGCGTTTGCAAAAGCCCAGTTGCTCTTCCAGCCATCTAATACAACGCCTTCCTTCGGATCATTCTTTACAACATTAACCTTCTTTGCCACCTTATCACCATTTAAACGAATCTTCTCTACATCAATGGAATTCACTTCCTTACCGGAATGACTGTAGTAAGAAACTTCCATTCGATAGGTTGCATTTCCACCTGGGAAACTACTAAGCGGAATTTTAGTCGGTGTCTTCGCATATACAAGAGTTTTATTTAAAGTGTAGACCGGTGTATTGGAGCTATCCTTGTATATTTTCGCTGCAATCGCATACCTCGCGTTCATTTTCAAGGTAAGTCCGGATACAATTTCAAGTTCCTTATAATCTCCCGGATTAAATTTCCCAAGAGAATAATTCTTATTTGACACTTTTGACAAATCATCCGGATTGGTAATAGTAAGGCCATCTTTATTGTTCGTTTCTGCATTGGAAGTGAATTTCAATCCTGTTAAATCACTCTTACCATCAAATGCCGTATCCTTGACAAACATCATGCGGCTTATTGCAAATCCACGGTTATATCCTTCGGATACCATGGTAACCGTTACATCCTGCTTTCCGCTTCCCAGTTCCGATAAATCAAACCGGTAGCAGTATCTGTCAAAACCTTCCGCTTTATCAATCAGTGTTTTTTCATTTCCACCCACAGTAACCTTCAGCGAAAACTTACTTGAAACATTCTTTGTGTAAGGATAAAAATCAAAGGTACTGTATTGAGACAAGTCTACGGAAAATGTCTTTGTAAATGCATCAACATCTTCACCTGCATACTGTGGTTTATAAACTGCCATATAACCTTGCGGCTGTTTTGTTGCACTATCCGGATAATTCTTAAACCCATTACAGTCAGATAAGATCGCTATTTTACCATCATAGCTTTGTGCTTCTGCTTTCCATCCGCCGATGCTTGTTCCATCCGTCGGATTCGTATAGCCAAAGTCCTCAATTAGACCGATTTCCTGATTTTTTGTTTCCACAGTGAGAGCTTTTGCTGCATTTGCATTGCCATCTTTATCAATTGCTGTTACCCTTACATACAGACGGCTGTTTTCACAATGATTAATCTCAGTTTCTTTCTCACGAGTGATAAATTTTGTTGTACTGTCTTTGGAGAAAGCTTCGTTTGTACTTACTTCTACAATATAGTGAGATGCTTTTTCCCCGTCCATCTGAATGATTGTAGATACAGAATCACATGCTGTAATATCCGCTTTCGTCTCACCATTTACTTTTGCATCTTTGGCATCACCGTTTCTCTTAACATACACGGCCTTTGCAGCTCTTCCTTCTAATGTAAAAGGAATGCCATTCCTAAGCTGTACATCCGTATATGTTCCAAGCTTCTTCTCATCAACCTTTACAGTATAGCTTCCGCTTTTGAAGTTATCAAAAGTCAGAATGGTCGTTTCTTTCTCTTTCGAGGCATTAAACAATTTAAAGTTCTGTTCTTCCTGATTGACTTTTCTATCTGTTGCTGCATTATACGCAAAAATTGAAATTTTATTGTTTGCCGACTTTGCAAATGTCTCAAAGGTCAGTGCCCCTGTAAAGATTTCACCGATACCGTACAATTCCTTGGAATGTCTCAAGTAGCTCATTCCTCCGCCATCTACCGTAGGATTATCTCCTAATGCTCCGGTAGGTTGCTCAAACGGTACATACAATGCATCCAGCCAATCGGAATGCCCGCCAAGGTATCCATCCGGATATCCGTTCACAGGCAGAGCCCAAAGTGCTGAATTCTGTGTCGTATAAATAAGTTCCAGTAACTGTGTATCATCTGTATACCGTAAAATCGGTGTTACCAGTACAATAGATTCCACCATTTCCATAAATGCTTCCCAACGTTCTCGCGCGCAAGCATATCCGTAACCGATTGTCTGGTAATAGGTGTATGGATGTGAATTAACAAAATAGTAGAAATAAATTCCGTTGTAAATTTCCAGTGCGTTGTCCAAATAATATTTATCATTTGTTATCTCATATAATTCGACATTCGCACGTATTGCATAGCCAATGGACTCCGGTTTCGGATACTCACGAAGAGAGGATGAACGGGAGAAACCCTGCTCATTAGAGCGTTTGATGGAGCCCTTTGCAAGTTCAATATATTCTTCCTTTTCTGTTTTATCCTGTTCCATTTCTGCCGCTGTCAGCATAATCTCTGCCCACATTGCTGCAGCGCCGCCGCTTCCGCCATTCTCATAATCCATTGCCGGTGTGCAGTCGAAGTTCCATTCCACTGCCTGCTCAAAGTCCTCACCACGCATCTTCTTAACCAATGGCATCAGGCTCATGAATGCTTCCTCGATATCTTCATCTCCGGTAACAAGTGCAAGTTCCCCAAGATTTAAAACTCTGGAATAATACTTAAAGGAACCGATTCTCGGCTGCGTAGAATCCCAGCTGTCTTCCGGAGAATATCCACCATTTCCATTGCAGGCACGGTAGAAATACATATCGCTCGGATAATCACTGTTCGGATAATATTTATTCAACGGCATAATGTATCCGTTACCATTCTCATCCTGAGTGATTATATTTTTTAAACGTTTCAGACCAAACTGATAGGATTCTTCGTCTCCAATCGCCTTAGCATAACGTACAAATCCCTTTAACAGATCCATAGAGCCGAATGCTTCCGAACCACTGTTCTGGTAACCATAAGGTCCCCATATTCCGTCATCTCCGGTAGGCCTACCTCTCGTATCAAGGATATCTCCGATTGCTCCGTATGCTGCATCAATCCAGTCTGAGACTCCCATATTACCATTGGCAACCGCAATCTGTTCCACCGGAACATCATAGTTTTTACTGTACTCCGCTCTTGCATCGCCAATCATGTCATAGTAGCTTTCTTCACTACCGTCTCTTACGGAAATCCGTTCGGACAAAGTATACTCTGTATCAGCCATCAATTGCGCATCTGTTGAGATTATACCGAGTTCGACAAAACCGTTTAAGTTTTCATTTCTTCTTGCAGTCTTAAAGCACTCACTTGTGTTGTAATAATCCATTACCTCTGTAAAGTTGAACTGTTTTTTATTATCATCCTGTGCAGTCAACTTAGTGGTGATAGCCGGAAAAGCATATGGTACCGATGTCTGCGGTTCATCATTTGCATGTGTCAGAACATATCCGTATTCATAAAATGCGCTCTGGTTACTTCTCAATGTAAATGACACTTCCGATTCGTAAATCACAAGATTCTTAGGAACCGTAATTGTTATTTCTCTGGAAATATAATGATCATCCTTAGTTGCTGTCAATATGGAAGTAAATCCTTTTCCGGTAAGAAGCAACGATTTCTTTCCATCATTTTCCTCTAACTTAATATCCGTAACCTTTCCGTCAAGATAGTTTCCAATATTCTCTTCTTTGACAGCCCCTTGTACGTTGAAGTACTCACCACTCATTACAAGCTTATCTTCCTCGTCAAGCTTTCCGCTGGTACCATAGAATACTTTCTCTTCCTTGCCGTTTCTTGTAGCATATACCCCGTCGAACTTCCAAGTATCGCCCTCCTTCTTAAATAGCCACTTCTGTATGTTTTTCAATCCTATGTAGGCTTCTTTGGAATTCACTTTCGCTATCGGTTTTACGGCAGGAGCTTTTTTCTCACATCCGGTAAGCGTCAAGGTACAAATCATTACTGCGGATAAGAGAAGTGCAAAAATACTCTTTCCTTTTTTCATCTTATAACCTCCTGTTATATGTATACTCATTCGGAAAATCCGAAAAATTACCGTTCTTATGATTCTATATATTGGCAGACGGATTTTCTTTCTTTTAAATCCGCATTCAAGTTTATGGTTTTGCTGTGGCTTCCTTCGCGATACTGATCCGTCAACAAATCAAAAGCAACTTTTCCCATTTCAAATTTCGGAATATGCATCGTTGTCAAAGGTGGATCGAGTTTTGCAGACTTCGTAACATCATCAAATCCAACAACTGAAATATCCTCTGGTATGCGTAGTCCATGTGCCTTGATATCCTCATACACATAATCTGCAACACCGTCACTCATACAGATAAATGCTGTACAGTCATTGTGTTTCAAAAGCTGTCTGATTCCCTCACGATTATACGGAAGTTTCTTATTAATATTTGAATCAATCACAGCTTTCGGAATCAATCCGTACTTGTTCATTGTATAAAGATAACCTCTATACCGTTCTTCATAGCTCAATGCCCATGTAATATCTCCGACAAATAAAATTTTCTTGTGTCCTTTTCGAATCAGATATTCTGTCAGGTTAATCATATTACCAAAATCATTGCTTCTCACTTCATAATCATAAAAAGAAGAATGTGGAGAAATCAAATCAACAAAGACCTTTGGTATCTGAACCTTGGCAAGCAGTTCTGTCATCTCATCGGAAACTTGGCGTATCACAACCAGTCCATATGTATTGGAGCCCGTAACCTTGCCTATGATTCCGTTCATCTCACTTTCTTCCCGAAAAGTAATCAGATTCATATTCAGCTTCTGCAATCGCACTCCATCTTCAATTCCTGCAATAATTCTTGTAAAAAAGCTTCCTTCATTAACAAATTCTGCTCCAATCAAAACATGCACTTCTTTTCGATTCTTTTTCGGCACAGAACTGCGGTCGAAATATCCCATTTCAACTGCCGCGGTCAGAATCTGCTTCTTCATCTCTTCGCTGACACCATACTTATCTGCCAACGCATATGAGACAAGCGCTCTTGACACATTCATCTTTACTGCAATATCTTCCATCGTAACTTTTTTTACTCTTTCTGCCATTAACCTCGCCCCATTTACTTATTTAAGTCCGATTTGCTTATTTTTATAATATCATAATTCATCTTAATTTGGTAGTGCGAACATCTTACATTTTCAGTAGTTCTTCTTACGAAATGCTGTTTTTTGTGTCATTTTTACACAAGTAAAGTTTTCATTCGTTTTATTTACAGTAGTTTTGCCAATGATTCATTCATATATTATGTAATTACCTTATCGTTTACTATCCTCGTCTGAACATTGCCATTGTATTTGCGACGGCAGCCATACCGTCCTCTCCCAGCATATCCGCTTCATCTCGGTTGAAAGTAATCTCTTGCCAAAAACTTTAATCAACCCGCTCCGAATATGATTTGGGTATGTGATTTCACCTATATCCGGGCTGCAAACAGGTTTTATTATCTGTGCGCTGTTTTAGATCTGTTTGCAAGGAAAATCGTTTCCTTAAAGTTATCTGATAGAATTAATACTCAGCTTGCCATAGATACCGTTAGCATATTGCATATAAAGAGTTCTCGTATAGGTTGCGCAAAACCGTTACGGAAGCATTTTTTTCAAATCATACGAAGGATTCGATTGTTATCCAATATGCCCAACCTGCAAAGTTGTCTTTTGAACGGGAATTTCAAAGCTATTGTGACAGGTGCGGTCAAAAATTGGATTGGACAGGATTTAGTTACGATACTTGTATCCGACGCTTTGCACCTTACCAAGACGGATATATCTGTGTATTTGGCGCTCACTGTCACTCGCATCTTCAGCAAGTTCTGCAACAGACAACTTCTCGCCCAGTGGGCGAGAAGTTAAATCCGTCCTTTGTCCCTGCCTTTTGATTGCTTCCAACTTCATTTTATAGGCTTTGCCTTTATCTGTTGGGACAATTTCCGAGCGCTGACTGTTACTGTCAACCATTAAAATGATCGCTTCATCACGGCTGACCTCCACAACCTCGCAACGCAAGGTTTTAAGCCCGAGCCTTTCGGAAGCGTGTTTACGCCTATGACCGGAAATCATTTCATATCTGCCGTCATCCTTTTTTCGTACCATAGCAGGAGTGATAACCCCTCTGTCCTTGATACTTTCCATAAGGTTCTGCATATCCTCATCATTAAGAACGCGGTAGGGGTGGCCGGGGAAATCGTCAATTTCCGAAAGTAGGATATCAAAGATTTTCGGGAACTTATTTTCGGCTCGTTCCTTGCCATTCATAAACAACTCATCGAGAGCCGTCATCCCTAAATCGAGCTTTTTCACGCGCGGCAATATCCAGCACCTCCTTCGTCAGATTTTTGTATGCGTCGGCAACCTTACATTTACCGTCATAGGCAAAAATACTTTTGCCTTTCATTTTAAGACCGACGCCGAGGTTCAATGCGGTAGCTGATTTGCCCGTACCTCCTTTTTGATTTTCTATTGCAATTACTTTACAGTTCACTTTGTAACCTCCTTGTTCTTTTTTTACCGATGTTTAACTCGGTTATGTATTCGTCTGCAAGGAGGAAAAATAGGCATAAAAAAAACCGTAAAATCTTTATAGGAACAAAAGAAATTACGGTCTATATATATGACTTTAGTTCGAGTCCGTGTGGTGAGGCAGCTATAAATTCTCATATAAAAAATGAGGTCTGATTTCGAAAAATATACGCTTCCCCGGTTCAAGTCCTTTTAGTCGAACATTCTATAGGGTTTTGTGCCCTAAAATCATCTTTTGAAATTAGCCCCTGAAACAGCGAAAAACCCTTGATTTCTCAAGGGTTTTGGGCTTTTGTGCTTTATAGTCGCACAGGTCTGGCGCCTCAAGTAGGACTCGAACCTACGACAACTCGGTTAACAGCCGAGTGCTCTACCGACTGAGCTATTAAGGCAAAATGTTGGCATCTACTTATCTTCCCAGGCAGCTGCCCGCCAAGTATTTTCAGCGCAAGTGAGCTTAACTTCTGTGTTCGGAATGGGAACAGGTGGACCCTCACCGCAATTAACACCAACTGATTAAATTGTATATCTAACGGTGAACCGTAAGATATGGTGACCCGTAGCGGATTCGAACCGCTGTTGCCGGCGTGAGAGGCCGGAGTCTTAGGCCACTTGACCAACGGGCCGTATATACCAAAAATGGTGCACCATCAGGGATTCGAACCCGGGACACCCTGATTAAGAGTCAGGTGCTCTACCAACTGAGCTAATGGTGCAAATCCAAAAAAATTCACACCCTAAAAACTGAACAAGTAATGGAGGAACGAAAATAGGTCAAGCCCTCGGTCTATTAGTACAGCCAAG
>CAKSHM010000008.1 GCA_934457415.1 uncultured Eubacteriales bacterium | reverse complement strand
ACAATAGATGTCAATGAAAGCGAAGATAAGGGTCTTGTGATAGACGATTTTGATCCTGCAAAGGAGCCGTCAAAGGCGGAGGAAACAAAATCAAATGTAAAAAAAGATAATTCTTCAAAATCTTCGGTTTCCGCTTCTTCGTCACCGTCATCACAGCCGGTAAGCAATTCCGGCAGCGGTGAGGGCAGCGATACGAATAAAGACTCTATGGACGGTTGGACGCCGTGGAGATAGGTCTCTTAAAAAATTAGATTTTTTAATTCGAAATTCTGTTTTGAAAAAGGTGATAATATGAAAAAAAGAATTTTAAGTGTAATAATAGCTGTTTCCTTGATGGTTTCGGCATTATTCACGGGAAGCTTTTTCGTTTCCGGTACAGCTACCGAAAATGCCGACAAAAGCTTTCATGTTTTAACACTCGGAAACAGCTTCAGCAGAAACTCAATGTATTATTTATATGACATTGCAAAAGCCTGCGGATATACCGATATTAAGATCGGTTATCTTTATTACGGCGGCTGTGCCCTTAAATATCATTGGGAATGGGCTAATCAGACTGTTGTTGACAGTTCATCTGAAAAGACAGGTGAGGCCCAGTATTCTTATTGGGAAAATTCGGACGGAACTTGGAAAGAAATCAATCAGCTCGGAACCTCTACTGCTGCTAAGTCCGCAGATATTATCGGTGACACATCCAAAGAATGGGATTATGTAATGCTTCAGCAGGCAAGCGAATTGGCAGGCATTGAGAAGCTTGACGGCGTAGACGGAGAGGCAACATTTGAGCCTTATATTGATAATCTCGTAGAATATGTAAAAAGACTTGCTCCGAACGCTAAAATCGGATATAACATGGTTTGGTCCGATCAGAAAGATTCGGTTCGTGTTGATGTAAACAACAAAGACTATTACAATTATTATGTAGCTAAAAAATATTTGAATTCTCAGGGAATTTATGATCCGCTTGTAATGTATAATGCAATTGCGGATATGACAAAGAAGCATGTTAAGGATAAGGTTGACTTTGTAATTCCTACGGGAACTGCAGTTCAGAATTTAAGAACAAGCTATATCGGTGATAATCTTACAAATGAAGGCTATCATCTTAATGACGGTGTGGGTCAGTTTGTTGCAAGTCTTACATATTTTGCAAAGCTTTCAGGGCTTAACTTAAATGAATATGTCTCTGAGCTCGAAACGCTTGCGCTTGTTCATCCTGCTTATAATCCAAATGTTATTGAAGCAGTAACAAATGCTATAAACACTCCTTATAGTGTTACACATTCTTCATTTCTTACCGCACCTGAGTTTGGCACGGTTGTAACCGTCGATAAGGATTCCATGGGTTACGGAAGAGGCCCTGATACATTTAAGGGCGATGTTTTTGATAAAACATTTAACAGAACATCGACAAATCTTTTAACAAAGGATAATGCCGTTTCGATTATTTCCGCGAACGGAACCGATACAATTGATACACCTAACGGAACGGTAATGTATAACGAGCCGAAGTCTGCTTTGGAAGCTCTTACCGACGGCGACAAAACCACTCAGGTTTTAAGAGGTGCCAACGAATCTGCAAAGGGACTTAAGCTTACTTATAAGCTTGCTGACGCAGATAAAATTGCCAGAATAAACAGATTTGCTTTTGCTCAGGGAAATGTCGGATACGGAATAGAAACAAGCTATCAGGTTTATTTAGCTGACACTGTTGATGCTCTATATAATTCTGATAATATGGTTTTTGAATGGAATGCAGCTAATGATGTCAAAGCAACAAATGCCGAAGAAGCAAATGCCGAAGGCTCAACTCTTGCTTACGGCTCTTGGGGACAGATTGTTGATTTTTCTTATGAATTACCCGAGGCAAAATATTTAGGAGTTCTCTTTACAAATAACTGCACATGGGCAACAACAAATAATGTTTATTTTAAAGAAATCGGATTGTTCGGAGAGGTTAAAGCTCCTAACACAGATAATGCGGTTAAACCGGTTTGCGATAGCTTTACAGATACTTCTGTAACTCTTAAGGCAGTATCCGGTTATGAGTATTCCAAAGACGGAATGAACTGGCAGGACAGCAATGTTTTTGAAGGGCTTCTTCAGGGAACTCCTTACACCTTCTATCAGCGTATAAAAGCTACCGATACTGTTTTTGAGAGCAAAGCAGCTTCTGCAGTTATCTCAACTGATAAGGGAACCCCTGCCGCACCTTCTGCTCCGGAGCTTGAATCAAAAACTGAAAACTCTGTAACACTTAAGCATGAGGCCGGTTATGAATACAGCATGGACGGCGAGAATTGGCAGACCTCTTCAGCATTCTATGCGCTTAACGAAACAAAGACCTACAGCTTTTACCGCAGACTTGCAGAAACCACAAATCAAAAGGCTTCTGCTGCAAGCACTCCGCTTGTTCTTGCATTAAGTGAAAGAACGGTTTCAGGCGAAAAAAGCGAAGTAAAGAATATTAACAGTAATAATAACGGCTATTCAGCCGCATTTACTCAGTTTGGCAAAGATGTAGCCGATTGGTCCCAAAGCGTTTTGTTAAATAAAAAGCCTCTTGATAACAGCAGCGCTCTTATTGTTGGAAGCAATACAAGCGAAGAGATATACGGAACTTTAACAAACGGAGCGGTCGATAATCCGAATTATGGAACAACTCTCGGTATTTCCAAAAATGGTTATGTTATTTATGATTTCGGTAAGCTGACAAAAATCAATAGATTTGCATTTGCTCAGGAGAATCCGTATTGGGCAGGTGAGGCTACTTATGAGGTTTATGCAGGAATGAATGATGATGACAGCTTATTTGATTCTTCAAATTTGATTTTTAATCATGAAGCAGTAACTTTTAATTCATCAGATAAATCTCAGACATCATTTATTCAGACTATTGCATTTGATTCCGGTAAAGAACCGATTGCAAGATATATTGCCGTAAAGGTTTTAGAGGGCAACTCAAGTACATCCGGCAAAAACTCATATCCCCGTGAAATCGGTGTTTGGGGAAGTGCGTTATCCGAACAGCAGGCACCTGAAAAACCTGAGCTTGTGAGCAAGGCTAACGGCAAAATCACCCTTAAGTATATTTCAGGATATGAGTATACCGACGGAATTAACGGCTGGCAGACTTCAAATGAATTTACTTTTGAAGCAGGTAAAACCTATACCTTCTATCAGAGAAAAGCCGCTACAGAAAACGCTCTTTCAAGTGAGGCAAGCGAAGCTTTACTTGTAGAAACAATCACCGGTATTTCCGGAGACGCCAACTGCGACGGAAAGGTTAATATTTGTGACCTTGTTTATGTAAACGAATATCTTAACAAAGAAACAGCATCTGTAAGCATTGACGCCGACCTAAATAAGGACAATGTGATTGACGAAAACGATTATGCTTTATTAAAGGCTTGGCTTTTAAAATAAGTTATAATTAAAAGGCAAAAATTGCGCGGCCTGTAATAAGGCTGCGCAATTTAGCTTTAGTGTGACAGGTTCGAGTCCTGTCGCACTTTAGGAAAGCGGTAAAAGATTTGAACTTGCTTAAAACGGGTGGTATTTTAGGCGGATTTTAGCCTGTTGCCTTTGCAGAGGCATAAGGAGGAAAATAAAATGGCTGAATGTAAAAAGTGCGGAAAAAAATTAAAGGCTGATGAAATCAGTCTTTATAAAAGAGTTATCGACCCGAATTCCGACAGCTTTCTTTGCCTTGATTGTATGGCTGAGTATTTCGGATGTACAACAGAATTTTTGAATAAAAAGATAGCATATTTTAAGAGCATGGGCTGCGAGCTCTTCAATCCTGATTAGGAGATAAAGATGAAAAAAGAAATTAAAATAACCGATATAAAAGTTGAGGGAATAAAAAATCCTGTCGGGGTTGATGAGAAAAAACCGGTTTTTTCTTGGAGAATTACGGGCAATGAAAAAAATATTTTTCAGGAAAGTTATAGGATAATCGTAAAATCAGACAGTGATTTCTCGGGTGAAACAGTCTTTGACAGCAAAACCGTAAAATCCGGACGTACAACCGGTATTGAATACCGCGGAAAGCCGCTTATTCCCGATACGAAATATTCTTTTAAGATTATAAGCGTTTTAAACGGCAAAACGGTTGAATCGGAAATTTCCGAATTTTCAACAGGTCTTTTGGGGTCGGAAATGCAGGGGTCATGGCTCACAACAGAGGAAAACGGAAATGCAGATCCTGAGACCTGCGCTTTTGTAAGAAAGACCTTTTCGGCTTCAGATATTGACTATGCGACGCTTTTTATCTGTTCATACGGTTGGTATGAGCTTTATATAAACGGAATTAGGCCTGACAGCCGCATACTTTCTCCGTCAAAGGGAATTTATGATTATCTGATGTTTTATGAGGCTTATGATATAACAGACTTGCTTGAAAGCGGAGAAAATGCGGTTTCTCTTGTTTTAGGCGACGGCTATAATTTAAATGCAAATGTATATATGGGGAAATACAAAGGAGCAAAGCGCTTTAAAGTCTGTATAAATCTTCATAAAACAGACGGTTCGGTTGAAAGAATTGTCTCTGATGAGACATGGAAATTTACTTTAGATACGCCTTTTATATCTAACAACATTTATAACGGCGAAATTTATGACGCTTCTAAAGAAAATAAAGAATGGCTTTATAAAGGCTATAATGACTTCGAGTGGAACAGGATGTTTATTTCTCCTTTAAAAGAAAAAGCAAAGCTTTATTGCGATATCGGACCGTTTATTAAAATAAACGAAACATTAAATCCTAAAAAGATATATAAATGTAACGACGGCAGATATATATTTGATTTCGGACAGAACATGTCGGGATTTGTTAAAATAAACCTTAAAGGAGAGCGCGGAACACGGATCAGAATTAAAACTGCGGAAAGAATCAAAGAATTTGACGGCGAATATATTTTAGATACCGAAACCAACCGTGCCGCGGCTTCAACAGATACATATATTTTTTCAGGAAACGGTATAGAAAGCTACTGTCCGCATTTTACCTATCATGGATTTCGCTATGCTGAAATAACAGGGTTAAATGAAACTCCGATAAAAGGACATATAACAGCTTGCGTTGTTCATACAGAATCGGAAAGCTTCGCTTATTTTAAGACGGACAAAAAAATGATAAACCGCATTTATAAAAATGCTCTCTGGTCGGTCCGTTCAAACAGCTTTTCTTTCCCATCGGACTGTGCGGCGCGCGACGAGCGCACTCCCTGTCCCATGGACTTGTTCTGTTATCTTAAAACCGCAATGTATATGCGATCGCCCGATGAATATTATCTTAGATTTTTAAAATATCTCTATTCTGATAAAAAATACGCTCCGAGATTTAATATGACATGGGACGGATGTATGATAGCAATACCTTGGTATTATATGGCTTACAATTCAAATATTATACCTGCAAAGCGTTACTATTCAAAAATGAAAGCGCTTACAATAAAATATCTGAATAAAAACAACGGTAAAATTCCGTTAGACTCATTCGGAGACTGGTGCGCGCCAAATGAAGAAGGCGATTATCTGACATCATTTTCGTCTGTAGGCGAAACGGAATACTATATGCGAATTACAGTTTGCCGAATGATGGCAGACATGGCAGAAAAGCTCGGGAAAACTTGGGATTTCGAATTTTTTACCGAAAAAGCAATTTCGGCTGAAAACGCATATAAAAAAAAGTATTTTAAAAACGGCGTTTTTTCTTCCGCAAAGCAATCTCCTAATTTGTATGCTCTTTCGCTTGACATTCTTAATGAAAAAGAAAAAGCAATAACAGCAAAAAAACTTAAGGAAGAAATAGTTCTTAACGGAAAACATTTAGATGTCGGAATTTTCGGAATTTCTCATTTTATTGAGGTGCTTTCAAATTTAGATGCCGCAGATACGGCTTTAGAATGTTTTTTAAACCCTGATTATCCGAGCTTTGCAAATCAGATAAACAGAGGAGCGACCACTCTTTGGGAACAATGGTGCGGAAAGGGAGATATGAGTTCGAACAATCACGCAATGTTTGCAGGAGCGATAAACGGATTTTTTACGAGACTTGCCGGAATTGTTCCTCTTGAAAACGGATTTGAAGCAGTAAGAATAAAGCCTGTTATTACAAAATATATAAAAAAATTGGACTTAAAGTTTGATTCCGTTAAAGGAAAGTATGAAATAAACTATAAAATGGCTGGCGGAGAATTTTTTCTGTCAGTAAATATCCCTCCGAATACAAAAGCTGAAATTGAATTACCGAACGGTGAAATATTCAAAGTCGGCAACGGAAAATTTGAGTTTAAGTGCGGCTTGCAAAGCTGAAGGATAATTATAAAAGAAAAATGAATTTATAAAAGTGCCGAAATAAGCGGCAGAAAGGACAAAAAAATGAAATTCGGACATTTTGATGACAAAGCAAAGGAATATGTAATAGAAACACCGAAAACTCCCTATCCGTGGATAAATTACCTCGGATATAAGGACTTTTTTACAATGATATCAAACACCGCAGGCGGCTATAGCTTCTATAAGGACGCAAAGCTCAGAAGAATAACAAGATTTCGTTATAACAATGTTCCTATGGATGACGGCGGTAAGTATTTTTATATTAAAGACGGAGATACCGTCTGGAATCCGGGCTTTAAACCCACAAAGACTCCGCTTGATAAATATGAATGCCGCCACGGTATGGGATATAGCGTAATTCACGGTGAGAAAAACGGCGTTTCGGCAGCCTGTACCTATTTTGTACCGATAGATACAGCTTGCGAAATACATAAGGTTGTTATTACCAATAATTCAAGCGCTCAAAAGAATTTAAAGCTCCATTCTTTTTTGGAATTCTGTCTTTGGGACGGTCTTGACGATCAGACAAATTTCCAAAGAAACCTTTCGGTAGGCGAGGTAGAGGTTGAGGGAAATGTAATTTATCATAAAACCGAATACCGTGAGCGCAGAAATCATTATGCTTTTTACAGCGTAAATTCGGATATTTCCGGATTTGATACCGACCGCGAGGATTTCCTTGGGATTTATAATGGTTTTGACCGCCCTGAGACAGTTTTTGAAAAGGAGCCTGCAAATTCAATCGCAGTCGGCTGGGCGCCTGTTGCTTCGCATTGCCTTGATGTAGTCTTAGCTCCGAATGAGACAAAAACTTATGTTTTTGTTTTAGGCTATATTGAAAACGAGCAGGAAAAGAAATGGACTGCTCTTAATGTTATCAATAAAGAAAAAGCATATAAAATGATTGAGAAGTTCAACACTGCCGAAAAGGCAGACGAGGCGCTGAAAAAGCTTAAAAATTACTGGAATGAGCTTTTAAAAACCTATACAATTAAGAGCAATGATGAAAAGCTTGACAGAATGGTAAATATCTGGAATCAGTATCAGACAATGATAACCTTCAATATGTCGAGAAGCGCGTCATATTTTGAAAGCGGAATAGGCAGGGGAATGGGATTCAGGGACAGCAATCAGGATCTTCTCGGATTTGTTCATCTTGACCCCGTCCGTGCAAGGGAAAGACTGCTTGACCTTGCCGCGACACAAATGACTGACGGAGGAGCATATCATCAGTATCAGCCGCTTACTAAAAAAGGCAATTCGGAAATAGGCGGAAACTTCGGAGACGACCCGATGTGGCTTGTTGCGTCCGCCGCAGCATATATCAAAGAGACAGGAGATTTCGGTATCCTTAACGAAAATGTGCCTTTTGATAATGACGAAGCCCTGTCAGATACATTGTTTGAGCATTTAAAGCGTTCCTTTTATCATGTAGTTAACAACCGCGGACCGCATAATTTACCTCTTATCGGAAGAGCCGATTGGAATGATACTCTAACTCTTAACTGCCTTTCAAACACCCCGGGAGAAAGCTTTCAATGTACCGAAAACGGCGACTGCAAAACAGCAGAAAGCCTTATGATTGCAGGTCAGTTTATTTATTACGGCAGAGATTTTGTAAAGATATGTAAACTACTCGGAAAAGACGAAGAGGCAAAAGCCGCCGAAAAGCATATTTCCGATATGGAGCAGGCGGTAATAAAGCACGGTTGGGACGGCGAATGGTATCTTCGCGCTTATGACCATAAGAGCCGCCCGTTAGGCTCGCATAATTGCGAGGACGGAAAAATATTCATAGAATCTCAGGCATGGTGTTCTATGGCTCAGGTCGGTAAGGATAAAGATATGCCGATAAAAGCGCTTGACAGTGCATGGAAACACCTTGAAACGCCTTACGGTTTTGTACTTGTAGATCCGCCGTACAGCAGATTTGATCCCGAAATAGGAGAAATAGGTTCATTCCTTCCGGGCTATAAGGAAAACGGCGGAGTGTTCTGTCATAACAATCCTTGGCTTGTCTGCTCCGAAACCATTGCCCGCCGAGGCGACAAAGCTTTTGAAATATATAAGAAAACAGCGCCTGCGTATATAGAGAATATAAGCGAAATTCATAGGCTTGAGCCTTATGTTTATGCTCAGATGGTAGCAGGAAAGCCCGAATATGCGAAAAAACCCGGAGAGGCTAAAAACTCATTCCTTACAGGAACCGCCGCATGGAACTTTGTAGCAATTTCTCAGTTTATTTTAGGAATAAGACCTGATTATGACGGGCTTTTAATTGACCCGTGCTGTAATCATGATATGGAATTCACTGTTACCCGCAAATTTCGCGGAAATACGTTTATTATAAATGTAAAGAATCCTAATCATGTTTGCTGCGGAGTAAATAGTATGACAGTTGACGGCAAAAAGGTTCGAGGAAATCTTTTAAAGCCTACAGCAGTCGGCGATACACATATTGTGGATATTATTTTGGGATTGTAAAATACATATTCAAAAGCTTTTTAAATAAACGTATAGAGATTTCTTGGAGCCGTTACATTTGTAACGGTGGCATTTTGATATAAACTAAGTAAATCTCGGCTAAAATTAGAAGGGTTCATATTTTAGCCGAGATTTTTATTGACTTTACGGGTTTAACAATAATTAAGAATACTATGCTAAGCTGAATTAGATGATATAGTTGTTTATTTAGTGAAGTGATTTTTATTTTACCTTTACAGTAACTATACCGTAATAATTTTTTAAAATTATTCATACAATTAAACAGTCAATGGTAAAGATATACTGCCGGAGTTGAGTTGTATGAGAGAAATAACAGATAAACGCGCAGAGGAGCTTGGAAAATATATTATAGATACAGGCTCAACGGTGCGCGCCGCGGCAAAGGTGTTCGGAATTTCCAAAAGCACGGTACATAAGGACATTACGGTACGGTTAAAGGATATTGACAGAGGTCTTTTTAATAAGGTTAAAACCGTTCTGGAAAAAAATAAATCCGAACGCCACATAAGGGGAGGACTTGCTACAAAAAGGAAGTATTCAAAAGTTTAAAAACAGCCTTTCGGTTTAAAATCACCGAAAGGCTGTTTTTATATCTCAATCAGTAAAGCTTTAAATCTATCCAAAGATTTTCATAGTAGCTTCTGATCTTTGGATCAATATCGTGATAATACTGAACCTTGGGCATATCCTCTTTTTTCGGATACAGAATTTCGTTCTGATAGTA
This sequence comes from uncultured Eubacteriales bacterium, assembly GCA_934457415.1. Lineage (GTDB taxonomy): Bacteria > Bacillota > Clostridia > Oscillospirales > Acutalibacteraceae > UBA737. The sequence goes on along the minus strand of CAKSHM010000008.1, from coordinate 102,343 downwards.
ACAGTAATCCTCGTTTTCAATTACCGCCGTATTCGGAGAGGCATAGCCGATATATTCCGCGTTTGCAAGGGCTATTTCCGGTTCTAACAGGAAATTGATATAAAGCTGAGCAGCTTCTAAATGTTTGACGCTTGACGGGATACAAACTGCGTCAACAAATATATTTGTTCCTTCTTCGGGATAATAAAATCCCAAATCCTCATTATTTTCGAGCATGGTAAGGTAATCGCCTGCATAATATGGACCTATGGCAGCTTCACCGGTTTCCATTTTGCCGTAAATCTCATCCATAACATAGGATTGCAAAACGCTTTTTCCTTTTTTAAGCAGCTTTAAAGCCTTGTCCCAATCGGATTTATTTGTTGAATTAAGGTCTTGTCCCAATATCATCTGCGCGGTCATAAAACCGTCGCGCGGATTTGAAAAATTAAGCGACATATCCTGATATTTTTTATCCCAAAGAGCCTTCCATGAATGCTCAGGCTCGCCAATTAGCGCTTTGTTATAAATAACTCCGACCATTCCTACATTAAAGGTAACGGAATATTCGTTGTTTTTATCGTAAAACAGGCTTTTAAATTCGTCTTTAATATATTTATAGTTAGAGAGCTTGCTCACATCGAATTTTGTGAGCATATTCTCGTTTTTAAGTCGCTCTATCATATAATCGGACGGAATAATTATATCATAGGAAACACCGCCGTTTTTAAGCTGAGAATACATTGTTTCATTACTTTCGAAGGTTGAGTAATTAACCTTAATTCCGGTCAGCTTTTCAAATTCACGGTTGACATCTACGCTGCCGTCAGACCCGTCGGAGATGTATTCGCCCCAGTTGTAAACATTTAATTCCGTTCCCGCAAGCTCCTTTGTATAGGTTCCTTTGAGATCAAGCTCGGCATATTCATATCCGCAGCCTGCAAAAGAAAGGCATATAATTGAAGCACAAAGAGCAGCACAAAGGATTTTTTTAAAGTTTTTCATCGATGCTCCTCCTTTGTTCGCTTTTTGACTGTAAGGCATTATAAAGTACCAAAAGTACAAAAACGCTTAAAAATACAAGAGTTGAAAGCGCATATACATCCGGACCTACGGTTTTCTTCGTCATATTGTAAATTACAATCGGCAGAGTCTGATAATGTCCGCATGTAAAATAGCTGATTACAAAATCGTCGAGCGACAGAGTAAAGGCCATAATAAATCCCGTAAATATCCCGTTTGAAATTGAGGGAATAATAACCTTGAAAAAAGCCTGAACAGGCGTGCATCCTAAGTCTAATGCGGCTTCATGAAGATTTTTGTCAGTCTGATTAAGCCGCGGCATAACAGATAAAATAACATAAGGTAAGTTAAATGTTATGTGAGCGATAAGAACCGTTATAAAACCTAAGGATTCCGAAAGACCGAACAGCTTTCCGATGAATACGAATAACAGCATAAGCGAAACGCCCGTAACGATATCGGCATTCATCATAGGAATATTTGTAATGGTCATAACCGCATTTTTTGAAAACTTTTTCTTAAGCGCTGTTATTCCAACCGCTGCTGCAGTACCTAAAACTGTTGAAATAACCGCCGAAAGTACCGCAATTATCAGTGTATGCTCAAGGGCGGTGAGCATTGAGCGGTTAAAAATCAGGCTTGCATAGGGTGCGAATGAAAAGCTTTCAAATACCCATACGCTGTTTCCCGAATTAAATGAGAAGAATATCATTACGGCAACCGGAGCGTAAAGAAAGAAAATTATAAGTCCTATATAAAACTTAGAGAGAGCCTTCATACCGTAACGCTCCCTTCTTCATCGTCCGAAAAGCGGTTCATAACCGCAAGGCAGATTAAAATCATAACCATTAAAACGAGAGAAAGCGCCGAGGCTACATTATAGTATTCGGGACCTGCTCCGAAAAGGTATTCTATGGCATCGCCGATAAGCAGAGTTTTGTTTCCGCCGAGCTTTTGCGAAATATAGAAAGTGCTTACCGACGGAACAAATACCATGGTTATACCTGAAATTACCCCGGGAAGAGAAAGCGGAAAGATAACCTTTTTAAGTCTTAAAAGTCCGTTTGCTCCGAGGTCCTCCGAGGCTTCAAGCAGGGAATTGTCGATTTTTGACATTACGGTATAAATCGGCAGTATCATATAAGGAATAAAATCATAAACCATACCGAGTATAACTGCCCCGGGGGTATTGATAAGCTTTAGGGGTGTAAGACCCAGCTTAGTTAAAAATGTGTTTATTATACCTTTATTTGCAAGAATTGTAATCCAAGAATATGTGCGGATAAGAAAATTCATCCACATCGGAAGCATTACAATAAGCATTATCATTCTCTGCGAGCTTATCTTCATTCTTGTCATAAAATATGACATCGGATATGCAAGAATAAGAGTGATAACTGTTGCTATAAGAGCATAAATAATCGAGATTAAAAAAGCTTTTTTGTATTTGCCTATTGAAGTTAAGTTTTCTAAAGTGAAAACGCCTGCGTCGTTTGTAAGCGCAAAATAAACCATTATAAACAGCGGAACGATAATGAAAATCGCCGCCCATACAAGATAAGGCGCGGCAACAAGCCTTGATCCGAAAGATCTTTTATTCACTTTCTCATTCCTCCTCTTCGGCCTGAACATCAGAGAGATGATCCATCTCTTCGCTGTAAGAGCTGTAATCGCCGTAGAGTCCGGAATATTCGGATTTTTTCATGATATGAATTGCGTCGGGCTCAATATAAAGTCCGACTTCTTCTCCTACCTTATGTTCATCGGTAGTCTGAATCATCCATTTAAAACCGCCTATATCTACTATTATTTCATAATGCACGCCCAAGAAATCGACCGATGTGACGGTTCCTGTCAGCATGCCTTTGGATTTTTCTACAATATCGACATCCTCGGGTCTTACAACCGCGTCAATAGGCTCGTTTTCCTCAAAGCCTTTATCAAGGCATACGAAGGTCTGTCCCGAGAAATTGACCGAGAAGTCTTTGAGCATTACACCGTCAAGAATATTTGACTCGCCGATAAAATCCGCTACAAATGCGTTCTGCGGCTCATTATAAATATCCTGAGGAGTTCCTACCTGCTGAATTTTTCCCTTATCCATAACTACGACCCTGTCGGAAAGCGTTAAAGCCTCCTCCTGATCATGGGTTACGAAAACAAAGGTAATCCCAAGCTGGCGCTGAATATTTCTTAATTCCTTCTGCATATCCTTTCTGAGCTTCAGGTCAAGCGCCGCGAGCGGCTCGTCAAGAAGAAGAACCTTCGGCTTGTTTGCGATAGCGCGCGCTATCGCGACTCTTTGCTGCTGACCGCCCGAAAGGGTATTGATTCTGCGCTTTTCAAAGCCCTCCAAATTTACAAGGCTAAGCATTTCTTTAACGCTTTTTTTGATTTCATCCTCACTGATTTTTTTGATACGCATTCCGAATGCGATATTGTCATATACATTCAGATGAGGAAAAAGCGCATAGCGCTGAAAAATGGTGTTCACCTGCCGTTTATATGCCGGAACACCGCTGATGTCGCGACCTTCGAAAATAAGCTCGCCTTCGTCCGGCTCGAGAAATCCTGCGATAATCCGCAGAGTGGTGGTCTTGCCGCAGCCGGAGGGTCCTAAAAGAGTGATAAATTCTTTGTCTTTAATAGAAAGATCCAGCCCGTCAAGCACCTGCTCGCCGTCAAAGGTTACGTGAATATCCTTAAGGTCAATGATATTCTGTTTTTCCATTTTTTGCATCCCCCTTTGTTCACGCACGAAGCATAGGCAATTTAAAAATTGCCCGAACAGTAGTAAAATCGACTGTTTACAGTCATTCGTTTACCCTGTGATGCCCGCGGATACGCCCTGCAATGCCCTGAACAAAGGGTTTTTCGCAGCAAATAATTGCTACGGCACTGCTCCATTATCCGCGCACCGGAAAAATCCGGCTTTATAACTACACAGATGCGAAAAAAGCGTCAGAATATAAAATCCTAACATTTTATGAATATAACTCAAAAATCGCTTAATGTCAAGAAAAAATTACATTAAATTCGAAAAAAATATCGCAAAATATCGGATAAAGTTTAAAATACTCTCTTTTTCTCTCGTTTTCTCTTTTTTCCTCAATTTTTATCATAAAAAATCTGCTTAGGTTTTTTTAAACCTAAGCAGATTTATAGCGAAAAGAGTATAGCAATTATCTGTCGTTCTGCTTGCTCTTGTTCTGGCTGTTCTGATTTTTCTTGGACTTAGAAGACTGTTCTTTCTTATTCTTGTTGTTTTCCATTGAAAATCACCCCGCTTTCAAAAGTATTATTGGTATTTGAAAGCGAAATATTCCGAATTTAAAAAAATAAATTCATTGCATTTTCGAAAGCGGCATCAAGAACCTCTTCATAGGAAATATTTCTTATCTCGGCTAACCTTTTTGCGGTGTATTCAATCATGGCGGAATTGCAAAGCTTTCCGCGAAACGGCTCAGGGGCAAGATAGGGACAGTCGGTTTCAAGCAAAAGCCTGTCAAGAGGAAGTTCTTTTGCGACCTCTGGAAGTCTTTTGGCGTTCTTAAAGGTTATAACACCGCCTATTCCGATATACATTCCAAGGCTCACGATTTCTTTCGCCGTTTCGGGACTGCCTGAAAAACAATGTACAACACCCTTAGGCCTATGCTTTTTAAGAAGCTCTAAGGTGTCCGCATGGGCGTCCCTGTCATGAACGATTACCGGCAAATTGAGTTCCTTTGAGAGAATAAGCTGTTTTTCGAATACCTGCTTTTGTTTTTCTGCAGACGAAGAGTCAAAATAATAATCAAGACCTATTTCGCCTACGGCAACGCACTTTTCATGCCCTGACATTTCCTTTATAAAATCGGTGCAGCAAACTTCATCCATGTTTTCGGGGTGAATTCCTGCCGCGAAATAGATGTAATCATATTTTTCGGCAAGCTTTTTTGAGCGTAGGGAAGAGGATTTATCTACTCCGCAGGTAATCACTCTTCCGACATTTTTGCTTTCAAGCGAAGATAATAATTCGTCTCTTACTTCATTGAATTTTATATCGTCATAATGAGAATGGGTATCGAAAATTTTTGCCATTTTTATCTTACCTTAGAGCCTGCCTTAATTCCGTCGGCAAAGATAACCTTTATTTTATCTTCGCTGTCGGCAGCAAGAATCATTCCGTTTGACTCTACTCCGCAAAGCTTCGCGGGCTTAAGGTTTGATACTACTATAACGCTATGACCGATTAAGTCTTCCGGAGAATAATGCTCGGCAATTCCCGAGACCACGGTACGGTCAATGCCGGAGCCGTCGTCAAGAGTGAGCTTTAAAAGCTTTTTGGATTTTTTAACCGGCTCGCATGCCTTGATCAAAGCTGTTTTAAGCTCAACCTTTGCAAAATCTTCAATTGAAATTTCTGAAAGCTTAACGGTGTTTTCGCTTTTATTTTCCTTTTCCTTTGCAAGCTCCTCGGAAATTTCCTTAAGCTCCTTTTCGGTATCAAGCCTTGCAAAAAGAGCAGAGGCGGTGCCTACTGAAAATTCCTTTGTACTTCCGAAAGCAAGCGTTTTGTCTGAGGTATTTAATTGCTCCGCAATTTTCTTTGAGCAATCGGGTATAATCGGCCAAAGCATAATTCCTAAAAGTCTTATGCACTCAAGAAGATTGTAAAGAACCTCTTCAAGGCGACCGAATTTTGTTTCGTCCTTTGCAAGCGCCCATGGAGCGGTCTCGTCGATATATTTATTACAGCGTTTAGCAAGGTTAATAACCGCGTTGCAGGCGTCTGAATTATGATATTCGTCCATTAAGGCGTAATATTTCTTAACTGTTTCTTCTGCAAAGCTTATAAGTTCCGAATCAAGGCTTTCAGATGGATTTCCCGCATTGACCTTACCGCCGAAATATTTGTTTGTCATTGCAACGGTGCGGTTTACAAGATTTCCTAAGGTGTTTGCAAGGTCGGAATTATATTTTGTGATAAATGATTCGTAGGTAATAGCGCCGTCCTGAGTAAATGGAATTTCCGAAAGCAGATAGTATCTTACCGCATCCGCACCGTATTTCTTGCTTAAGTAGTCGGCATAGATTATGTTGCCCTTTGATTTTGACATTTTATCTTCGCCCGTAAGTACCCAGGGGTGGCCTAAAACCTGTTTAGGAAGCGGCAAATCAAGAGCCATAAGAATAATCGGCCAGTAAATAGTATGGAAACGGACAATATCCTTTCCTATAACATGTAAATCCGCAGGCCAGAGCTTTTTAAACTGCTCGCTGCTGCCGTCGGGGTCATAGCCGATACCGGTAATATAGTTTGTAAGCGCGTCAATCCATACGTAAATAACATGCCGGTCGTCAAATGAGACGGGAACGCCCCATTTAAAGGTTGATCTTGAAACACAGAGGTCTGAAAGTCCGGGCTTTAAGAAATTGTTTATCATTTCGTTCTTTCTTGATTCAGGCTTTATAAAATCCGGATTTTGCTCATAGTATTCAAGCAGTCTGTCCTGATATTTTGAAAGCTTTAAGAAATAAGCCTCTTCCTTTGCATCGGTAACCTCTCTTCCGCAGTCGGGGCATTTGCCGTCAACAAGCTGAGAGGGTGTAAAGAAGGATTCGCAGGGAACGCAGTATTTGCCCTCGTAGGTTCCCTTGTAGATATCGCCTTTATCATAAAGCTTTTTAAAGATTTTCTGAACCGTTCTTTCGTGGTCCTCGTCCGTAGTTCTTATAAACTTGTCATATTCGGTGTTAAGACTGTCCCATACCTCTTTGATTGTTGAAGAAATATTGTCAACATATTCCTTAGGAGATATTCCGGCGGCCTTTGCCTTTTCTTCAATCTTTTGTCCGTGTTCGTCGGCGCCGGTCTGTAAAAACACATCATAGCCCATCATTTTTTTGTAACGGGCAATCATATCCGCTAAAACGATATCATAAGCGTTCCCTATGTGCGGCTTACTCGAAGTATAAGCGATAGCGGTTGTAATATAAAATTTCTTTTTTTCACACATAATTTTATCTCCTTGTTTACGGCTTGATAATAATATAAATCAGCAAAGATATAAGCGCTGAGGCGCTGCTGTATAATAACGGCAGATAAGAAACCAGATCGCCGGAATTTCCTTTTATGGCAGAATAATAAACCATAAACATTATTCCGAAACAGCTTAAAAGCGTATATATAAAGGAAAGCACATTATTGCTCTTCTTGATTTTAGAAGCACTGTTCATAATAGAGATAAATGTAAGCTGACCGCTTCTGAATGCAGCAGGCGATGAGGAAACGGGAGTCTTAACAGACAGTGTCTTATACATATGAACCCCTGCGTTGCTCATTATTTTAACGGAATTTGAATAAAGTCCGAAATAATCGCAGAGCATTTCTTCATTGATATTAGGGTCGGAGTTGTTTATAAGCACGGTAACACCGAGATTTGTAAGATATCTTAACTGCCTTACAACATTTTCATCAACATCATATCTGACAATAAGCAGTGCGCAGGCGGTATTTTTGCTTGCGACATAAATCGGGAAACAGCCGTTATGCAGAATCTTTCTGTCTATTTCTATGCTCGGTATATCAATTCCGTGTGCTTCCATAAGGGTGCGGTTGCCGATAAATAAAAGCTCATTATCAACCCAGCCCGAAAGACCCAGCCTTTCCTCATATTTAACGGTGTCCGAATCGGGAAGGGTATAGGCGGAATTGGTTTTAAGTATCTTTTTGAATATCGGAGCAAGCGTACTTGATACCGCCTCTGTAAGAGAAGCGGCACGGGCTAAGGTATCGTCAATATTATTGTTGGCGAGAACCTTAATATTCTGAAGAGTTATAGTTCCTGCGGGGAAAAGATCGCAGGATGACATAACTATCGCGTTTGCCATTTCAAGTCTTTCCGCCGCGGCTTTTCCAGCGATCATTGCACCTTTTCTGTTAAGCTTTGCGGCAGCACTGAAATTCGGCAAAACCTCAATAAAAAAAAGTGTTGGAATTGAAATAAAGCTGAGTACCGCTCCGAATATAAAAGACGCGGTAAGTAAATTTTTAGTAACCGTATATCCGATAAAAGCAGAAGCAATTCCCGAAATAATTCCGAAAATTGTAAGGACTCTTAGCTTCCCGTTTAGAATCGTACCGAATTTGAGATATTTCACATAGTCTCCGGCAAAATCCGTCGGATGGGCGACCGCAATAAGCGCGTCTCCCTCTATAGCGTTTTTAGCCATTGCAAATGCCGCACCGCGGTCGGAAATAAGCGAAACTGCCTTTTTAGGCTTTTTCGTTGCTATCTGTTTTAAATTTGAAAGCTCGTAGGACCTTCTGAAAAACAGCATAAGCGCTCTTGTGAAAAGCACCGTTAAAAGCAAAACCGCCGAGTGAACGCAGGAAATTTCAAGCCTGCTTTCTTTTGTAAAGCATGTTACCGCACAATTTGTAAGCAGTCCTAAGCTTGAAAAGAAACACGCAACATCGCTAGAACTCTGCTTTTTAAACATATCTTTCAGCGATAAAACAATATCACGGTTTGCAATAAGTGAAATCAGTGAAAAAGAAGTCAGGATAATTGAAAGAATTTTCGGGAAGTCCTCATTTAGAATACTGAGCGGGGGAATTAAAAATAAAAGACCGAATAAGAACATAAATCCCGAAACAGCCGTTTTAAGAAAAGCCGAACGTTTTTTAACGGAAAATTTTCTTAAAAACTTCCCGGAATCCTTAAGAGAAGTAAATTCACCCTCTTCTGTTTTCAGGGCTTCAAATTCTTCCTCCTCAAGTTCTGTCTGAGAGGGGACGGATTTAGAAACAGCCTCGGAAAAAAGCTCGCTTTTTATATCAAGCGGCTGAGTCATATTGCTTATTATAACAGTTCCGGTATTTTGATTGTCGCTTTTAACGGGAGTAAACCTGACTGTTGCTGTTTTTGAAATATCTTCTGTTGCTTCGGTCTCCGGTTTCAATGATGAATCCGAGTCAATATCCGAAATATCGGGCTTACTTGTGTCAAGCTCCTCTATTTCGGCTCCCTGCTCTTTAAGTTCGCTTAATATACCGTTGGCGCCGTGCGCTTTTCGGGATTCATGAACAAGATCCGTAAATGCAGGGGTTCTTTTGTCGGTCGGTTTTTCTTCTGCCGAAGCTGCCGAACCGACATTTTCTATTTTCTTGCCGAGGCTGTCAAATGTCATATTGCATTTTTTTGAAAGCTCGTCAAGCGCTCGGTCATTTTCGCCGCGCAGGATTTCCGAAACCGACTCTAAGGTATAATCACTCGGGCGGTTTTTTGAGAAATCCTTTCCGCTGTCGTCTACCGTGTAAGGACTGCATTTTTCAAGCAGACTGCGGTCCCTGTGAATTATCGCCGAATCGACATCTATGCAAAACTGCTCGTTTTCATTTACAAATTCATGCTTTTTAGGAAGGTAGGTTATTGGATGGTCATGGTTTTCCTCTGCCGGCAGCAGGCTGCCGTTTTCCCTTATATCGGCTTTTAAAATATTATCTTCGTTTATTTCGGGACGCACTTCTCTGACATCGGGGAACATTCCGACAGTTGAATAAACCTTATTTGAGTCGAATTCCTCTTCATCCGTCTCCTTCTGTGTTTCAGGCTCTTTTTCTTCCTCTGAGCTTTGAGCCTGCGCAGAAAGCATTCGCTGCTTTAAAGATTCCAAAGGATTTGATTTTGAGGGAACCGCGGTTGAAACCACGCCTGTTTTAAGCGAGGACAGCACCTCACTCGGAGTCAGCGCATGCGAGGTCTTAAAGGCAGAAAGCTTATTTTCCTCTTTTTTTGCCTCGTCATAAAGGCTTTCCTCAATGCTGTCGAGGTCTAAAAGTTCGTCCTTTTCTTTTTTAGATTTTTTAAACAATCCCATTATCTGTCATTCACCCACATTGATTTCTGTTTCTGAATACTTCGTACATAAGAAGTCCTGCCGCAACGGAGGCGTTAAGCGAATTTATCTTTCCTCTCATTGGCAGACTGATTATTTTATCACATTTTTTAGCGGTAAGCGCTCCGATACCCTTGCCCTCGTTACCTATTACAATCGCGCAGGGAACGGTATAATCGGTACGCTTAAAATCCTCACCGTCCATATCCGCTCCGAATACCCATACACCCTTGCTTTTAAGCAAATCAATGGTATTTGCAATATTCGTAACCCTTGCAACCTTCATATATTCGAGCGCTCCCGCAGAGGTTTTGGCGACTGTCGGGTTAAGAGAAGCGGATCTGCGCTTAGGAATGATTATTCCGTGGACTCCGCAGCATTCGGCGGTTCTTATAATCGCGCCTAAATTGTGGGGGTCCTCAATTTCATCGCATATAATTATAAAAGGCGTTTCATTTCTTTCTTCGGCGGTCTTGAGAATATCCTCGACCGATGAATACTCTCTTGCCGCAAGCATGACTGCGACACCCTGATGATTGTTATGACTGCAGAAATAATCCATTTTCTGAGGGCTTATTTCCTTGATTAAAATTCCTCTTTCGGAGCATTTTGCAATAATTGCCGCAATTGTTCCGCCGCCTGCTCCGTGGGCAACCAAAAGCCGGTCGATTTCCTTTCCGGACTTTAAAGCTTCCATAACCGGATTTCTGCCGAAGATTATATTTTCATTATATTCTTTTTCGGGGGTTGCCCCGTCGGTTTTTTCTCTGTACATATTTACTCCATTGTAGTTTAATTAAAGTTATTATAACATACATATTAAAAAAATAAAAGGGGAAAATATAAAAAAGAAGGGAGCAAAACCGATGAAAATTAAAAGTATAAAAGGGTATGAATTGATTGATTCGAGAGGAAATCCGACGGTTGCCGCAAAAACCGTTTTAGAATGCGGAGCGGAAGGTCTTGCAATAGTTCCGAGCGGAGCTTCTACGGGACAGTTTGAAGCTCATGAGCTTCGCGACGGCGATGTCAACCGTTATAACGGCAAGGGAACGCTTAATGCAAAGAATAATATAAATGAAATCATAGCGCCTCTGCTTAAAGGAATAAATGCCTGCGAGCAATATAAGATAGACGAAAAAATGATTAAGTGCGATAACACCGATAATAAAAGCAGACTCGGCGCAAATGCAATTTTAGCGGTTTCATTAAGCGTTGCAAGAGCGGCGGCAAACGGACTCAGTATTCCGCTTTACAGATATTTGGGTGGTGCGGCAAGGCCTATTCTTCCCGTGCCGATGATGAATATTTTAAACGGAGGCGCGCATGCGGCAAATAATATTGATATTCAGGAATTTATGATTATGCCGATAAGAGCAAAAAGCTTCTCTGAAAGGCTGAGAATCTGCTGCGAAATCTATCATACCTTAGGAAGAATTTTAAAGTCCGAGGGATTAAGCTCGGGCGTGGGCGATGAGGGCGGATTTGCGCCCAACCTTGAAAGCGATACAGACGCTGTCGGCTATCTTGTAAAGGCAATAGAAAAAAGCGGTTATGATACTGGCAGTGTAAAAATTGCGCTCGACGCGGCTTCGAGCGAATGGTATAAGGAAGGAAAATATATTCTTCCGAAAAGGAACGAGACCATGGATTTCAGGGCGCTTGTTGAGTTTTATGAGGAGCTTATAAACAAATACCCCGTAATTTCTATTGAGGACGGTCTGAGTGAGACCGATTTTGACGGCTGGCATTATATGACCGAGCGCTTGGGTTCAAAAATTCAGCTTGTCGGGGACGATTTGTTCGTAACCGATAAAAAACGTCTTAAAATAGGAATAGAGAATAAAGCCGCCAATGCAATTCTTATAAAGCCTAATCAGATAGGAACTCTGTCTGAAACTTTGGATGTAATCAGATTTGCTCATAAAAACGGTTATAAGGCTATCGTTTCCCACCGTTCCGGAGATACTGAGGACGCATTCATTGCGGATATTGCCGTCGGAATGGGAACGGGACAGATTAAAACAGGCGCTCCGCAGAGGTCGGAACGCACCGCAAAATATAACAGACTTATAATGACAGAAGACGAAATAAACTAAAAAACTGTTGACATTTATTAGTTTAAATGATATATTATAGTTCGGGTCATTGTCGAGCGATAATGACCCTATTATACTGTCTTGGAGTGAAAGAATAATGGCAGGGTACAGGTACGATACAGTCATTATAGGCGGCGGAATAGGCGGCCTTATGGCTGCATACAGACTGCGCAAAAAAGAACCGAATATGAGAATTGCCGTAACTGAGCGCGGCAATACGCTTGAAAACAGAAAGTGTCCGGCAGGCAAGAATAATACCTGCGCGCACTGTAAAATTTGTTCAATAACGAGCGGATTTGCAGGAGCCGGAGCTTTTTCGGACGGAAAATTCAATCTTGGCACAGCTTACGGCGGAACTCTCGGCGAGCAGCTCGGCGATGATACCGCAAACAAGTATATAGCAGAGGTTGACGAGGTGCTTAACGAATACTGCACTTCCGGAATTCCGAATGTTTATAAAACAAATGATGATTTGAAGCTTAAATGTATTCAGAATAATCTCCGTCTGCTTGATATGAATGTTAAGCATCTCGGCACGGATAACAATTATCTTACAATGCAGAACCTTATTCATGCAATTGCCGCGAGCGGAACGGACCTTTACAGCTTCTATGACTGCGTAAATGTCGAAAAAGAAGACGGGGTTTACAATATTGAGTACTCAAACGGAAAGGTACTTACGGCTGAAAATATCATAATCGCAACCGGCAGAGGCGGCGCGAATTTTGTTTCTGAATTCTGCAGAAAATTTGCGGTTAAAACCAAATCAAACCATATAGATATCGGCGTGCGGGTCGAGATGAAGGATATTATCTGGAGAGAATTTTCCTCAAAGATTTATGAGCCGAAAATTCTGTATAAAACAAAGACCTTTGAGGACAGATGCAGAATGTTCTGTTTCAATCAGGGCGGTCTTGTATCGGCTGAGAATAACCACGGAATTATCACTGCGAACGGTCACTCATTTGCTCAGGCGGATAAAAAAACCGATAACTGCAACTTTGCGATTCTTTCAAGCATTCGTTTCACAGAGCCTTTCAATCAGCCGACCGAATATGCAGAAAACATTTCGAGAATTGCCAATATGATAGGCAAGGGAAATGTTCTTGTTCAGCGCTTCGGCGACCTTGTAAGAGGAAGAAGAACGAATGACCACAGACTCGCCCAGAACACCGTTATCCCGACCTTAAAGGCTACAGCCGGCGATATCTCGCTTGCTCTTCCGCACAGAATTCTTACCAATATTATCGAGACCATTTATGCGCTTGATAAGGTAGCCCCCGGAACTGCGAATGACGATACTCTTCTTTACGGCTGCGAAAGCAAGTATTACTCTATTAGACCGGTGTTTAAGAATGATAACTTTGAGCTTATAGACAATGTTTATATTATAGGAGACGGAAGCGGAATCTGCCGCGGACTTTCTCAGTCGGGAGCTATGGGAATTTATGTTGCCGATCGTATTACAGAAAAATAATTCCAAATAAAAAAGGCGTCGGCGGAAATTTTCATTCTGCTGACGCTTTTTTGCTGTCTTATTATTTTTTAATAAGTGAAAAGGTAAAAATGCTCAATCCTAAAATCACAAGCACGATGCCTGTTGCTCGGTTTAAGGTTTTAGGCTCTGCTTTGTTGGCAAACACCGCGGCAATTCTTGCCCAGATAAAGGTAAATAAAACGCATAAAATAAGAATGGTAAGATTAGGCGCTCCGCCTATGCCGAAATGGGAAACAGCGCCCGTAAGGGCAGTGAAGGTCATTATAAAAACGCTTGTCCCGACAGCGGTTTTAAGCTCATAACCCAAAACAGAGGTGAGGATAAGAAGCATCATCATTCCTCCGCCCGCACCGACAAATCCGCAGATAAGTCCTATAACCGTTCCGCAGACAACCGACTGAACGGCGCGCTTTTTCGCGCTTACGCTCTGCATGGCCTCTTTTGTCGTCATAACAGGACGGACGATAAATTTAACGCCTAAAAGGAATGTCATAAACACCGAAAAATTTCCCATGGCTGCTGACGGCAAAAGACTTGCAATATAGCTTCCGATAAATGTAAATGTCAAGACGCTTACCATCATAACGAGACCGTTTTTAACATCCAAATTGTTGCTTTTCTTATAAGTATAAGCCGAAACGGCGCTTGCAAGTACATCCGATGCAAGTGCAATACCCACGGCCATATAGGGGTCGACATTAAGAAAAGTTATAAGCATGGGACTGATAACCGCCGCGGCGCTCATTCCTGCAAAGCCCGTTCCCAAGCCTGCGCCCATTCCCGCAAAGAATGTCACAAAAATTATTTTTAAAATATTCATAATCACACCTCAAAGCAAATTTTATAAGAATTTTTTTACAAAAGTATAAACAAACTTTTAATTGTAAAATATAGGTGTTTGTGATAATATAAAAAGGTAATATTATGAATAATAAAAAGGTGATATTATGAATAATAAGAATCTTGAAAATGCTGTTAAGCTTCAAAGTATAGCTCAGGCAGGACTCGCCTATTGTAAGGATCCGTTTTGTAAGGAAAGATATGAGCAAATAAGAGAAATTGCGGCTGAAATGTTGTCTGTTGCAACCGATTTGCCGATAAAAAAGGTTAATGATATTTTTTGTAATGAATCGGGATATCAAACGCCGAAAATTGATACAAGAGCGGCTGTTTTTAAAAACGGGAAAATCCTGCTTGTGCATGAAAGGAACGGAACATGGTCGCTTCCCGGCGGCTGGTGCGATGTTGACAGGTCTGTTGCGGAGAATGTTGTAAAAGAAACTAAAGAGGAAACGGGACTTGAGGTCGAAGCCGAAAGGCTTATTGCCGTTCATGACTGGAGACGACATAATGTCACGAATTATATCTACGGCGTAATTAAAATATTTATGCTTTGCAGGTTAAAAGGGGGAGCCTTTAAGGATAATATCGAGACTACAGAAATCGCTTTTTTTGCACCCGACGAGCTTCCCGAAAACCTTGCAACCGAAAAAACCTCAAAGGAACAAATCAAAATGTGTTTTGAAGCAAAAAATAATGAAAGCTTTAAAGTTCAGTTTGATTAAAATAAAAACTCCCGACTGTTCGGTCGGGAGTTTTTTCCTTTAAATAAGCGGTTTTTTAGATGCTTTAATATAAAATAGCCATAGTTTATAACATTAAATATGATATTTTTGAATTTTAAATCTATAACATATTTTAAGCGCTTTAAAGTCTTTCCTCAAGCTCTTTAAAGGGTGAAAGAGAGCGCTTTAAAATTCCGTGGATAAAAGCGATTGCTATTCCGTAATTTGTAATCGGTTTATTTTCTTCCTCGGCCTTTTTCAGTCTCGAATGAATCTCTTTAGCGTTTAGCATACAGCCGCCGCAATGAATTATAAGAGAGTATTTTGAAAGGCTATCGGGAAAAGAGTTGCCCGATGAATATTCAAAGTTAAGATCTTTCCCTGTATAATTTCTGATCCAATTCGGAAGCTTTACAGTTCCGATATCGTTACATTGCCTGTGATGTGTACAGCCCTCGGAAATTAAAACGGTATTTCCGTCCTTTAAGCCGTCAAGCGCCTTTACTCCGTCAATCAGCTGTTCAAGCTCGCCCTTGTATCTTGCAAAAAGAATTGAAAAGGAAGTAAGCAGAATGTCATTGGGAACGATTTTGTTTACAACTCCGAACGCCTGAGAATCGGTGATAACCATTTTAGGCTTTATTTTAAGCATTTTAAGCGCGCTTTCAAGCTCGGTTTCTCTTACAACCATATTAACGGCATGGAAATCGAGAACCTCTCTTATCATCTGCTGTTGAGGCAAAATCATTCTGGCTTTCGGCGCCGATTCGTCGATAGGGGTTACTAAAACGATTAAATCCTCGGGATTTATTAAATCCCCGAGCAGAATTTTACTGTTTGCTTTATCTTTTGAAAGATTTCCTAAAAGCTCTTTTAGCTCATGAATTCCGAAACCTGTTTTTGCGCTTACTTTAATTCCGTTATCGGCTGTTTTTCCATCGGGATTTAAATCACATTTGTTAAACGCAATAATATAAGGAATGTTTTTTTCTTTAAAAAGCGAAATAAGCTCGCTGTCGGCTTTTGTTATGCCCTTGGTAATATCGGCAACCAATACGGCAACATCGGTTTTTGAAAGCGTTTCTTTAGCTCTTTTTACCCTCATTTCGCCGAGCGTTCCCTCGTCGTCAATTCCCGGAGTGTCGATAATGACTACGGGACCGATAGGCAATATTTCCATTGCCTTGCTGACGGGGTCGGTGGTAGTTCCCTTGACAGCCGATACTAAGGATAGCTGCTGAGCCGTAACCGCGTTTACAACGCTTGATTTTCCCGCGTTTCTAAGTCCGAAAAAGCCTATATGAACTCTTTCAGAGGAAGGTGTGTCATTAAGTCCCATTTTCTATTCCTCCTTAGTGTGATATTTTAAAGACTTTGTTAAAATCTGAAATCGCGTCTGTTTGAAGTCTTTATCGCTTCGATATTTTCCCGCGCGATCTCTCTTACCTTGTCTTTGGGTATTTTGTTAAGCTCACGGTCTATAAGCTCGAAGCCTACCTTTTTGGTTTCGTCAGAGGCATAGTCAATAAGGTATTCGGTAAGGGTCATCAGAGCATTCGGATGACAGCAGTTTAAGATCTGCCCCGATTTACATAGACTCATAAATCTGTCTCCGGTTCTGCCTTCTCTGTAACAGGCGGTACAGAATGACGGAATATGATCGTTTTGCATAAGCCAGCGGACAACCTCGTCAAGCGAGCGCTGGTCGGAAACATCAAACTGCTCCGAATCATGGGGTCTTTCATCTTCGGTATATCCGCCGACAGAGGTTCTTGAAGCACCGCTTATCTGAGAAATTCCGTAATCTAATACCTTTCCTCTTACAGCCTCGCTTTCACGGGTGGAAATGATCATTCCCGTATACGGAACGGCAATTCTGATACATGCTATAACCTTCGCAAAAAGCTCATCGGAAAGGGAATTATCAAATACATTCGGGTCGATATCGTCGGCTCTTTTAATTCTCGGAACGCTTATTGTATGCGGGCCTACACCGTGTACTGCCTCAAGATGCTCAGCGTGCATCAAAAGTCCGGCAAATTCATACATATAGCCCTCAAGACCGAAAAGAACTCCTAAGCCGACATCGTCAATTCCGCCGTCCATAGCTCTGTCCATAGCCTCGGTATGATAATCGTAATCATGCTTAGGTCCTGTTGGGTGAAGTTCCAGATAGCTTTTTTTGTTATATGTTTCCTGAAACAGGATGTAAGTACCTATTCCCGCTTCCTTTAATTTTCTGTAGTTTTCAACCGTTGTTGCGGCGATATTTACATTCACTCTTCTTATATCGCCGTTTTTGTGGTGTACGGAATAAATTGTTTTTATACATTCAAGAATATATTCTATCGGGTTGTTTACAGGATCCTCTCCTGACTCTATCGCAAGCCTTTTATGACCCATATCCTGAAGCGCGATCACTTCATTCCTGACTTCCTCCTGAGTAAGCTTTTTTCTGGCAATGTGTTTGTTTTTCATGTGATAGGGACAGTAAACACAGCCGTTTACGCAGTAATTTGAAAGATAAAGCGGCGCAAACATAACAATTCTGTTTCCGTAAAAAGCGAGCTTTATTTCGTTGGCAAGCTTATACATTTCTTCGATTTTTTCAGGATTCTCGCAGGCTAAAAGCACACTTGCCTCGCGATGGGTAAGCCCTGCGCAGGTGTAGCCGTTTCCGCTTTTTTTAGGTCTTGCTTTTTCAAGCAAAGAGTCAATAAGCTCAAGGTTGTTTTTGTTTTCCTGAGCATATTTTAAGGTTTCTAAAATTTCCTCGTTGTTTATAAATTCTTCGGCTTTAAGTGATTTTGGGTTATAAACTGACATTTTATTCTATCCTTTCCTGTCTCGCGTCGCCGCGGTCGGTAACTATTTTAAATCCGATTGATTTCATTCTGAAGTTAAGGCAATCCTTGCACTGCGCCGATTCCTCTCCGGTGCAGATCTTATTGTCGTAAAGTTCGTATTTCTTTCTTACCGCAACCGGTGAAAGATTAGGCATAACTACATTCGCTCCTGCAAGAATTCCCAATTCTCTGCCCCTTTCGGAAATTGTCCCTAATGCCGTAGTCGAGGGAAGAAGAATATTGGGCTTTATAAGTCTTATGAGCGAAAGCAGAAAAACCGTCCGGCTTAATGTTCCTGCCTTGAAATCCTTAAAAGGCGTTTGTTTATGAGGAATAAATGGTCCTATTCCGCACATATCGGGAGAAAATTCCTCGATGAATTTAAGGTCTTTTGCAAGTGTTTTTGCGGTCTGGTAAGGCGAGCCTACCATAAATCCGCATCCGACTGCAAATCCGATTTCCTTTAAGTACCTAAGACATTGCATCCTTTTTTCAAAAGACATTTCTTTCGGATGGAGCTTTTCATAATGTTCTCTGTCGGCGGTTTCGTGTCTGAGAAGATACCTGTCGGCGCCTGAGTCAAACATCATTTGGTATTCTTTCTTTTCGTATTCTCCGAGCGATAGGGTGATGGCACAGTCGGGAAATCTTTTTCGGATCTCCGATACTGTTTCGCAAACCGATTTTAAAGGTATGACATTTTCTCCGCCCTGCAGAACAAAGGTGCGGAAGCCCAGCCTGTATCCGTCCTCACAGCAGGA
This sequence comes from uncultured Eubacteriales bacterium, assembly GCA_934457415.1. Taxonomy (GTDB): domain Bacteria; phylum Bacillota; class Clostridia; order Oscillospirales; family Acutalibacteraceae; genus UBA737. The sequence goes on along the minus strand of CAKSHM010000008.1, from coordinate 83,686 downwards.
TAAAATCTGCTCTTTTGACAGAATATATCGGTCACAGTTTTTGTTTGATTTTCTAATTCCGCAGTAAAAACAATCGTTTCTGCAGACATTTCCTATTTCAATAAGACCTCTTACAAAAACCTCGTTTGAATAAAATTCCCGTCTTACTTTATCTGCAAGCTCTCTTGCATATTCCGCCGTTTCATCGTTCTGATTGATTATAAGATATTCATATTCGGGAGCGGTTAGCGAGCGGTTAAAAAAAAGCTTATCTATAAGTGATTTTGAGTTATTCATCTGTACCGACGCTCGAATAGACTGTTTTAACACTCAATCCCTCTATTTTCCCGAGCTTTCCCGAAAGAGCCGAAATAGTATCCTGAGGGGCGTCTAAAACAACGCTTATTATACTGACCTTTTTTTCACGGTAGGGAAGTCCCATTCTTCCTATAATATATTTTCCGTATTCGTGCAAAAGAGTATTTAATTCCTCTGTTTTGCCTGTGTTTTCGACGATAATGCCGATCAGCGCAATTCGTGTCTTCAAGTTTTCCCATCTCCTTTTTATAAAAAAATGCCGCATCCTGATCTGGACGCGGCAAAATAAACCTGTAAAAATTTCAGGCTGATATTAAATTCGCGTCTTTCACCTCAATAAAATTTCGGTGTCAGATTTTATTTTATTTTATCATATTGCGGCTTTTATGTCAACTTTTTTATTTTCTTTTTCTTCTTTTTTAACAGGCGGAGCCGAAACGGTATACTCGGTGACATTTTTAATAGTCTCTCCGTCAATCTGCAATGCTCTCGGTTCGCTGAATTTAACGGTTATTTCTTTTCCGCTTATTATGCTTACGGTGTCGGGGTGCTTAATATGCTCGCCCTTAAAAATCGAGGGAAATATCATCAGGGTTTTAAGCTTGCCCGAAGAATGCATAACCATGGTTGAAACGGTTTCGTTATTTAATCTGTTCTGACTCGGTGTCGGCATCATTCCGCCGCCGTAAAACCTGCCGTTCATAGTGGGCGCAAGCCAGACGTTTTTAAAATTACAGGTCACACCGTCGGCGGTAATTTCAGCGTCAGTCGGCTTATATTTAAAAAGCAAACCCTTTATTGCTATCGAGGTATAATTTATTTCCTTTGAGTCAGAAATATTCTTTCTCATTTCATCTCCGACCTCGCAGCAGTAACCGTCAATACCGAAGCCTATTCCGTTTAAGAATTTATATTTTTGGCCGTTAACCTCCACTGTCGGCAGATTTTTTATATATTTATTTATTTTGCAGTAATTTGACTTCTTGTCAGTTTCCGAAACATCCCTGAAAAAATCGTTTCCGCTTCCGGCGGCATAATAATAGATATCATTTTTAATATCCATACCGTCTGTTGAATTTATAAAGCGGTTGAGCGTTCCGTCACCTCCCGCAATGACGATTTTATCGTCAGGCTCAAGCTTCGCAAAGAAATTGTAATAGTTTATAACCGAAGTGATATCCTCAAAAATATAGCTTTCGTCTTTTAAGACCTTTTTAAGCTCCTGCGCCTTTTCTTTACCGTGTCTGTTTGCGGCAATAGGATTGTAGAGAATATAATATGCAGACATTTTTATTTCCTTTCGTTTTAGGAGAATTTATTATTTTTCTCCGAGCAGCATTTCTTCAAGCTTTCCTGCCGCAACGCTTAAAGGCTGTTCTTTTCTTTTTATAATACAGATTTTCCTTTCGGGAATCTGTTCTTTAAGTTTAATTATGTTTACTCCCGTGACCCCGTTTAAAAACTCCTCAGGCACAAAGCCGACGCCGAGTCCCGCTTTTACCATCGGCAAAATCTGATCTGCTGAAAAAGCCTCAATATCGGGCTGATAAGAAAGTCCGTGTGAAGCAAAAAATCCCGAATAGAATTCATAGGACTTTGTATCGCTTCCCAAGGCTACAAGCGGCCTGCCGCTCAGCTCTTTTAATCTTACCGTTCTGTCTTTGAATTCCGAAAAGGATTCCGGACAAACGGCAACCTCCTTTACCGATTTTATTCCAATCTGTGAAAGAGAAGGAGTTCTGACAGTGGGAGTCGTGACAACGGCGAGATCTGCCATTCTTTCTTTTAATGCAGAAATTGCCTGAGGTGTTGAATGATCGCTTATTTTAATTCTTATTCCGGAATACAGCTCCCGAAATTTTTTTATAACAGGCAAAAGCACGCATCTAAAAGCAACCTCGCTTGCCGCAACGGTTACTGTTCCGCTCTGAAGATTTTTAACGTCGGTTATTTCATCCTCACCGGCTTCAATATGCTTTAAAGCAATTTTAATATGACTGTAAAGCTTTTCGCCCTCGGGTGTAAGCTTCATACCTCGGTTTGTTCTGGAAAACAGAGGACACCCAAGCTCGCTTTCAAGATTTTTAATTGTTCTTGTCAGATTAGGCTGATTGTTAAGCAGCATTTTTGCCGCCTGAGAAACGCTGCCGCATTTAGCCACAAAATAAAAAATGCGGTAGTAGTCATAGCTTATATACAAACTATTGTCACCTCTTGTCTTAATATGCTAATAAAGTATATCAAACATATCAATTATAGATTTTACATATACTTGCTTTTGAATTATAATACTAATATTCAAAAAAGTCAAGCGCATTATAATAATACAGAAAAGGGATGGAGGACAGCACGGGTGGAAACGAAAAAAAAAGAAAATTTTCAGATGTCCGAGGCTTTTCTTACCGCCGTTTTTATCATTCTTTCAGGCGGCTTTCAGGACGCTTATACCTATTGCTGCAGGGGCGGCGTTTTCGCAAACGCGCAAACGGGAAATATTGTGCTTTTGGCGACAGGGCTTTTTAAAGGCGAAATCAGATCCGTTTTAAAATACATTGTGCCTATTGTTTCTTTTTTGATAGGAATAGCTATTGCCGAAATTGTAAAAATAAATCTTAAGGCATCAAAAAGCCTTCACTGGCGGCAGACGGTGCTTTTGTTTGAAATGGTTCTGCTTTTTGCGGTAAGCTTTATTCCGCATAGGTTTGACCTTATGGCAAACGCATTGGTTTCATTCGTCTGCGCGATGCAGATTCAGACCTTTCCGACTGTAAGAGGGCATGCCTATGCCAGCACTATGTGTATAGGAAATATGCGAAATGCCGTAGAATCTCTTGTCACATATTCGAAAACAAGAGAAATTCATATCTTAAAAAAATCCCTGATTTATTTTTCTGTTATACTGATTTTTGCTCTTGGCGCGGGAATCGGCTGTCAGGTTACATCGGCACTCGGGCAAAAGGCGATTTTGGTTTGCTGTTTATTGCTGTTTATCAGCTTTAATATGATGTTTATAGACAAGAGATAATAATCCGAATCCGCCTAAAACGGCGTCTTTTCGGCGTATTTTAACCTGCTTAAAGAAAGGATAACTGCTTATGAAAAATAAAAAGCGAACGGTAAGCTTTATAATCTGGCTTTTTTTAATTGCTTTGTTTGTTTTTCTCGCGCTGATAATCGGTAAAACCGACGGCGAAAAGGAATCAATCAAAGAAGTAATGCGTGATGCGGTGCTTCATGAGACCAATAAAATAAGTCTTTTCGGAATAAAGGATGTTAATCCCGCTTTGATTTCCGCGTTTACGGTTACCGGAATTCTTCTGTTTGCCGCAATTATAATCAGAATATTTGTTATTCCGAAATTTAAAACTGTCCCGGGTAAATTTCAGATAGTTTTGGAAGAAGCGGTAGGCTTTTTTGATAATCTCGCAAAATCCAACAGTCCGCACAGAAACTCTTTTTTGGGGGCTTATGTGTTTTCTGCGGGTGCTTACATATTTATGAGCACACTGTTTGAGCTTTTGGGTTTGCAGGGGATTACAACTACGGGCAGGTCGATTGCTCTTCCGGCTCCGCTTTCCGACATAAATGCCGCCATAGCTTTAGGCTGCTTCTCCTATTTAATTATTCTTTCAGGCGGTATTGCGGGTAACGGCATAAAGGGAATAGGACTTACATTAAAAGAATTTTCTCTGCCAATTTCAATGAGTTTCCGTCTTTTCGGAGCGTTACTGAGCGGACTTCTTGTAACAGAGCTTGTTTATTATTCGATTAAATTAAGCTTTGTGCTTCCGGTTGCGGTGGGAGTTTTGTTCACCTTGCTTCACGCGCTTATTCAGACCTATGTTCTTACAATGCTCACATCACTTTTTTACGGAGAAGTGTCTGAGCCGCATATAAAAAATAAAAAAAAGAAAGCCCTTTAATACATATAAATGCAGGCTGATTTACGGAGGAAAAAACAATGAAAAAACAAATTAAAAAATCAATCGCAGTTCTTTTATTTTCACTTTTTATCTGCGTTTTCGCAGGACTTACCGCTTTTGCTGCCGACAGTAAGGAAACAGCGGCTGACAGCGCATCTGTAACCTCATCAGAGACTTCCGAGGATACTTCAACGGGAACCAAGGCATTGGCGGCGGCTTTATGCGTAGGTCTTGCCGCCGCGGCAGGCGCAGTAGGAATGGCTTTGGCGATTTCAAAGTCGGCGGAGGGAATTTCCCGTCAGCCGGAAGCAGAGGGAAAGATAAGAACAACCTTGATGCTGGGACTTGTATTTATTGAAACGGCAATTATCTATGCGCTTATAGTCGCAATTCTTATTATATTTGTATTATAAAAAAGGAGAGGTTTTAAATGAGTATTCCTCTTAATATCGACTGGCAGCAAATTTTGCTGCACGTTCTGAATTTTATAATTCTTGCGGGCGGACTTTATTTCCTGCTTTATAAGCCTGTTTCCGGCTTTATGAAAAAGCGCGAGGAAAAGTACGGCGAAATGGACAGACTTGCCGAAGAAAAGCTTAAAAATGCTTCCGAAAAGGAAGAAGAATATGAAAAAAAGCTCTTATCCGCTCAGTCAGAAATTGATGAAATGAAGAAAAATGCCGCAAAAGACGCTGAAAATGCCGCAAACGCAAGGCTTGAAGAGGCGGAAAAAGAAAAGAAACGAATTATTTCTTCCGCTGTAAAATCGGCTGAGGCAGAAAAAGAAAAAATTCTTTGCAGTGCCGACTCTCAAATAGAAGAGCTTGTTTCAAAGGCAGTTGATAAAATTGTTGCCGAGAAAAACGGCGACTCTTTTGACGATTTCTTAAATTCCGCCAAGGGAGAGTGAAAATTATATGGAAAAACAGAGTTTTTCGAAAAATTCTCTTTGGGCGGTTATAAAAAGCCAAAATTCTCCTACAAGTGAACAGCTTAAGAAAATAGGAGAATTTTTAAATAAAAAATACAACTCGGATGTTGAGCTTTCTTTTAAAAAAGACAATTCCGTGAAAAACGGCTTTAAAATCGAAATAGGTACTTTAAATGACAGGAACTCGGTTGATGAAATTATCGACTGGAGCTTAGAGGGTAAGACAAGACAGCTTAAAAATAAAATATTTGAGGCTATTAAAAATAAGCATGATGTTATTCCGCTTATAAAAGAAACGATTGATAAATTCACTCCTTCTCCCGAAGCTCAGGAGGTAGGTTTTGTTCTTGCTGTCGGCGACGGAATAGCAACCGTAAGCGGTCTTGAGCATGCGAAATACGGCGAGATTCTTATTTTTGAATCGGGCGTTAAAGGTATGGTGCTTGATCTGAAGGAAGAGAAACTCGGCTGTGTTGTTTTCGGTGACGACGCCGAAATAACAGAGGGAAGTTTAGTCAGAAGAAGCCGTAAAACCGCGGGTGTTCCCGTAGGAGAGGCAATGCTCGGCAGAATAGTTGATGCTTTAGGGTCTCCTATTGACGGAAACGGACCGATAAAGGAGGTCGGCTATTATCCCATTGAGAATAAAGCCCCCGGTATAATCGACCGCCAGCCGGTAAACAAGCCTATGGAAACAGGTCTTCTTGCAATCGATTCTATGTTTCCTATAGGAAGGGGACAGCGAGAGCTTATTATCGGTGACAGGCAGACAGGTAAAACCGCGATTGCGCTTGATACAATTTTAAATCAGAAAAACAAAGATACAATTTGCGTTTATGTCGCAATAGGTCAGAAGGCTTCGTCAGTAGCACAGCTTGCGGAGACTTTGAGAAAAAACAAGGCGATGGATTATTCGGTTATTGTAAGCGCGACTGCGAGCGATCCCGCTCCGCTTTTATATATCGCTCCTTATGCAGGATGCGCAATTGCTGAATATTTCATGCACAACGGAAAAGATGTTCTTATAGTTTATGATGATCTTTCAAAGCATGCCATAGCCTACAGAACCTTAAGCCTTTTGCTTGAGCGTTCCCCCGGAAGAGAGGCATACCCCGGAGATGTATTCTATCTCCATTCAAGACTTCTTGAAAGGTCGGCTCATTTAAGCGATGCTTTGGGGGGCGGCAGTATGACTGCCCTTCCTATTGTAGAAACTCAGGCAGGCGATGTCTCGGCTTATATACCTACAAATATAATTTCTATTACCGACGGTCAGATTTTCCTTGAAAGCGATCTGTTTTTCTCGGGTCAAAGACCTGCGGTCAATGTCGGGCTTTCGGTTTCCCGTGTCGGCGGAGCCGCTCAGACAAAGGCTATGAAAAAGGCAACCGGTGCAATAAGGCTTGATCTTGCCCAGTACCGCGAAATGGAAGTCTTCATGCAGTTTTCAAGCGATCTTGACGAAACCACGAAGCGTCAGCTTCATTACGGCGAGGATTTAATGGAGCTGTTAAAGCAGGAGCAGTATCACCCTTATTCTCAGCATGCTCAGGTCATTCTTTTAACTTCCGCTCTTTCTCAGGCATTCAGTGCCGTTTCCGTAAAGGATGTAAGAAAAGCCGCAAAAGAACTTATAGAGTATTTTGAAAGCACGAAGGCTGAGCTTTGCTCTTCAATTGATAAAACCGGAGAGACCTCAGAGGAGGAGCGCAGAGTAATAGCCGAAGCCGCGAAAAGGTTTATAACCGATTTCGCGCAAAGAATTAAATCTTAGGCGGTGGCTTTATATGGCGAATGTTAAAGAAATAAAAAGCCACATCAAAAGCGTTACCGATACTAAAAAAATAACAAATGCGATGTACCTGATCGCCTCAACTAAAATGCGCAAGGCTAAGGCTGACCTTGACAGAACAAGACCTTATTTTGAGGCTCTTCAAAAGGAAATAAAGCGCATTTTCAGAAATGTTAAAAATGTTAAAAGCAGGTATTTTTATCCTGATGACGGCGAGCCGGAGCTTAACGGAACTTATGCCTGCTTGGTGGTTACGGCGGATAAAGGGCTTGCGGGAATGTACAATCAGAATGTTATAAAAGAAGCGGAAAGAATGTACAAAGCGCATCCTGATATGAAGCTTTTCGTAGTCGGGGAGTACGGAAGAAGATATTTCGAGCATAGGAAAATTCCGATTGAGCGCAGCTTTATTTATACGGCTCAGAATCCTACCATGCAAAGAGCAAGAGAGATAACAAATATTCTGCTTGATATGTTTGATTCGGGCGAAATTCAGAAAATATTTGTGGTTTATACGGATATTAAAAACGGTATGTTTGAGAATGTTATTTCGGTTAGACTGCTTCCGTTTCATAAAAAGGCATTTACGGCAAATGTAACCGAAGAGGCTGTTAAGGTCCCCTTTGAGTTTTCGCCGTCTGTGGAAGAGGTGCTTAACAATATGATTCCGAGCTATGTTTCGGGTTATATATACAGCGCGCTTATAGATTCTTTTTGCAGCGAGCAAAGCTCAAGAATGGAAGCAATGAATTCGGCTAATCAGAATGCGCAGAAAATTCTGTCTGAGCTTTCGGTTGTTTATAACAGACTCCGTCAGGCGTCTATCACTCAGGAAATAACAGAGGTATCCTCAGGCGCTAAGGCTCAGAAAAAGAAGGAGGTTAAAATACAGTGAAAACAGGAAAAATAATCGAAATTTCAGGACCTGTAATCGACTGTAAATTTGCCCATGGAGAGCTTCCGAGAATAAGAGAGGCTTTATCGGTAAAGGTTGACGGCGAGACCCGTGTTATGGAGGTCGCCTCACATATAGGCGGCGATAAGGTCCGCTGCATTCTTTTGGGAAACAGCGAGGATCTCGCGCGCGGTATGGAGGTTAAGGCAAACGGCAGCGGGATAAAGGTTCCCGTAGGAAAATGCACCTTAGGCAGAATGTTCAATGTTTTGGGCGAGCCTATCGACGGCGGCGAAGAAATCCCCGAAAACGGCACACGCTGGGAAATTCACAGAAAAGCGCCGAGCTTTGAGAAGCAAAGACCTGCCGCTGAAATTCTCGAAACGGGAATTAAGGTTATAGACCTGTTAGAGCCTTATCCTAAGGGCGGAAAGATAGGTCTTTTCGGCGGAGCGGGCGTCGGGAAAACGGTTCTTATTCAGGAGCTTATTCATAATGTCGCTATGGAGCACGGCGGATATTCCGTTTTTACGGGCGTCGGCGAGAGAAGCAGAGAGGGTAACGACCTTTATTACGAAATGAAAGAAAGCGGCGTAAGCGATAAAACAGCGCTTGTTTTCGGTCAGATGAATGAGGCTCCCGGGGTACGAATGAGGGTTGCATTATCCGGACTTACAATGGCGGAATATTTCCGTGACGCCGAGAAAAAAGATGTTCTTTTGTTTATAGATAATATATTCCGTTTCGTTCAGGCAGGAAGTGAGGTTTCAACCCTGCTCGGCAGAATGCCGTCCGCAGTAGGCTATCAGCCGACTCTGTCGGATGAAATGGGCGCATTGCAGGAAAGAATAACCTCGACTGACGACGGCTCGGTCACATCCGTTCAGGCGGTTTATGTTCCTGCCGACGATCTTACAGACCCTGCCCCCGCAACAACCTTTACTCATCTTGACGCTACAACGGTTTTAAGCCGTAAGATATCCGAACAGGGAATTTATCCTGCCGTTGATCCGCTTGCTTCAACTTCGAGAATTCTTGAAGCTTCTGTTGTCGGAAACGAGCATTATGAGGTGGCGAGAAGAGTTCAGGAGGTTTTGCAGAAATATAACGAATTGCAGGATATTATCGCAATCTTAGGTATTGACGAGCTTTCTGAGGACGATAAGCTTACGGTTACAAGAGCCCGCAAAATGCAGAGATTTTTGTCTCAGCCCATGCATGTTGCGGAGAAATTTACGGGAATAAACGGTATCTATGTTCCTTTGAAAGAAACCGTCCGCGGATTTAAGGCGATTTTAGACGGCGAGGGAGACGAATATCCCGAGGCCGCATTCTATAATGTCGGAACATTTGACGATGTTAAGGCAAAAGCCGAGCAGATAAAGAGGGAAGAAAGCAATGAAAAGCTTTAAGGTGCATATTCTTGCCGCCGACAACACTTTTTTTGACGGCGAATGCGAATCTCTTATAATTCCGACTTCAAACGGGCAGTACGGAATTTTAGCCGACCATGCCAATGCTATTACGGCTGTAGTCCCGGGAACTGCCACATTCAGGGCAAAGGGCGGAAAGAATCAGATAGCCGCCGTTTCTTCGGGACTGTGTAAAATCGAAAACGGCGAGGTTTTATTGCTTGTGGATTCTGCCGAGCGGCCCGAGGAAATCGACGAAAAAATGGCTGAAATAGCAGCGGCAGAGGCTAAAGAAGCTTTGCTCCAAAAACAAAGCTACAGGGAATATAAATCAACTCAGCTTTTGCTTGCAAGGAATATTGCGAGAATGCGGGTTAAAAACAGCGGAAGCAATTTGTAGTATTGTAGGAAGCAAAATGTGCAAAATATCAGCGGGTTAAGTGAATCACTTAACCCGCTTTTTTCTTGCTTTTATTCCGCTTTTTAAGTTTGGGATTTTTATCTATAATAACCGACAGCGCCCTGAAAATTGATTCTGCGGCAAAAGAAAACAGAATAGTAAGCTGAATGCTTGTAACCGGTATCATAACTACCTTAAAGAAATTGGGTATGAAAAACAAGGTTAATACCATTCCTAAAATATTTATCAGGAAAACACCAAGTCTGTATTTATTGAACGGCAGACTTATTTTCCTTAAAATCATAAAGCCTACAAATGACAGAATAAGGGTTGAGGCGGTTGCCACATCCGCTTTCGGAAGATTAAATACCTGTTTGAATACCGTCAGTGAGCCGACAATAATTGCGTCAGTCAGTCCCGCGGGGAGCGCCGACCTTAAAACATTTTTAAGAAAACTTCCTTCAATTCGGTTTCTGTTGCTTTCAAGCGCAAGTAAAAATCCCGGAATTCCTATTGTGAACATACTTATAAGCGAAATATGCGTAGGCTCTAACGGATAGGAAAGTAAAAGCACCGATGCTAAAATCGAAAGCAGGACAGAGAAGATATTTTTAACCAAAAACAGGCTTGCGGAACGCTGAACATTGTTGACAACTCTTCTTCCCTCCAGCACAACGCTCGGCATTTTCGAAAAATCCGAATCAAGAAGAACGACCTGTGCTACCTGAGAAACCGCCTCGCTTCCCGATGCCATGGCTATTGAGCAGTCCGCGTCCTTTAAAGCCAAAATATCGTTTACACCGTCGCCCGTCATGGCAACCGTATGATTTTTCCTTTGCATGGCTTTGACAAGCATTTGCTTTTGCTTCGGAGTTACTCTGCCGAAAACGGTATATGTAAGCGCCGCTTTTTCGATTTTTTCTTTTGTGTCAAGCTTTGTTGCGTCAATAAACTTATCATAATTCTCGATTCCTGCGAGCCTTGCGATTTCGCTTACGGTTTCCGGATGGTCCCCCGATATTACCTTTACCGTTACGCCCTGCTCCTTAAAATATCTGAATGTTTTCTGCGCGCCGATTCTCAGAGCGTTTGAAAGAACTATAAACAAAAGCGGACATACACTGCTTTCTTTAAGCCGTGCAAAGCATAAAATACGGTATCCTTTTTTTATATATTTATCGGTAAGCCCGCTGTAATCGGAAACCTTGTCTTTAAGCACAAATTCCGGTGCGCCTAAAATAAAAGTTCCGTTTTCAAAGGTTGCGGTGCCGTATTTATAAGCTGAGGAAAAAGGTTTTAGTTCCAAAGCGGCTTTAAAAAACTGTATTTTATCGGAATTCTCCTTTAGATAGCTTTTAAGCGCCTTCATGGTTGTGTTAGTGTCAACAGATGCGTTTATGTAATTAAAAAGCATTTCATTGTTTAAAACCGATTCATTCTCAGTAAAATCCTCTGCGTTTATAACAGTACGCACCTGCATAGAAGGCTGGGTTATAGTGCCTGTTTTATCGACGCAAAGAATATCAACCCGCGCAAGAGATTCTATGCTTTTCATATCGTTTAAAAGCACTTTTTTCTTAGCCAGCCTTATCGTTCCAAGCGCTAAAGCCGCCGTTGTAAGAAGATAAAGCCCTTCGGGAATCATGCCGATTATCGCTGCTACCATTGAAACAACGCTGTCAGCAAAACTGTTGTGCTTTATAAAAAAGCTTTGATAAAAAAGAATGCTTCCGATAGGAATCAGAATAATTCCCATCCATTTAACTATCTTGTTAATAGACCTTATCATTTCAGACTGTTCTTTTGTGTCTACTGTTTTAGCCTGCATAGTAAGCTTTGAAATATATGATTCTTTTCCTACGCTTTCTAAAACCGCACAGCATTCGCCCGATACTATAAAGCTGCCGGAAAGCAGTCTGTCGCCCACGGATTTTTTTATTTCATCCTCTTCGCCAGTAAGCAGCGCTTCATTTACAAAAATCTCTCCGCTTATAACCCGTGCGTCGGCGCAAATCTGATCTCCCGAGGCAAATATAACGGTATCGCCCAAAACCAGAGAAGAAGAACGGATTTTTTTTCTTATTCCGTCTCTTATAACTTCGGCATGGGGCGAATTTATAAGATTCATTTTATCAAGTGTTTTCTTAGCCTTGATTTCCTGAAAAATTCCGACCAATGTATTTCCGATGATAACAGGCAGGAACGTGAGATTTCTGAAAGAGCCGACAATGCATAGCAAAACTGTTATAATCAGGAAAATAAAGTTAAAATATGTCAGTGTATTTGAAAGAATAATGTCCTTTACCGATTTTCCCGCTTGTGTAACGCTCTCGTTTGAAAGACCATTCTGCGCCCTTTTTGCGGCTTCCGCTTCGGACAGACCCTCGGGCAGCATATTATCATTTTGCATTTTTCACACTCCCTTTTTAAACGCAATTAAAGTATAACACATATACAGTATGTTTACAAGTGCCTTTATTATCGCTTTTTCCCACTTTATAACATAAATTTATATTAAAATAAAAACATAATAAATAATATATTTTTAACATAGTTTCACAGACGGTAAAAAAAGCTTATTTTATGAACGCGATTTCTTTTTCGCATAGAAGAACTCGGTTATATACAAATATGGTATACCGCTATGCAAAACTTGCAATTCCAAAATCAGACACAATATGATATAATATGATAAATATGTAATATAGGAAGGTGTATTATGAACAAAATTTCAATCATAGGTACAGGAAGCGTCGGCTCGACTATCGCGTACACTCTCACGGTAATGGGTATTGCGTCTGATATAGTCATGATCGACATCAATAATGAAAAGGCACTCGGAGAAGCGCTTGATATCAGACAGGGTACGCCGTTCTGCAACTCCTGCTCTGTTTACGCAGGCGACTACCGCGACGCTGAAAATTCCGACATAGTAATTCTCACTTCGGGTATTGCAAGAAAACCCGGACAGACAAGACTTGAGCTTGCTCAGACAAATGTGGATATAACTAAAAGCATTATTCCGGAAATTACTAAGCATGCCCCTAATGCGACCTACATAATTGTAAGTAATCCTGTCGATATTCTTACCTATACTTTCTGTAAGTTCTCGGGAATTCCCGAAAATAAAATTGTGGGCTCTGGAACAATTCTCGATACCGCGCGTCTGCGTGCGAGACTCTCTGAGTATTATAACATAAGTCAGGCTAATGTTCACGCTTATGTTTTCGGGGAACACGGAGATTCTTCGTTTATTCCGTGGTCTGTGGCAAATATTTCAAATGTTCCGATTAAGGACTGTCAGCAGTTCTCAACCGAAATTGCGGGACTTATAAATCCTCCGCTTAATTTAAGCGATGTTGAGCAGTATGTAAGAAAATCGGGCGGAAGGGTTATCGCAAGAAAGGGCGCAACCTTCTATGCCGTTTCGGTTTCCGTATGCCATATCTGCAGATGTCTTCTCGGCGGAATGGATACAACCATGACCGTTTCTACCATGATGCACGGCGAATACGGAATTGACGATGTCTGCTTAAGCACACTCAATCTTATCGGCAATAACTGCGTCCGCGGAAAGGTGAATATTTCTCTTACGGACGAAGAGGTTGTAAAACTGAGAAACAGTGCCGATACATTAAAGCAGGTTATCGGAAGCCTTAATATTTAAAGAAAGGTCGTTTTAAAAATGGATTACCGCATCGAACACGATTCCATGGGAGATATGAAGGTTCCTGCCGACAGGCTTTGGGCGGCTCAGACACAAAGAAGCCATGAGAACTTTAAAATAGGCGTGGATATCGAAACCATGCCGCGCGAAATCACTCATGCTTTCGGAATTCTTAAAAAGGCGGCGGCAATGGCAAATGCCGAGCTTCGCCCCGAAAAGATGACCGAAGAAAAGCTTAAAGCTATAACAGCTGCCTGCGACGAGGTTATTTCGGGTTCACTCAACAGTCATTTCCCGCTTGTTGTCTGGCAGACAGGCTCCGGCACACAGTCTAATATGAATGCGAACGAGGTTATCGCAAACCGCGCAAACCAGATTGCGGATAAAAAGCTCTGCCATCCCAATGATGATATAAATATGAGCCAGTCGTCGAACGACACCTTCCCGACGGCTATGCACATATCGGCAGTTTTGGCTGTGGAGGATAAGCTTATCCCTGCAATCGAAATGCTTATCGCAACTTTTAAAAGACTTGAAAAGGAAAATGAGGGAATCGTTAAATCGGGGCGTACCCATCTTCAGGACGCTACTCCGATTAAATTCAGTCAGGAAATTTCCGGCTGGAGAGCAAGTCTTGAGCGCGATGTCGAGCTTTTAAAATCCGCTCTTGTTCCGCTGCATGAATTGGCACTCGGCGGAACCGCCGTCGGAACAGGGCTTAACGCGCCTAAAGGCTTTGACACTCTTGTTGCAAAAAAGGTAGCCGAGCTTACAAACAAGAGTTTTGTAACCGCAGGCAATAAATTCCATGCTCTTACATCCAAAGATGAAATCGTTTTCGCTCACGGCGCAATAAAAGCTTGCGCCTGCGATATGATGAAAATCGCAAATGATGTAAGATGGCTTGCGTCAGGCCCGCGTGACGGTCTCGGAGAAATTCATATCCCCGAAAACGAGCCCGGATCTTCCATAATGCCGGGAAAGGTCAACCCGACTCAGTGCGAGGCTGTAACAATGGTTGCGGTTCAGGTTATGGGAAATGATGTCGCGGTGGGAATGGCGGCTTCTCAGGGCAATTTTGAGCTTAATGTTTTCATGCCGGTTACAGCGTATAATTTTCTGCAGTCCGCAAGACTTTTGGCTGAGGCAATCGTTTCGTTCAATAATAACTGTGCGGTGGGAATTACCGCCAATAAGGAAAAAATGCACCATAATCTTCATAATTCGCTTATGCTGGTTACTGCTCTAAATCCTTATATAGGTTATGAAAATGCCGCTAAGACTGCAAAAAAAGCATTCAAGGATAATATTTCGCTTAAAAGCGCCTGCGTTGAGCTCGGTTTCCTGACAGCGGAAAAATTTGATGAAGTTTTCCATCCCGAAGAGATGGTATAAATAAACAGGAGGAAACAGATGAAGGTCAGTTATTTTCCGGGGTGTACTTTGCGTACAAAAGCCAAAAAGCTTGATTTTTATGCCCGCGAATGCGCAAAGGCTTTGGGCTTTGAGCTGGTTGAAATCGAAAACTGGCAGTGCTGCGGAGGAGTATTCGTAAGCGCTAAAGACGAGATAGCTTCAAAGCTTCCGAGCGTCCGCGCGCTTATTGCGGCAAAAGAAGAGGGAAGACCTCTTGTAACGGTATGTTCTGCCTGCCATAATGTTATAAAGCAGACCAATCATGCTGTTAAAACAGACAGTGATTTTGCATTTAAGGTAAATAATTATCTGTCTCAGGATAAGGAAAAAAGAGAGCCTTACGGCGGCGAGACCGAGGTGCTTCATTATCTTGAGTTTTTAAGAGATAAAATAGGCTTTGATAAAATAAAGGAAGCCGTTAAAAATCCGCTTACGGGTAAAAAGATAGCCGCTTATTACGGATGTCTTCTTTTAAGACCGAACAGCGTTATGAAAACTGACGACGCCGAAAATCCCAAAATAATGGAGGATTTCATAAAAGCGCTGGGCGCCGAGCCGGTTATTTACTCGCAGAGAAACGAGTGCTGCGGCGGATATATCGCTCTTGAAGACCCAGAACAGGCAAAGAAAAGGTCAAATGCGGTTTCTTCAAATGCCGCAAGCTGCGGAGCCGAGCTTATGGTAACGGCATGTCCGCTTTGTAAATATAATCTTGTCAAAAACGGAAGCGAAATTCCGGTTGTTTATTTCACGGAGCTTTTAGCAGAGGCTCTCGGTATAAAGGAGGACGGTTATGCAGAATAAAAACGAAGCTTTAAAAGAAAATATTCTGCGTATGAGCGGCGTTAATCCGCTTAAATGTATGCGCTGCGGAAAATGCTCGGGAACATGTCCGTCTTATGATGAAATGGAATATCATCCCCATCAGTTTGTTTATATGGTTGAAAACGGCGATATTGAAACATTGATGAAATCCGAATCGGTTTATAAATGTCTTTCATGCTTCGCCTGCGTCGACCGCTGTCCGAGAGGCGTCGAGCCGGCAAAGATAATCGAAGCTGTAAGACTTGCGGTTATAAGGCAAAAGGGTGCCAATCATTTAAAGGCTGACGATATTCCCAATCTTATTGATGATGATATGCCTCAGCAGGCTGTTATGAGCGCACTGCGCAAATATTCCAAGTAGAAAGGAGAAAGGATCTATGCAAAGAATAGGAGTTTTTGTCTGCCATTGCGGTACAAATATTGCCGGAACGGTAGATGTAAAGGCTGTTGCCGAGGCTTTAAAATCTGAGCAGGGGGTTGTTTTCTCCACCGAATATCAGTATATGTGCTCTCAGGCAGGTCAGGATTTAATTAAAAATGCCATTAAAGAATATAAGCTTACGGGAATTGTAGTATGTTCATGTTCTCCGAGAATGCATGAGGCAACATTCCGCAAAACCGCCGCCGCGGCAGGAATAAATTCATATATGATTGAAATCGCAAACATCCGCGAGCAGTGCTCTTGGGTACATAAGGATATGCCCATAGGCACCGAAAAGGCGATAATAATTGCAAAAGCCGCTGTGGCAAAGGTTAATTTAAATACACCTCTTACCCCCGGTGAAAGCCCCGTTACTAAGCGTGCGCTTGTTATCGGAGGAGGAATTGCGGGAATTCAGACAGCGCTTGATATCGCCGACGCGGGATTTCCTGTTGATATAGTCGAAACAAAGCCTACGATAGGCGGTAAAATGTCTCAGCTTGATAAGACATTCCCGACGCTTGACTGCGCCGCGTGTATTTTAACGCCGAAAATGGTTGATGTTGCTCAGAATGAAAAAATAAAGATTTATTCTTATTCGGAAGTAACCGAAGTCAAGGGTTTTGTAGGCAATTTCGATGTAACAATCAAAAGAAAAGCAAGATATGTAAAAGAGGATATCTGTACAGGCTGCGGTCTATGTACGGAAAAGTGCCCACAGAAAAAGGTTCCGAATGAGTTTAACCTCGGAATGGATAACAGAAGTGCCGTTTATATTCCGTTTGCTCAGGCAGTTCCGAAGGTCGCTACTATTGACCCGAATTACTGTATGATGCTTAAAACCGGCAAATGCGGAGTATGTTCAAAGGTATGCACGGCAGGAGCTATTGATTATAATGCAAAGGACGAATTCATAGAGGAGAAATACGGCGCAATTGTCGTCGCAACCGGATTTAATCCGATTTCCGTAGAAAAATTCGATGAGTTTGCTTATTCTCAGTCTAAAGATGTTATAACCTCCTTAGAGCTTGAGCGTCTTATGAACGCTGCAGGACCCACCGGCGGAACGCTTTTAAGACCGTCCGATAAGGAGCATCCTCATACGATAGTTTTCGTTCAGTGCGTCGGCTCAAGATGTGAAAACTGCGCCGAAAAGGGTAAGGAATACTGCTCCAAAATTTGCTGTATGTATACCGCAAAGCATGCAATGCTTATAAGAGATAAATACCCCGATACCGAGGTTTATGTCTTCTATATAGATGTACGTACCCCGGGTAAGAACTTTGATGAGTTTTACAGAAGAGCCGTTGAAGAATACGGTGTACATTATATAAAGGGTATGGTCGGTAAGGTTACACCCGAAGGCAAAAAGCTTAAGGTTCAGGGCTCCGATCTTATTTACGGCAAGCAGCTTCATATTGACGCGGACCTCGTTGTTCTCGCCGCCGCAATTGAGCCGGATAAATCCGCCCGTCCCCTTGCGACAATGCTTACTGCAAGTATGGACACCAATGATTTCTTCACCGAGGCTCATCCGAAGCTTCGTCCTGTTGAAAGCCCGACTGCCGGTGTATTCCTTTCGGGAACATGTCAGGGACCGAAGGATATACCCGAAACCGTATCTCAGGCAGGAGCCGCCGCATCAAAGGTTATAGGACTTCTCTGCAAGGATAAGCTTATGGGCAACCCGTGCGTTGCGCATTCAAATGAAATGATGTGTAACGGCTGCTCAACCTGCGAAAAGGTATGCCCCTACGGTGCGATTTCCTATGAAAACAAAGAATTCAGAATGCCCGACAGAACGACAAAGGTGCGCAGAGTTGCGGTGGTCAACGAAGCGGTTTGTCAGGGCTGCGGAGCCTGTACGGTTGCCTGTATGTCAGGCGCTATGGACCTTAAGGGCTTTATGAATAAACAAATTATGGCGGAGGTAGACGCAATATGCAAGTAAACGAACATAAGCCGCTTATTGTGGCATTCTGCTGTAACTGGTGCTCTTATGCGGGAGCCGACCTTGCCGGAAACAACAGACTTAATTATCCGGCAGATGTCAAAATAATCCGCGTTCCCTGCTCATGCAGAGTAAACCCGATGTTTATATTAAGGGCTTTCCAGCGCGGAGCAGACGGTGTAATCCTTTGCGGATGCCACCCAGGTGACTGCCATTATACTTCGGGCAACTATTATACGCGCCGCCGTATGGCTCTGCTCTTCTCTATGCTTGATTATCTTGGAATAGAGAGAGAAAGAACGAGAGTTGAGTGGGTATCAGCGGCTGAAGGCGCAAAATTTGCCGAAACCATGAATGATTTTGTAAGCAAGGTTGCAAGCCTCGGCGAAAATAAAAGATTGGAGGATTTACGATGCAGGAAATAAATCGCGAAATTCTCGTAAATAAAGCGCTTGAGCTTCTTGAAAACGGTACAGTTGACAGAGTTTTAGGCTGGAAAACAGGCGAGTTTTGCTATGATGTAACTCCTGCCGTTTTCGAAAATAAAGAGGATATAAACGAAAATTTTGTTTTCAATGATTTTTGCGGAGCAAACTTTTCAAAATACCTTATTAAAGAAACCGCTAAGACCGATAAAAAGGTTCTCGTGTTTTTAAAGCCCTGCGATACGTATAGCTTTAATCAGCTTTTGACAGAACACCGCTTTGACAGGGAAAAGGTTTATGCCGTAGGAGTTCCGTGTAACGGAATGCTTGATACCGGTAAAATCAGAGAGGCTGCCGAAAGCATTGCAAATGTAACCGATAACGGCGAAACCGTAGAAATTGAGACGCTTTTTGACGGTACCGTAACCAAAAACAGAAGCGAGCTTTTACCCGACCGCTGTATCAACTGTAAGTCAAAAAAACATGTCGCTTATGACGAGCTTTTAGGTTCTGACGGAGAGGTTCTTGATTCAAACCGTTTCGATGAGGTAGAAAAGCTTGAAAAAATGACCCCCGACGAACGCTTTGAATTCTGGCAGGGCGAGCTTTCAAGATGTATCAGATGCAATGCCTGCCGTGATGTATGTCCGGCATGCACATGCGAAAAATGCGTTTTCGACAACCCCGAATCGGGCGTTGAAAATAAAGCCGCCGCGGATTCCTTTGAGGAAAAAATGTTCCATATTATAAGGGCTTTCCATGTTGCCGGCAGATGTACCGATTGCGGAGAATGCTCAAGAGTTTGTCCTCAGCATATTCCGCTCCATCTCCTTAACAGAAAGTTTATTAAGGATATTGATGAGTTCTACGGCGATTATCAGGCAGGTGCCGAGGTAGGAAGCCGCGCTCCGATAGTTAATTATACAACTGAGGATATTGAGCCTAAGGACGCGGTAGGAAGAGGTGACGAAAATGCGTAAAATTTCACTTGATAATTTAAATTCGCTGTTTTCGGCTGTTAAAACCGAAATGAGACTTTATCTTCCCGTTGATACCAAAGGCGGAGCCAAATTCGAGGAATGGTCAGAGGATAAAAAAATGTCCGAGGCTTTAAATACGGTAAGAAGCGCAAAGGACCTTTTCTTCCCTCAGACCGAAAATCTTATGGATTTTAAAATCGAGGGTAAAAATATTGAGATTATAGACACAAGAAAAGAATGCGAGGACTTTGTTATTTTCGGAGTCCGCGCATGCGATGTAAGAAGTCTTGATGTTCTTGACAAGGTATTTCTCGCTTCGCCGGTCGATTCTTATTATAAAAACCGCAGAGACCACGGAACAATAGTTTCTTTGGCTTGTAATAAGCCGACTGAAACCTGTTTCTGCTCCGCTTTCGGAATTGATTCCTCCGATCCTAAGGGAGATGTTCAGTGCTTTAAATCCGAGTCAGAGCTTTTCTTAAAGGCATTGACCCAAAAGGGCGAAAAGCTTTTAAAGGTTATTGAGAATGTAACAGAACCTGCAGAGAGCTCGGATGTAACTCCCATAAAGGCAGAAATTAAAGAAAGAATGAAAAAGCTTCCTCTTTCTCACCTTAAAACCGATTCTTTCGGAGCGGGGAAAACCAAGGAGTTTTTCGATGACCCTGCATGGGCGGAACTTTCCGAGTCTTGTCTGGGCTGCGGAACCTGCACTTTCGTTTGTCCGACTTGTCAGTGCTATGATATAAAGGATTTTAATACAGGCCGCGGCGTTAAGCGTTTTCGCTGCTGGGATTCGTGTATGTATTCCGAGTTTACTAAAATGTCGGCAGGTCAGCCGAGACTTACTCAGCTTGAGCGCTTCCGTCAGAGATTTATGCATAAGCTTGTATATTTCCCGACTAATAATGACGGTATGTTTTCCTGCGTAGGCTGCGGAAGATGTCTTTCAAAATGTCCGATACAGATGAATATTGTAAAGGTAATGAAAAAACTGGGAGGTAATAAAAATGTCTGAAATCAATGAACCTCTTATTCCGAAGATCGGAGTGGTAACGGATATAAGAATTGATACTCCGGATGTTAAAACCTTCAGGGTTGTCACTCCCGACGGCAAAAAGGCTTTTGAGCATAAGCCGGGGCAGTGCGCAATGCTTTCGATCCCCGGAGTAGGCGAGGCGATGTTTTCAATAACCTCTTCTCCCACAAATACCGAGTTTATGGAATTTTCCATTAAAAAGTGCGGCTGCGTAACAGAGTGGCTTCATTCTATGGAGGTAGGTCAGCAGATAACTATAAGAGGACCTTACGGCAGACCTTTCCCCGTTGATACCGAATTTGCAGGCCACGATATGTTATTCGTTGCCGGCGGTATAGGTCTTGCTCCGCTTCGTTCGGTAATTAACTATTGCCGCCATTATAGGGACCGTTACGGTAAAATTGATATTGTTTACGGTTCAAGGAGCAAACAGGACCTTGTCGATTATAAAGAAATTATCGAAGAATGGGCAAATGATACAGGTGTTAATGTTCACCTAACTATCGACCGCGAACAGCCCGATTGGGACGGACATGTAGGATTTGTTCCAAACTATGTTAAAGAACTCGGCTTTTCAACCGATAAGATAGCCGTTCTCTGCGGACCTCCGATTATGATTAAGTTTACGCTTGCAGGGCTTCAGGAATTGGGCTTTGATAAAACTCAGGTCTATACCACTATGGAGCTTCGCATGAAATGCGGAATAGGCAAGTGCGGACGCTGCAATATCGGTTCTAAATATGTTTGCAAGGACGGTCCCGTATTTCGTTTTGACGAAATTGACGAGCTTCCCGATGAATATTGATAAGGAGAAATAAAGCAATGGAAAATATGGTTGATATTTATCTGTTCGGAAAAAAATACAGCGTTCCCGATGACCTTACCATTATGCGCGCTATGGAATATGCCGGCTATCAGCTTGTCCGCGGATGCGGCTGCAGAAACGGATTTTGCGGAGCATGCGCCACTATTTACCGTATAAAGGGCGACAGAGAGCTTAAAACCTGTCTTGCATGTCAGACAAAGGTCGAGAATAATATGTATGTTGCAACTCTTCCTTTCTTTCCGCTTGTCAAGCAGGTTTACGATATGGAGAAAATTAAACCCACAGAGCAGATTATGATGCAGCTTTACCCCGAGATTTATGCCTGCGTCGGCTGCAATGCCTGCACAAAGAGCTGCACGCAGGGTCTTAATGTTATGCAGTATATCGCTTATGCGCAGCGCGGCGAATTCGATAAGTGCGCTGAGGAATCTTTTGACTGCGTAATGTGCGGAGTTTGTTCTTCAAGATGTCCCGCAGGAATTTCACATCCTCAGGTTGCAATGCTTGCAAGAAGACTTAACGGAAAGTATCTTGCTCCGAGGTCAAAGCACTTGGAGGACAGAGTTCAGGAAATTAAGGACGGAACCTTTACAGAGCTTATAGAAAATCTTATGGGCAAACCCATTGAAGAAATGCAAGAGCTTTATAACAACAGAGAGATAGAGAAATAAGGAGGGAAGATAAGATGTATTCAAAAGAATTTCAGGAGTCTTTAAAGGCGGTTGAAGCGGCAAGAGACGCAAATATCGCTTATGAGCCTGTAAGAATGACGGCAAAGGAAAAAGATGAGCTTTTGTGCGCTTATCATCCCGACTATAAAAAGAGTGAATTCAGAGCGCTTAAGGTCGGCCCGAATAAAGGCGAAGAGCTTCCTCATGAGCTTTGCGATATTTTGGAGGCAAACAGCCGTATTAAAGCTGATGACATTGATTTAAACGATGTCAGATATGATGTTGATGTTCTTATTATCGGCGGCGGCGGGGCAGGAACTTCTGCGGCCATAGAAGCTGATAAAGCAGGCGCTAAGACAATGATAGTAACAAAGCTTCGCATGGGCGACGCCAATACAATGATGGCAGAGGGCGGAATTCAGGCTGCCGATAAGCCTAACGATTCGCCGGCAATCCACTTTGTTGACGCTTTCGGCGGCGGACATTATGCCGCTAAGCGAGAACTTCTCGCTAAGCTTGTCTGCGACGCACCCGAGGCTATTAAATGGCTTAATGATTTGGGAGTTGAATTCGATAAGGCTCCCGACGGCACTATGATTACCACCCACGGCGGCGGAACCTCAAGAAAGAGAATGCACGCGGCAAAGGACTATTCCGGTGCCGAAATAATGAGAACTCTGCGCGACGAGGTTATAAACCGCGGAATAACCGTTGTTGATTTCACCTCGGCAATAGAGCTTATTTTAGACGAAAACGGCAATGCCGCAGGCGCAGTTTTAATGAATATGGAAACTCATGAGCTTATGGTTGCGCGCGCTAAAACTGTTATAATAGCAACCGGCGGCGCGGGAAGAATGCACTATCAGGGATTCCCGACTTCCAATCACTACGGTGCTACGGCTGACGGTCTTGTTTTAGGCTACAGAGCAGGCGCTAAGCTTTTATATGCTGAAACTCTCCAGTATCACCCGACAGGCGCCGCTTTTCCTCAGCAGATATTCGGCGCTCTTGTAACCGAAAAAGTTCGCTCGCTCGGCGCTAAGCTTGTAAACCGCGACGGTAAGGTATTTATGCACCCTCTTGAAACCCGCGATGTTGCTGCGGCTTCGATTATCCGCGAATGCTCGGATAGGGATGAGGGCGTTGATACAGGTAGCGGAAAGGCTGTATGGCTTGATACTCCTATGATTGAAAAAATCGGAGGCGAGGGTACAATTGAAAAAAGAATTCCTGCAATGATGAGAATGTTCGCAAGCTACGGAATTGATATAAGAAAGGAACCGATTTTGGTTTATCCTACTCTTCATTATCAGAACGGCGGACTTGATATCAGTGTTGACGGTATGACGGCAAATGTTGAAAATCTGTTTGTAGCAGGCGAGGCTGTAGGCGGAATTCACGGAAGAAACCGACTTATGGGCAATTCTCTTCTTGATGTTATTGTTTTCGGAAGAAATGCCGGAATAAATGCGGCAAAGAAAGCCGAAAGCACAAAGGTAGGCAAGCTTACATTAGAGCATATCGCGAAATTTGATAAAGAGCGCGAGCAGGCGGGTATTAAAACCGATATGGTATCACCGAAGCTTTTGCCTGATTACAGAAGGAAAAAATAAATAATTTAAGGGGTTAAAAAATGATTACCGATTTACTTGAAGCTCTGACTATATTCTGCTTTGGACTGTCATGGCCTATTTCTATCCGCAAATCCATAATTTCGCGCACCGCAAAGGGCAAAAGCCTTTTCTTTGAGGTTTTTTTGCTTATCGGCTACGCATGCGGAATTGCAAGAAAGATTATACAGGTTTCAGGCGGCAGCTCAGGATTTATATTCTATTTAAGCTTTTTCTTCTATGTGCTTAACTTTATCGAGATTTCGATAGATGTCGGCCTTTATTTCAGAAACAAAAAGCTTGATGAGATTGCAGAAGCCGCAAAGGAATAACTTGAGGTGTTTCTATGGCAAAAACTTATAAGAATAATCTGCTTGTTTCGCTTTTAAAGCTTCTCGGAGCATTTGTAATTTCTTGGTTTATAATAATTATTATTTTTGCGGTCTGCACTTCCTCGGAAGATGAAATTCCCGCTAAATACAATGTTTTGATGTGTGTGCTGTCCATTGTACTTGCTTTTGCCGAAAATATTATTATTGATTTCAATGCCGCTCAGCGCTGCAGAAATCTTATTAAAAAGGCCGAGGCTGATATAACGGCTGTTAATGAAACCTCCGCTTCTTTAATGGATAAGGCTGAACGGGTTGCAGATAAATACAGAAATTCCGAAACAGAAGTAATTGAAAAGTTTGCAGAGGCAAGAAAAGGCGGACAGCAGGGAAAAATAAGAACAAGTAAGGATTTTAAGGCTGTGATCGAGGCTTACCCTGAGCTTCAGTCCAATGTGCATACGCAAAAGCTTTTAAGTCAGATCGAGAATACTGAAAATGCAAAGCTTAATATCAGAATGACTTTTTCAGATGCGGTTGCCCGTTATAATTCAAAAATTCATTCCTTCCCGATTGTAATGTTCAGAAAGCTTTTTAAGTTTGAAGACTATGAAATGCAAACGAATACTTTAAACGAAGATATTGTCTCCGACGAAGAGCTTGGAATATGAATTTAAATCCCTGCGAACATTTGGTATGTTCACAGGGATTTCGGTTTTCGGATAGGCTTACACAGACTGCACCGCAAACTTTGCGGCGTTTTTTAAATATTTCAAATGTATTGTAATAAAAAAAGTATTATCAGTCAAAAAAAGCAGGCTTGACCTGAGTCTTTCCGATAATATAATAAATAATGAATTCAGTTTTGTTTTTTGCGTTGTATTTCGGAAAATAAGCGTTGAATTCAGTAGTTTTTTGTGTTATACTGCAATTAAATTCTAATATGTGAAAAAGAGGTTAAAAAATGACGCTTAAAGAAAAAATTTTACAGACTTTTATCGTAACCGTCAGAGAAATAAATAAGCACGGCGGACCAAAGGAATTTTTTGAAAAATATCCCGTGGGAGGTATGTATTATTCAGTGCTTCCGGGGGCTGAGGATACTGTTGAAATGGGAACAGGAACTTCTTATAAAAGACTTTGCGAGTGCAGAAAATATTCAAAGGTTCCGCTTTTAGTCTGCGCGGACGGTGCAGGGATTACAGGAACTGAATACTCCTGCGGTCCGAGCGCCCTTGTATCTTCTAAAAATTTAAAGGACGCTTATGATTACGGAAAGCTTTTAGGTATGCAGATGAATTTCCACGGCGTTGATTGGCTTTTAGGACCGAGCGTAGACCTGCTTTATGACCGCTCAATGCCGCTTTATGCCGCAAGCGATGACCCGAAGCTAACCGCCGAGGTTTACAGTGAGGTAGTCAGAGGACTTCAGGATCAGGGCGTTTGCGCAACCTTAAAGCATTTTCCGGGGCTTGGAACAAACAGTATAAATATGCACTTCGGTCACGGCAGAAATGTCCTTGGTTTCGATGAATGGATGAATTCATACGGCTATCTTTATAAAGAACTGTTTAAAACCTCGCCTTTAAGCGTAATGACAACGCATGTCTCCTTAAAATCATATACCGATGAATATGAAAACGGGTACTATCCTATCGCTACATATTCAAAAAGGCTTACAAATGACCTTTTAAAGGAGGAATTGGGATTTGACGGTGCCGTTGTTACCGACGCTCTTATAATGGGCGGCATGGCAACAGGAAATCTTATAGAAGAAACCGTTCAGGCATTTAAGAGTGGTGCTGACCTTCTTTTGTGGCCTCCCGTAGAAGCGGCAGACAGAATAGAAGAGCTTATTTTGTCCGGTGAAATTCCCGAGAGCAGACTTGATGAAGCCTTATCAAGAATTCAGAAAATGAGAGATTTCAGGAATAACGCCTTAAAGGAAAAGAAATATGAAGAGCCCGCAGCCGAAAAGGCTGACGAAATCAGCAAAAGAGTAACGGCGCACGGAATTTGCGAATATAAAAATGAAATCGGCCTTTTGCCGCTTAATACCGATAAGGTAAAGAATATCCTTATCGTAAACGCGGCGGAAGATGAAAACAGTAAGGCTGCTCAAAATCTTGCCGATGCTCTTAATAAAGTCGGATTTAATGCAGAGGTCAAGAGGGACATCTATGATGTTCCGTCGCGCGTTTGCTGGCAGGATGATATTAACAAACTGCAGTCTGAATATGATTTGACAATATTTTCAATGAATATGGATTATGCTACCTCTTGGAGCGTTTCGTTTATGATTGTATGGGCCTCTCAGCTGTTCGATAAAAATAAAAAGCTTATTATAAATTACGGCTCGCCCTATTTTGCCGAGGACTACTTTGCCGAGGAGCATACGATAGTTGAAGTTAATAACGGAGCGGACGAAAAAACCGTTGAGCTGCTTGTCGAAAGACTTTTAGGAAAAGAGCCCTTTACCGGCACAAAGGTTTTAACAGATCATACCAAGAAAATTTAATATATTCTGTAAATAACTGACCCCGAGCTTAAAGCAGAAGATGCTGAGCTCGGGGTTTAAATATTCGCCGACAGACCGAAAATCAGGATTTTACAGCGTTTGCGCCTTAAATATGCCGGCTTTTTGAACATGCTTAAAAAAATCAGTATTTTTTATTTTGGAGAGCAATTTCCGTATTATATATCGCCTGAATTGCTGCTTTATCGGAGTTTATAACTATATATGTGTATATTGCGTCAAAAATAGTAAGCTGTGCAATTCGTGAACTCAAACCGAGAATAGAATATTTTGTTTCTTCTGATTTGGTGAAAAGTGAAATATCGGCTGCTTCCACAATAGGAGAAGCAGAGTAGTTTGTTATGCAGATAGTGGTTGCTCCTCCGATTTTAGAAAGCTTCAAGGCTTCGACGATATCTTTAGAAGAACCGGAATGAGATATTCCTATCGCAACGCTTTTTCTGTCTAAATGTGAAGCGATAATAGCCTGCATGTGGTTATCGGTACAGCATTGTGAGTCGAGTCCCAAACGCAAGAATTTATGTGCGGCATCCATAGCTATTGCCGCAGAATTACCCAATCCGAAAACCGCTATACGTTTTGCGTTCATTATGATATTTGCAGCCTTTTCAAGAGAGTTTTCATCAATTATACTTTCGGTGCTTTGCAAAGAGACCGAAATATCTGCTATTCGTTTTTTAAATATTTCAAAGCATGTATCTGTTTTTTTAATTTCGTTGCTTATAGAAGAGGTTGCGCCGAGTTCTCCTGCTATTCCTATTTTAAGCGCCTGAAATCCTTCAAATCCGAGACGCTTTGAGAATCGCACCACTGTAGCGTCTCCGCAGCCGCAGGCTTTTGACAATTCGGTTACAGAAAACTCAATTATTGAATTGGTATTTTCAAGAATATAATCGGCTATTTTTTTCTCAGCTCTGCCCATTTCAGGGTAGAGCTTTCTTATTTTGTGTACGGTTGATTCCATAATTTACTCCAAAATGAAAATATTTTCCATTATTATACCATTATTTTAAAAAACTGTCAATAAAATAAAAATAAATTTCATTTTGCTGTTGCTTTTTTTCTCCTTATTTGGTATTTTATAATTGTAAAATTAAATGGGGGAATTCTATGCTTGATTTTAATGTGAAAATAGGTTTAGTACCTATGCGCCGCAACACGACCAACCGCCCCGAAAAAACCTTTTTAACATGGGTTTCGGCAGAGGAGCGCGGTCACAGATTTGTTGATTACATAGAGAAAAATTTCAAAAGTGAAAATGTAACCTTTGCCGACAGCAAGGGACTCGGCTGTGCCGATCTTATTTTTGACGATAAATCGGCGGAGGATATCGTAGAGCGCTTTAAAGCTGAAAAGGTTGACGCCGTGGTTATCATAAACTGCAACTTCGGAAACGAAGAAGCGGCTGCCGATATAGCAAAGGTACTCGGAAAGCCTGTGCTTCTCTGGGCTCCGCTTGACGATGAATATTATGTTGACGGTATGCGCCCGACGGATTCGCAGTGCGGACTTTTCGGAGTTTCCCGCCAGTTTCAGAGATATCATATCCCGTTTTCGCATCTGCCTTGCTGCCGTGTAGAGTCGGAAGAGTTTAAAAGCGGCTTTGACAGCTTTGTGCGCACAGCCTGTATGGTTAAAAACTTTAAGGGTATGCGGATAGGTCAGGTGGGAACGCGCCCCGCTCCTTTCTTTTCGGTAATATGGAACGAGGGCGAGCTGATGGAAAAGTTCGGTATAAAAATAATCCCAATTAACTTTGCGGTTATCGAGCAGAGAATGAAGTCCGCCGAAACGGATTATGCCGACGAAATAGCGGAATACGAGCAGTATTTCCTTACAAATTACGAGCTTGATGATTTAACACCTAAATACATAAAGCCTATGGCGACAATGACCGCTATGTATAAGCATCTTTTTGAAGAATTCAATCTGGATATTCTCTCGGCGGAATGCTGGACGGCAACGCCTATAATGTTTGACGGATTAGCTCCGTGCGCGCTTTACGGTTTGCTTAACGAAATGGGCTTTATGGTTTCGTGTGAAAGCGATATGCACTGCGCTATGACTATGGCGCTTTTAAAGTGCGCGACGCTCGGCAAGGGAAGACCCCTGTTCGGCGAGTTTACGGTACGCCACCCCGAAAACAAAAACGCTGAGCTTTTATGGCACTGCGGACCGTTCCCCGTAAGCGAAAAGGCAGAAGGCACAAAGGCACGCCTTGTAAACCAGCGCGCATGGCTCAGAGGAAAAGACGGAGAATATACGGTTGCCCGAATTGATCAGGAGCACGGAGAATATATGATACTGCCGCTTATCTGCCATACTACCGAGGGACCCAAGACCCACGGCACTTATATTTGGGGAGAGTTTTCCGATTTACAGGCGATCGAGGACAGACTTCTTGACGGGCCGTATATCCATCACTTTGTTGAAATGCGCGGTGATTACCGCAAAGAAATCAAAGAATTTTGCAAGTATTTTTCCAACTTAAAGGTTGATGAAACGATTAAATAATTTAAAGGAGACAGAAAAATGCAATACCAAATGAATGAATTTTTATTCGCAATGATTTTAACGGAGCTTGAGGATGCCGTCGGAAAGGAAAACTGTTCTACACGCGCTATCGACAGGGTAACTCACAGCGTAGACTATTATTGGCTTTCCCGTATGTGGGCTGACCGCGGATGCCGTATGCCTGAGGCTGATATAATTGTATGCCCTAAGGATGCCGAAGAGGTTTCAAAGGTAGTTAAGATTGCTAATTATTATAAGCTTCCCGTAACTACATGGGGTGCCGGAGGCGGCACGCAGGGCGGAGCCATACCTGTCTGCGGCGGAATATTGCTTGATACAAAGCGAATGAACAAAATTTACGAGGTTAATACCGAGGGTATGTACATAGAGTGCGGCACCGGCGCAATTTATAAGCATATTGAATGGGCTGCAAATGAAGTCGGCAAGGCTACAATGCATTATCCTTCAAGTCTTACTTGCTCAACGGTGGGCGGATTTTTAGCGCATCGCGGCATAGGCGTATGCTCCACCAAATACGGTAAAATAGACGATATGGTGCTTCAGATGGAGGTTGTCCTTCCTAACGGAGATATAATCAATACATCATCTGCGCCTAAGCATGCCGCGGGACCTGATTTAAATCAGATATTCATAGGCTCCGAAGGAACACTCGGAATTATAACAAAGGCTCAAATCAGAATTTTTGATCAGCCCGAAGAACGCCGCTTTCGCGGATTTTTATTCCAGGATATGACGGGAGCATTTAAAGCTGCCCGTGAGCTGCTTCAGAAGTTCAAGCCTTCCGTTATGCGTCTTTATGATGAGGCGGAAACCGCGTCACTGATAAAAAAGATAGTAGGTGTAGAACGCAAGGGGGCATTTATGAATGTTGCCTATGAGGGCGAGCGTGAAATGGTTGAGGTTGAGGAAAAGATTCTTCTTAAAACATTTGCCAAATACGGCGCTGAGGACATGGGCAGCGATTACGGCAAAAAATGGTGGGATGAAAAGATCACATTTTTCTATCCCGGTTATATGATGGATATTCCTCAGATGTTCGGAACTATGGATACGATAGCTCCGTACGGTAAAATTGAAGAAATCTATTGGGCTATGAAAGAAGCAATAGAGAAAAACTTCCCGCAGGCTAAGTTTATAGCTCATTTCTCCCATTGGTATGAGTGGGGAGCAATGGTTTATGACCGCTTTATTATAGATGGAAAAGATGTTCCCGAAGATCCGGTTGAGGCTCTTCGTCTTCATCAGGCAGTTTGGACGTGCGGTGTAAGAACAGCACTTGCGCACGGCGGTGTAGTAAACGATCACCACGGCGTTGGTATTAAGCTCGGAAGACTTATGAAAGAACAGTACGGTCCGGCAATGCAGGTGTTTGAAGGTCTTAAAAAATCGCTTGACCCTAACGGCATAATGAATCCGTTTAAGTTAGGTTTGTAATAATAAGGAGGAAATGAAAATGAATTTATCTGATAAAGCTAAACAGCATGTTGATTCCTGCCGCTTTTGCTGGATGTGTCACCATATCTGCCCGATAGGCAATGCAACCGGTCACGAAAGAAGCACCGCCCGCGCCCGCGCTCTCGGAATTTCACTTGTAAACCGTAACGCTATTGAGCTTTCGGAAATAATGGATAATATTTACGAGTGCTGCACCTGCGGCGGCTGCGTAAACGTTTGTGTGACAGGATGGGATCCCGTTATGTTCACAAAGGAAACAAGACTGAAGGCGGCGCTTGAGGGCGCTTTGCCGGAATATATAAATAAGCTTGTTGATAACTGTCTTGAGACCGGCAACGCTTACGGCGAAACCGAAATTTCAGATGAGCTTAAAAAGGAAACAGACGCTCATTCCGCAAAGACCGATACGCTCCTTTATTTGGGTACGGACGCTAGATTTAAGGAGGCTTGTCAGGCGATAAAGGCAATAAAGGTGCTTGAAAAAGCAGGAGTTGAATTTACAGTTCTTACCGATGAGCCTGCAAGCGGTTCGCAGCTGGATTTCCTTATCGGTGCGGCGGATGAAACCAAGAAACAGATGGAAGCCGCGGCAAAGGTATTCGGCGATTATAAAACGGTGGTTCTTTATGACCCGAACGATTCAAAGACCGTAAAGCAGCTTTATAAAGAATACGGAATAGATGTAAAGGCAAATGCCGTTACATACACCTCTTTTGTCGCAGGTCTTTTAAAGGACGGTAAATTAAAGGCGCATAATACAGGGAAGACAGTTGTTTTTCAGGATCCCTATCAGCTTTCCCGTGACCTTGAGGAAACCGAAGAACCGCGTGAAATCATAAAGTCTTTTGCAACGCTTCATGAAATGCTTTTAAACCGCCGTGAGACGGTTTGGGCAGGAAATATTCTTATGGCTGAATATCTTCCCGAGGTTATAAAAGAAGTCGCCGCACGCAGACTTTATAATGTTGAAAGCATACACGAAAATACGGTTGTTACCGCATGTGTTTCCGAATATGCGGCATTAAAATCCGTAAAACAGGATAAAATAAAAGTTCTTTCGATTGAGGACTTGATATTAGGAGAATAAGAATGTTAGTTTCATTACAGGATATAATAGGAATGGCAGAAAAAGGTAATTACTGTATTCCTGCATTCAATGTTTATAATACCGAGACAGTTATGGGGGTTTTTGATGCGGCTGAGGAGGCAAAAGCTCCTGTTATAATGCAGGTTTACCCGCGCCTTTTTAATGAATATGTCGGATATTATCTGGCTCCCGCTATTTTGGCAGCGGCGAAAAAGGCTGCAGTGCCGATTTGTTTTCATCTTGACCACGGACCGAGTGAGGCCGAAGTTATTAAAGCTCTGCGACTCGGTGCGACCGGTATTATGCTTGACGGCTCCACTCATCCGTTTGAAGAAAATATAGCGATTACAAAGCATATTGTTGAAAGCTGTAAATCCATAGGCGTCGGTGTTGAAGGAGAGCTTGGACATATAGGCAGTGTCAATGATGACGCTATGGACGAGTTTACAAGCCCCGAACAGGCGGCAGAATTTGTAAAACAGGTAGATATCACCTGTCTTGCGGTGCTTGTAGGCAATGCGCACGGTCATTATAAAAAGCCGCCGAAGCTTGATATTGAAAGAATAGCCGCAATAAGAAAGTCAACAGGCGGTATTCCGCTTGTTTTACACGGAGGTTCGGGCATACCGGACGATCAGGTTAAGGCTGCTATAAATGCAGGTATCAGAAAGATGAATATCGGTACTGATGTCTGCTGTTCTTTCGCAGAAGGTACGCTTGAAAGTCTGAATGATCCCAACAGAAGTCTTGCGGTAGATATGTTTATGAAGAAACCGATTGAAAGCGTAAAGAAATTAGCGCTTTCAAAAATAGCGCTTACGGGTGCTGACGGAAAGGCATAATAAAATGAACAAAGCAGTAGGTATAGGCGCCTGCGTTATGGATACGCTTTTAGAAATACCGAAGTATCCTAAAGAAGATACAAAAATGCGTGCGCTGAAATTAAAGCAAGCCGGCGGGGGACCTGTTGCCACAGGTATTGTCGCTGCTTCTAAACTCGGGGCTGATACAGAGTTTATCGGTGTTTTGTCCGATGATATCGGCGGAAGTTTTCTGCTTGAGGACTTTAAAAAATACAATGTAAAGACCGACAATATTGAGATTATGTCAGGATTTCGTTCATTTACATCTTTTATTTGGCTTTCATCTGAATCCTCAAGCCGTACCTGTGTTTTCGATAAGGGAAACTTGCCGCCTCTGACACTTAATGAAGAACAGATATCAGCTATAAAAAATGCAGATTTACTTATGATAGACGGAAATGAATTGACCGGCGCTTTGCAGGCAGTGAAAATTGCACATGAAAACGGAACAAAGGTGCTTTATGATGCAGGCGGACTTTATGAAAATATCGAAAGTCTGTTGCCATTTGTCGATATTCTTATTCCGTCTGAAGAATTTGCTCTCGGTGTTACGGGAGAAAAAAAGGTTGAAAATGCCGTTAAAAAGCTGTATGCTGAATATGATCCCGATGTCGTGGTTGTTACACAGGGGAAAAACGGCGGCACGCTTTATGACGGAACGCGTATTACCGCATATCCTGCATTTTCGGTAAATGTCGTCGATTCTAACGGCGCGGGAGATGTATTTCACGGTGCATTTGCAGCAGGTTATTTAAAAGGATATGATTTCCTTAAATGCTGCTATTTTGCAAGTGCCGTATCAGCTCTTAAGTGTACCGGAATAGGAGCAAGAGAAAGCGTTCCCGATTTTGAAACAGTTGAAAATTTTTTGAAGGAGAATGGGTATGAATTATAAAAGAACATATAAACCTCAAAAAGGCTACACACCGATCAGCAAAATCGGCGAAAGTTCATTAAAAATGCTGGAATTTGGAATAATTGAGCTTGATAAAGGAGAAAAGCTCAGCTTTTTTACCGAAAATAAAGAAACTGCTTTTATAATGCTTGAGGGTCATTGCGATGTTGAGTTTGACAGAACAAAATGGGAAAATATAGGCAACCGTAAAACCGTGTTTGAAAACAGGAAGGCGGAAAGCTTCTATATGCCCAAAGAAAAAAAGCTTATAATTACCGCAAAAGATCATATCAAAATTGCTGTTTGTTCTGCACCCATAGAAGTGATGACTGAGCCTCAGGTTTTAAGAGAAGAACATGTTGTTTTGAAGCTTTTAGGGGAAAAACCTTATCAGAGAGAAACAAGCTTTATTATTGACCAGAATTCAAATGCAAAGCACTTAACTGTCGGCGAAGCATATGTTACAGAGGGAAACTGGGCAGGCTTTCCGCCCCATAAGCATGATGAGGACAATATGCCCAAAGAGTGCATAGCCGAGGAAATTTATTATTTCCTCTTTGACCCGATTCAGGGTTTTGCGGTACAGTGTCTTTATACTTCCGACGGCAGCATAGACGAGGCTTACCGTGTTAAAAACGACGAATTGGTTGAGTTCCCTTACGGTTATCATACAACCGTTGCAACTCCCGGTTATCAGACCTATTTCCTGTGGCTTATGGCAGGAGATCATCAGGGATTTAACAGAAGCTCAGACCCCGACCACGAGTGGATTGAAAAGAAATAAAAAAGTGAGGGAAAACTTTGAAATACCTTCTCGGCATTGATTTCGGAGGCGGTGCCTCAAAAGCCACGCTGATAGATGAAAAAGGAAATATTGCTGCGGAAAGATCAGCGGAATATCCCACCCTTTATCCGGAAAAGAATGCCTGTGAACAGTCGGTTGACGATTGGATAGCGGCGCTTTGCAAAAACACTTCGGAGATTTTAGAAAACTCAGGGATAGACCCCGCCGATATACTCTGCATAGCGGTAGACTCCGCCACACATACATTTTTACCCTGCGATAACAATTTTGCGCCGCTTATGAACGCTGTTCATTGGACCGATACACGCTCGCGGGCAGAGGCTGATTGGCTTAAAAATGAAAAAGGCGGGGAAATATTCCGAAAAACATTTCATAAGCCCGATACTATTTGGACCTTGCCGCAGCTTTTATGGCTTAAAAACAATAGAGCGGATGTGTTTGAAAAAATCAGGCATATCTTCTTTGAAAAGGATTATATCCGTTACTTTTTAACGGGTGTGTTCTGCACCGATTATATTGAGGCGCAGGGCAGTATGCTTTATGACTGCGTTTCGCAAAAATGGTCGGAGGAGCTGTGCGCCCTTTGCGGAATTGATATTTCGTTTTTGCCGCCTATTGCAGCTCCTACCGATGTTATAGGAAAAATACAGAAAAGCGCAGCCGCTTTAACGGGCCTGAAAGAAGGGACGCCCGTTATTTGCGGCACAACCGACACCTGTATGGAGGTTTTTGCCTCAGGAGCAATCAAAAAAGGCGACATTACCGTTAAGCTTGCAACAGCGGGGCGCATTTGCGTTATTACCGATAAGCCTTATCCGGATCGCGATATAGTTAATTATTCTCATATAGTATCCGGTCTCTGGTATCCCGGTACTGCTACCAAAGCGTGCGCAGCCTCCTATCGCTGGTACAGGGATACTTTCGGCGGCGATTACAAGGAATTGGATGCCGCCGCAGCAAAAATACCGATAGGCTGCGAGGGTATGATTTATCATCCTTATCTTAACGGCGAATTATCGCCTTATGCCGACCCTATGCTCTGCGGCAGTTTTACGGGTATTCGGGCAACGCACACCAAGGCGCACTTTACCCGCGCGGTACTTGAGGGTGTGTGCTATTCCTTGCTTGATTCAAAAGCGGTGCTTGATAAATTAGGTGTTGAATACGGATCTGTTGCAGCGGCAATAGGCGGCGGCACCAAAGGAGAACTATGGAGACAAATGACCGCAGATGTTTTAGGAATAACTCTTAAAACCTCCGAGAGCAGCGATTCTTCTTTAGGCTCGGCAATGCTTGCGGGAGTAGCGGCAGGAGTGTTTAAAAGCCCTGACGAGGCGGTAAAAAAATGCGTTAAGACTAAATTTATTACTAAGCCCAATCCCGAAAATACCGAAAAATACCATAAGGTATTTGCGGAATATAAAAACATACACGACGCACTTGCCCCTATATATGACGCGAGGTAAAAATGAAAATTGTTGTATGTATAAAACAGTCGGCGGACGGAGAAATCAATCCGTTTGATGCAAGCGCTTATGAAACTGCTCTAAAAATTGACGGCGCCGAAATCACCGTTTTGAGTATGGGACCGGAAAAAACAATACCTTTTCTTGAAAATTTGACACGACTCGGAGCAAAAAAAGCAGTTTTGCTTTGCGATAGGGCTTTTGCCGGAGCGGATACTCTCGCAACCTCTTACGCACTGTCTTTGGCAATAAAAATGTTAAATCCCGATTTTGTTTTTTGCGGACGTCAGTCGGTAGACGGAGATACCGGACAGGTAGGACCGTCACTTGCGGTGAGGTTGGGCTTCTCGCTTGTGACAAATGTTATGACGCTGAAAAATACAAAAAACGGCTTTTTTTATACTGACCGCTTTGGAAACAAAGGAAATATATCCGATAAAACGGTTATAACACTTGAAAAAAGCCAAAAGCTCCGGCTGCCGAGTATACGTTCCAAAGTCAAATCTGTTGAAATTTTTTCAGCAAGTGATATAAATGCAGATATATCGCTTTGTGGGCTTAAGGGTTCGCCTACGCGTGTTTTGAAGACCTTTGAGAACGACTCAGACCGCCGAAAATGCAAATTTATATCCTTTGATAAGCTAATGTGGGCAATAGATGAGGGCCTTAAAAAAGGCAGACAGAAAACTAAATTGCCGGAAAGCGCAAGAAAGCTTAAAAATGTGTGGTGTGTGGGGAACGCACCGAAAGAATTTGCCGAAGCGGTAGGGGAAAATATAACGGTAATAGATCCTGAGAATGCGGAAAAAACCGCAAAAAAAATCCGCTTAGGACAGCCTGACGCGGTTCTTTGGGGAAGCAACAATGAATCTAAGTCGTTAGCTCCGCAGGTTGCCGCTCTTTTAAACACGGGACTTTGCGCCGATTGCACAGCACTTGAAACCGACGGTGAAACACTTTATATGTACCGTCCTGCGTGTTCGGGCAATATAATTGCAAAAATAGTTTGTGAAACAAATCCGCCCATGGCTACCGTTCGTACCGCAGAGGAAGAACAGAAAAGAATTATTATAGGCATAGGCTACGGTGCGCGTGAGCATATAGAGGAAATAAAGCTGTTTGCCGAAAAAATAAATGCCGGTATAGCGGCAACCCGAAAAATGGTAGACAGGGATTATATGCTTTATGAATTGCAGGTGGGGCTTACGGGTAAAACGGTAAACCCTGATGTTTATATCGCGGCAGGTATTTCCGGAGCGGTTCATCATATTGCGGGAATAAAACAAAGCGGCACTATAATTGCAATAAACCCCGATAAAGACGCACCGATATTCAAATATGCCGATTACGGAATACTTGATTTTTGCGAGAAAATATAGCTTTTATACAATTAAAAAACGCCAACCTTTGCTTAATAGGTTGGCGTTTTTTAATACACAGGCAGTAACAAAATCAGCTTTTTGAAATTATCAGTGTTTCGGCGCTTTTAACGCAATATGTTTTTCGGTCAATTTCGATCCAAATATCATAAATTGTCGGGTTGAAAATAACATTTCCGTCTGCACTGTGAATAAGTGAATAATAAGCGTTTACATAATCATAAATCTCAATATTAGTGGCATACCACACATCTTCTTTTTCGGATAGTTTTTTACAAATATCTTCCAAATGCTCCCAGTTATCGGCGTGGCGAAACTCAAAGCTGTGACCCCATAAGTAGAAGAGCCAAGGCTCGCGGTGTGAAATATAGGTGTCGTCAGTAAGTACCCTGTTGTTGAATTTGTCAATATAGGCGAAAATATTCTTATTGTTGTGATGAGCTGTCGGAATCCAGTTGTACCAATCGGTAGGGAGCTTGAAACCGTCATTATCACCGCATAAAGACCTTGCGTAAACAATACCGAGGTCTTTAAGATATTCTCTTACACATTCGTAGTTGGCGTTATTCTGAAAATCGTGAATTCCGGAATCGGGATATGCCATGCCGCGGATGATCGTACCGAAAAGCTGTTCTAATTTAATGCGGCAATTAAGGACATCCTTTATGCCCTCGATAGGTCTTTGCTTGCCCGGGGCTCTGTGATAGTCACCGTGTACGGCAATTTCATTGCCGGTGTCAATTATATATTTTTTCATTTCATCGGCTGTAAGACATCTTTCATTTTCGGTCTTTGCTATAAACCCGCTGTTGATGTTAAAGGTACATTTAAGACCGTAACGGTTAATTGTTTCCGAAAACCTTATATCGTCTCTGCAGCCGTCGTCGTAACTTAAAGTTACGGCTTTCGGCTTGCCGCCGGGAAACCTCAAGAATTCATAAAACATTTTTATGCTCCTTTTATTGATAATT
Organism: uncultured Eubacteriales bacterium; assembly: GCA_934457415.1. Classification (GTDB taxonomy): domain Bacteria; phylum Bacillota; class Clostridia; order Oscillospirales; family Acutalibacteraceae; genus UBA737. The sequence goes on along the minus strand of CAKSHM010000008.1, from coordinate 45,884 downwards.
TTTTCTGAGCAAACATCCAGTTCCACATATCATTATTTGTATATACCGTATCCCACACATTGTGATCGCATTTAGGGCATATTGTAATTTTTGCGTTTCCTCCGGATTGATTTACGGCTGACGCCATATGTAAGGTTTCCTCAGGGTAAACTACCTTATCAAGAGCGCCGTGAAAAGCCCAAACGGGAATGTCCTTAATTCTCCATGCGTTCCAGTACATTCCTCCGCCGCAAAGCGGCACCAATGCGGCAAACCATTCGGGCCTTGACATAGCAATCTGCCAAGAGGTATAACCGCCCATGCTGGCACCGGTCAGATACACACGGTTAATATCAACTCTGCTGTCATTTCGTATTTTACCGATAAATTCAAGCAAAACATCAAAAAGCTCAAACCATGTGTCGCAATGGCATTGAGGGGATACAACAATACACTCAAACTCGGTATGTTCGCTGAGATATATTCGTGCGCGGCTGTCTTTAATAAGAGATAAGTCATTGCCGCGTCCCCCTGCGCCGTGAATATCAATTATAAGCGGAAGATTATCTTTTTCGGGATTTGATATATACATATAATAATCAAGATATTCGCCTTTCCGGTTTTTTGAATAAAACTTTTCTTCTGTTATCATTTGTTCACCTTATTATCAATTATAGTAATTTCTTGAAAGCACTTCGTTTTGCCAATCCTCGGAGAGCTTTACGAAAGGACATGAAAATCCTGTTACCCTTACAATTATATGCTTATAATGTTCAGGGTCTTTCTGAGCGGCAAGCAGATCGTCTCGGTTAACACAGTTTATCTGTATGGCCTCAATTCCGCATACAGCGCAAGAGCGGATAAACCCCACAAGAATTTTACTGTCTATTTTACCGAGCGGCAGCATGATATTCAGAATTGAATTAGCGGCGCATTTTTTTAAATTGAGTTTTGAAACGGTCCTCAAAACATCGGTAACCGATCTTACCTCGTGCAGACGGGTAGGAGTAAGCCCGTGCGAAATATAGTATCCGTCGTGTCTGCCGTTTGGGGTGGCTTTGATTTTTTTACCCCATGAAACAACCTCCGTATACATATAATAGCCTATATTGTATTCACCGCCGAAGAGGGTAGGCAAACCGCGGGTTATTCTGTAAAGGTCGGAATTAAGCATTTCGGAAAGTTCAAGCGATTTGTCGGTACCGTCTCCGTAAGACGGGCATTTTTTCGCAAGCGCCAGCAAATATGAGTCAGACCAATTGCTTTTGCATTGATTTATAATCTCATCAAGCGTGCAAATCTTATCTTCAAAGCATAGCTTTTTAATTACCGAGAGAGAGTCCACAACATCGGGGAAACCGGCAAAATTCATTTGCTCGCGTGAATATCCCGTTCCGCCGTTTGATATATCACGGCGGTTTTTAAGCGGGTTTCTCATAAGAGCAGAGGTAAGACACATCGGGGAAATCTTTTTCCAACACTTGCCGCCCTCTGCATTAAGATAAGCCTTTCGGTAAATCACCTCGTAGGCGTTTTTTAAGAAAATATCATATGCCTCATCAAAGCTTTTAGCTTGTGACAGGGGAGTAAAATGCAGGGCATTTTCTTTAAGCTTTTCTTCGGGCATATGAATACTCCATTCAAGTATTCTCAAAAGATTAAAGTATTCGCCGCATGATGGCTTGTTAAGCTCTCCGCACAGAGTATCCCAACATCCGGAAACAATATAGTTACGGGCGTCCTCTAATGAATATCCGCTTGAAACCAGCGCCGGTATCATTACATCGTCGTTTTCGTAAAGCATTATGTTTTTGGATTTAAGAAGCGGTTTTGAAATAAGATTTAAGTATTCTTCCGAAGAAGAAGCACCGAATCTGCACATTATTTTCGGATAAATCAGATCAAGCTCCAAAGCGGTATCGACAAACATGCGCGTAGCAGCGTTGAAAACTTCTTTGCCGTCTTTATCGACTCCGCCCACGGTTATGGAATTTTCATATTCATAATCGGCATAGCCGGACATTATTTTGTCTCGGTCTGCATGGCAATCCCAAATGAGCATAAACCGACACATATCATCATAGTTTTGTTCTTTATCTTCTGAAGAGATAAGAAATTTTTTGAGAAGAAGGTCAGGCCTGCCTATTGAGTTATATCCGTATCCCTCAAGGCTGCCCAAAGCTTTTCGCATAAATGCAAATGCCGCAAGTCCTTCATAAAAGGTTGACGGCGGATTCCACGGTACTCTGCAGGCTGTTTTGGCAATCAGATTAAAGCAGCGAATATTTTCTGTGTCGGATTCGTTTTCAAGCCGACGGTATGCCTCGGCAGAAAATTTTTCTGCCATAAGCTTTAGTGCCTCAAGACCTGTCATTGCGGATTTAATAAAATCAAATTCTTCGTCGCTTTCACATTTTGCAAGCTCTGCTTCAGCTTCCTCATATATGCCTTTAAGGCCTACCGAAAATATTTTTTCCATAGGAATCGGCGTATGCTCAATATCAAAATAAGGTCCGCAGGTGAGATACAGAATATCGGACATATTTTTGCAGAACAGCCGTTCGTTTTCAGGTGAAATATCGTTGGAAATATGCCCGTTCTTTTTGAAAATCCAGCCGTTGGCATGTTTGCCGCCTCTGCAATATGCTCCGTCGCTGTAAGCTTCAAGGGCGCCTGTTTCAAAATAAAACGGCATATGGTCAAAAAGCACAGGAGTAAACTCTTCGGCAATTGTCTTATATTGTGCGGCTTTAAGCTTGTAGGAAGAAAGCCCCGGATTTTCTGCGTCAAACTTGTCAAGTCTTGAGTAAACCTTATCTCTTAAAGTTTCAACGGAATTATGAACCGATTCTTTATAGTATTTTTTCAGTTCGGTTTTCAGGGTATTGTATTTCATATTTAATTCCTTATAAAACTGCCGATTTAGGGCGTTCTTATCCATGCTTCCGTAAGTGAATTTTCATCCCATGTTTTTCCGCAGGATTGGTAATCTATTAGCGTAACTGATTTGCCGTTTTCGCACGGTGCGCTAAATTCGCATAAAGTCGGAAATTTCACCGAATTAGTTCTTTTCAAATCAATATAATCGTTTTCGCTGTATTTAAGTTTAATCGGAGTTTTTATATCATGACAGACACGGGAATCGCGGGCTAAAACCAACGGTCCGTATTTAACGGCAATATATTTAAAACTTTCGGGATTGTTCATAAATCCTATCGGATGAATTACGCGCGGTGCCATATCAATATTTAATAGTAATTTGTCGCCATTGTGCCAGATGCGATTGATTTTAACATACCTGTCTTTAACGAAAAGGTTTTTATTATTCAATGAAAGATGTGTATTCACGGAATATTCCGGTATCCGCAGCATTATTTCAAATTCTTCGTCTTTATCGATGGTTACGGTTATTTCAACATTGCCGTCAGCAGGATATTTTGTCGACACATTAAGTTTAAATAAATTATCTGCAGGTGTTATAAGTGAATAATCTCCGTCAATATAAAGATTGAGAACAATGCCTCTTTCGGTGAGATTTGCGGCGATTTCAGGTACAATTCCTGTTCCCGCAGCACCTATTGCGGCACAGCATCCATAAATCAAATTGCCGTTTTCATCAAACTGTTCACCGCCTATTCCTCTTGCACGCTTGTTGATGCGCAAGGGGGAATAGCTGTCAAACGGGAAACCCCCGTTTAATTTACTTTGCTTTGTATTTACGGCACCATAAAGTGCATTATAAACCGATTTTTCTATTTCATCAGCATATTTAGCTTTTCCTGTAAATCTTAACAGTTGGTAGCAAAGCTTCATCCACGTAACTGTTACACAAGTTTCCTGCATAGGATACGGATAATCAGGATTAGTTTGGGAAGATGTACTGTTATCAAGGAATTCATGTCTGCAACCGCAGCATCCTATAATTGATGTATCGGTTTCGATCAGACGATTTACAAAATTAATAACTGCGGTTTTCCATTTTTCTATTCCTGTAGCACGGTAATATTCCATCAGCCCCTCAAAGCAGGACATAAGTTCGTATGCTTTTTTTATGCTCCATTCATACGGTGCGGTTTTATTTTCATACGCCAATTCAAAAATATTAAGATTTTTAGGTCCCGTACGAACAATGTATTCGGCAAATTCGAGATAGCGCTTGTTTCCGGTTTGGTTATACATTCTTACTACCGGTTCAAGCAATGATACAGAATTTGCAGCACCCCAAAAATCTGATGTTTCATTTATACAGATCTTTCCGTCTCCGACAGTATTTATTATATAATCAAGATGGGCTTCAAGAGCTGTAATTATTTTGTCTCTAAGCGCTTCGTCTTTGCAAATTTCGTGAAAATGCAATAAACCCAAAATAATATATTTTCTGCACCAGATGTCCCAACCCGAATATTCTCTTTCAACCTTATAAGTTGATATTCTGCCTAATTCATCCTGAGTGTTTAAAATATCCAAAACTGTTTTTTCCAAAATCTTGTATAGATTATTGTTTTTCGTATATATGTAAGTTATACAGGCACCTCGCATCATTTTTCCCCAGTACTCGCCGCGCCAGCCGCCGTTCTCTCCGTCCGGTCTTTCGGCAAACTGTTTTGAAAAAAGCTTCCATTTGGAATTGTCTGTAAGCTGTATATTCTCGATAAATCTTAGTGTTTTGTCTGTAATACCGTGAAGATCTCGCGGTTCAAAACGACAAGGGAAAAACTTATCTTTATCCAGTGCTGTTTTGTATTGAGAATTATAGTTATAGTATTCTGTTAATTTTTTTGAAAGCATAAAGCTTCACCCCTCCTGTATACCGTAATTTTACCATTCGCCAAATGTAAAATTATTGTAGAAATAAATCATTTGATTGTATAAAAAATTCAGACGTGTATAAAAGAGCGGTAATATGTGATTTAATTGCGGAATTGTTTCGGATTTAATCCGGTAAATTGTTTAAAAACCTTTACAAAATGCGAACTGTCAAAAAATCCGCATTCAATGGCAATTTCAACAATGGTTTTATCAGTGAATTTTAAGAGTTTTTTTGCATGGTTTATTCGGCACTGTGTAATATATTGACTCGGCGTTTTTCCGCATACCTGTTTAAAATAGCGCAAATATGTTGCATAAGACATATTAAGCTCAGCGGCAATCTTGTTAAAGTCCTGCTTTTCACAGCAATTATCTACCAAAGACTGCATGTTTTTAATAATTTCCGTTTCGAAAACATTGCTATATTGGTTAAGATTAAGACCGTTGTGGCGTTTTGCCATTAAGGAACAAAATTCACAAAGTATTTTAAGTGTTACGGCATTTCTCGCTATCTGAACATTGTTTTCTTCGGAAGAATCTGTAAGTTTTAAGCTTTCCATTGTTTTTATCAATTCATCAAGCTTTATTTTCTCAAGTTTTAAAAAGAAATCCTGAGTGTATCTTCCGCGTAGGAGCGGTTCGACTTCGAAGAAAAGAGAATAACCCGAAAGTGAAGTAAGTTCATCTGAAAATCTTTCACAAAATGCTCCGCTTAATAAAATGTGATATATCTTCATTATACCGTCACTGTAGTATCCGTGACGAGTATTAGGCGGCAGCATGAATACCATTCCTTCCGTTGCTATACAACTGCCGTCATCTATGTAATGTCTTCCTGTACCCGAAATAACAATATTCAGTTCATAAAAGCTATGACTGTGCATACCGAGAATTGTATCAACGGTATGCATATAGCATTTTACAAGTTTAAATTTATTTGAGGGATTAAAAATATCCTCATACTTCCATAATGATCGGTCTGTGTGTTCAGGTAAATGATTTGGATAATTGAACATATTGCCTCCGTTGTGATAAAAAAATACATTGAATAGACTTTATAATACTATAATTATACCGATAAATTATGATAAAATCAAGCCAAAAATTCGGGTTATGTTTGGCAACTTAGAATAAATTGTAAATTATATTACCATTTTTTTACTGATTTTATGATAGTGTTTTACAATGCCAAGCGAATAAGATACAATTATTATGATGTTGAAATATGATAAAATATAATCATAATAAGATAATTGTTTTGGTGTGTTATGACTAATGTTTGAAAATAAAAACCGTAAAATGAGGTTAAGACAATGAACAAAAAATTGCAGAGTTTTATTTGTATTGGAATAACAGCAATAATTTCGCTTTCATTACTTGCAGTGCCGTCCAAGGCAGAAACCGCAGCAGAAATTGATTTGCAAACTGGAAATAAGAGAATCGGCGGCGAGTCAAATTACACTTATTCATCTTATTTGTCGGAAAACAAAAATATGAAATCTGGGATTGAAGATGTTTTCTTTTCATATGACAATTTAAATATACCTTTAAGAATGAAGGATTCAGATAAAATCATCTTAACGGGTGATTTTAAAGAAAGCGGACTATATAATATTTCTCTTAATTACAAAGCGCTTGAAGGTAAGTCGGATATAAATATAGGTATCAAAATTGACGGTTCATATCCATTTGAAAATGCAGATGAAATTTATTTGCCTGCAATGTGGAAAGACGGTTCGGAAATTCGTAAGGATGATTTCGGAAACGAGTCTTCGCCGGAACAAGTATTGTACAGTGATTTTCGCAAAGTATCTCTTGCTGACACTACAGGCGCTGAAACATATCCGTATAAATTCGCTTTTTCGGCAGGAAAACATACAGTAGAGCTTCAAATAATCGGCGGTGAAATAGAACTGAACAGTTTATCGGCAGTTAAGCCTGATGATGGCGGCTTGGCTTACGGTGAATATGTATCAAAGTATTCTTATTTTAAAAACTATTCCTCAGAAACAGTGGTAATTGAGGGAGAAGATGCAGCTGTTAAAACCCAAAGTTCAATTATCTCAAAGGCAGATAATTCCTCGAAAAAGCTGACTCCTTCAAATGTTGCGATTTCCAAAATAAATTATATCGGCGGAACAAACTGGAAAAATTCAGGAGAGGAGATTATATGGAAGATAAATGTACCTGAGGACGGTTTTTATAAGCTTGGGATAATGTACAAACAAGATCAAGTCATAAACGGTTATTCTTACCGCAATCTTAAAATAGACGGTTATACTCCTTTTGAAGAAGCAGGTTATATTGCTTTCCCATATAATACAGATTGGAGATTTTATGAGTTTTCGGATGAGTCCGATAATCCTTATCTGTTTGCTTTGAGTGCCGGTGAGCATGAATTGTCATTGAGTGTTACTCTTGGAAAAACGGCTGAGTTTTATACAAGACTAAAAGACCTCACACAAAGAATCGGTAACTTATATATTGATATTATTATGATAACCGGTGAATCACCCGATAGTAACCGTGACTATGAGCTTTTCAGACAAATACCTGATTATGAAAAAACACTGAATTCTTTATATAACGGTTTAGAGAGCCTTGCTGAAGATGCAGAAGAACTTAATGGCTCGCGCGGCGGAAATTATGTTGCCGCTATAAGAAATATGAGCCGTGTAATTAAAGAAATGCTTGATAATTCATACACTGCACAGCTTTATGTTAAAGATTATTACACCAATTACACAACACTTAGTTCATGGCTTTATGAAATGACTGTTATGCCGCTTAGCATAGATCAGATTCGCCTTGCCGCCCCTGATAAAAGCTTCGGTGAGAAAAAAGTCAATGTGTTTGAGCGTTTTGGTTTTTCGGTAATGCGGTTTATTGCATCTTTTTCAAATGCATATAATTATGTCAGCGATGAAAAAAACGATAAAAACACAATAAAGATATGGGTTAATTGGGGCAGAGATCAGGCTCAGGTTTTGAATTCGCTTATTCAAGAAAGCTTTACTTCAAAAACAGGCATCAATGTTAATTTAGAGGTTGTAAATGCTGATTTAATTAAAGGAATGCTTTCAAATAATCAGCCTGATTTAGCGCTGCATATGTCGCGGGCAACTCCTGTAAACCTTGCAATGCGCGGAGCGCTTTATGACTTGAGCAGTTTTAGTGACTTTGAGGAAACCGCTTCTCAGTTCGGCCAATCAGCTACAGTTCCGTATAAGTACGGCAACGGGGTATATGCGCTTCCGGATCAACAATCTTTTTATTTAATGTTTTACCGTAAAGATATACTTGATGAACTCGGTATATCAATTCCCGATACTTGGGAAGAATTCATGGCTGCCACAGCGGTGCTTCAGCGAAATAATATGAATTCTTATATACCTTATACAAAAATAACTTCTGCCACTACTGCCGACACAGGAATAGGCGGATTGAATTTATATGCGAGTATACTTATGCAGTCCGGCGGGAAATTTTATGACAGCAAAAAAAGTAAAAGCCTGCTTACGGAAACAACTGCACTTTCCGCCTTTAAATATTGGACCGATATGTATACCCAGTATAAGCTGCCTACCGAAGCGGATTTTTATAATCGTTTTAAAGTCGGAACCTGTCCGCTCGGCATATCTGTTTATACTCAGTATAATACTTTTTTACAGGCCGCACCGGAAATACGCGGCAGATGGGGAATAGCATTGATCCCGGGAATGATGGAAGAAAACGGAACACTAAACAGAACTGTATCCGGTGCCGGAACAGGATGTGCGATACTGAATAAATCTGATAAAAAGGAGCTTGCATGGGAGTTTCTTAAATGGTGGAGCAGTGCTGATACTCAGGTCAGATACAGTGCCGACATTGAATCGGTACTTGGTGCAGTTTCGCGTGTACCAACTGCAAATATCGAGGCTTTTTCAAGAATGGGTTGGGATAATAACGACCTTGCTGTGCTTTTAGAGCAGCAGTCTTATATTGAAGAAATACCTGAAATACCAGGAAGCTATTATTTATCCCGCTCTGTAGATCAGGCTTATTGGACTGTTATAAACGGAAAGTCCGGAGTTAAAGATGCCCTTACAAAATGGGGCAAAGAGGCGAATAAAGAAATAGCCAGAAAAATATCGGAATACAAAGGGGAGTAAGAATGAAAATCTCAAATGGAAAAACCAAGCGCTCAAATATCGGAGATAATGCTTGGTATCGAATTCTTTTGGCTCCGTTTGTAATAATGTTTTTCCTTTTTACAATTGTGCCGATAATATCTTCAATGGCATTAAGCTTTACTGATTTTGATTTGATAAAAAGATTTAGTTTTGTAGGTTTTAAGAATTATATAAGAATGTTTCTTGAGGACAGTGTATTTAAAATAGTCCTTAAAAACACAGTTTTATTTGCTCTTATTACAGGCCCATTGGGATTTATCATGTCATTCGTTTTGGCATGGTTTATAAATGAGTTCGGACCTTTTGTAAGAACGCTTCTCTCTTTTATGTTTTATTCACCTGCTCTTGTGGGCAATGCTTATTTTATTTGGCAGGTGGCGTTTTCGTCCGATAGCTATGGTTATGCTAACAGCCTGCTGCTTTCCTTAGGTTTTATAACCGAGCCGATAAAGTGGCTTAAAAATTCAGCGTATGTGGTGCCTATAGTTATAATTGTTCAATTGTGGCAAAGCATGGGTGTTTCATTCCTCGCTAATATTTCAGGACTTCAGAATGTCAACGGGGAAATGTATGAAGCCGGAGCTATTGACGGTATCCGTAACCGTTGGCAGGAGCTTTGGTATATAACTCTTCCCAGCATGCGTCATATGCTTCTTTTCAGTGCGATTATGCAAATATCTTCAAGCTTTTCCATAAGTGCTTTAGCAATTCAGTTGGCGGGATATCCAAGTATTGATTTTTCGGTTGATACAATAATTTCTTATATGGCAGATGTCGGAACGGTAAGATATGAGATGGGTTATGCTTCTGCAATGGCTGTTGTTCTGTTTGTTCTTATGGCATTATTCCGCACGATAGTAAATAAAGCGCTTAACAGCACAGGAAAGTAAGGTGACGATTATGCCTGTTAAAGAAACAGATAAACCGATTAAAAGAAAACTTAAAGTATCAAATAAAAGTCAGACAAGACGGTTTACCAGAAGCAAAGTCGGAAATTTTTTCTATATTTTTATACTTGCAGTTTATGGGGCATTTTCAGTTTTACCGCTTATCTACTGCATTGCGACCTCTTTCAAACCTCTTGATGAGCTATTGCTTTTTCCGCCGAGATTTTTTGTTACAAGACCGACATTGCAAAATTTTGCAGCTTTGCCGGGATTGCTTTCAAACCTTAAGGTACCGTTGTCAAGATATATTTTCAACAGTCTTTTTGTTTCTGTGATTTCCACACTTTTATATGTCTTTGTTGCAACAATGGCCGCATTTTCACTAAGTCAGTCAGATTTAAAAGAAAAAAAGATTATTTTCATTGCGGTTCAGTTTGCACTTTTATTTAATACTTACACATTAAGCATACCGAGGTATCTTATTTATTCGAAGCTTGGTATGGTTGATACATACTGGGTTATGATATTGCCGTACATATCTTCAACAATGGGAGTTTTCCTTATGAAGCAATATATGGAAAGCAGTATACCGAAGGCGCTTATGGAGGCGGCAAAAATTGACGGGGCCAGCATACCTCATATTTTTTTCAGAATTGTATTTCCGATAATAAAACCTTGTTGGTTAACGCTTACTTTATTCGGTTTCAGAGATATTTGGGCTGCCGTTCCGGACGGAACCGTATTTACTGAGTCGCTGAAAACATTGCCTACAATAATGTCACAGGTAACTTCCGGAGGTATTGCACGTTCAGGCAGCGCAATGGCACTTACGGTTATTATGATGATACCTCCGATTATTGTGTATTTTATTTCTCAAAGTAATGTTATGGAATCAATGAATAGTGCAGGTATTAAGGAATAGGAGGCATACCGTGAAAAGAAAAATTATTCGGCTTATAGCGGCGGTGATGTCTGTTATGAGCCTGTTATCATTGAGCGTAAGTGCAAAAGTTTATGAAACAAATGAGGCTGTGCCCTATGACAGTTATACATATTGGAATGACTTTTCCGGAAACGGGAAGACCGCGGTTTACAGTAAGTCTATTTACAAAGTGGGCTTCAGTTTACGTTATACGGACATAGGGCTTGACAGCAATTTTAAAAAGATTACGGATGTTTGTACTGATTCATCAGGAAAAATTTATATATTGGACAGTGTTTTATCTTCGGTTACCGTGCTTGATTCAGATTATAAATTTTTCAAAACATTTACAGGTGTCAATAAGTCCGGCGAAATGTTGAACTTCGGCGGTGCCTCAGGGATATTTGCGGATAACAGCGGAAGTATTTATATTGCCGATACGGAAAATGCACGAGTAATAGAGACCGATATAAACGGTAATTTTTTAAGTGATTATTTATTGCCGAATTCAAAACTTATTCCCGATGATTTTAAATTTAAACCAATAAAAGTTACCAAAGATTCAAGAGGATATATGTATGTGCTGAGTGACGGTTCGTATTACGGGGCAATACTTTATTCTCCGGAAAAAGAATTTTTGGGATTCTACGGAGCCGATACAGTAAAAAACACCGCTTCTCAGGTTTTGAAAAATCTTTTTGACCGTTTGTTTATGAACAATACAAAACGCGCTGCAAGCATAAGCACGCTTCCTTATCAATTTACGGATTTATATACGGATAAAAATGATTTTATTTTCACAGTTACCGGTTTGACAGGTTCCTCACAAAAGGGACAAATAAGAAAACTAAGTCCGGGCGGTAAAAATGTTCTTAATTCTGATAATTTGAATTTTGCTGACAACTACACAAAAAAATATAAACAGGATTTGCTTGGTATTGCAGTTGATAACAATGGATATATTTATGCACTTGATTCTGCTTACGGTCATATTTTTGTGTATGACCAAAACAAAAACCTTTTAGGAGTGTTCGGATGCGGCACTCGAGAGGGAACACAAAGCGGAAGTTTTTCGCTTCCTTCCGCAATAGCAATAAACGGTGAAGATATAATAGTTTCCGATTCTGTTCAAAATGTTATAACTGTTTTTAAGGTTACCGAATACGGAAAAAAGCTTAAAGATGCTCAGTTGCTTACTAATGAGGGACGTTATCTTGATGCAAAGCCGTTGTGGGAAGAACTTATAAAACAGGATAAGCAAAATCAACTGATATATATAGGACTTGCTAAAGCTAATTATGACAGTGAAAATTATAAAACCGCTTTGAAATATGCAGAAATCGGTTACGATAAAGAAACATATGCGCTTGCTTTTGCCGAGCTGAGAAATACTTTTCTGATAAATAATTTTGCTGCAATAATTATAGGCTTTATTACGATTGCTGCGATAGTAATAATTCTTATCCGCATTAAAAATAAAAAAGGTATAAAGTTTTTAAATGATAAAGTACGCACGTCAATATCTTTTATGAAATCTCCGGGACTTGTAGCAGATGACATAAGAATAAAAAATAAAGGTTCACTTCTTTTGGCATTTATAATCTTATTACTCTTTTACATTTCGTCAGTAATAAAGGTTACGGAAGCAGGATTCTGTTTTACAAGCTTCTCGCGCGATTCGTTCAATTCTTTGTTGGTACTCGTTCGAACGGTAGGCGGTGCGATATTATTTGCAGTTTGCTTCTGGGGCGTTTCAACTATAATGTCGGGTCAGGGCAAGCTGAAGGATATATTTCTTATATTGGGTTACAGTTTGCAGCCTATGATAATAGCAAATATTTTATATATTATTCTTTCAAATATAATGCTTCCTTCCGAAGTGGCGTTCCTTGATTTGTTTATGACAGTTATGACAGGTTTTGCCGCATTTATACTTATTATTGCGCTTATGCGTTTGTGCGATTACGGTTTCGGAAAATTTGTGGGTGTAAGTGTTATAACTGCAGGAGGAATGGTTGTTGTAATATTTGTCGGACTGGTAGTTTTGTTGCTTTTACAGCTTTTATTCGGTTTCGGGCAGACAATATTTAACGAAATATATAAGATGATAACAATAGGAGGTTAGTGTAATTGGAAAAGACAATATATCGTTTGATTTCCGTGATAACGGCTGTTTTTGTCCTTGCAAGTATTTCCGGATGTACATCAACCTCTGCCAAAATTACATGGTACGATTTCGGTGCTGAGATTACATCTCTTTCCGATATGAAAGTGGCTGAAAACCAAAGGTTTGAACTTGTTTGGGATAAAGAAACCGCAAATGTCGTTCTAATGGATAAAAAAACAGGTGTCAGTTGGTCTTCAATTCCTGAAAATGCTTCTGAAAACACTTCGCAGCCTGCTGTTTTTTCACCGATTCTTTTAAGCTATATTGAAAGCGGAACGCTTAATTCAAGTAACACAAATGCTTATAGTGCCTGTATTAAAAAAGGATCATTTTCAAGTGAGAAAATCGAAAACGGTATACAGGTTACATATTATTTTAAAGATATTGCCGTTTCTGTTCCGGTAAAATATACACTCAGAAAAGACAGCCTTCTTGTTTCGATAGATCCGGATTCAATCGGTGAAGATGAGAACATGGTATATAATATCGGCGTTGCACCGTTTATGTGTTCGGTTAATAATAAGTCGGACAAAAAAGATAATTATCTTTTTGTTCCTTCAGGCTCCGGAGCTCTGATATACCCTCAGGTTATAGGCGAAGGAATAACATCTATTGTAAGTGAAGAACTTTACGGTTATGATGAGCAGATAACATATTATCCGCCAACAGAAAAGCAGAAACTTCGTCTTCCGGTTTACGGTTCTAAAAATGGTACCGATGCCATGTGCGCAATTATTGAAGGAGCGGACGGTTCGGCGATGATTAACACAAATGTCGGGTCTTCGTCATATGCCTATTCCTCAGTTTATTCTTCGTTTAATATACGCGGTTCGGAAATAAGCAGTTCAACTTATATGGGCGGAATGAGCAATCGAAAGGTGCTGTTCTGCAAGGATAAAATAACTGATGAGATAGCTGTAGGGTTTTATCCGCTTTACGGCGATGATGCGGATTATTCCGGTATGGCAAAAACATACAGGAATTATCTGAAAAACGAAATGGCTCTCACAAAGAAAAGTAATGAAAATATGCTTTCGCTGAGGTTTATAGGCGGCGTTCGTAAAAAAGCATTTTTTATGGGAGTTCCTTATACTGCTTTAGCAGTTACTTCGGATTTTAAGTCGGTTTCTCAAATCGTAAATGATGTTTCGGATAATTATAATGACAATATTGCCGTTGAATTAAAGGGCTTTGGAAAAGACGGTTATGATATAGGTGATATTGCAGGCGGATACGGATATAGTAATAAGTTTGGAAACATTAAATACATTAAAGAACTGAAAGACAATAATAAAATTTCAGTTTATTTCAATTTTGATATCACCCATTTTGACGGTTCGGGAAATAAGATAGCACGTTCTGCAATAGGGGGCAGAAATCAAAAAGAATATGTGAATTTATGGTCTATGGAAAGTGCGGGAACCGATAAAGTATTTTACCTTTTAAATAGAGCTAAGACTATTCCGACGGCAAAAAAAGCCATAAAAAAGACAAAAAGCTGGAACATGGACGGAATAGGCTTTGATACATTTACTGAATCGTCATATTCGGATTATTCGGATAAAAAGTATGTGGCAAAATCGGCTTATAATTCACAAATGAGACAAATTGCAAAAAATGCTTATGACTCTAATCTGAAGCTTGCCGCAACCGGCAGCAATCAGTATGCAGCTGTTTGTGCAGATCAAATATTTGATACACCTACGGTTTCTTCAGGTTATAACATCTACGGCGATGACATTCCTTTTTATCAAATGGTGTTTAAGGGTTATATCCCTATGTCAGTTTCATCGCTTAATCTTAATGCGGATCGCAATAAAATATTTTTGAAGGCAGTTGAAGCGGGAGTCGGTCTTTCATACACTCTCATTAGTAATTATGATACCGATATTCTTACCGCAAAACAAAACTCTTTTTATGCTTCACTTTACTCTGACAATGAAGAACAGATACGATCAGATATTTCCAGATACAGCGAAACATTTAAGGAAATAAAGGGTCTGACTGTAAAAAGACATTTAATAATTTCTGATAATTTACATTGCACTGAATATGAAAACGGAACAATAGTTTTAGTCAATTTCGGAGAAAACGCAGAAACATACAAAGAAATAAGAATTCCGTCATTGGATTTTGTAATCTTAAAAGGGGAGGCGAAATAAGAGTGAAAAACAAGAAATTCCGTGGTGTTGATGCGCTGAAAAGCCGCTATGGACGATTGTTTTTGTTGCCGTGGACTATCGGAATACTTTTTTTCGTGCTTATTCCGGTAATTAAATCGATAGGATATTCATTTTCAGATATAACAACATCTGAAACAGGAATAAAAACCGTTTTAGTCGGATTTAAAAATTATAAATATGCGCTTAATTCCGATCCGAATTTTGCTAAATTGTTAGTTTCTTCCATAACAACAATACTTTATTCGCTTCCCGCTATTGTTGTAATAAGCATGATAATCGGTATTATTCTTTCAAGCGAATTTAAAGGAAGACTTTTTTTCAGATCAATGTATTTTTTGCCTGTAATAATTGCGAGCGGAGCTGTCTTGGAATGGATATATGCCTGCACCAATCCATCGCTTATGGATGCCGGCGTAGGGAGCAATGAGACTACAAATATGATTGATGTTACTGAAGTGCTCAGCGCTTTAGGTCTCAGCGGCAATAAATTTGTCGAGTACATTCAAATGGCTATAAGCAAAATATTCGATCTTGTTTGGGCGAGCGGAATACAAATTGTTTTATTTATAGCAGGTATGCAGTCTATACCGGATTCGCTGTATGAGGTATCTAAGGTAGAAGGAGCTACAAAATGGGAAGAATTTTGGTACATTACTTTTCCTATGCTGTCAAGAACAACAGTTTTGGTTATAGTTTTTACAATGGTTGAGCTTGTAACAACAAAAACAAATGTTGTAATGGATTATATTTACTCACTTATGGCAGCACTCAACTATGACGAAAGCTCATCAATGCTTTGGATTTACTTATTGTTTTCAAGCATGCTAATAGGTCTTGTTGTTTTGGTGTTCAGACACTTCTGCTCTAAAAAATGGGAATAGGGGGGAGAAAAAACAGAAAAATGAATAGTATTTACAAACTTAAAAATATATCTGAAAGAAATTTACTGCCGACATATAAAGTCAAACACAAAATCTTAAATGTTTTGATTTCCTTGTTTAGGCTTTTAATACTTCTTTCAATAGGTTATGTTGTAATTTATCCTTTTATGTATATGCTGACTTCTGCTTTCAGGACAGGAGACTCATATTATGATCCCACTATTACATGGCTCACAACTAAGGTTACATTAAATAATTTTACAACGGTTTTCAGTGCGATGAAATATTTGAATGCGCTGAAAAATACTCTTGTGTATGAAATTATTTCGGCTCTTATTCAACTTATGTCATGTGCAATTGCGGCATACGGTTTTGCAAGATTTGATTTTAAGGAGAAAAAATTTCTTTGGGTTGTTCTTTATATTACAATTTTGTTGCCGGCTCAAGCAACAATGCTTCCGACATATATCAATTATTCACATATGGATTTGTTCGGAATTTTAGGTAAATTATATGAAGTAACCGGAAAAGATTTAAGAATAAGCTTGCTTAATACACCGCTTGTGTTTTATCTGCCTGCACTTTTCGGTGTAGGACTTCGGTCGGGAATAATAATCTTTATATACATACAGTTTTTTAAAGGATTGCCAAGAGAACTTGAAGAAGCAGCATGGATTGACGGCTGCGGCCCTTTTAAAACTTTTATCAGAATAGCTCTTCCGTCGTCAACGGTAGTAATTTTCACAAATTTGATATTTTCTGTTATTTGGCATTGGAACGATTATTTCCTTGCAGCAATGTATTTAAAGGAACAATCAAAATTCACCCTTGCCGTTGCAATAGCTGAAATACAAAACACTCTTGCGGGTTTAAGATTTACATGGCAGGTTAATAATCCCTCTACCGGTGCTATGATAATGGCGGCATGTACATTATATGTTCTTCCGGTTCTTATAATGTATATTATTCTTCAAAAAAAGTTTGTTAAAAGCATTGACAGAGTAGGTATTACAGGTTAATTAAAATTGTAAGGTATTGAACAGGCTTTTGCCTGAAACAATAAAAAATCAAGGAGGAAATTATAATGAAGTCAAACACAATTAAACGCATACTTTCGACAGCTTTAGCGATTTCAACGGCACTTGTTTTTAGCGGTTGCGGCGAAGGAAAAAATCCGACTAAAAACAATTCATCCGGTTCCGAAAATAAAGGAAGTAATACTGCAGTAACTTATTTCACACCGGATCCGGTGGGTAAGAACGGGAAGGATTATTCAAATTATAATCCTTATGAAGGAATTGAAAAGTACAAGAATACAACAGTAAAATTTGCAACATGGATCAACCATCTTGAAACAGAAGGTGTCGATCCCATAAAGTCATTTGAAGAAAAATACGGAATCAAAGTTGATCTTGTATATTGTCCGCAGGATACCTATATTGAGTCGGTTATGGCACTTATTGCATCAGGAAATTCACCGGATGTTTATGTTGACAACCCCATGTGGCCGTTGACATTGCAGATAGCACAGCCTTTCAGCGTAACAGGAATTGATTTAAACGAACCTATATGGGATCAGTCAAACATTAAGGCAACATCAGTCGGTGATACAGTTTACGGGGTAAACACTGTTAACTCAGTTTGGGGCGGTTCCTTCTGTACAGTATTTAATAGGGATCTGCTTGAAAGCAACGGTATTAAAACACCGTACGAATATGTTGAAGAAGGCAAATGGTCATGGGATGCTCTTAAGGAAATTGCAATTCAGGTTGATAAACTCGGAAGTGATTATTACGGCTGTTGTTTAGGTGAAATTATGGCATTTACTTCATGTTACAATGCATCAACCACCAAATATGACAGCGCTACCGGTAAATTTACAAATACTATTAAGAGCGACGGATTTGCAAAGGCAATCCAGTTTATGTCGCAGATAAACAAGGAAGGACTTGTTGCATCCAGTCAGGAATTGTTCTCAACGGGTAAAGTAGGCTGGATAATCCGCGATACATACGGAATAAAGAAAACCGGATATTTCAAAGCAATGGATCCGCTTGACCTCGGAGTTGTGGGACTTCCTGCTCCCGACTCTTCGTCATCCGGTCTTTCGGGCAGCTGGCTGCGTAACTACGGTATTATAAAAGGAGCAAAAAATCCTGTTGCCGCAGGTATGTTCATCCGTTACTTCCTTGATCCCGCAAATTATGACATGGATAAAACATTTATCAATGAAGATGCCACCGAATATTATTGGACGAGCCGAAAGGAAAGATATGAATATGCAAAGGATCATGAACTTGTCTATGAAAATCTCGGTGTAGCAAATATTGTCGGTACTGATGTTTGGCAGTGGTACAACAAGGCTTATTGGGGAGATCCTGCACAGGTTGTTACAAACCTTGCATCAGTTTCTAATCTGGTTGACGCTGCCGTGGCAAGAAGTAACGAGCTTATAAGCAAGTACCGCTGATTTTCATCATTATTACGAGGTGATAAAATGTCAAAACGAATGGTAAGATTTATCAGCATGACTCTCTCGGTTTGCCTAATAATTCTTGCGTCCGGCTGTAATTCGTCTAAAAAGTCTTCTAAAACAAAAGTAAACACCGGCGGTGTTACAAAAGATCGTATAAAAATTATAGATGAAAGCACAGATCAGCTTAATTTTTTCAAGGACGGATTATTTAATTTTAATATTATTATACCCGATGAATATACTGACGAACAGTACCATATGGTAAAAGAAACTGTTTTTGCACAGGCTCGTTCTGTAAATAATAAACGTCCTAATTTTTACCGTGAGAGTTCTTCAAAAGAAAACGGACTTAAGAATATATATATCGGTAACACAACTGCGTCAATTTCAAAGGAAGCACTGGATTTAATCAATGAAGACGGCGCTTACTTTGAGGAATATGTAATTATGGTTAAGGATGACAATATTGCAATCAATGCCCTTAATGATACTGCAACAAAAAATGCGCTTGAATATTTTGATAAGAATATTTTAAAGGATAAAGATTCCACAATAGGAAATAAATATACTTATCATTTTGAGGGTAGCAATAATGATAATATAACAATAAGCAATATTCCAATTTCAAGCTTTATTATCAATTGTACCGATTATCCTCAGGGCATGGTGATACGAGGTTGTGAAGAACTTCAAAAATCAATAAAAGAAGCATCAGGCTATGAACTTCAAATTCTCAAGGGATTTGACGATAAATATAAGCACCGTATACAGGTTATAGAAGAAGGCAGCGATTTAGATGCTTATTCTATAAAGGCGACAAAGGACGGTAATCTGATTGTATCAGGCGGTCACGGCTATTCAATAAACGCTGCATTACATCAGCTTTCAAAAAATCTGTCTGTTTCCGACAAAAGCAAAAAAATAAATATTCCTGCAGGCAAGGTTTTGTCCGGAAAGTACGACTCCGATACATTAAATTCAGATGGTTACAAGCTTGTATTTGCCGATGAATTTAACGGGAATTCGGTTGATACCGATATTTGGAATGTTAACGAGTGGGATGCTGATCAACTAAAATACTGTGTGCGTAAAAAAGCAATTTCCGTAGAAAACGGAAGCCTGCGTATGCAAAGCTTTCCGGGTAAGCTTGAGAAAGGTTCGGACGGATATATAGGAGGAGAACTTGAGGGTAAAAAGCATTTCTCTTATGGGTATTTTGAAATCCGAGCTAAGATGCCTGTCGGAACCGGTCATCAAACCGCATTTTGGACAAACGGAACCTATGATAATTATTCCCAGCCTTATATGTGCGAAATAGATGTATTTGAAACTTTCGGTGCTAAGGATCTTCTTATTTCGGGAATTCACAGCTGGTGGAAATCCGATTTAACGATTAAGGGTCTTAAATGTACCGAAGCACAGCAGGCTGCGGGGCATATTCAGCATTTCCGTGAACACGGAAGCGATATGGATGGCGGAAGAAGATATGAGATACCGCTTAAAAACGGAGAAAAGGACGTATGGGAATCATGGCATACATTTGGCTGTGAATGGACTCCGGCATATATAAATTTCTATTGCGACGGATATAAATACTGCACGGTAAATATGGATACGGCGCTTGTCGATCCCGAAACCGGCGAAAAGGTATCGGAATATATGATGTTTACCAGCGGCAGAAAAGCAAGGTTTAAGTTATGGCATATGTTTATGGTTGACAAACTTGTAAAACCCATAAGTGAAGAAACGGAAATACCTTCCAATTTCTATGTTGATTATATTCACCTTTATCAGGTCCCGTCAACCGGAATTTACAGTTAATAAAAACAGGAGGCAAAGTTTATGAAAAAGAGAAAATTAACAGCAACTTTATTAGCAATCACATTATTGATTTCAACATTGGGTATAAACGCTTTTGCGGCGGATCCAAATGCTGCACCTAAAATTAAGGTGTTTGGTTATAGTGTTGCAAAGGAATGCGGAGAAACAGTTAATCTTAACATCAGACTTTCTGACTTCGAAATTGTGGCAGGTTTGGATATAACATTAGAAGGAATAGGAGTCACTCTTGAGGCTCCTTCGTCAAATGAAATTTCTCTTAATGCAAACAGCAACTTCACACTTGCGGATAATAAACTTCATATAGTTGATCTTAATGTTAAAAAAGACGATAAAAATGTTAAAAACGGCACAATAAATATAAAAGTTCCGGTAAAAGCAACATCAGAGACAAACTCAGTTAAGGTGACCGCAAAGCTTGCGGCAAACGGAACCGATTTGCTTAAAAGCAGTGAATATTTGATTGACTCTGTAAACGGTAAGGTTGCAGTAACGCCTAAAAATGAAAAGACATCTGAGAATTTAAAAGATAATGATTCGACATTCTATCCATACGGCAGTGTTTATACCGGTGATGTTTGTAACGATGAAACCCGTTTAACGAAAGACGGAAACGGCAGCTTTACAATCAATAATCCCACAACTTATAAAGCTTTTACAAAGCCTTCTAACGGGATACTTACTTTCGGTACAAGCAAAAACAATGTGCAGAATGCGGAGAAAAATCTCCAATTTGGTACTTACACCGATAAAACAAATGCTAAAAACGGGACAATGCTTATTGTTGGCAGCTGGGAAAATTATATTGACTATCATATAAGAACAAGAGGTTTAACAGTGGAAGAAGCATTGGATGAAATGTTTAATGCAAAACTTGAAAACGGTAAAACTTATGCAAAGCTTTATTATCAGAATTCCTCAGATCAGAAAAAAGCAGTTCTTGTATATAAGAAAGATCGTTCAACATTTACTTGGAAAATGACGGACAATTCTTCAATGGAATATGCTCTTCGGGTTTACGATTCAGGGAAATTTACATGTACGGCAGTCGGTTATTATTTGGATAGTAACAAAGCAGTGTTTTCAAACCAACTCAAATCTAACAACTTAAAGTAAGGAGAGTCAAAAAATGAAAAAAATATTTATAAGTCCCGAAATTGAAATTTTGTTATTCGGTTGTGAAGATATTGTGTGTTCCGTTTCAGATGCAGATAATATTTATGTCGATGAGGATTCTGATTTAGAGCAAGATGGATAAAATGAGTAAAAGGAATATAATAATAGCTGTGACGGCAGCAATTGCCGTTGTAATAGCCTTAACTGTCATTATAACAGTAAACAGCAAGAAAAACAGCGAAAAAACATCAGATCCCGGCAAAATATCATCTGAATACATAAATGATAAAAAAGATATAACCGATAACAGCGAAAACAAAAATGTTGATACTATTGATGTCGGCAAAGATATTAAGAGAGAAGAGAATGATCTTGAGACGGAAAAAGGCGACAATACATCAATAATTAAGGGCGCAGATAACTCCGCTATTTCATCTTCGGACAGAACATCAACCGACATAAGCAACACTTCTGACTCAAAAAATCCAACTTCGGACGAGTCTAATCATACTGATAAAAATAAAGACAGTATGATGGGTTGGGGAGCTTGGGAGTAACTTGACGTTTCTTTTAAATCATAAAAGTCAATAAAATATTACGGAGATTTTATGAAAAAAACTTTTTGTTTGTTTTTAGTAATAGTGGTTTTCGGAGTTTCCTTAAGTTGTACTTCTCTGCAATCCTTTGCGGCTGATAAAGGAAATAATTGCCGTATAACGCTCGGTTTTAATACGGGAAACGATATTTGTGCTGTTTACAGCAAAGGTATCGAGCCCGAATTAACCGAGAACGGTGAACTCAAACTATTATCTCAAGGCGACTATGACAGCAGAGTTGTTTTTCCTATTGAGCTTTCAGCGGATGAAAAGTATGTCTTTTCAATTAAATACAGAGTAGATGCTCCATCAAACAGTTACGGCTCGCATCTTCAGCTGTATGTCGGAAATGACGGTACTTATTGCGGTTATACCGGTGATGATACGCGCACAGTTAAAAAAGTTTTTTCTTATGCCGCTATTAAAGAAACTGAGTTTACCGAACTAAACGGAACTTTTACTGTTGACGGCACTATTATATCAGAGGATTATAAACTTTTAAGTCTTCGTTGGAAATCATATACAAATCAAACTCTTTATATTGATTCTTTTACAATAAGAAGGATTGATGCGGAAGGTTCATTTCAATTTGATACTTCGGCTGATATTTTAAATTCATACAGTAAAGGAACAAAGCCGTATATTGAAGCTGACAAGCTGACTTTTTCTTCTCAAAATGATACTGACAGTTTGGTCACCTTGCCGATAAAGGTTTTGCCGGGTTTACGTTACAGATACAGCGTAAATTACAAGGTAGACAAAAAAACCGCAGCACAGACAGCGGTACATATGCAATTATTTGCAGGTTCCGACAGTGGGAATTGCGCCTATGCGGAAAGTAAAGTATTTAAAAAGCTTTTCAGTTATTCAACTATTTCAAATACTGAGTATCAAGTAATATCCGGTGAGTTTGACACAACAAATGTTTTGTCCGAAGATAAATACTTTTCATTACGCTTTAAATCATATTCCGGTCAGTTGTTATATATTGATTCAATAACAATTGAGGTAGTCAGGGGCGACCTTAATGCCGACGGTAAAATCAGTGCTGCTGATTTGATCGTTATGAGAAAAATACTTTTGGAAACCGCAGAAAGAATAACTGTTGCGGCGGATGTCAACAGGGACGGGAAAGTTAACATCTGTGATTTAGTGTATTTAGAAAAGCTTAATGCGGATTTAAGAAGCCCGAATCACAAGCTTTCGGTAAACGGTATCTCAATTGAAAATTACATCATAAACTGCTCCGGCTCCCCGCAGGGAATGATTTATCGCGGCTGCGAAGAATTGCAAACTTCAATTAAAAGTGTTTGCGGTAAAGAAATACCGATTGTATGCGGACTCGACAAGGAATATAAATACAGAATTGCAGTGTGTGAAAACAAAACCGATTTCTCTGCTTACAGCGTTTGCGCAACAGATACCGATGATCTTGTAATTGAGGGCGGTCACGGTTATTCGGTAAATGCGGCATTACACACAGTTTCCGAAAAAATATATTCTCTTAAAACAGGTGAAAACTTTGATTTTAACGCAGATACGGATTTCTCTGATAACTACACATCTGCAACAGAAAATACGGACGGATACAGGCTGGTATTTTATGATGAGTTCAACAGAGAAAGCTTAGGTTCTGAATGGACACAAAACAGTTTCGAGGAACTCGATAACAATTTAGCGGTTCAAAGGGATGCCGCCTACATAAAGGACGGTTGCTTAAAAGTCGAGAGCAAAAAAACAACCTTAAGTAATGGATCGTCAGGATACAGCGGCGGAGAAATGTATCGCAATGATATGACCTTTGCATTCGGTTATTTTGAAATCAGAGCAAAGCTGCCGCGCGGAGCAGGAAGCCAGACAGCTTTTTGGATGAAGCAAACTCTTGATAGAAGCAATGAAAAATCCGCTGCAGCCGAGATAGATGTATTTGAAACATTTGGGAGCGATAAGCAGATTATTTCCTGTTTTCATTCATGGTGGAACAAAGGAAAACTAATAGAAGGACTTAAAGCGACAAAAAGCCAGATAGCGGACGGTCATATACAGCACCTTACATATAATAGCCCTGATTTGAACGGCGGAATGCATTACAGTATTCCTTTTAAAGCGGGTCAGTCCTCCGCGGCGGATGATTGGCATACCTACGGCTGCGAATGGACTCCTGAATATATTAAGTATTATTGCGACGGCTATAATTATGCGACCGTTGATATTAGAAAATCAGAATTTGATTCAAACGGAAATAAAATTTCGGAATATCTGCTTTTCCAAAGCGGCAGCGAAGTAAGATTTTATTTTTCAAACATGATAACGGCGCATAAGCTTGTAACCCCCACAGATGAAAACACGGAAATTCCGTCTGTATTTTATGTTGATTACATTCATCTTTATCAAAAGGCAAACGGAAAATTAACTAAGTTAAAATAAATTATGAAAGGAATGATTGGATTGCAGAACAAAAATAATTCCGATAAAGAGAATTATAAATTTCTCAGTCTGAACGGGATCCCTGTTTCTCAGTTCGTTATTAACTGTACAGATTATCCTCAGGGAATGGTTTATCGCGGCTGCGAGGAATTAAGAGATGTTGTTAAAGAAACTTCCGGAGTTGAACTGGATATAAAATGCGGTTTTGATGACAGTATTAAAAACCGAATTATCGTTGTTGAAGAAGGCAATGACAAAAACAGCTACAGTGTAGATGTCCTGCCTGACGGGAATATTAAATTTTCGGGCGGACACGGTTATTCTCTTAATGCAGCGCTTCACAAATTTGCGAATTATGTTAGAACAGTGAATAATGTCGAACTTAAGGTCGGTAACATTTTAAAAGGTAAGTACGACGAAAAAACAGAAAATACAGACGGGTATCATCTGGTGTTTTCCGATGAGTTTGACGGTGATGATTTTGACAAGGTTTGGACAAAAAACGAATGGGAGGATTTAAACTGTAAGTATCACCCCGATGCTAAGTCTGCCGAGGTTAAGGACGGTATTCTTCACATTCAAAGCGCTCCTATAAAGATGAGCGACGGTTCGGACGGATATAACGGAGCTGAGATTTTCAGAAACGATATGACATTTGCCTGCGGATATTTTGAAATACGTGCGAAAATGCCACGCGGAAACGGCAGTCAGACTGCTTTTTGGATGAAGGGCTCGCGCACAGAAAATCCTCAAAAGCCATACACCGGTGAAATTGATGTTTATGAAACCTTCGGTGAAGATTTAAAGCTTATTTCCTGTTTCCATAGCTGGTGGAAAAAAGGATTTACTATTGAAGGTCTTGAATGCACCGAGAAACAGATTGAAGACGGTCATATACAGCACCTTACATATAATAGCCCTGATTTGAACGGCGGTATGCATTATGATATTCCTCATAAAGACGGCGAAGTCTCTGCGGCAGACGGTTGGCATACTTACGGTTGTGAGTGGACTACAGAGTTTATTAAGTACTACTGTGACGGATATAATTATGCAACGGTTGATATAAGTAAGGTTACTACTGACCCCGAAACGGGGAAAACAGTTTCTCCGTATGAGATTTTCAGAAATGGCACACAGGTGCAATTTTACTTTACTCATGCAATTATTAAACATAAGCTTGTAAAACCTCTTGAAGCCGACAGCGAAATTCCATCAAATTTTTATGTTGATTATTTGCATCTATATCAAAAACCCAAAATGGGCAAATTTACAAAATTATTTAGGAGTTGATTATTGTGAAAAAAACAATCAGTTGTCTCATTAGCGCACTCTTAGTTATCGCTTCGGTTTTTGGAGCATTTACGGTTACGGCGGCGGATGAATCAGTTTCGCCGCTGAAAGAAGGAACGGTGGATTTCGGAAACGGCGGGAATATTCTTTCGTCATATTCAAGTCCTATATGGTGGAGCGAGTCGGAAGAAAAGCCGGAAGGTACAAAACCTGCTGTAACTTCTGATAATGATGGCAAAACTGTACTCGGTTTGAATGCTGTGAATGAGCATGACATTGAAAAAAGGGTTATTTTACCTTTTAAACTTGAAGCAAACAAAACTTATGCTTATACAATCAATTGTAAAACAGCCGACTGGGGTAAGGTTGATTTTCAACTGTACAGCGGCGCAAACAACTACAATTGTGACGGCATTAATAACACTTTAAAGGTTTTATACAGTAAGACCGGTGACAGTATGCAGAATAGCACTTCGTATACTGATATAATAGGTGAATTTAAAACTACTCAAAGCACGGTTAATGATAATAATTCATATTTGGGAATTCGGTTTATTACCGCGCATGATAAAATGGATTTATATATCGCCTCCGTAACACTGATTAAAATAGACGATGAGGGCGAAATAAACTTCAATGACTCAACCGATATGGTGCGCGGGTGGTCGAATGGTAGCGACAAACCGGCGATAGTAGAGGAGGGAGAAAACAAGGCTCTTAAAATTGCAGCTCAAAGCAATAAGGAAAACAGAATCGGTTTACCGATAATGTTTAAGCCGGATACTACCTACAAAATTAAAATGAAATATAAAGTTGATACTTCGAACGGAGGAGCAACATACTTTTATCTTTACAGCGGCAATCCGACAACCAGCATATATTGTAATTATGAAGATAACACTAAACGAAGAATGATAATGGAAAGTTATGGATCTTCAATCTCAAATACAGAATATGTAACCAAGGAATACAATCTTACAACTACTTCCGATTATGTTCATGATGAGTATAACAAACTGTGCATTTTCCTTCAGGCAAATTCATCTCAGACATTTTATATTGATTCTATATGCGTTACTGAAATCAGAAAAGAGGGTAAAATTGAATTCGATTTCAAAGACCAGATATTAGGCAGTTATTCTTATAATGGTGCAACAGCAGAAGGAACTCCTGCAGAGGTTTCTAACGATAACGGCAATTCGGTTCTTAAATTCTCTTATGAAAACTCTTATAAGAAAGATGTAAAACTACCGTTTGCCTTAGAAAGCGGAAAAAATTACACTTATTCTGTTAGATACCGTGTTGATAAAGAGGCAAACAGCGGCGCAGATTACTTTAGATTGCTGCTTGAAGGAAATGTGGTATCCACAATTTTAAACGGAACACGAGCAGACAATACAGAATACAGCGTATATACAGGAAAATTTACTGCTGCTAAAAATGGAAATCCCACAATCAGATGGACGGCTATGGGAAGCGGACAAACACTTTATATTGATTCTGTAAGTATTGAAATCCAAAAAGGAGATCTTAACAAAGACGGTGAAATAAACATTACCGATTTAGACCTGCTCAGGAAGGTTTTGCTCAATGTTTCAGGCTTGACATATGATGCAACTGAGGCTGATGTTAACAAAGACGGTGAAATTGATATACGCGATCTGGTTGCTTTGAATAGTTCAATAAGCTGAAAAAGGTGTAAATACAACAATTCTTTATTTGGCGGTTAGCATCGGAAACTGGTTTTTCGATGCTAAGCCCGGGTCTTAAATAATTTGACCGCAAAAATTGTGAAAGGAGAAATATTTTTGAGAAAGGGAATAGTCGTAGTATTAAGTTTAATATTGCTGTTGTCCTCACTGTTCGGCGTTCTTGTTACATCGGCAACGGCTCAGGTACAGTTTATAGCCGAGGGGACTGTGGAATTTGAGAACAATACGGATATAGTAAAAGCTTATTCTGCCAAGAATAAAATTAAGCCTACGGTTGAAAACGGCAGACTTTCCATTACCTCAGAGGTCCTTAATAATGCTCCGTTAGAAAAACGTGTAACTTTACCGATTAAGCTTGAATCTAATACAGAATATATATATTCCGTAAAATACTGTGTTGACAAGGAAATAGAAAAAAATCCCGGTAAGGCAACACTGTTACAGCTTTTCGGATGCAAGGACGATTCTAACTGTTCAAAAGGGTCTGCCGCATTGGCAACGCTGCTTAACTGGCAACAGGCCATGAATACAGATTATGCGGAGTTTACAGGGAGTTTTACAACCGGAGATTTGGGAGAGTACAATATCTTTGGTATCAATATGCAATCTGCCAATGATCAGATATTTTACATTGATTCCATAACAGTTAAAAAGTTTGTGTCAGAGGGTACTTTTAACTTTGAAAACAGTGCTGATATAGCCGGTTCTTATTCCGCACAAAACAAAACAAAACCGTCTGTTAAAAACGGTGAACTTATAATACTTTCCGAAGTAAACCCGTATCCGGTTGAAAAACGCGTAACTCTGCCCGTAAAGCTTGAATCGAATACGGAATATACATATTCCGTCAGATACCGCGTTGATAAGGAAATAGAGAAAGATCCCGGTAAAGCGACACTTTTGCAGCTTTTCGGCTGTAAAAAAGATAAAAGCTGTTCAAATGCTTCTGCCGCGCTTGTAACATTACTTAATTGGCAGCAGGCAATGAATACCGATTACAAGGAGTTTAACGGAACCTTTAAAACAGGTGAATTGGGAGAATACAATATTTTCGGAATTGTGATGAAATCAACTAATGACCAACTGTTTTGTTTTGACACTGTTCAGATTAAAAAGAATGTTGAACAAGGCGAGCCTGTTTTTGTAAGTGAAGGTAAATTTGAATTCGACAGCATTTCCGATATTGCCGCTTCTTATTCTGCCCAGGGCAAGACAAAACCGACCGTTAAAAACGGTGAGCTTACAATGCTTTCCGAAGTGAATCTGTATCCGGTTGAAAAGCGTGTGACGCTGCCGATTATACTTGAATCAAATACGGAGTATTCATATTCCGTTAAATACCGTGTTGATAAAGAAATAGAAAAAGATCCCGGTAAGGCGACGCTGTTACAGCTTTTTGCCTGTAAAAACGATGCGGATTGTACTAAGAGCTCTTCTGCAATTGTAACACTGTTTAACTGGCAGCAGGCGATGAATACTGATTATAAAGAGTTTAACGGAAACTTTACAACCGGAGATTTAGGCGAATATAATATATTCGGTATAATAATGAATTCTGCAAATGATCAGATGTTTTATTTCGATACCGTAGAGGTTAAAAAAATCGGAAAACATATTGAACCGGTTATTGTCGGTGAAGGCAAATTTGAATTCGACTCAAATGCAGATATACTGAATTCTTTTTCGGCACAAAATCTTACTGTGCCGGCTGTGAAGGACGGAGAGCTTACAATGCTTTCACAAGTCAATCCATGGCCCGTGGAAAAACGCGTATCATTACCGGTAAAACTTGAATCAAGCACTGAATATGAGTATTCTGTCAGATTCCGTGTCGATAAAGAAATAGAAAAAGATCCCGGAAAGGCAACCCTCTTACAGCTGTTTGCTTGCAAGAACGACAAAAGCTGTTCTAAGAGCGCTGAAGCAATTGCTACTTTACTTAACTGGGAACAGGCTATGAATACCGACTATAAGGAGTTTAAAGGAACATTTATAACCGGTGATTTAGGCGATTACAATATCTTCAGTATGGTAATGAGTTCTGCTAATGATCAGATGTTTCTGTTTGACTGTGTAGAGATTAAAAAAATGGGTAAATATATTAAGCCTGTTATAGTCAGCGAAGGAAAATTTGAATTTGAAAACAATTCTGATTTGTTAAATTCTTTTTCGGCGCAGGGTCTTGTCAAACCGTCTGTTAAAAACGGAGAACTTACAATACTTTCTCAGGTTAATCCTTATCCTGTGGAAAAACGGGTTTCTCTGCCTGTAAAGCTTGAATCAAACACAGATTATTCATATACGATTAAATACCGTGTTGATAAAGAAATCGAAAAGGATCCGGGAAAGGCTACACTTTTGCAGCTATATGGCTGTAAAAACGATTCCGAGTGTTCAAAAGGCAAATCGGCAATAGTTACACTTCTTAATTGGCAGCAGGTTTTTAATACAGAATATAAAGAGTTCAAAGGATTTTTTACAACAGGCAATTTGGAAGATTACAATATTTTAAGCCTTGTAATGAGTTCTGCAAATGATCAGCTGTTTTATTTTGATTCTATTGAAATCAAAGTTGCAGGAGTTAAAGATTTTAAAGCAATTGATAAGGGTAAAATTGATTTTAACAGCAGTAATGATATTGTAGTTTCTTATGGCTCCGGCGGAGCTGCGCCGGAAGTGGTTGGAAATACCGGCGAAATACGCTTGACAGGAGAAAAAGGCAAGCGCAAATGTGTTACACTGCCGATAGAACTTAAACAGGGTAGAACTTATAGTTACCGCATTAAGTACAGGGTAAACTTTAAAACTGCAAACGGAACAACATTTAATGTTTTCAGTGCTTCAACTTCGTATCATTGCGGATATGATTCAAAATTCAGGTTAGTAAGGCATGCAGAGAATACAGCACTGAGAAATGCAACTGCAGGTTCTGATGAGTTTGTAGGAAACTTTAAAACCGATTCTTCCAATATTACCGATAAGAATAAAATGTTTGGTATTATGTATCAATCTCTTGACGGACAGGATTTGTATATTGAATCTGTTGAAATTGATTGGGAGACAACGGAAAAAGTGCCTCTTATAAATAACTTCGGCAAGCTTAATTTCAACAATTATAATCAAATTGATCTTGCGTATACACTTGGCGGCAGCGGAGCAGCAATTGTTAAGGACGGCAACAGAAAGGTTCTTGCGCTTGCGGGGAGAGCTACCGTAAGGTTACCTGTCAAGGTTGATAAGAACAAAAAAATAGCCTATATTATGAAGGCAAAAATCATTGATAATAAAGATTCAAAATGGTTCTATAGGGGAACATATTTCTGTTTCTATTTAGGTGACGGCAGTACAACCGATCCTAATAAAATTGTCGATCTTAAAAACAATGATGCAAAGCTTAACATAATGTATAACTTTTCGAAGCTTGAACCTACTGAAAACTATGAGGAAATTCGCGGACGCGTAGGCATAACAAAGAATGCCGGTGACGGTATGAATTATTTGTGCTTACAGTATCAAGGCGATTCAGCTATTTATATTGATGAAATAGAACTCCGCGATTTTTCAAACGATATTTTCGGAGATCCGATAGATGATACGACATGGGAACTGCCTAAAGAAGATGCTTCGGGCTTTACACTGTGGAAATCATGGCTTTCCGATGCCAAGAGAGTTCTTCCCGGCGATGCAACAGACAAATCCGGTGCTGTTACTGATGCGGACGGGAAAAAAGAAAATAGTTTTGCAAAAGAAATTATTTCCGGAGTGAAATCCAATCCTTGGCTTGCGGTCGGGATAGCAGCAGTAATAGTTGTTGTTATAGGCGGAACTGTCATTATTATAGTTTTAAAAAAAAGAAAAACGAAATCCGCAAATTATAAGTAAAAATATAAGATGAGATCAGGCACAGTATCGCAAGGTGCTGTGCCTGAAAATAATAACCGGACAAAACGAGAGAGTGTGTTATTATGAAAAATAAAAAAATAATTTATTATATGAGCAGCACACATTGGGACAGAGAGTGGTATCTACCTTTTCAGGGCTTTAGGTATGAGCTTGTTAAAACAGTTGACGATATGGTAAATAAGCTCGAAAATAACAAAGATTTTACATGCTTTACCTTTGACGGACAAACCGTCGTGCTTGAAGACTACAAGCAAATAGCGGGGAAGAGAACCGAAAAATTAGAAAAGCTTATCAAGGAAAAACGCGTTCTTGTAGGGCCGTGGTATGTTATGCCGGATGAGTTTCTGGTTTCGGGAGAAAGCCTTATAAGAAATATTTCAAAGGGATACAGTGTTGCCGCAGATTGGGATACCGAGCCTTGGAAATACGGTTATGTAAACGATGTTTTCGGGCATATAGCGCAGTTCCCTCAAATACTTTCCGGTTTTGGAATAAAAGGTGCCTATCTCGGCAGAGGACTCGGCAATGATAAAAAAATGTCCCATTTTCTTTGGAGAGCGCCCGACGGCTCGGAGTGCTGCGGCTATTTGGGCTGTTACTGCGAGTTTCAGGCTCTTGTTGCAGATAAGTTTTCAACAGACGAGTTTGAGGGAGCGCTGAAATCGTATATTGATTTTGAGTTTTCAAAAAGTAATGTTCCTGTGGCGCTTATTATGCACACTTCCGATCACGGTAAGGCGGACGGCAATGTCCCTGCCATAAAGAACAAAATATCCGAGCTGTATCCCGATTGTGAAATCAGGCAGGTATCACTTGAAGAAATGGCTGATGTGATTGCCGGGTATAAAGAAAAACTGCCGGTAATTGAGGGAGAACTCTCAAAAAATTGTAAAAACCCTGTCGGGGAATTAGGGGCAAACATAGTGCTTGTTGCCAACAGCATATCAAGCTACTACCCTTTAAAACAGCGTAACGATAAATGCCAGAATATGCTTGAAAAACGAATAGAACCGATGCTTGCAGTGGCTCAAATTGCGGGCAACAGCCTTGAGCACAAATATGTGGATCTGGCATATGAATATTTACTTAAAAACCAACCGCACGATTCAATATGCGGCTGTTCGATTGACAAAACACACAATGATATGGCATATCGCTTTGCTCAGGCAGAGAATATAAGCGATGCTTTAACAAGAGATTTTTTAAACGACAAACAAAAAGTAGACGGCGACTGTGAATACATTTTAAGCGTTTACAATTTTGCAGCTTATAAGGAAAGAAAAGCGGTTACTGCAAAATTGGACTTTTACGGACCGTTTGCAAAGGAAGTGGACCGCTTTTGTGCCAACGAGCCTGCGGACGCTTTTGAAATAATCGGTAGTGACGGCAAAGCAATGCCGTATCAGATACTTAATACCGACTTTAACGGACTTAAACGTATTGACGGACAAATTGATGTAAAAACAAGGTCATATACGGTTATGTTTGAGGATGAATTTCCGGCAATGGGTTCGGTTAATTACAGAGTTATTCCCGCATATCCGAGAGCCGTGTATGATAACGGCTGTGTTTCGGGTGCGGACTTTGCCGAAAATAAATATATAAAATTGAAAATAACGCCGTTTGGAGAAATTGAATTACTGGATAAACAAACGCAATTTTATTATAAAGATCTTAACCGTTTTATAGATGACGGAGAAAACGGCGACGGCTGGTGGCATATGAAACCGAAGAACGATACAGAGGTGCTGAGCACATCCGCACCCTGCGTTATAGAAAAAATATCCGACGGTGCTGTTGCCACTGTGTTTAAAATTACGAAATTGATGAGCGTGCCGGAATGTTTTGATGAATATAATCATTGCAGAAGCGAAAAGCGTGTGAACCTGAAGATTGAAACACGCATAACCGTAACGGCAAATTCTCCGATCGTAAGGTTTGAAACAACGGTTGATAACAACGCAAAGGACCATAGATTAAGGCTGTTAAATGCAACAGGAATAAAATCGGACGAATATTTTGTCGGTCAGGCGTTTGCAAAAATCGACCGAAAAACTTCCGTAAACAGTGAGTCACACCATTATTACGAGCGTGAAACCGCCGAAAAAAATATGAACGGTATTATCGGTGTCAATAACGAAAACGGAAACGGTCTTGCCATTGTTTCAGCAGAGGGGCTGCACGAGGGTAATGTAAACCCGTTCGGGGATATTTATGTAACTCTGCTCAGAAGCTTTCATAAGGTGCGTATGCAGCCAAATGCAGTAAACAGTGAAATTCAGGGCAGGCACACATTTAAGTATGCAATTGTTCCGCTGAACGGAGATGTTGAATACTGTGATCTGTTGCGGGTGCAAAATGAACTTGCGGGGAATTGCATTTTCAGATTTGCAAAGAATCCGAACGGTTTAGCCGAAAAGGAAAATTCATACATAGAAATTGACAATAAACACATCGCGGTAAGCGTTATTAAGATTGCTCAGGACGGTAACGGTATAATAGTACGTTTATTCTGTGCAGATGATAAAGAGCAAAATTGTTTAATAAAATTATGCTTTGAAATTGAAAAGGCATATATAACCGATTTGAATGAAAATATTCTTAAAGAAATAAATTTTTCTGATAATTCCATTGAAACGACGGTCACGCCTTGGAAAATTGTGACGCTTAGATTGATTAAAAGGTGATAAAATGAATAAACCTATTTTTTTAAAGCCTGCCTATGCACGGCGTTCGTACCTCGGTGGTAAGCTTATAGCCAAACTGAAAGGTAAAGAAGGGGAGGATACATATTTCCCCGAAGAATGGATAATGTCTGTTGTAAGGGCGAAGAATCCGGGACGCGAAAACATAATTGAGGGATTAACTGAGGATTATAACGGGAATTATTTAAAAGATATTATTGAAAAGAATCCTGAAGAGATTCTCGGAAAAAGACACTTTGAAAAATACGGCAGCAATCCGGGGGTTTTGTTAAAGCTGCTGGATGCGGCTGAGCGCCTCGCGGTTCAGGTTCATCCCTCAAAAGAGAATGCAAAAAAATATTTCGACTCTGACTACGGTAAAACCGAATGCTGGCACGTGTTGGACACCAGAAAAGTAAACGGCGAAAATGCGTGCGTTTATATAGGTTTTAAAGAGGGAATTACTCGCGAAAAATGGATAAAATTGTTCGATGATCAGGATGTGAAAGGAATGCTTTCCTGCCTGCACCGTTTTGATGTTAAAACGGGCGACACATTTTTAATTTCTGGCGGCGTGCCGCACGCAATAGGTGCAGGCTGCCTGCTTGCGGAAATTCAAGAACCAACGGATTTTACAATATGTACCGAAAGATATGCGCTTGACGGCAGTGAGCGACCCGACAGTAAGTTACACTGCGGAATCGGCTTTGAGAAAATGTTTGATTGCTTTGATTACAGCGGATTATCTTTTGAAGAAACAAAGCGGTTGAGATGTATAGACAAAACAGAAATTGATAAAAACAACGGTTTTGAACTGACTGAAATAATAGGCTATAAAGACACTCCGATGTTTTGTATGGATGAACTTATGGTTAAAACCAATTATCAAATTAAGAGCGATGAAACATTCAGTTGTATGTATGTTTTACACGGGAGCGGCACATTGGCAGGGGAAATTATTTCTGCCGGTTCTCAGGTTTTTTTCCCTGCCAACTGTGAAAAAGCCGAAATTAAAAACACGGGTACCGACCAACTGAGAATTCTATGGATTTTCGGACCGAAACTTTAAAATAGATAATAAGCGGGGAATTAAAGTGAAGTTACCAAATTATAATGAGCGGCTGGACAGCATACATATAAATACGGAAAAACCGAGGGCATATTATATTCCGGCAGCTTCGGAAATGCCGTTTGATTTTATAGATGCAAGAAATTCTTCCGAGCGTTTTATAAGTCTTAATGGAATTTGGGATTTCGGTTATTATAAAAGCATAGCCGAAGCCGATGAGGATGTCATTTCAACTGAGTATAGGTTGCCGGATAAATTGAAAGTGCCGTCTATATGGCAGGCAAACGGTTATGATAACCGCCAGTATGTAAACCTCGATTATACCATCCCGTATAATCCGCCGTATGTTCCGACGCAAAATCCTTGCGGCATTTACAAACAAAAATTTAATATTGCTGAAAGCACATTATTATCAAAGGTATATCTTTGCTTTGAGGGTGTAGATTCCTGTTTTTATGTTTATATAAATGGTAAATTTACCGGTTACAGTCAGGTTTCACATTCAAACACCGAATTTGATATTTCCGATTTTATTTTCGCAGGCGAAAACGATATTACTGTTATAGTTCTTAAATGGTGCAGCGGAACATATTTTGAGTGTCAGGATAAATTCCGTGAATCGGGGATATTTCGGGATGTCTATTTGCTGTTAAGACCTGAAAACCATATACAGGATTATAAAATACAAACTGATTTGGCTGAAAACGGTATTTATGCAAAAATATTTGTAGATATTTATTTCAGCGGCAAGCTTGAAGAAGTCGATTTTATACTGCGCGATAAAAGCGGGAAAACGGATATTTCCGGAAAAACTTTAAACGGAAAAATAGAAATTGATATAAAAAAACCTGCTTTATGGAGTGCAGAAAAGCCCGAACTTTATATTTTACATTTAAAAACAGATAATGAATGTATTTCTTCATATGTTGGCATAAGAAAAATCGAAATAAAAGACAGCGTAATATTTCTTAACGGTAATTCGCTGTCGATAAGAGGTGTCAATCGTCATGACAGTAATCCCATAAATGGTGCAGCAGTAAACTATGAAGATATATTGACCGATATAAAGCTGATGAAGCGAAATAACATAAATGCCATACGCACCTCGCATTACCCGAATATTTCATATTTCCCTACATTGTGTGATTATTACGGCTTTTATGTTATGGCGGAGTCAGATCTTGAAACTCACGGTCTAAGAAGACTTTATCCGCCTGAAAATCAGTTTGGAAAGCTCAATAATGACCCTGATTATCTGCCGGTTTTTCTTGACAGGCAGGTATTGAATTATGAACGTGACAAAAATCACCCGAGTATACTTTTTTGGTCGTGCGGCAATGAATCGGGAATAGGTAAAAATATTGAGGCTTGTGCGGAATATTTTAAAAGAGTTGATT
Source organism: uncultured Eubacteriales bacterium (assembly GCA_934457415.1). Taxonomy (GTDB): domain Bacteria; phylum Bacillota; class Clostridia; order Oscillospirales; family Acutalibacteraceae; genus UBA737. The sequence goes on along the minus strand of CAKSHM010000008.1, from coordinate 9,369 downwards.
CTTCGCGGCTTGTTCATTATGAATCATTATACCACGCAAAAGACTATACACCCGATCTTTCCAATCTTGATATGAGAAGTATGATGTATCCGAGTTTCAATAAAATTAAAACGTATTTCAAAGATCAAAAGAAGTTGAAAAAAGCTGAAAGAAAGCCGTTGATACTTTGCGAATACTCGCATTGTATGGGAAACGGTCCGGGTGATTTCGAGGATTATTATGAGCTTTTTGAAAAACATCCTGAATTTGTCGGAGGCTTTGTATGGGAATGGTGCGAACATGCTGCTTATGACGGCAAAACATCGGAAGGTAAAAAAAGATACCTTTACGGCGGTGATTTCGGAGAAAACAAGCACGACGGAAATTACTGTGTAGACGGTTTGGTTCATCCTGACAGAACGCCGACAAGCAGCCTCTTTGAGCTTAAGAATGTTTATCGACCTGTCAGAATAAAGTATTCCGATGAAAGTTTGTTTATAACTAATAAGCTTGACTTTTTATATTTAAATGAGGCAATATACCTTGAGTATGAAATAAAAACTGACGGCAAACTTGTTTCAGGAGGATATTTTGATGATATTAAAACTGCACCTCACTCTGTATCGGAAATTCATATTCAACTCCCGAAAAAATATACAGGAAATACATATTTGAATGTATATATTAAATCAAAAGGTAATTCGGCATTTTTAAATAAGGGAGATTTACTGGGAACAGAGCAGTTTTGTCTTTTTGAGGAACCTCTCAAGTCTGATTTTCAGGCGGTAAACGGAACTTTGAACATAACTGATACCGATAATTATATTAAGATTAACGGAGATGGTTTCTCATATAAATTCAGCAGAACAAAAGGTACTTTTTCTTCAATTTTAATGAACGGAAAAGAATTTTTGGAAAGGGCTGTTGAATTTAATATATGGCGTGCTCCGACTGATAATGATATTGCAATAAAAAAGAATTGGTTCAGAGCAAGGTATAATTATTCTTTTCAGGATGTGAGACAGATCTGCGTTAAAGATTACGGAAACAGCGCAGTTATATCAGAGCAAGTTTTAATAGTTGCTTCGGGTATTCAAAAAATACTTAAATTGGATGTTTGTTGGACAGTTAACTCAAACGGGGAAATCCTTTTTGAATGTGAAGCACAGAAAAATATGGAATTGCCTGTTCTGCCAAGATTCGGGATACGCCTGTTTTTAAATAATACGCTTGAAAATGTTGAATATTTCGGTAAAGGTCCGTATGATTCATATTGCGATAAACAGCAGTCTTCATATTACGACTTATTTAACACATCTGTTTCAGATATGTATGAAAATTACCTTCGCCCACAGGAAAACGGCAATCATTTGGGAACACATTATATGAATCTGCGCGGTAAAAATATGAGTTTCAGCGCGGAAGCTTTCAATAAACCGTTTAATTTCAGTGCATTACATTATTCGCAGGAGAACTTGCAAAACACAATGCATGGATTTGAACTTAAAAAAGAGCCATATACGGTTTTGTGTCTTGATTACGCTCAAAACGGAATAGGTTCACAAAGCTGCGGACCGAGGATGCGTCCGAAATACTCTTTTAATGAGGAAAAATTTAATTTTTCCGTTGTTTTAAAATTTAAATAAGGATTGAAACAAATGACTGTTAAGAATTTTATTAAAGAAAACTTTGCAAAAACCATACGAAACAACAAAGAGGATATTCCAAGCGCTACCAATGAAGATTATGTGCTTCTCGGTTTGCCGTTTCCGTATACCGTTCCGTGTACCGATAATAAATTCCTTGAAATGTATTACTGGGATACTTATTTTACAAATGTCGGGCTTATTGCGGACGGAAATATTGAACTCGCAAAAAGCAATATTGATAATATGCTGTGGCTGGTGGATAAATACGGACTTATGCCGAACGGCAATTTAAAAGTTTATCTTAACCGTTCTCAGCCGCCGTTTTTGTATCTGGGAGTCAAGGATATTTACGATGCTATCGGTGATATAAATTGGCTTGGTAAAGCTTACGATACATTATGCAAAGAGTATAATTTTTGGCAGACAAAGCGTTTGGCTTCTAACGGATTGAATTTTTACGGAAACCATAAGGATATTGACCCAGAGACGATTGAAAAGCTTTATAAGGACTATTCAAGACGAACGGGAGGATTTGCAACCGATAATTATGAACTTAAAAGTAAGGCTGCACATTCTGTTCGTACTTTCGTTGAAAGCGGCTGGGATTGTAATTCACGATTTGGTATTGACGGCGAGTTTTTTAATCCGGTCGACCTCAATTCCTTGCTCTACGGATTTGAAATGCAGATGTCTGAATTTTCAAAAATAACCCATAAGGGAGAGGACATGCTGTGGAACAAGCGTGCCGAATTGAGAAAAGAAAAAATGCTGCGTTTTATGTGGAATGAAAATGAAAAAATTTTTTTGGATTATAACTTTAAATCCGGTGAATTTAGTAAGGTAATATCCGCGGCATCTGTTTATCCGGCATTTACCGGTATTACTTCCGATAAGGAAAATATGAGAAATCTTATAAATAGGTTGCTTTTAAAATACGGGATCAGCGCAAGCATCCCGGGTAAAGATGTAAAAGGATTTCAATGGGATTATCCTAATATTTGGCCGCCGATACAGTATATAGCCTATAAGTCTTGTTTAAATTGCGGACTTGACGAAACGGCAAAATCTGTTCGCGACAGATACATAAATCTTATAGACACCTCTTTCAGTAAAACAAATAACCTTTGGGAAAAATACGATGGCAACACCGGAGAGGTCGCAAATCAGGATTATAATGCTCCTGCAATGATGGGTTGGACATCAGGCGTATATCTATTTTTTAAAAATATTTGAAGGAAGTACAATTTACTATGGAATTAAAAAACAAAAAAATCAATTTTTTGGGTGACAGTATAACCGAAGGGTGGGGAACAACAAGCAATGATAAATGCTTTGTAAGTATTATTGCATCGGAATGCGGTGCTGTTTGCCGTAATTACGGTGTCGGAGGCACAAGAATAACAAGAGAATATACACCTGACGGAAAGGTTATAGGCAAGGACTTCTGTTCACGCTCAGCCCAAATGGATGCAGATGCGGACGCTGTTATAATTCTGGGCGGGACTAATGATTTCCACGGCGAGGTGCCGATAGGAAAAATGTCGGATTTCACACCTGATTCGTTTTACGGTGCTTGGAACGTACTTTGCACATATCTTACGGAAAAATATCTCGGTAAACAGATAATAATTATGACTCCTCTTCATCGCTGCAACGAGGATAATCCGCGCGGTGAGGATAAACCGTGCGATGTACGTAATTTTAAAGCTTATATAAATGTTATACGCGAAATTGCGGAGTACTATTCTTTTCCGCTTTTGGATCTTTATGCACAAAGCGGAATACAGCCGCGCATACAGATTGTAAAAGAAACCTATATGCCCGACGGTCTGCATCCGAATGATGCAGGGCATGCGCTTTTGGCAAAAAAAATCGTCTCTTTCTTAAAATGTCTTTAGTATTATAAACAGGTGATGAAAAATGACTTACGAACGTTTTAAATGGAAAACTGAGGGTAAAGCGCTGCCAAAAAATATTATCACCGTAGGCTCGTGCCGTTTCACGGTTTTAACCGGACGCCTTATCCGTATTGAATATGATAAATCGGCAAGGTTTACCGACGAAGCTTCGCAGGTCGTTTTTTACAGAAGTTTTCCTGAAAGTAGTTTTACAATTGCGAGGAGCGGCGATATAACAGAAATAAAAACCGAATATTTAACCCTGAAATATAAAAACGGTTCTTTTCTTACTAAAGATTCCTTATCTGTGGAATTAAGGCAATCACCGTCAACTCGGTGGAATTTCGGAGAAGAAATCAGACAATTAAAGGGAACCGTCTCCACTCTTGACGGAATTAACGGCGCTATAGAATTGGAAGACGGAGTTTGCTCAAGGGGCGGTATAACCGTTCTTGACGACAGCCGTTCCCTTTTGCTTACTGAGAACGGCTGGTTTAAAAACAGAGATACCGAAGAAATCGATTGTTATGTATTTGCTTACGGTCACGACTATAAAGGATGTATTGCGGATTTTTACCGATTGACCGGAATCCCTCCTCTGCTTCCGTCATATGCACTCGGCAATTGGTGGAGTAGATATCATAAATATACTCAACAGGAATATTGCGATTTAATCGAACGTTTTCAAAAAGAAAAAATACCATTTTCCGTTGCAGTAGTGGATATGGATTGGCATACCCTGAATACACCGAAAGAGGCTTATATAGACGACCAGCGGTTTTGGAAGGGCTGGACCGGATATTCATGGAATAAAGAGCTGTTTCCGGATTATAAGGAGTTTTTGGTATTTTTAAAAAAACATAGTTTGAAAACCGCGCTTAATTTACATCCTTCAAACGGAATAGGCTGTCATGAGGATATGTATGAGAAAATGGCGCTTGCGTGCGGCGTTGATCCAAAAACTAAAAAGCTGATAAAATTTGATGTTTTAAACCCTGAGTTTATGAAGAATTACTTTGATATTCTGCTGCATCCGTATGAAAAGGACGGAGTGAACTTCTGGTGGATGGATTGGCAGCAGGGCGACGATTATTGGTGGGTACACGATGACGAACACCCGAAGAATGAGCTTGAAACAATGTCTCCGCTGTGGCTTATAAATCATCTGCATATACTTGATATAATGCGAAACGGCAAACGGCCAATGTTTTTCTCACGTTACAGCGGACCGGGTTCGCACAGATATCCCGTAGGTTTTTCCGGAGATACTATTGTTACATGGGAATCGCTTGATTTTCAACCGTATTTTACGGCGACCGCGTCGAACATCGGTTACGGCTGGTGGAGTCACGATATAGGCGGTCACATGAACGGATACAGGAATGACGAGCTTCAGGTGCGCTGGATTCAGCTTGGAGTATTTTCTCCTATTAACAGACTTCATTCCGCTAACAATCGGTTTGCAGGTAAAGAACCGTGGAATTTGAATGATTTGTGCAAAGGTATTGCAGAGAACTGGCTGAGGCTAAGGCACAGGCTGTTCCCGTACATCTATACGATGAATTATTGCGTTCATAAAGATTTAGAGCCTTTGATCCGACCGTTGTACTATACTTATCCCGATTGCGACGAAGCGTATTCATTTAAAAATCAATATTGGTTTGGAAGTGAATTACTTGTGGCGCCCATAACATCCGGCACAGATTCGTCAACGATGCTTTCCGCTGTTGATGTGTGGTTCCCGAAGGGAAAATGGATAGACTTTTTCACGGGTCTTATTTACAGTGGTGAAAGAACGGTTAAGGTGCATCGCTGTTTATCGGAATATCCTGTTTTCGCAAAAGCAGGAGCCATTGTCCCGACTGAAAATTATAACGGCGATAACATGCTCGGGAACAAGACAGATATGACGATATATGTGTTTCCCGGAGCTGATAACAGCTTTGAGTTATATGAGGATTCGGGGGATGGAAATGAATATAGAGACGGAGAATATGTAACAACGGAGTTTTCGCTTAAATGGGGAAAAACTGCTGTTTTAACTATTCATTCGGCACAAGGAAAAACCTCCCTTATACCTAAAAACAGAAATTGGACAGTTATGTTCAGAGGTTTTTCCGAAAGCATAGCAGTTAAGGTTTTTGTAAACGGCAAAAAAACCGAATGTAAATTGAGCTTTGATAAAAAAACAAACACCGTAAGCGTTTCAATCGGGAATATACCGACCTGCGCGGAGATTGTATTTGAAATTTCAGGCGAAAATTCGCTTGAAACAGATAATTCTTCCGCTAAGGACAGAATTTTTGACATACTTATGCATTCTCAGGTAAGCTATGCGGTAAAAGGCGCAGTGTGGTAGGCAGTGGAGAGAAATGAAAAGAATATATACAATTTCTGCCCCGAACAGGAGCATAAGGCACTACTCGGTGCTGTTGATGAAATGCTGATTATAAAATAGTTCTGAAAAAACATAATCGAAATTTTAAATTGATTTTCGAATAAAGAATTTGAACTGTAATAAAGGAGAAAAACTATTATGAATAATATAAAGAAGTGCAGGTCTATTTATCAAATGTCTATGAGGACTTTTACACCCGCAGGGACTCTGAAGGCAGCCGAAAAATTATTGCCGTATGTGGCTGAACTTGGATTTGAATATGTTTATATTCTTCCGGTTACAGAAGCGGACAGGGATACTGATGTTAATACATGGAGCTGGAAAAAAGAATGTATTGATAATCCTGCCTGTCCTTATAAGCTAGTCGACTTTTTTAATATTGATAAAGAATACGGTACAAACGATGATTTTAAAAGCTTTATAAATTCTGCGCACAAATACGGCTTAAAAATTATTATCGATCTTGTATACTTACATTGCGGTAGAAATATTTATCATTTAGCGGAAGATCGCGATTTTCTTATTCGTGACGAAAACGGAAATATACCCATTGCAGAACGTTGGCCATTTGCAAGAATCAACTTTAATAATCAAAGAGCAAGGGAATATCTTTGGGAGAATATGATCTATTTTATTAAGGATTGTAATGCAGACGGTTTCCGCTGTGACAGCGGAGATTGGGTTCCGATAGATTTTTGGGAGGAAGGTATTAAAAGGGTTAAAGCAATAAATCCGGATGTTTTGATGATAAATGAAGGATATAACCGAGATTCGTTAAATTACGGATTTGATATGATTTACACCGATAATGATATGATAACAGAGCCTAATTCATACTATTTGATTACAGGGAAGATATCAGTTGCCGAGTGGAAAAACAGAATGTCCGAAGAGTTCGCCAAGAGCGGAAAATTCATCAGATTTGCAGAAAACCATGATTTAGCTTCTACTGCCGGTGTAGCAAGATTAGAACGCGTATTGGGCACGGATAAATTTGAAGCATATATTGCGCTATGTTATACTTTAAACGGTGTTCCGTTTATTTGGAACGGAAACGAGTTTTGCGATACATCCGTCAATAAAATTATGGGCAACAGAGAATACGGTCATAATTCGCTTAACTGGATGAATGCCCAGACGAAAAAAGGAAAAAGAAGAATAGAACTAATAAAAACTCTCAATAAAATGAGAAAAGAATATCCTGAGCTTCAAATTGCTGGAACTGAAATGCTATCATCATCAGAAAATGTTATTGCTTTCAGGAGACAACTTAAAGAAGGCATTTTAACAGCAGTATTCAATTTGGGCAAAGAATGTTACAAAACTGAGTTATCCGGAAATATAATATTCTCAAACTATGCTGACAGCGCTCAAGGTAAACTAAAGGTAGAACCAAACGGGTACTGTATAATGAAAAATATTGATTAAAATCAAAACGAACAGTTTTATTTAATGCCTGACACCCGAATAATCTTGTCCTCATGCCAAAGGAAAGCGTATTATTTGCAAACATCAGGCTGCACTCTACTTCTCAGTGTTTCCAAGAGAGGCTGAAAAGTATTACAAAGAAGTTCTTGAATATGAGGAGGAAGAAGAACACCGTCAAGAAGAACTTGACAAAAAGGTTGTTGCGTATATAAAAAAAAGCCCTCGCCTTGCTGAATGCGGCAGAGATAAATTGACAAATCCGAACCTTAAACCAATCGGTAAAAGGTTCGGATTTGTACTGTCGGTGCGGCTTACAGGTACGGGTATCTTTTAATGATAGGAAAATTTATCCTGTGATTTTGATTAGTTTTGCGAATCGAGCATCAGGGCCTGAAGTTCGGAAAATGCTTTGTTTATGTCTTTATTATATTCCGCAAAAATTTTTAATCTGTCACTGTTAACGGAAAGCTGTATTTCATTTTTACATTGAATTCCGTTCACTGAGCCGTTATCTTTTATTTCAAAGACCTGTGTTTCACTTGAGAGGTTATTGGCTACGGATAAGGTAATATCAGAAAAATTGTTCAGATATTTTTTGTATTCTGTTACAGCTGAACCTTCTTCTAATTGTGGTTTAAACACTAAAGAGTTCACAGTAGTTCCTTTTCTTATAATAATGGCCGAATAGATATATTGGTTTTCACTTAAGCTTAAAACGCAATCTGGACCGTTATCATAGGAACAGCTGTTTCTCTTGTGGTTTGTAACGGGATAATAATGAATATTTATTATCATAAAGTTATAGGGCTGGATATGATTGAATTTTGGAAAAGTATGATTAAATTTATTCCTGCTGTTTTGGCAACTTCGGTTTACGGAGCTTTGATAATTTCATTCATAAATATTGATTCGTTTTTTAAGCTTTTATTTTTCGGAGCGATTTTTTGCCTGATTTATTTTGTAATGTTATGGTTTACATTATTGTCAAAGGATGAAAAAGATTCAATAATAAAAAAACTAAAAAGGGGAAGCTAATGGTAACAGAATTAAAAAAAGGTAAATGCACCGCATTGGTTTTGCAAAGGTTTGTATATTGATTTCTCGATATAACCGGTTTCAAAAAGAAGATCAAGCCAATATTCTGTTTCAAAACATTCCTTTTGTGCTATTTCCAGCTTTGAGATAAAATCCTTTTTGCCTTGGGCGTACTGGGCCTCATAAACATTTGCCCCGATGCTCGTTCCGGAGCGCAAAAGCTGATTTGTTAATACCGATTCTTTCGTTTTGGTTTTAGTATCACGGCAAAGAAATACAATTTTCTTTGCAAAGTCCTTTGATTTACAGCGCAAAATGCTATCTGACATTATTCATCACTAAATGAAATATATCATAATATTTCCTATTTGTAAAGGGACAGTAATATGCCGAGCCGTGCTCGGCGTGATATTTTTAGCCGCGGCAAAAGTGATATTGTCCGCTAAAGCTCACAGTGATATTATATTCGCCCTCACACTTGCGAAGCAAATATCACTCGACAAAAAGCCGAATATCACTGCGTAGCAATATCACTCGCCGTAAGGCGAATATAACTGAAAAAAGCAATTGCTAAGAGCAATTGCTTTTTTCATGGTTGCGAGGGCTGGACTTGAACCAACGGTCTTCGGGTTATGAGCCCGAGAGTACAATCTTATTAGACTTTGAAAAAGGCTTAAATAAAGGATTTTTGCAAAAAGTTATTTTTTGTTTTTCTTTATTTTGGGCTATATTTTTATACTTCGTTGGCCAAAAATTGGCCAACCTTTTTTCCATAAAAGCTTTTTCTTTACAACCTTTAGAGCCATATCCAGAATTAAGCTGCGGATAAGGGCTTTGCAGGCCTTTATCTAAAGTCGTAAAATAGGCTTAAAATAAAAGATTTTCTCATTAATATCAGCCTTAATGAAACTTTTGGGAGTAATTATTCAAAAAATATGACTTTAAACTTTGAAAATCTGTTTGTGTTTAATTTCAATCAGAA
>CAKSHM010000007.1 GCA_934457415.1 uncultured Eubacteriales bacterium | reverse complement strand
AAAAGGAATTTAATTTGTATGTAATGATTTTTTATTACAAATTATTTTTTAAAACTAAGGAGAAATTAAATTATGAAGAAGATATTAAACTCAATAGACACTCTTAACGCAGCAGGGAAGTATTCACCCATAATGGAAACCGAAAACGGTAAACTCACACTGAATGAAAGAAAAGAGTGGATAAAACTCAAATACCCGAACTCTCAGCTTAAAACAAATATTATCTATGTTCTAAGCAATCCTAAGATGATAGTCGCACGGACAGAACTGTTTGTTAATGACAGACTTTTAAGCACCGGTACAGGGACATCAATGTATGAAAGTATACCTTTAAACGAAGATGTGCTTAAAGCAAAGGAAAGGGCAGAGAACAGGGCTATGATGTTTTCGGGATTCTTTCTTATGAGTGAAGAGATAAGGTAAATAAGAACAAGGCACATACTTTTTTAGTATGTGCCTTGTTCTTGGTATCATTACATAATAGTTCTTTATCAAGTTACAGGACTTTGTTTTTGTCAAATGTCCTTGAATGTCGCAGAATAAAATTTTAAAATACACACGAAATCAAAAGTTTTTACATATAATTTAATGGTATTTCTCTTTATTGAGGGAATACTGTTAAGGCAACTTATATTTTGCGGGAAACCTATTGACATAAGGGCGAGTATAGTGTAAAATAAAGTTGCAGAAAAGGACAAATGTTCTTTTTTTACGGTTGGCGGGCGACATCCTGCCGGTGTGACTGACACCTAAAATCTGAAATTGATACAGGGTGCAAAGACCTGTATGTTGGCAGGCAACGATAAAACCTGAAATTGATACGGGGTGCAAAGACCCGTGAGTTGGCAGACAACGATAAAATCAGTCGCTAAGGGAGATGAGTATCACTGCGGTGATACAATCTCCCTTTAAACTTATAAGGGGTTGTAAAAAGAATTGGCAAACAAAAAAGAAAATGCTTTGAATATTATTTTGAAAGCAGCCAAAGAATATGAGAAAAACTTAAACGGAAATAATTTATTGTTTCTAATTTCAGATAAGCACAAGAATATTTATTATTTTGAGGTTGAGTTCAATTCAGGAAATTTTATGCATCTTACTGGAACACGATTGACCGAAAAATATATAAAAACTTTAAAATATAGTAAATCTGAATCAAATACAGAAATCAGTTTTGCGAATGTGTTTTATGATAAGTGTATTAATCAACGAATGAGTATCGATGATTTTGAGTTTTCTGAGGACGGTACTACTCCTCTGAAATTAGAAGTTTTACCTATGTTGATGAAAGCAAATTTGTCGGCAAATATATTTGGGGACTTTTCTTCACGAACTTTTAAACTTTATACAGAAAAAGTTGCCGGGAACATACGCGGCTGCATTGGCTTCGTAAAGGATAAAAACAACAAAAATGTTCCAAATACAGTCCTTAAAGCCGACATCAGGGATTGTGTCAATGGAAGTAATCGTATTCTTGCTACATATCGAAAAAAGAAAGAAGAAAAACAGTATAATGAAATTATCTATGTGGCAAAGAACATAGATTTAAATAAGATGAGATTTCCGAAAGAAATCAATTACTTAAAAGGTTTAAAGTAATGAACGATCTAAGTTTATCTTTTTGTAAAAAAATTTATCTTCTAAATAAATAAAAATAACTGCAAAAAGCAGAACACACCCGAGTATCTTTGTGATATTCAAGTATGTTCTGTTTTTCTTTATTTATATAAACTATATAATGATTGACTTAAATTCTTTCTTTTTCCGATTTCAATTGCATCGGCATAAAAATTGAAAGTCGTAGTAGGGGAGTAATGTCCCATGTCTTTTGCCACTGCATAAGGGCTTTCTCCTTGTTCCAGTAATTGAGTTGCATAATTGTGACGTAATTTAAGCGGCTTTATTTCCGAGTTTTTAAGACCGTATTTTGTTTTGAACTTTCTAAGTCTTTCGCAAAAGGTATCGGGATGAAGATAACCACCGGTTTTATTTGTAAACATCATTAAACTGTCATCAAATTTTATTCCGTGTTTATCATAATCATTTTTCTTGGTATTTTTGTATTTTTCTATAATTTCACACAGCTGAGTTGAAATTTTTATCGTTCTCATTTCACTGTTTTTTAAAGTGGAAAGATAACACCCTACTTCTTTCTCATAAAGAACGGATTCTTTAAATGTTAAAGTGCCTTGTTTTGAGTCAAAAGAATTAAATCTTAGTCCTAACATTTCTCCTCGTCTGCAACCGGTAAAAGTCAATATATAGTTTTGAAGTAAAAATTGCAAATCTCCGTTATTTTCAAGTGATTTAAAAAAGATTTTCATTTCTTCGTTTGCAATTGATTTTCTTTCTGTCTTACAGACTCTGAATTTCTTAACATTTTCGCAAGGATTATCTTTTATATACCTTGCTTTTTTTGCCCATTCAAATACTGAAGATATAAATGCACAATAATTATTTATGGTTTTTGCAGATAAGCCTTTTTTACTGATTTCCTCTTTAAAAAAATCTTCAAATTTGCCGCCAAAATAATTTGAAACATTATTAGCTGTTTTTAGCGAAACTCTTTTGCCTGAACGTAAATTAACAAGAGAGTGACGGTTTATAGGAATTTCTTTTGAAAGTTGATTATTTGACATTTTAATATTTTTAAAATTTTCAAGAAGTTTTTTTGTTGCCAAGAACAGCGCATCATTTCTGACACCTGATTTTGAAAGCGCTATTTTAAATTTTCTATATGAACAGCTGTTAAATCTTTGATTTTTATATCTCCGAGAGCAGCTGTAATTCTTGGTGCATAATCTTTATATGTTTCATAGGTCTTTATTGAAAGCATACGCTTTCCTGTTTCATATTCGTTTTTATTGTTTATCGCACTTGATACTGAACTGCTTGCCTGCTCTAAGTATTCGGCGATTATATCTTTTAATTTTCGTTCGGATTGATTGTAGTAATTTCCTTGTTCATTGATAAATTCGGCTTTTTTGGTTTCTAAAAAGGTTTTAACTTTATTTAAAGTATTGTAATCGTTTGGTATAACTACTTTTCTTTCGAAATTAACTTTTTTACCGTTGCGGTCTGTAATTCGGGCTCTGTAACGGAATGTTCTTTCTCCCCGATATTGGAAATTCGATATTTTTACAGTTGCTAAATTCATATATAAACCTCCTTGTTTTTTTTATCTATGTTTAATTTCACATTTTTTAAATGGGAAAGATTTTTTAAATTTATACTTTTGTTTTGCTTTAAGCAATATTTATTTTCGGTATCTTTGCTTGTGCACGTTCGTACTGATTTAAGCTGTAAGCATTCGGCGTTGTGTCTGTCTTAACGGTTTTAATTTCCGAAGTGAATCTATTTGAATCATTTATCATTTTTTCAAGGGCTGTAAATGATGTATCTACGTCTAAAATTCTTCTATTTCCTTGCTTTATTGAGGGAATAACACCTTCATTTACCAGTCTGCGGACCAATGATTCGTTAATAGCTGATTCGTTATCTTTTTCTTTAACAATCCTGACGAATTGAGGAATTGTTCTAAGCATCATATATATAAGCACTTCCTTCCTTTCTGTATTTTTCTTTTTGGAAAAGAGATTCATAAGAATTCTTATTGCACGGCCTGTTCCTGTGAGACGCTCACGTTACCAAAACTGACCGGCTCATATCATCGCACAGTCTGTAGGGGAGGTATCCGCCGCTATTAAGTTTTCAAGGTGCACATCCTGTTTTCTTAAGGCATTTTTTATTATATAATACAATTTTAATTTTGTCAAGTAAAATATTATTATTTTATTATAATAATTTTATTGACAAACTAAATAAAAAGTGTTAAAATCTAAATGGTGATAAAATGAATTTAAAATTTTACAAAATAGCAGAATGCAAAAAGCTTGAAGAAAGAATAATTCAGGCTAAAGGAGAAAAAGATGAATTTTTATTTTTCCCGTTTGGCGAACAGATAAAAAATGAATTGCTGAAATATGAGGTTAATCCTGATGCCAGAATCGGCGCCGTCCTGTTTTGCGAAACATTTGCCGATTTGCTGCTGAAATTTTCTTTATTGGAAGTAGCAGAGCTATTGGAAAAGGGTATCGGTTTAATTATAAAAGATGAACCTGATATCTCTACATTTACTTTCAATAGGTACAGCCAAAATGAAGAAATGCTTATTTATACCGGACCGAATTCAGGAGTTATTGCGGTATTGCGTGCTGTTGCTGCATCGCAGCTTGCAAACGGCAAGGGGAGACCTAAAGCCGTTATTTCACAAGACTTTGCAAATGACTATTGGGATTGGCAATTAGGGAAAATATCCACTCAGGATATTATCAATTCAAAAAACAGAAACTATTCTTTTTCGACTTCTGCACAGTTTTATTCTTTAGCAAAAAGATACGAAAAAACAAATGACTATTTTTTAAGGCAAAAAGAGATAGCACCGTTACTGATTGATAAAAAGAAGCGAGGTAAAGTAGACAAGAATATATTTATCTATTTTGCCGAAAAACATCCGAATTCATTTTTAGACAAAGAATCTATCAATTATTTAAAAAGGGCTTTGGATGTGAATACCATTGACTTTTGGAGAAGTCTTCTTAATTTTACAGCAACTAAAGCATTTGATGATCTTAGACTTTCAGATTTTAAATTCAGCATTCAATATGCTGTCGACCTTTTAAAAACCGGAGATTATGCCAGATTTTTTATTAGAGATACAAGCTGCAACCATACTTTTGTATGCGGTATTAAAATAGATATGTAAAAAATCAAAGCTGCCATTCTGAAGAATTACAGCTTTGATTATATATAGCAAGCTAAAATATTTTTTTTAAATAAAAAGCATATTTATATTCTTATGAAAAAAGTGAGATTTTATTGCTAGAACAAAATATGTGAATTTTATATTATAATTCTCTTATAAAATGAAACAAGGAAGGAGACTGTACAATGACAATAACCATAACAGAGTTAAAAACACTTTTAAGTAAATATTTATTACTTTCTGCAACAGAAGATATTTATATTACTAAGAACAGGAGAATAATTTCGAAATTATCTAATCCTTTCCAAAAAAGAGCAGATATTGCGAAATCTCTTTTTTGTGCAGTTCCTGCTGATATGACACTTGAGGAGATTAAGGAAGAGCGGCTTAATAAAATATGTAAGCTTTAACAAACGCTTGTATAAATGTATTATTAAATAAAAAACGCTTTGTAATGAAGGTCGAAAATTATTTCTTAGCATTGCAATCGATTTTATGAATATTACAGCTTTTCTAACCGAATATTTTTTAAGGAATAGAAAAGGAAATATTATTTGAGTCTCAGCTTGAGACTCTTTATTTTTTATAGTATATTTTTATCAGCGTTGGCCAAAAATTGGCCAAACGGACTTTTTTACCGCAAATGATTTAAAACATAAATAAGAAAAACCGCTAAATTTAGCGGTTTTTCATGGTTGCGAGGGCTGGACTTGAACCAACGACCTTCGGGTTATGAGCCCGACGAGCTACCAACTGCTCCACCTCGCGATATTTATTTTTTTGAGCGCTTATACAGTATACACTATGGATAAAGAAAAATCAAGTCTTTTTTTAATTTTTTTTATCTTGGGCGGTTTTTATAATAATAAAATTTTATTTTGTTTAAAAAATCGACAAAAAAAGACTTTTCAAGAATTACTTCTTATGATATAATAATAAAGTATGTATTACGCATATTATTATATACCGCGAGAAGCTTTATTATGCGGATTTTTTATGGTAGGCGTATCAATACACATTATTTCAGAGGAGGATTTTGTTAATGAAGAAAAAAATCAGCAGACTTCCTTTCAGGGGAACTGCCGAGCAGGAAGTTCAGCTCATGCAGGCTATAGAAGAAAACAAGCATGATAAGAGCAACCTTATGGTAGTTATGCAGAAGGCGCAGGATATCTACGGTTATCTTCCGTTAGAGGTTCAGGAAAAGATAGCCGAGGGTATGGAAGTACCGCTTGAAAAGGTTTACGGTGTTTCAACCTTCTATGCGCAGTTTTCTCTGTCTCCTAAGGGGAAGTACAACATTTCGGTATGTCTCGGAACGGCATGCTATGTCAAGGGCTCGGGCGAGATATTCGATAAGCTTTCCGAAAAGCTCGGAATCGGTGCTGACGAATGTACTGCCGACGGAAAGTTTTCACTTACGGCATGTCGCTGTATAGGAGCATGCGGACTTGCTCCGGTTCTTACCGTAAACGATGATGTTTACGGCCGCCTTACTGCCGATGATGTTGACGGAATACTTGAAAAGTATGCCGACTGATATAATTTTTTAAAAGGAACGGTCTGTATGAAAATAAGCACTATGCGCGAGCTGCTTGACGCGAATGTACTTTGCTGTGAAGAAAATGTCGGACGGCATGTTTATTCCGCCTGCGGCTGCGACCTTATGAGCGATGTTTTGGCCTATGTTAAGGATCAGGCTGTTTTGCTTACGGGTCTTGTAAATTCTCAGGTTATAAGAACAGCTGAAATGATGGATATGATATGTATTGTATTTGTCCGCTCAAAAATGCCAAATGAAGAAATGCTTGAGCTTGCAAGAGACGCAGGAATTGTTATTATGGCGACTGATAAAAGAATGTATGAGGCATGCGGTCTTTTATATGCAAACGGGCTTGTCGGAAATAAGGTAAGAAAATGAGTGAAGAGCTTGTTTTTGATTTTATTGTAGACGGAGAGGATTTTACTTCCGCCGGTCAGGCTTCGGTGCAGGTCAAGAAAAATTTAAGACAGCTCGGAATTCCGCCTGAGGTCATAAGACGGGTATCGATTGCAATGTATGAGGGAGAAATCAATATGGTTATTCACGCGGGCGGCGGTGAAGCGTCGGTCAGGGTGAATGAAAACCGTATCAAGATTATTCTTACGGACCACGGCCCCGGAATAAAAGATATCGAACAGGCTATGCAGGAGGGCTTTTCCACTGCTCCGGACAGAATAAGGTCATTAGGCTTCGGCGCCGGAATGGGTCTTCCGAATATGAAAAGATACTCGGACAGCATGGATATTAAATCTAAGCTCGGAGTCGGGACTACGGTTACAATGGAAGTGAATATTCCGCATCAGTGAGTAATTATTTAAGGTGATTTTATGCATAACTATGAGCATTCTGTTTTCCTTGACGAATCAAGATGCAACGGTTGCACAACATGCCTGAAGCACTGTCCTACAGAAGCGATAAGGATAAGACACGGCCATGCAGCGATAGACCCAAACAGATGTATAGACTGCGGAGAATGTATAAGAGTCTGTCCGCAGAAGGCTAAAAAAGCCGTTTGCGGAAGTCTTAAAAGCATGGAGCGGTTTAAGTGGAAAATAGCGTTGCCCGCACCTACTCTTTACGGGCAGTTTGATAATCTTGAGGACATTGACTATGTTTTGGACGGGCTTTTAAGAATCGGCTTTGACGATGTTTTTGAGGTTTCAAAGGCTGCGGAGCTTGTTTCGGCTTATACAAGACAGTATTTAAAAACCGCGGGTGTTAAAAAGCCTGCGATAAGCTCGGCTTGTCCCGTTGTGGTAAGACTTATAGGACTGAGATTTCCTTCGCTTAACGACAATATAATTCATATGCTTCCTCCCATGGAGGTGGCCGCAAGGCTCGCAAGAGAACGGGCTAAAAGAAAAAATCCTAAGCTTAAGGACGAAGAAATAGGAGTTTGCTTCATTTCTCCGTGTCCTGCCAAAGTCAGTTACATAAAAAACGGATTCGGAGACTATAAAAGTCTTATTGATGAGGCAGTTTCTATCAGCGACGTATATTTTATGCTGATAAGCGAAATGCATGGAGATAACGATATCAAAACTCTTTCCGAATCGGGAATGATCGGTCTCGGCTGGGCGAGGACAGGCGGTGAGGCGTCGGCAATACTGAATGAAAGCTATCTTGCCGCGGACGGTATAGATAATGTTATACATGTTTTGGATCAGATTGAAAACGGAAATATTCCGCCGCTTGAATTTATCGAGCTTAATGCCTGTACGGGCGGCTGTGTCGGCGGAGTGCTTACGATGCAAAATCCATTTATCGCAAAGGCCAGAATTCAGACTTTAAGGCGCTATCTTCCCGTGTCTCAGAATACTCTTACCAAAGAAGAGCTTGAATATATTCCCGAATCTTATTTGTTTGATTCATTACCTATGTATCACCCGATAACTCAATTAGGTTCTACTATGGCGGAGTCAATGCGAATGATGGCGGATATTCAAAAAATCAAGGAAACTCTTCCGGGTATTGACTGCGGCTCCTGCGGAGCGCCTACATGCAGAGCTTTTGCCGAGGATGTCGCGAAGAATACTGCCGATATAGAAAGCTGTATTATCAGAAGGTATTATAAAAGCGAAAAGGGGAGCGATGAAAATTGACAGTTAATGAACTTGCAAAAAAAACTGGCTTTTTTGCTCTTAATATCGCAGAGCCTCAGCGGAGAATAGAGGGCGTTTATATAGGCGATCTTTTAAGCTGGGTTATGGGCAGGGCCAAAGAGAACGACGCTTGGATTACAATTATGTCGAATATCAATACCGCGGCTGTAGCAGCGCTTGCGGATGTTTCCTGTATCATTTTAGCCGAGGGCGTAAATCTTGAAGACGATGTTTTAAATGTTGTAAAGGAAAAGCGGATAAACGTTATTTTATCTAACCTGCCGACTTATGAAACCGCAGTGGAATTAAGTAAAATGCTATGAAGAATTATTATTATGATCTTCATATCCATTCCTGTCTATCTCCATGCGCCGACAATGAAAACACGCCGAATAACATAGCCGGAATGGTTTCCCTTTGCGGATTGGATATTGCTGCTCTTACAGACCATAATACATGTAAAAACTGTCCTGCTTTTTTTGAGGCTGCAAGGAATTTCGGAATTGTTCCGATTGCAGGAATGGAGCTTACAACCGCCGAGGATATCCATATGATTTGTTTGTTTGAAGCTCTTGAAGACGCTCTTGATTTTTCAGAGTCGGTCGATAAAAACAGAGTGAAGATAAAAAACCGTACCGAGATATTCGGCGAACAGCTTATTTACGATAAAGCCGACAATATTATAGGAACCGAAGAAAACCTCTTGCCTAATGCCACGGTTTTGGATTTGTCAGCCGCTGATAAACTTGTAAAAAGATTCGGCGGAATTTGCTATCCTGCGCATATCGACAGACAGGCTAACGGAATTATATCGGTTTTGGGCGCAATGCCCGAAAGTCCCGCTTTTGATTTTGTGGAATATAATCTTTCTCGGAATATTGAGGATTATACTTTGAAATACGGCTTATCGGATAAGAAAACGATAGTAAGCTCAGACGCGCATTATCTTACGGATTTTCGCGATAAAGAAAGTTTTTTTACTCTTGACTGTGCAGACGCGGACGAAAATGTAATCAGGCACGAGCTTTTTAAATTTTTAAGAGGTGAAAAATGAAAGAGTTGTCTCTTAATATTCTTGATATTGCGGAAAACTCCGTTAAAGCAGGCTCTTGTCTTACGGAAATCACTGTTGATGAGGACAGCGAAAAACTTAGAATTATAATTAAGGATAACGGATGCGGAATGGATAAAGAAACCCTGAAATCCGTAACCGATCCTTTTTATACAACAAGAAAAACCCGAAAAGTGGGTCTCGGAATTCCGTTTCTTAAAATGGAAGCCGAGCAAACAGGCGGAAGCTTCAGAATTGAGTCAAAGTCTGAAAAGGAAAATAAATCGGAACACGGAACGGAAGTCTTTGCCGAGTTTATAAAATCAAGCATTGATTTTATTCCTCTCGGGGATACGGTATCCACCGTGACAACTCTTATTCTCGGACATCCCGAAAGAGATTTCGTGTTTAAGCATAAAACAGGAAAAAAAGAAATTTTTCTTGACACAAGAGAAATCAAAGATACTCTTGACGGTGTTCCGATAGATACCTATGAGGTTATAAAATGGATAAAGGATTTTTTAACCGAACAGTATGAAAATTAAGAAAGGATGAAATAAATGAAATCATTAGCTGAACTTCAGGCAATAAAGGAAAAAATGAAGGATAAGGTCGTTATCCGCGAGGGCTCTAACAGTATCCGCGTAGTAGTCGGAATGGCAACATGCGGAATAGCCGCAGGAGCAAGACCTGTTCTTAATGCTTTTGTTGAAGAAGTAAACAATCTCGGTCTTTCCGAAAAGGTGACCGTTTCTCAGACAGGCTGTATAGGAATTTGCCAGTTTGAGCCTGTTGTCGAAATTTTCGAGGCAGGAAAAGAAAAAGTAACCTATGTTAAAATGACTGCTGAGAAGGCAAAAGAGGTTGCTTTAAAACATCTTAAGGGCGGTAATGTTGTAGCAGAATACACCATTGCCAACTCTAAAAATTAAGCGGAGGTAAAAAAATGATTCGTGCACATATACTGATATGCGGCGGTACCGGATGTACCTCTTCGGGCAGTAAAGCTATTCAAAAAGCTTTCGCCGATAATATAGAGGCAAACGGACTCACCGATGAAATCAAAATCGTACAAACAGGATGTTTCGGTTTGTGCGCTTTAGGACCTGTTGTTATAGTTTATCCGGACGGCACCTTCTACAGCCGCGTAACTCCCGAGGACGCAAAGGAAATTGTTGAAGAGCATCTTTTAAAGGGACGTATTGTTGAGCGCCTTGTTTATAACGATACCGGTAATACGGCCGATGAGATAGAGGGAAATGTTTCCCTTTCGGATACCGCGTTTTACAAGTCACAGAACCGCGTAGTTCTTCGTAACTGCGGAGTTATCGACCCTGAGAATATAGACGAGTATATCGCTATGGACGGTTATGCCGCGCTCGGTAAGGTTTTAACCGAAATGACACCCGAGGAGGTTATAAAAACCGTTACCGATTCTGGACTTCGCGGAAGAGGCGGCGGCGGATTCCCGACCGGAAGAAAATGGGCTCTGTGCGCTCCGAATAAAGCTGCTCAGAAATATGTTGTATGTAATGCGGACGAGGGCGACCCGGGTGCATTTATGGACCGTTCCGTTTTAGAGGGAGATCCGCACAGCGTAATTGAGGCAATGGCTATTGCAGGCTATGCAATAGGCGCGACTCAGGGCTATGTATATGTAAGAGCGGAATATCCTATTGCCGTTAAGCGCTTGCAGATAGCTATTGATCAGGCACATGAATACGGACTCTTGGGCAAGGATATCTTCGGCTCGGGCTTTGATTTCGACCTTCATATCCGCTTGGGTGCGGGAGCATTCGTTTGCGGAGAGGAAACCGCACTTATGACCTCTATTGAGGGCAACCGCGGCGAGCCGCGTCCGAGACCTCCGTATCCCGCCGTTAAGGGTCTTTATAATTCACCGACTGTAGAAAACAATGTTGAGACATTTGCAAATATTCCTCAGATAATTCTCCGCGGTGCCGATTGGTTTGCTTCAATGGGAACCGAAAGGTCAAAAGGAACAAAGGTGTTCGCACTCGGAGGAAAGATTAAGCATACCGGACTTGTAGAAATTCCTATGGGAACAACTCTCCGCCATATTATTGAGGATATCGGCGGCGGAATTCCTAACGGTAAAAAATTCAAGGCCGCTCAGACGGGCGGACCGTCTGGCGGATGTATTCCCGCAAGCCTTATAGATACAGAGGTTGATTACGATAACCTTACCGCAATCGGCTGTATGATGGGTTCAGGCGGACTTATTGTTATGGACGAAGACAACTGTATGGTTGATATGGCTAAATTCTTCCTCGAATTTACGGTTGACGAATCCTGCGGAAAGTGTACGCCATGCCGTGTAGGAACAAAGAGACTTCTTGAAATGCTTGATAAGATAACGAGCGGAAAGGGAACCTTAGAAGACCTTGATAAGCTTGAAGAGCTTTGCATGTACATAAAGCAGAATTCTCTCTGCGGTCTCGGTCAGACAGCTCCTAACCCCGTTCTTGCAACTCTCAAATTCTTCCGTGAGGAATATGTTGCCCATGTTGTCGATAAAAAGTGTCCCGCGGGTGTATGTAAGAATCTTCTTACATTTAATATTGACAGAGATAAGTGTATCGGCTGCGGTATGTGCGCGAGAAACTGCCCTGCTTCCGCTATAGTAAAAACTTCTTATGTTGCCCCGGGTCATAAGCTTCCGTCTTATTCTATCGACCCCGATAAGTGCGTCAAGTGCGGCGTATGTATGAGCAACTGTAAGTTTAAAGCAGTAAGCAAGGTTTAAGAAAGGAGCCGTAAATAATGGATATGATAAATGTTAAAATAAACGGCATAGATGTCAGCGTGCCGAAGGGCTCCACTATTTTAGAGGCTGCCCGCAAAGCAGGCGTTGAAATTCCGACGCTCTGCTTTATGAAGGAAAAAAATGAAATAGGAGCTTGCCGAATCTGTGTTGTAGAGGCAAATGAGGGAAGAGGCTTCCGTATAGTAACTGCCTGTGTTTATCCCGTAAGCGAGGGTATGGAGGTTTTAACAAACTCCGAAAAAATTCAGAAGGCAAGAAGAACTACCTTGGAGCTTATTCTTTCAACACATGAAAAGAAGTGCCTTTCATGTGTAAGATCGACCAACTGTGAGCTTCAGAAACTCTGCCGCGATTACGGAGTAGAGGAATCGGCGTTTGAGGGCTTTAAGCCTCATTATGAAATTGATACAACTACTCCTCATCTTGTTAGAGATAACAATAAATGTATCCTCTGCCGCAGATGTGTTGCGGCCTGTAAAGAACAGTTTGTAAGTGTAATAGGCGCAAATGACCGCGGAATTGATACTAATATCGGTCAGGCGTTCAACCTGTCGCTTTCTCAGGTTCCGTGTATTTCCTGCGGACAGTGTACCGTAGTATGTCCTACAGGCGCTCTTACCGAAAGGGACGATACCGCAAAAATCTGGGAGGCTCTCGCTGATCCGAATAAAACAGTTGTCGTTCAGACTGCGCCGTCTGTCCGCGTAACGCTCGGTGAGTGCTTCAATATGCCGATAGGCACAAATGTCGAGGGCAAAATGGTTGCGGCGCTTAAAAGACTTGGCTTTGATAAGGTCTTTGATACGGATTTTGCTGCCGATCTTACAATTGTCGAGGAAGCAAACGAGTTAGTTGAGCGTATTAAAAACGGCGGAACTCTTCCGATGATTACATCCTGTTCCCCGGGTTGGGTTAAGTTCTGTGAGCTTTATTATCCCGATCTTTTAGAACATCTTTCAACCTGTAAATCTCCACAGCAGATGGGCGGAGCGGTAATTAAAACCTATTGGGCCGATAAAATGGGAATAGATCCTAAGGATATAGTTTCTGTATCTGTTATGCCCTGCACGGCAAAGAAATTTGAAATCGGACGCGATGATCAGTCTGCCGCCGGTGTTCCCGATGTAGATATCGCCATAACAACAAGGGAACTTGGAAGAATGATTGAAAGAGCCGGACTTAATTTCGCTTATCTTCCCGATGAGGAATTTGATAATCCTCTCGGCGAGGATACAGGTGCCGCTGTAATCTTCGGCGCGACAGGAGGCGTTATGGAGGCGGCTGTAAGAACAGCAAACGCTTGGCTTAACGGAGCAACAGAGCCTGTCGAGCTTGAAGCAGTCAGAGGAACTGCGGGTCTTAAGGAAACCACCGTTAATGTCGGCGGAACAGATCTTAAGATTGCCGTAGCTTCAGGTGCGGCGGCTGCAAAGTGCGTTATGGATAAGCTTGCTTCGGGCAATCCCGAAGGATGGGGCTTTATCGAAATAATGGGATGCCCCGGCGGATGTGTTAACGGCGGCGGACAGCCCATTCAGCCGCAGTATATAAGAGATACGGTTGACTTGAAAGCGATAAGGGCTAAGGCTCTTTATGATCAGGACGCTTCAATGCCGCTTCGCATGTCTCACGAGTCACCCGTAGTAAAGACTCTGTACAGCGAGTGGTATGACGGCTTCGGAGGCCATAAAGCGCACCACGATCTGCATACCTCTTATAAGGCACGCAAAAAATTCACAACCGATTGATTTTAAATCATAGCAACCCCCTCCGCTGAAACGGAGGGGGTTGCTGAAATTTCGGATTATTTTTTAATCTTATATTTTTTCTGTGTAAAAAACATTTATAATATTTTCAAGCACCGATTCTTCGTCAGGAATAAATTCTATCCATTTTTTGCCCTTTTGAAGAGTTCCTTCGATTTTGTGAAAATTAAAGCTGTTTCCGATATTTCCTGCCAAAAAATTTGATGCAATATAGGTTACCTGAGAAAAATCAATGTTTGTATAATAATAAGGCTTCATATTGTTGTAAAAAGAAGTGAGTTTTGCGGGATTGCCGAGAATTGTATTTCCGAGCTTTGAAGCAAAGACAGTTAAAAATTGCTTCTGTCGTTCCATACGCCTTGAATTTGCTTCAATATCATCATCACGGCTCTGAATATAGGCGATTGATTTTTTACCGTTTAATTTAATGCTTTTTCCCTTGTAAATCGTGCCTAAGCCCTCGGTTTTAATTGTTTCAATCGGAACAAGCTCAATTCCGCCTATTGAGTCTACAACCTTTTCTATACACTTTAAATCGACAGTAACATAAGAGCTGATATTTATTCCGTACATAGCTCTTTTAACAGACCTTAAAACGTTTTCACTGCATGATTCCGGGGAGTTTCCGTAAGCATAGGAAAGACAGATTTGTTCTTTTTGAGTTCCGCCGAAATTTCCGCTGTCGGCATAAATGTTGACATCTGTTAAGGTTTCTCTTGAAACGGGAATAATATCAATGGATTTATCTGACGTGTCAATTGTCATGATAAACAGGCAGTCGGCCTGACCGTTTTTTCCGTAACCCAGATTTGCAGAAAGGTTTTCCTTGTCAATTCCTATAAACAAGATACTGATAAGATTTTTGTTTAGCCTATATTTTTTGCCTTTATATTCAATTAAGGTGGGATCGTCATCGACCTCTGATATATTTGAGTTTTCAATATTCTTATCCGAGCGGCGGAATTTGTTCTTTCCGCTGTAGTAAAAAGCCAAATATGCCGAAACTAATATAAGTATAATTCCGAGAATAACAGAAAGGGTTATAATAAGCGCTTTTTTTCCTTTACTCATAAATATTCCGTCCTTTTAGCGCGAAATTTTCAATAAAATAATTATATACTAATCAGATAATATAAGTCAATACATTTAAAATAGTAGTTGAAATTTAAAACCCGTAGTAGTATTATTATAGGTGTTTGAATTTTATATGTCAAAACAGGAGATTTGATATGAATATTGTTGTTGTTGGATGCGGTAAAATCGGAACATCCTTGATAGCCAATCTCGTAAAAGAGGGGCATGATGTCGTCGCTATCGATAATGATCCCGAAGCAATCGCCGATATCAGGGACATTTATGATGTAATCTGCCTTTGCGGGAACGGCGCGGATTATGATATTTTAACCGAGGCGGAGATTGATAAAGCCGTTATGTTCATAGCGGTAACAGGCTCGGATGAGCTTAATATGCTCAGTTGTATTATAGCAAAGAAAATGGGTGCTAAGAATACCGTTGCGAGAGTAAGAAACCCTGAATATAACGAAAAAAATCTTGGATTTATCAAGCAGCAGATTGATCTGTCGCTTTCATTAAATCCCGAGCTTCTTACGGCTCATGAGCTTTTTAATATTTTAAAGCTTCCGAGTGCTGTAAATATAGAAACCTTTTCAAGAAATTTTGAAATGATCGAGCTTGTCATAAAGCAGGACTCAACGATAAACGGAATGGCACTTGCCGATATGCGAAAGAAATATTCATGCAATTTTCTTGTCTGCGTAGTTCAAAGAGGCGAAAAGATTTATATTCCCGACGGTAATTTTGTGCTTCAAAGCGGCGATCGGATAGGTCTTACAGCCGCTCAGTCACAGGTGCAGAAGCTCATAGGGAAATTGGGACTTGCAAAAAAACAGGCAAAGAATGTTATGATTTTAGGAGCAAGCAAAACCGCGTTTTATCTTTCTAAAATGCTTCTTGACGCAGGGACCGATGTCAAGCTTATCGACCTTGATAAAAAACGCTGTGAGGAAGTCAGCGCAAAGCTTGAGGGAGCTACTGTTATTAACGGCGACGGAGCCGAGCAGGAGCTTTTGCTGGAAGAGGGTATTATGTCTTGCGATGCATTCGTAACGCTTACGGGAATGGACGAGGAAAACATCCTTATTTCATATTATGCAATGTCTAACGGCGTTCCTAAGGTTATAACCAAGGTCAACCGCACTGAGCTTTGCTATATTGCGGATAAGCTTGGACTTGATACGGTTATTTCTCCTAAAAAAACCGTTTGTGATGTTGTGTCCCGTTATGCAAGGGCGCTTGAAAACTCGCTTGAAAGCAATATAGAAACACTTTATAAGCTTATGGACGGCAGGGTAGAAGCGGTAGAATTTATTATTTCGTCCGATTTTAAGTATATAAACATACCTATAAGAGAACTGAAATTCAATGAAAATATTCTTATTGCCGGAATTTTAAGAAAAAGAAAAGCCATTATTCCTACAGGTGATGACTTTTTTGCGGCAGGGGACAGTGTCGTTGTTATTGCCGCAGACAGGCAGATAAACAATATCTCCGATATAATGAGGTAAATCACTTATGAATAAAAAGGCTATTTTCGGAATAATCGGAAAGCTTGCGATGATTGAGGCGGCTTTGCTTTTGCTGCCTATGGCAGTCAGCGCGGGGTATAAGGAGTGGACGGCTTTAAAGGCGTTTGCGGTAACGGCTTTCGGAGCTTTTCTGCTCGGATTGCTGCTGACTGTTATATGCAGATCGAAAAACCGTGTTATATATGCAAAAGAGGGCTTTGCAATTGTTGCGGCATCGTGGCTTTTTGCAGCGCTTATAGGTGCATTTCCGTTTGTTATCAGTAAGGAAATTCCGAATTATATAAATGCTTTTTTTGAAACCGTCAGCGGATTTACGACTACGGGCGCTTCGATACTTGAAAATGTAGAGGCAATGAGCCACGGAATGCTCTTCTGGCGAAGCTTCACGCATTTTATAGGCGGTATGGGATTTTTGGTTTTCGTTATGGCTATAATTCCGAATATTTCCGACAGGTCTATGCACATTATGCGCGCAGAGGTTCCCGGTCCTGTTGTAGGTAAGCTTGTTCCTAAAATAAAAGACACTGCGAAAATTCTTTATATTATTTATTTTTGCATGACCGTAGTTGAAATAATAATGCTTATTTGCGGCGGAATGCCGGCATTTGACAGCGTTTTGTTATCTTTCGGCTCGGCAGGCACCGGCGGCTTCGGCATAAAGTCCGGCAGTATAGCTTCTTACAGTCCGTATTGCCAGTGGGTAATAGGGGTGTTTATGATGCTTTTCGGAATTAACTTCAATGTTTATTTTCTGCTTCTGATAAAACATTTCAAATCCGCTGCAAAAACAAGCGAAATGTGGTGCTATCTCGGAATTATAGCCGTCAGCACCGCTGTTATAGGAATAGATATTCATTCACGCTTTGCCTCGGCTGAGGAAACGGCAAGGACATCATTCTTTCAGGTGGTATCTATTATCACTACAACCGGTTATTCTACGGATAATTTTGACGCATGGCCGATTCTTTCAAAATCGCTTATATTGCTTCTCATGTTTATCGGTGCCTGTGCGGGTTCAACGGGCGGCGGTCTTAAAGTATCGCGCGTAATGTTGCTGTTAAAGATTATAAAACGGGAAATCAGGAAAATGCTTCACCCGCATTCCGTAAGCAGGATTAAGTTTGACGGCAAAACGGTTGACGACGATACCTTAAGCGGCGTTTCTTCTTATTTTGCAGTCTATATTTTCTGTTTTGTCATAGGTCTTTTGCTTATTAGCTTTGAAAATTTCGGTATTGAAACCAATTTCAGCGCCATGGCGTCATGCTTTAATAATATAGGTCCCGGACTTGCAAAGGTAGGTCCTGATATGAATTTTAACATCTACTCGGGATTTTCAAAGATTGTTTTCAGTTTGGCTATGCTTTTGGGAAGACTTGAAATATATCCGCTGCTAATTTTCTTTTCGCCCTCGACATGGTCTAAAAAATAAGTATTTTACTTGACAAAA
Organism: uncultured Eubacteriales bacterium; assembly: GCA_934457415.1. GTDB lineage: Bacteria > Bacillota > Clostridia > Oscillospirales > Acutalibacteraceae > UBA737. Next base: position 100,737 of record CAKSHM010000007.1, on the reverse strand, counting down.
TGCGCGTTTTACTTTAAAATATTATTAGTATAAATTTATTTGGAGGAAGAATATATGATCAGTGCCGGAGATTTCAGAAACGGTGTAACCTTCGAGGAGGACGGACAGGTTCTTCAGATTATCGAGTTTCAGCATGTTAAACCCGGAAAGGGAGCCGCTTTTGTAAGAACCAAAACAAAGAATGTTATAACCGGATCGGTTGTAGAAAAGTCTTATAATCCGACTGCTAAATTCCCCACCGCTTTTATTGAGCGCAAGGATATGGAATATTCTTATAATGACGGAGATCTTTACTATTTCATGGATCAGGAAACCTATGATATGGTTCCGATAAACGGAAGCGAGCTCGGAGACAACTTCAAGTTTGTTAAGGAAAACATGGTTTGTAAGATTCTTTCATATAAGGGAAAGGTTTTCGGTGTTGAGCCGCCGACATTTGTTGAGCTTACCGTAACTAAAACCGACCCGGGATTTGCGGGAAACACCGCTACTAACGCTACTAAACCCGCAACCCTCGAAACAGGCTGCGAGATACGTGTTCCGCTCTTTATAAATGAGGGCGAGGTCATTCGTATTGATACCCGTACGGGTGAGTATATGGAAAGAGCATAATTAAAATTAAAGGAGATTTGAAATGGATATTTGTGAAAAAATTGCTTATATAAAAGGCCTTACAGCCGGTCTTGAGCTTGATGAGACCACTAAAGAAGGAAAAATTCTTGCCGCTGTTATCGACCTTTTAGGCGATATAACAGAGGAAATCTGCGATATTGAGGACGCTTGTGACGATATGTCCGAGCAGATTGACGCGGTAGATGAGGATCTTTCATACATTGAAGACATCGTTTATGAAGACGATGAGTATGATGACGACTGCGATTGCTGCGGCGATGAAGATGATGACCTTTATGAAATTGAGTGTCCGGCTTGCCATGATACCATTTATCTTGATGAGTCGATGCTTGAGGATGAAGGTATGAAATGCCCCAACTGCGGAACAGAGCTTGAATTTGATTTTGACTGCGATTGCGACGATTGTCATGACTGCGGTTCCGAAAACGGCGAAGAGTAATTTTAAGCTTAATTTATCAGGCACAGCATCTAAAAAGGTGTTGTGCCTGTTATTATAGCTTGCCGAAAGGAGTTTTTATTTTGACTTTAAAAACAGAAACTTTAAAATGCGAGGTAAGTTCCGTAAGTGCCGACGCATTACCTGTTATAATAGTTGCCGGAGGCTCGTCCCTCAGAATGAACGGGATAGATAAGCAGCTTGCTGAAATATGCGGAATTCCGGTAATTGTCAGAACAATGCTTGCTTTCGAAAATTCGGAATATATTTCGAGGATAATCGTTGTAACAAAACCTGAGAGTATAACCGATATTGATATGCTTGCAGCGAAATATATGATTTCAAAGCTTACCGATATCGTTTCAGGCGGTAGCACAAGACATGAATCGGTTTTAAAAGGCATGTCTATGCTCTGTGAAAATGAAGACAGAGTTTTAATCCATGACGGAGCAAGACCGTTTGTTAAGGACAAAATGATTTTTGACTGCGTTAATGCTCTTAAAAAAGCAAATGGGTGTCTTACAGCCTTAAAGGCTACGGATACCGTAAAGATTTGTGAAAACGAAGCTGTTAAAACAACCCTTGACCGAAATAAGATTTATTTTGCCCAGACTCCGCAAGGGGTTGACAGTAAGCTTTATAAAAAAATCTGCGAAAGTGTTAGTGATACGGATTTCACGGATGACGCTTCGGTATTGGAGTCCTCCGGCGAAAAGGTTATAATTGTTAACGGCGATAGATCAAATATTAAAATTACAACACCTTTTGATCTTGTTTTGGCAGAGGCAATCGTCAGGGAGGAAGAAAAATGCGAATAGGCCACGGTTATGATGTACATAAATCGGTTTCAGACAGAAAGCTGTTTTTGGGCGGAGTAGAAATAGAAAGCAATTCGGGACTTTTAGGCCATTCGGACGCTGATGTTCTGCTTCATGCGATATGCGATGCTCTTCTCGGCGCGGCGGCTTTAGGCGATATCGGAAAGCATTTTCCGGATAATGACAATAAATATAAGGATATAAGCTCTTTAAAGCTATTAAAGGAAACAGTAAAACTTTTAAGCGAAAACGGCTTTGAAATCATAAATGTTGATTCAACTGTTATTGCGCAAGCGCCGAAGCTTTCACCTTATATAGAAAAAATGCGCGAAAATATCTCAAAAACACTCGGTATTGAAATTTCCCGAGTCAGCGTTAAGGCTACAACCGAGGAGGGCTTGGGGTTTACCGGTACAAAGCAGGGAATAGCAGCGCATGCAGTATGTCTTATAAATGAAAAGGAATAAACAGCTGAATTTTCTCATAAGCTTGTAAAGGGATAATTTTGAAGCTTTATGTTTTGTTTTCTAAAAAAACAATTGCCGTTTTTGCGGCGGTATTTTTGCTTGTGCTTGCACTTTCCGGCGAATTTTCCGCGGCAAGACAGGATAGAATTTCCGGTAAGACCAATGCTTTAAGACTTGAATTTTTAAGCAGTATCGGACTTAAAACCGAAGAAGAATGCGAAAGTAAAAAGGAAATTAAAATCCCTGAGAAATTCGGAGAAGTTTATAAAAACTACAATGAAATTCAGAAAAAATCCGGATTTGACCTTTATCCATACAGCGGCTGTAGGGCTGATGTTTATACATATAAAGTGACCGACACTAAGAATTTCGGTGAAAACACCTTTGTGAATATTATAGTTTTAAAAGGTGAGATTATAGGCGGAGATATATCTTCAAGAGAGCTTTCGGGATTTATGCTTCCGCTTTTTGAAAAATAATACGGAGTGAAAATGGAAAAATTAAGACTTGACAGATTTCTTTCAAATCAGCTGAACATATCGAGAAGTGTAATAAAAAATCAAATACGGAAAGGCTCGGCTGAGGTTAACGGCAGGAAGCTCTGCGACCCGTCGGTTATAATTGACGCGGAGTCGGACAGGGTTTTATACGAGGGAAAAGAAGTAAGATATAAAAAATATATCTATATTATGATGAATAAGCCTGCGGGAATTCTTTCCGCGACCGAGGACAAGTCTGAAAAAACGGTTATTGATATAATACCCGAAGATTTGAAAAGGAAAAATCTTTTTCCCGTCGGCAGACTTGATAAGGATACAACGGGACTGCTTATCATAACCGATGACGGCGAGTTTTCCCATAAATGTATATCGCCCGACAAAAATGTAAAAAAGGTTTACACTGCTCTGCTTGACGGCGAGGTGACAGATTCGATGATTGAAAAATTTAAAAACGGACCTGTTCTTGCGGACAAAACGAAATGCAAGCCGGCGCTTCTTGAAAACTTGGGAAATAAGACTGCGCGGATAACAATAACCGAGGGGAAATATCATCAGATAAAAAGAATGTTCGGAACTGTAGGACTTGGTGTTGAAAAACTTCACAGAAATTCAATAGGGGAGCTTGAGCTTCCTGAAAATCTCGGATTCGGCGAGTGCATCGAGCTTGAAAACGGAATGGAAAAATTTGCCTTGAAATAGGCATTTTAAAGGGGTTTCTCGGTACTTTTTATAACATTTATTTAATTTAACTAAATTGCTGTTAAAAACATTGTGTGACTTGATTATAGAATTTTTGATGCGTATTTGTTATAATATTAAAGACATAAAAGGTGTATTTTTTTAGGAGGTTGTCGCAATGGCAAGTTTATCACTTCGTAATGTGTATAAGCGCTATCCGGGCGGAGTCACTGCCGTATCGGATTTTAATTTGGAGATTAAGGATAAGGAATTCATAATTCTTGTCGGACCTTCCGGATGCGGTAAGTCTACCACACTCAGAATGGTTGCGGGTCTTGAAGAAATTTCTGACGGTGAGATTTATATCGGAGACCGCTTGGTTAACGATGTTGCACCTAAGGACCGCGACATTGCGATGGTTTTCCAGAACTACGCTCTTTATCCTCATATGACCGTGTTTGATAACATGGCATTCGGACTTAAACTCAGAAAGACCCCGAAGGACGAAATTAAGCGCCGTGTTGAAGAGGCTGCAAGAATTCTTGATATTGAGCACCTTTTAGAGCGTAAGCCTAAGGCTTTGTCCGGCGGTCAGCGTCAGCGTGTTGCTCTCGGACGTGCTATCGTTCGTGAGCCTAAGGTATTCTTACTTGATGAGCCGCTTTCTAACCTTGATGCTAAGCTCCGTGCTCAGACCCGTACCGAGATTTCAAAACTCCATCAGCGTTTAGGTACAACATTTATCTATGTTACGCACGATCAGACCGAGGCTATGACCATGGGTACAAGAATCGTTGTAATGAAGAGCGGTTTAATCCAGCAGGTTGACTCTCCGCAGAACCTTTATCTCTATCCCTGCAATCTTTTCGTTGCCGGATTTATCGGTTCTCCGCAGATGAACTTTATTGATTCTGTACTTATTAAGGACGGAAACGATTTCTATGTTGAATACGGTTCTGAGGACACTAAAACCAGAGCCGGCGTTAAATTCAGAATTAAGCTTCCTGCTTCTAAGAATAAGGATAACTGCCTTGAGGCTTATGCGGGCAAGGAAGTTATCATGGGAATCAGACCTGAAGATATTCACGATGAGCCCGATCTTATAGAGACCTATGCCGACGGTAAGGTTACTGCTAATATTGAAGTTACCGAGCTTATGGGCTCTGAAACGTATCTTTATATGAACAGTGAGGACAATGCTATCAATGCACGTGTTTCTCCGACATCTAAAGCAAAACCGGGTGATACAATTACAATTGCCATGGAGCCTGCTAAGATTCATCTGTTCGATAAAGAAACAGAGATTACTATCTGCAATTGATTTTATAAAGTTTCTAAACCGTCTGAATTTATTCAGACGGTTTTTTTATTACTTGAATTATTTGTTTGAAAATAGTATAATTAAAATGTATTGATGCTCAATTCCTTCAAATAATAAATGCGGAGGGATAATAATGAGTAATACCAAAAAAAAAGATACCGTTTCTAATGACGCTGAAAAACAGGCGGAGCTTATTAAGGAAACAGGAAGCGTAACCGCATTCAACGGTAAGCATAAAATTCACTGCCTTACAATAATAGGGGAAATAGAGGGTCATACGGTTTTGCCGGAGCAAAGCAAAACTACAAAGTATGAGCATGTAATTCCTCAGCTTATTGCAGTCGAGGAAAGCAAGGAAATAGAAGGACTTTTGCTTATCCTTAATACTGTCGGCGGTGATGTTGAAGCAGGTCTTGCAATTGCGGAGCTTATTGCAGGAATGAAAAAACCTGTAGTTTCCTTTGTACTCGGCGGCGGACATTCTATCGGTATTCCGCTTGCAGTGTCTGCAAAGAGGTCTTTTATAGCGCCGTCCGCAACAATGACTCTGCACCCTGTCAGAATGACGGGGCTTGTAATCGGCGTACCTCAAATGATGGAGCATTTTTCTAAAATGCAGGACAGGATAACTGAATTTGTAACATCTCATTCGGGAATAACCAAAAAAAGGTTTACGGAGCTTATGATGAATACAGGCGAGCTTGTAACCGATGTCGGAACCGTTTTAAACGGCAGACAGGCAGTCAAAGAAAAGCTCATAGACTCTCTCGGAACACTCAAGGATGTTATAAAATGTCTTAATGATATGTGTGAAACAGGAAAAAAATAAAGCTTTGAATAAAACAGGCCGCATATGCGGCCGAAAACCATGGGGAGTACATATATGGCGCAAAAAAGAAAAAGTACGAAAGCAAATGCCAGAAGACAGCTCTATTCAATAATAGGGTTTGCCTTTTCGTTGTTTTTTATGTTTGTCGTATTCATTAAGGGTGAAAATATCTGGACCTCAATGCATAATATTATGTTCAGTCTTTTCGGAATAACAGCATTTGTTCTGCCTATTATAACAGGTGTGATATCAGTTCTTGCGGCATGCAATAAAAACAGCACTGCGGTTAAGGTAAGAATTTCAGAGATTTCGGTTCTTGTCCTTTTTATAGGCTCGCTGATTGATACTATCGCAAATTATACCGACGGACTGACATTCAACGCTCATTGGGATAAGCTTTGGAACGCAGGCAGCGTTTTAAAGGAGGCTGTTAAGGGCGGCGGAGTTGCAGGCTCGCTTATCTCTCATCCGATAAGTGCCGGATTCGGAAAAACCGGAGCTGTGATAACTCTTTCAATTCTTATTTTTGTTCTTGTTATGGTTATTACGGGGACTACTCTTCTTAAGCTTTTTAAAACAGTTTCAAAGCCCATAAAAGCTGTTTCCGCGCAGACTAAGGAAACTTTTTCTCAAAACAATGAAGACGAACAAAACGGAAAGCTTCGCATAATCAAGGGATTTGATGTTGATATCCCCGTAGATGATATTCCGGAAAGGCGAACAGCCGGAAGAAAAAGACCTTTAAGTGAAATTCAGAAAAAAGTAGTAGAAACATACAACAGTGAAGACAGTGCTGCGGAAAGCGTCAAGGATGCAGGTGAGGTTAAGCCGGTTGCATTTTCAACCGGCGTTAATGAGGCGCTTGATGCCGCAAAGGAAGAAACTGCAAAGCCTGAAAGAATAACAGTCGATTTTGAAGCGGAAACAGAAAAGGTTTCAAATGAAATCGAAGATAATGATGTTATCAGAAGCTACAGATTTCCGCCTGCAGAGCTTTTAAAGGCATCAAATTCCGTAAGCGCTAAGGCGCTTAATTCGGAGCTTGAAACCACCGCTCAGCACTTGGTAGAAACTCTTAAGAGTTTTAATGTTGAAACACGTGTCGTCGATATCAGCCGCGGTCCTACGGTTACAAGATATGAGCTTCAGCCTTGCGCAGGTGTCAAAATAAGCAAAATTACCAATCTTGCCGATGATATTGCTTTGAATCTCGCTTCGGCAGGCGTAAGAATCGAAGCGCCTATTCCTAATAAAGCGGCGGTCGGAATTGAAGTTCCGAATAAAACAAGCGCTGTTGTAGGCGTAAGGGAAATTATTGAATCAACTGCGTTTACTGCCTCTAAAAGTAAGCTTACAGTTGCCATGGGCAGAGATATCGGAGGCAATATAGTTGTTGCGGATATTGCAAGAATGCCGCACGGACTTATTGCGGGCGCTACGGGTTCGGGAAAATCCGTTTGTATAAATTCAATTATAATGAGTATTCTTTATAAGGCTTCGCCCGAGGATGTCAAGCTCCTGATGATTGACCCTAAGGTTGTTGAGCTTGGAGTTTATAACGGAATACCGCACCTTTTGGTACCTGTAGTAACAGATCCGAGAAAGGCTGCCGGAGCGCTTGGATGGGCTGTCAGCGAAATGGAAAAAAGATATCAGATGTTTGCCGACCGTTCGGTCCGCGATATTGAAGGCTATAACAGGGTTGTCGATACTTTGATTGATGAGCCCGAGGTTCGCAGAATGCCTCATATAGTTATTATTATTGACGAGCTCGCCGACCTTATGATGACCGCACCGCATGAGGTTGAGGACTCTATAAACAGAATTGCGGCCAAGGCTAGAGCCGCCGGTATGCATTTGCTTATTGCAACGCAAAGACCGTCGGTTGATGTCGTTACCGGTGTTATAAAAGCCAATATTCCCACAAGAATTGCATTTGCCGTTTCTTCTCAGATTGACAGCCGTACTATACTCGATACTGCAGGCGCAGAAAAGCTTCTGGGCCGCGGCGATATGCTGTTCAGTCCCGTCGGATCGTCAAAACCAAAAAGAATTCAGGGCTGTTTCGTAAGCGACAGCGAGGTTGAAAAAGTAGTAGAATTCGTTAAAAAAGAGGGCAAAACCGATTACAGCGACGATATTATGGTTGAAATCGAGCGTCAGGCAGCCGTTGAAAAACAGAAAAGTACAGGTCTTGCCGAGGACGGACCCGATTCCGATCCTATGCTGGAGGACGCGATAAGAGTAGTTGTGGAAAACGGGCAGGCATCCACCTCGCTCTTGCAGAGGAAATTAAAGCTCGGCTATGCAAGAGCCGCAAGAATTGTTGACGAAATGGAAGAAAGAGGCGTTGTGGGACCCTATGAAGGCTCTAAGCCGAGAAAGGTTCTTATAACGAAGGAACAGCTTATGGAGAGAGAAGCGGCGGGCGAAGAATGAAATCCGATAAAATCAAAACTCTTTCAAAAGTATTCGGGACCATACTTTGTATTTCTCTTATATCCGCATTTCTTTTGTATCTTCTTTCGGGGAAATGCAGGGATTATATTTGCTGCACTACCGGTAACAGTCTTGTAAACGCCGAAGATAGCGTTTGCTTTACAGATGTCGGTCAAGGAGACTGTACCTTGATTTACAGCCGCGGAAGAACTGCGCTGATTGATACCGGAACTCCTAAAAGCGCTCACAAGCTTTGCAAAAGCCTAAAGGCAAAGGGAATTAAGACCATAGATGTACTGATAATAACGCATTTTCATGACGACCATTACGGCGGAGCAAATGAAATAGCTGAAATGTTCGAGATTAAAAATCTTATTATGCCCGATATGGCTAAGACCGACGAAAACATTGCAGATGTTACTGAACTTAAGAAATCCGTTCTTGCAGAGGAAAATGATGTTTATGTTGCTAGAAGGGGTATGAATTTCAGCGTTGGAAATTTCAATTTAACCATTATCGGCTATTATTCCGATTTGTCCGAGGAAAATGACAGGTCGCTTTGCATCATGGCGGAAAACAAAGGCAAAAGAATTCTTTTCACGGGCGATGCTTCCTCCTCCGTTGAGGAAAGACTGCAAAATGACGGAATAGATCTTAAATGCGATATTCTTAAAATCGGTCATCACGGCAGCAGTTCTTCTTCCTGTGAAAGCTTTCTTTCCTCAACTTCTTCGGACTATGCAATTATCTCCTGCGGTGAGGATAATATTTACGGACATCCCCATAAGCGTCTTCTTGAAAGGCTAACAACACATAAATCCGATGTCTACCGCACTGATAAAAGCGGCGATATTGTATTTGAGTTCAGTAACGGTAAAATCACGGATATTCAGAAATCCTTATCAAATAAAAGCTGATTTAAAGCAATTCTACTATTGGTAGAATTGCTGTTTTTTACTCTATTTTGCTTTAAATATGTTTAGAATTATTATTCATAAGAATAGGATGAATTAAAAATATAAATATAATATAATAGTTTTGTAGTTTTAAGCGGTGAAAATAATTAAACCGCGGAACGGAAAATCAGCGAGAAAAATCATGCTGAAAATAATAAAGACGCCTGTTTCCCGCCTTTGTTACCAAAGGCAACCGAAACAGATGCGATAAAAAATCACCGTTTCGATGATTTTTTATTGTGTTTAGTGTCTTAAAAAGAAATGGTGATTATTATGTCAGAAAAATTTATTTTATCCTGCGAATCCACAGTTGATTTGCCTTATGATTATGTTACGGGAAGAAACATTTCGGTTTTGTTTTATACTTATCAGATCGACGGAACAGAATATGTCGACAATATGGGAAGAGATAAAAAGGAACTAGAAAGATTTTATGAGTTCATAAAAAAGGGAAAGGTTCCGACTACCTCTCAGATAAATGAGTATACCTATTTCGATTATTTTGACAATCTGCTTGCAAAAGGCGATGTTTTGCATATAGCATTCGGTTCGGGAATGACGCCGTCGGTTAATAACGCAAGAAAAGCGGCCGAGACGCTCAAAGAAAAATATCCCGACAGAAAGCTTATCATTGTCGATTCTCTTTGCAGCTGCTGCGGATACGGACTTATTGTTGATTCTGTTGCAGATTACAGAGATACGGGAGCAAACTTGGAGGAAACCGCAAAATATGCGGAGGAAAACTGTACAAGAATCTGCCACCAGTTTTTTTCGACCGATATAAAGTATTTTAAAAGAAGCGGAAGAGTTTCGGGACCTGCCGCGACTGTTGCTTCAATACTCGGAATTTGTCCTATTATGCACCTTGATCTTAAGGGCAAAATCGTAGCTTATGATAAGGCAAGAGGCAAGAAAAACGCCGTCAATGCAACCGTTAATGAGATTTTGGAGCAGGCGGATAACGGCAGGGATTATGACGGAAAATGCTTTATCGGTCAGTCAAACTGTATGGAGGACGCGCTTATGACCGCGAGCGCTCTTGAAAAAGTAATGCCGAATCTTAAGGGCAAAATAAAAATATTCGATATCGGAACTATTATTGCTTCGCATTGCGGTCCCGGAACCGTTGCGGTGTTCTTCTTCGGCACCAAAACTCATGTCGATTAAGCTTAAATTTATATTAAAAAAAGCTCTTCTCGGAAAAATACCGAGAAGAGCTTTTTATGTTCTGTCGAAAATCAAAACCTGTTTTATATTTTTTAATCTTTTTTATTTACTTTTTCCAAGATAAGCCTCTTTAACGGATTCATTCTTTAAAAGCTCTTCGCCTGTTCCCGAAAGTATAATATTTCCGGTTTCGATAACAAAGCCGTAATCTGCGATTTTGAGAGCCATGTTCGCGTTCTGTTCGATAAGAAGAACCGTTATACCGCTTTCATTTATTGTTTTTATGATATTGAAAATATCCTTAACAACCAACGGAGCAAGTCCTAAAGAAGGCTCATCCATCATGATAAGCTTAGGTCTCGCCATCAGCGCTCTGCCGACGGCAAGCATTTGCTGTTCTCCGCCCGAAAGAGTTCCTGCAAGCTGCCAGTGTCGCTCTTTTAGACGGGGGAAAAGAGAATAAATATATTCGATATCGTCGGAAAGATTGTCCTTTCTTAAATATGCGCCTATCTTTAGGTTTTCAAGAACCGTAAGGTTAGGGAACACTTTTCTGCCCTCGGGAACTAAAGTTACTCCTCTTGAAACTATTTTGTCGGGAGACAGACCTAAAATATTTTCGTCTTCAAAAATAATTTCTCCGTTTTTCGGCTTGACCGTACCTGCGATTGAACGCAAAATTGTTGACTTACCAGCGCCGTTAGCGCCGATAAGGGTTATTATTTTACCCTTTTCAACATAAAAGGAAATATCGTTTACAGCCTTTATTCCGCCGAAATTGACGCTTAAATCTTTTATTTCAAGAATTTTCTCACTCATCTTCTGCAACCCCCAGATATGCGTCAATAACGCGTTTGTCGGACTGAATTTCGGCAGGGACGCCTTCTGCTATTTCTTTACCGAAGTCAATAACATAAATTCTGTCGGAAATATCCATTACAAGATTCATGTGATGCTCAATAAGCAAAATCGACAAATCGAATTTTGAACGAATAAAATTGATAAACTCCGTAAGCTCTTCCGTTTCCTGAGGATTCATTCCGGCGGCGGGCTCGTCTAAAAGCAACAGCGTAGGCTCGGTCGCAAGCGCACGGGCAATTTCAAGCTTTCTTTGCTTTCCGTAGGGCAAAGATGTGGCTATTTCGTCCTTGACGTCCAAAAGGTCTACAAGCTTTAAAAGGTCAAGAGTTTCCTGCCGCATTTTTTCCTCTTCCTTATAATTCAGCTTGAAGGTCGCAGTGAACAGATTTGAGGTTCTTCTTAAATGCTTTGCGGTAAGAACATTTTCAAAAACCGTCATTGATTTGAAAAGACGGATATTCTGAAAGGTTCTTGCCATTCCAAGCTTAGTAAGCTTATCGGGAGTTTTAGAAATGACCTTTTTGTATTTTCCGAAATTTTCTCCTGCATAGAGCTTTTTCATTTTGCCCTGAGGATGGTTTTCTATAACTAATTCGTCATTAAAATATATCGCGCCGTTTGTCGGCTCGTAAATTCCGGTGATAGCATTGAATGCAGTGGTTTTTCCGGCTCCGTTAGGGCCGATAAGAGCAACTGTTTCACCCTTGTTTACTTCCATTGAAAAATTGTTTACGGCTATAACGCCGCCGAACTGCATTGTAAGATTTTCAACCTTTAAAACATGCTCTGCCATCAGTTCTCACCGTCCTTTGCTTTTTGCCTGCGGTTTTTTCCGGTAATAAATCTGCCGAATTTAACCAGATCGTCATAAACAGAAATTTCTCTTGAGCCCATAATGCCTTTTCTGAAGAAAAGAACAACGATCATTATAAGAACGGAGAATACAACCATTCTAAAACCCGGTCCTAAAAGCGGAATTTTTGTTCCTGCTTTGGTAAAGGTTTCAACATCCAAAAATTTAAGCCACCATTCGCTGCTCGCATAATAGATAAACGCAGCGATTACAGATCCCGATACCGAGCCTATTCCGCCGATAACAACAACGAGAAGTATCTGATAGGTCATACTTGAAGTGAACGAAACGGAGGAAACACTCGTATTGCACATTGCAAGCATGGCACCCGCTATTCCGCAGAAAAATGAACTTGTAACAAACGAAATCTGTTTGTGTCTGGCAAGATTTATTCCCATTGCCTCCGCGGCAACCTCATCGTCGCGGATAGCCTTGAAGGCTCTTCCGTAGGTTGAATTTATCATAAGAATTATGATAAAAATACATATTCCCGCTATCGCTACATAAACAAGAATGTTTTTAGGAGCGGTAAAGCAGTTTATAGGATCGGGTCCGTTTGTTAAAGGACCAAACTGCGTAAGCTGGACAAGACCGCGGACGATTTCCGCAAATCCGAGAGTAGCGATTGCAAGATAGTCGCTTTTAAGTCTTAAAACGGGAAGACCTACAAGAAAAGCGAAAAATGCCGCAACTATTCCTGCAATAAGTATACCTACAACGAGCGGAAGCTGAAACTGAATCAGGCTGTCGCCGTAATTTCTGAAAACGGCGGTTCTTGAAGAGACGGGAATCGTGAAAATCGCATAGGCATAAGCGCCGAGAAGCATGAAACCTGCCTGTCCGAGCGAGAAAAGCCCCGTAAATCCGTTAAGTAGATTCATGGAAACCGCAGCGAGAGAAAATGTGCATACTTTTCTTAAAACCGAAAACCACATAGAGGTCTCGGGAACGGTAAACTGAATTACAACAAGACTGATAAGCAATAAAGCGATGAAGGCAAGATTGCAAAGAGTTCTTTTATTAAAAATACCTTTTCTCATTTCTTACACCTTCTCCGTGGTTTTTTCGCCGAATATGCCCGTAGGCTTAACAACAAGAATAATTATAAGTAACGCAAATGAAATTACGTCACTGAAATCCGCAAGACCGAAGGCTTTAGATAAGCTTTCGATAACGCCTATCAGAAGCGCGCCTACAACCGCTCCGGGGACTGAGCCTATTCCTCCGACAACTGCGGCTATAAAAGCTTTGATTCCGGGAGTTGAGCCCGCGAGATGGTTAATACCGGTATTCTTTGCAAAATATAAAACCGAGCCTACTGCGGCAAGGAAAGCGCCTATGGCAAAGGTAACCGAAATAACATTGTTAATTTTAATTCCCATAAGCTGAGAGGTTTCAAAATCCTTTGAGACTGCCCGCATTGACATTCCGAACTTCGTGTGATTTATTACAATGACCAAAAGCGCGGTTAAAACAATAGCGACAATCGGCGAAATAAATACCGCAAGCTTGTCTTTTACACCGAAAAGACGGATACTGTCGCTTATAACGGGAATATCAGGGAACTGCTTTGAAAGTCCGCCGGTTATGTAGCAGACAAGATTCTGCAAAAGATAAGAAACGCCTATCGCCGAAATCATTACCGACATTCTCGGTGCCTGACGCAGGGGAGAATAAGCGCATTTTTCAATTAAGAAACCTATAAATACGGTAAGAATAATCATAACCGCAACCGACACCCATATAGGCATTGTCGGGAAATCGGCCGCAAGATAAATAAGCATTATGCCGGAAACCATGAACAAATCGCCGTGTGCAAAGTTAATGAGCTTCAGAATACCGTAAACCATAGTGTAGCCGATAGCAACAAGCGCAAACTGTCCGCCGGTTGCAAGGCCTCTTATCAGGTAAGGAACAATATTCATATAAATAAACCTTTCAATACAAAAAGTACGGCAGGTAATTCCTACCGTACTTACAAATTAAATTTTAATTATTTTACTAAATCCCATGCAAATTTAGCCATTACAGAACCCTGGAAAGGATCAAGGAAACAAGTACGGAAATAATAGTTGTTTCCTTCTGTAACAGAAGCATTTGTGCAGGAGATACCGATAGCGGGCATGCAGGCTGCTTCAAAGGTCTTAGCGGCAGCAATGGAAACACCCGAGCCGTAAGAGCCGAGAGAAATAAGAGCCTTCTTGCTTACAATGTTCGAAGCTGCCGTAACAGCATTTTCTTCTAAAGAGCCGTTATCGCTGACATAAAGCTCTACAGTATACTTTTCACCGGCAATTTCAACGGTGTTATCAAGAGAGTTTGCATACTGAATTCCTATAACCTCCTGCTTACCGCCTGCGGCATTTGCTCCGGAAGTAGGCTCATAAACACCGACAACTATTTTCTTGTTTGCGGTGTCAAGCTTGATTCCCTGAGCGTCGCCGTAGTCAAAAGCGGAAGCCTGAACAGCGTCGTTCTTTATGGTCTGAAGTTTTTTGAATTCAAATTTACCGTCTCCGGCTTTCTTGATATAAGCGCTGTCTTTTATAGCGTCGCCGTTTTTATCAAACTGAATTTTGCCTGCTACGCCGTTTTCATAAGTAAGGGTCCACAAAGCCTTTGCAACATCAACGGATGTAAGGTCAGCGCCTTTTTCCTCTGCAGCAGCACGGATTGCGGCAAGAGCAACGTTATAAGCGTCAAATCCTAAAGCGGACACAGCGGCAATTATATCGTTTCCGCCGTTCATTTCATAATAATCTTTATTGTCATTGAGCCACTTTTTAAAGCCCTTGACAAAATCAGAAGCAGCGGTGGAAGATGAATCGTTCTCATCAAAGAAGGTTGAGCAGTATACATCAAGATCGGTTCCCTTTATAGCGTCGAGGATAACCGAAGATTCCCAAGTATCTCCTGCGAGAATCGGGCACTCAATTCCGAGGTCGTCTGCATTCTTAAGAAGGTTTGCGGCAACAGTTGTCGAGTTAGGAGCGAAAATTACATCCGCATTGTTGTCGAGAGCCTTCTGTAAATAGTCAGAGAAGTTTGTAGTGTTGGTGGGGAAGGTTTCCATAACAACCTTTCCGCCGAGTTCTTCAAAAGAAGTTTTGAAGTTGTTGGCAAGTCCTAAAGAATATGTATCGCCTTTTTCTGCGATTACATAGGCTGTAAGCTTGCCGCCTGAACTTTTTGTGCCGCAGCCTGCGAGACAGGTAAGAGCCATTGCGAGGCAAAGCAGCATTGCTACGATTTTTTTCATTAGAAAAATCCCTCCGTTTTTAAATATAAAAATATTCTATCATAAATACCATAAAAATGCTACACTTTTTTTAATGTATCGGCATAAAAACTTATTTTTTTAATCACTTAAAAGTTTTAGGTTAAAATAATTAACAATAATTAAAATACTGCCTAAAAAGTGTATTCAATACGCGCACACAATGTTTTTTTATTTCATTGACAAACAAAATAAATATATGTTATTATATTGGAAACAATTCTTAAATCAGGAAAGTAGGTAAAAGGATGAATTTTTTTGAAGAGCTTTCTTCTTTTGACAGTGAGGTAGCATCAGCATGTGAAAAGGAGCTTAACCGCCAGAGGGGAAATATCGAGCTTATTGCTTCGGAAAATATCGTATCAAAAGCTGTACTTCTTGCGGCAGGCGGAATTCTTACCAATAAATATGCCGAGGGCTATCCCGCAAAGAGGTATTACGGCGGATGTCAGTATGTTGATGTTGTTGAGGATATTGCGAGAGAAAGGGCAAAAAAGCTTTTCGGCGCGGAGCATGCCAATGTTCAGCCCCACTGCGGAGCAAATGCAAATCTTGCTGTTTTCTTTGCGCTTTTAAATCCGGGGGATACCGTTATGGGAATGAATCTCTCACAGGGAGGACATCTGTCTCACGGATCGCCCGTTAATATTTCGGGAAAGTATTTTAATGTGGTTCCTTACGGCGTAGACCCCGAAACCGAAACCATTGACTATGATAAAATGGAAGAAATTGCTCTTGATTGCAAGCCAAAGCTTATTATTGCAGGCGCGAGCGCATATTCGAGAATAATCGACTTTAAAAGGATAAGGGAAATCGCCGACAGCGTAGGAGCATATTTAATGGTGGACATGGCTCATATAGCAGGTCTTGTCGCGGCAGGTGTTCATCCCTCTCCCGTGCCTTACGCGGATGTTGTAACAACTACTACTCATAAAACATTAAGAGGCCCGCGCGGAGGTATGATTCTATGCAAAGAGGAGCTTGCCAAGGCAATTGATAAGGCTGTATTCCCAGGAACTCAGGGCGGTCCGCTTATGCACATAATCGCCGCTAAGGCGGTAGCCTTGGGTGAGGCAATGACTGATGAATTCAAAGAGTATCAGAAGCAGGTAGTCAAAAATGCCGCAAGACTTTGCGACGGTCTTAAAAACAGAGGAATAAGAATTGTATCAAACGGTACGGATAATCACCTAATGCTTCTTGACCTTTCAAAAACAGGTATAACCGGAAAAGAGCTTGAGGCTTATCTTGACGAGGTACATATAACGGCGAATAAGAATACGATTCCTAATGAAACCTTAAGTCCTTTTGTAACGAGCGGACTTAGAATAGGAACTCCTGCCGTTACAACCAGAGGCTTTAAAGAAAAACAGATGGATATTATAGCAAGCTGGATCGCCGATACTGTGTTTGACCATGAAGGCTCAAAGGCAAGAATATCGGAAGAGGTAAGTGAGCTTTGCGGTAAATTCCCGATTTATTGATTTATCAGTATATAGAAAAGTCTTCCTTTAGGACAAGGGAGGATAAAAATGGACTGCCGTTAAAAATTTCGGCAGTCCTTTTTAAAATCAGCCCCTAAGCGATTAAGTCGAGGGCATTTTATTTAATGTTAAGAATTTCGTTCGGAGAAACCGGTGCGTTATCCTTGTAAACCTCAAGGTGTAAATGAGAACTGTCTGCACATTCGAAAGGAATATCGCCGAGAAGACCGATTATATCTCCTGCATTTACGGCTGTGCCGGCGGCAACATTGACAGTCGAAAGTCCGCAGTATTTAACTGTAACGGAGCCGTGGTCTATTGTTACGGTTTTTCCCGTTGTAAGCGAGTTTTCGACATTTGTTACTTTACCCGATGAAACCGATTTTATTTTACTGCCCTTTTGTGCCGCAATATCTGCTCCTGTGTGAAGACGCATATCGTCAAAGGTTTTTGAATACTGTAATTCGGTGTCGCTGTAACCCTTTGTTACTGTTCCGTCAACAGCCGAAACGAAGGTCTGTGCCGCAGGCTTTGCCGGAACGCTGTTTTCCTTGACCTCTGCCTTTGCCGGTTCGGTATAAGGCTCGCTGTCAACCTTTTGCTCTACGGGGGAGGATACGGAATTATCTTTCTTACTGTTATTATATGCGCCGCTGTTATCGGATGATGAAATATTTTTCTTGTCGTGAGCAGTTTTTTCTGTATTGCTGCCTACAGTAATTCTTGTAATAATTGCGAGAATCGCAATACATCCCACTAAAACCGTATAAAGACTTTTTTTGGCTTTTTTGCTGTTGGCTTGCGAATAATCGGTATATTTCATTTTGATTTCTCCTTGTTTTTCTTGTTTATCTCTATTATGCACAGAATTATTAATATATATTCCCTAAAAAATTAAAAGTCCGTTCACAGAAAGTACAAAATTATCGGTTATCATATACTTGTACCGAGAGGGAGCCGCACCCTCGAAGGTATAATTCCTAAAATTAGGAATTCTCTCCTCAAACCCCTTAAAAGTAAAAGAGAGTCGCGAAAGTGACTCTCTTTTACTTTTTAACATTGTTGAAAAATTTAAAAAAGTATGTTATAATCAGTATAACAAAAACGCAGTTAAACTTGATTCACTACGATAAAAGCAGAGGGGAAGCGAACCGATGGCAAACTTTACTCAAAAAGCTATAAAAGCGTCTTTTATGAAATTGCTTAATGAAAAACCGCTAAATAAAATAAGCGTCAGAGATATCGTTGAGGACTGCGGAATAAACCGTAACTCCTTTTATTATCACTTTCAGGATATTCCGTCTCTTTTAGAGGAAATAATCGGGGAGGAAACACAGGCGATTATAGAAAAATTCCCCTCGATAAACTCGGTTGACGAATGTTTTAACTATGCCTTTTCATTTGCTATAAAGAATAAAAAGGCGGCTTATCATATCTTTAATTCGGTAAACCGCGAAAGATTTGAAGCCGAGCTTATGAAATTATGTGACCACACCGTCAATATGTATGTCAGAACTGTTTTTGCCGATGACGCAGTAGATGAAGCAGACAGAAAGATAATCGTCGATTTCATAAAGTGCGAAATTTTCGGGCTTATGATAAGCTGGCTTATGAACGGAATGGAAGAAACGGCGATAAATAACCTTTTAAGAGTAACTTCGCTTTGCAAAGGTATGTCCGCCGAGATAATTAACAGGATTAGACAATAGATTTTAGATATAGACCAACGAGTGCCTGTCGGCACAGAAATTAAATAAAAATTTCTTTAAGTCTAATATCTAACATCTAAAATCTAATATCTGTTTTTGGTCAAATCATATCGGTTTGTCTGAAAATCCGTCACGGAAATTAAACCTGCCCATTTAAAGGGCAGGTTTTTTTGTATATACTGTGTTGCGGAAAATAAAAAAGGAGAGTGAATACAGTGAAGAATGTTTCTAAGAGTCCTATGTATACGGCAAAAATAGGGTACCTTATAATTTCCGCGGTGCTTTGCGTTCTTGGAATTTTTCTTATCTTCAAACCGGATTTTTCTATGAATGTTTTTGCGGTGATTTGCGGAATATTGCTTTTGGTATTCGGTGTTGTCAAGGTAATAGGATATTTTTCAAAGGATATTTACAGGCTCGCGTTTCAGTATGACCTTGCGTTCGGAATTCTGCTCGGTGTACTCGGAATTTTAATGCTTGCAAATCCCGACGGACTTTCTAAGCTTATCGGCATTGTTCTCGGCGCCGTATTTTTAACCGACGGTCTGTTTAAAATTCAGATTTCGCTCGATTCAAAAAAATTCGGCATAGGGAAATGGTGGATGATTCTGGTGCTGGCTATTATAGCCGCCGGCTTCGGTCTTGCGGCAATTTTAAATCCGCATGCAGGCAGCAGAATTCTTATTATATTGCTCGGAGCGTCAATGTTCTTTGAGGGTATGCTCAATATTTTCACGGTCCTCGCGGCTGTTAAGATTTTAAAGGATAACAGACCTGCCGACTATGAAACAGATTATAAGGAGGAAAACTGATAAAATGCGATTTTCAAGAGCTGTTGTAAAGCACAGGGTATTAATAATCGTTCTTGTACTTGTGCTGATGGTTCCGTCAGTCTTAGGAATGATCGGAACACGTATCAATTATGATATGCTTAACTATCTGCCCGACAGTATGGATACCGTTATCGGACAGGACGAACTGATGAAGGATTTCGGCAAAGGCGCGTTTTCTTTTATAGTTGTTGAAAACATGCCGGATAAGGATGTCGAAAAGGTAGTAAATAAGGTAAAAAAGGTCGACCATGTCCAAACCGTTCTTTGGTACTCGTCTCTTGCGGATATATCAATTCCGAAAGAAATGCTTCCCGATGAAATTTACGATGCGTTCAATACCGACAACGCAACAATGATGGCTGTATTCTTTGACAGCGCAACTTCTGCCGATGTCACAATGGACGCGATAAGGGAAATAAGAAAGGTTGCGGGAAAGCAGTGCTTTGTTTCGGGGATGTCCGCGCTTGTTACCGACCTTAAGGACCTTTGCGAAAAGGAAGAGCCGATATATGTAGGAATAGCTGTAATTCTTGCATGTGCCGCAATGCTTATACTGCTTGACGGCTGGCTTGTTCCGTTTGTGTTCCTTGCATCTATCGGAATGATGATTCTTCTTAATCTCGGAACGAATTATTTCTTCGGCGAAATATCATATATAACTAAAGCGCTTTCGGCTGTTTTACAGCTCGCCGTTACAATGGACTATTCAATATTCCTTTGGCACAGCTATAACGAGCAGCGCGAAATATACAGCGATAATAAAGAGGCTATGGCGGTTGCAATTCAGAGGACCCTCACCTCGGTTGTCGGAAGCTCGATTACAACCGTTGCGGGCTTTGCGGCGCTTTGCTTTATGACCTTTACCTTAGGTAGGGACTTAGGTATCGTAATGGCTAAAGGCGTTATATTCGGCGTTTTAGGCTGTGTAACAGTTCTTCCGGCGCTTATTCTCGTGCTTGATAAACCTCTCCATGCAACACGCCACCGCTCGATTATCCCTGATATGACTAAGTTCTCAAAGGGCGTTTGCAAAATATTTCCCGTATTCTTGGCAGCCTTTGCTTTGCTTGTAGCCCCCGCTTATTACGGTTACTCAAAAACAAACAGTGAGGTTTACTATGACTTGGGCGAATGCCTGCCGAAGGATATGGATTATGTCATAGCAAACTCAAAGCTTTCAGAGGACTTTGATGTTGCTTCTACACATATGGTTCTTGTAAACGCATCTCTTTCTTCAAAAGAGGTCAAGAAGATGTCAGCCGAAATGGAAAAGGTTGACGGCGTCAAATATGTTCTCGGTCTTGATTCGGTTATCGGAAGCAGAGTTCCGGAGGAGATTATCCCCGAGGAGCTTAAAAATACCCTTGAAAGCAACAATTGGAAGCTTATGCTCATAAATTCCGAATATAAGGTTGCAAGCGATAAGGTCAACACCCAAATAGATAAGCTTAACAAAATACTTAAGAACTACGATAAAACAGGCATGCTGATAGGCGAGGCACCCTGTATGAAGGATATGATTGAAACCACCGACCGTGACTTCAAGGTTGTAAATGCCGTTTCAATAGTAGCAATCTTTATAATCATAGCGTTTGTTGAAAAGAGTATAACACTTCCGATAATTTTGATTTCAATAATCGAATTTGCGATATTCATAAACTTAGGCTTGCCGCATTATCTCGGTCAGTCGCTGCCGTTTATAGCTCCTATCTGTATAAGTACAATTCAGCTCGGTGCCACGGTTGACTATGCAATTCTTATGACAACCAGATATAAGACCGAAAGAATAGGCGGAAAGAGCAAGCGTGACAGCGTAGTCGAAGCGCTTTCAACCTCAATTCCGTCGATAATCGTCAGCGGTTTCGGGCTTTTTGCCGCGACCTTCGGCGTAGCCGTTTATTCGGACATCGACATTATAAGCTCTATGTGCATGCTTATGGCAAGAGGCGCAATCGTAAGTATGATATGCGTAATTCTCACTTTACCGGCAATGCTTATGCTTTTTGATAAAATTATCTGCAAAACAACATTGGGCATGGGAAATGTCCTTAAATCAAAAGATAGTAAAACGGAGGCAATGGTATGAAACATCTTGATAAAAAAAGTATTATAAGGCCTATTGCGGTTGCTCTTTGCACCGCAGTGGCAGTCGGCAGTGCCGTAACCGCAATTGCCGTAACTTCAAATAAAAAGGCGGACGATAAGCAGTCCGAAAATAAGACTGCCACGCAGACCGCCGCAGACCTTACGGATAAGCTTTCAAAAGACGAAACAGTCTATGTTATCGCAGGCGCAGACGGAAGCGTTGAAAAAATAATCGTAAGCGATTGGATAAAGAACTCTCTTAAATCCGCGTCGATAAACGATAAGTCAGAGCTTAAAAATGCGGAAAATGTCAAGGGCAACGAAAAGTATACAATGAGTTCCGATAATATGCGCGTTTGGGACGCACAGGGCAGCGATATCTATTATAAAGGCGATATTGATAAAGAGCTTCCCGTAAAGCTTTCGGTTTCCTATAAGCTTGACGGAAAGACAGTCGACCCGAAAACTCTTGCAGGAAAGAGCGGCAAGGTCACAGTAAGATACGAATATACAAATAATCAGTATGAAACCGTTGATATAGACGGCAAGCAGGAAAAGATTTATGTTCCTTTCGCAATGCTTACGGGAATGATGCTTGATAACGATGTTTTCACAAATATCAGCGTTACAAACGGTAAAATTATAAACGACGGCGACCGTACGGTTGTTGCGGGGATAGCGTTTCCCGGACTTCAGAGCAACCTCGCAATTTCAAAGGATAAGCTTGACATTCCCGATTATGTTGAAATAACCGCCGATGTCAAGAAATTCGAGATGTCGAATACGGTAACAATTGCCGCAAACAATATCTTCAATGAAATTGATACCTCAAAAATCAATTCCGTTTCCGATTTAGAGGGTCAGCTTGATAAGGTAACCTCTTCGATGAAGCAGTTAACGGACGGTTCCTCCGCACTTTACGGCGGACTTACCACACTTCTTAACAAATCATCCGAGCTTATAAGCGGAATAGATAAATTGAGCGACGGCGCAAAACAGCTTCAGGCAGGCGCGTCTGAGCTTGACTCAGGACTTAATCAGCTTACCGAAAATAATACTTCGTTAAACGCCGGCGCCGAGCAGGTTTTCACAACCTTACTTGACAGTGCATACAGCGCAGTTACCTCAAAAGGCATTACAATTGAAAATCTTACAATTGCAAATTATAAAACCGTGCTTGCAAATATTGTAGCTAACCCTACCGATACTCAAAAAGCCGAGCTTATCGGAATTGCAGACGCCACTCTTAACGCAAAGCTTGCACAGCTTAATGTTCCTGATAGTTTTTATGATGCAGCAAAATATATGCTGTATGAGCAGTTTGCCGCTAATCCTCAGATAACTCAGGAACAGGCAATTGCAGCGGTTGCCGCAAATATGCAGGATCCTCAGAAGGTAGGAAAGGCTGCCGTAGAAGCCGCTAAACCGGAAGGGCAGCTCGCAATTAAGGGCTTGTGCCTTACGCTTGCAAAGGTTGCCGTTAAGCCCGAAATTGATACGGCTATTGCAAAGCTTGACAGCTATAACGAATTCTATAAGGGAATAGGAGACTATACCGACGGTGTAACCGCAGCGGCGGCAGGCGCAAATGCCCTTAAGGCAGGAATTGACGAGCTTGCAAACGGTGTTCTTACTTTAAAGAACGGAACACCCACCTTAGTCAACGGAATTACCGAGCTTAAAAACGGAGCCGGAAAATTAAATGACGGTCTTAATCAGTTCAACGAGCAGGGAATAAAGAAAATTACCGACCTTGCAAACGGAGATTTAAGAACTCTTGTTGTAAGAGCTAAAGCCACCGTTGATGTTTCGAAGAACTATAAATCGTTCTCGGGAATTTCCGATGATATGGACGGAAGCGTTAAATTCATCTATAAAACCGACTCGATAAAAGTCGATAAAAAATAAAATCGGAACAAATATTCCGCCCGTAATTCGGCACAGCCGAATTACGGGCGGATTGCTTTTTAGATATAAGATATTAGATATTAGACGGTAGAAAAATGTCTCCTTATGTCACAAAAGTTTAATATGTTATTAGATTAAAAGATATTTTTTATTTATCATTCGTAATATCTCCGCTGCCGCTAAGGTCGATTTTTTCTCCCGATATTTCGGCTTTGGGCTTTATTATACATTTTAAAAAGTCCTTGTCTCTGGCTAAAATTTCTCTTGCTTCTCTGTATAAATCTCCGCTGTAGGAGCGGGCGGTCGCGGAAACTCCGCAGGCGGTTATATCAAGCTTTCTCGAGATATAAAGCGCCCTGTAAAGGTGGTATTTCTGAGTGACAATTATTATCTTTTTTGCTCCGAAAATTTCTTTTGCGCGGTAAAGACTGTCATAGGTAGAAAGCCCTGCGTGGTCCATAAAAATGTCCTCTGAATTTGCGCCTTTTTCTATCGCGTATTTTTTCATTGCGTTGACCTCATCGTAATATTCGCCGGAGTGGTCGCCGCTCATTATTATTTTTCTGCAGATTCCGTCATTATAAAGGGCAACGGCAGCGTCAAGCCTGTCGCTGAGCATCGGACTTGGTTTCCCGTTCCGCAGCCCTGCGCCGAGGACTAAAATGCAGTCGGCGTCCTTAAAGCAGTTTTCCTGTTTTTTTATTTTTCCAAAAGACAAAAACCTTACATAAAAATTCGGAACTAAAATAACCGCCGCGGCGATAATAATTAAAATTTTAAATGTTTTTTTGATTTTCTTGAAATTCAGCATTGCATTTACTCCGTATGGATTTATAATAATTCTATAATGATTTTAATAAAAAGTCAATGCATATAAATTGAATTCGCATTTTATCGGCGGAACAGACAATACAATCAGGGCACAATACTTCACATAACAAAAAATTTGTCCGTTAATATTGTCTGTTAAAAACAGTTTGACTTTCATTGTTCTGTCATGTATAATAGCTTATATTAACTGGTAAAACTTTCAATGTGAATTTAATCATATTTCTTTACAGATTAACGAAATTAAAGGATGGTTTGATTTTGGGGAATTCGAAATTTTTCACTGATTTTAAAAGATATATGCCTCTTCTTAAAAATCTTGTATCAAAGGATTTTAAAATTAAATACAGAAGATCGTTTTTAGGTGTTTGTTGGAGCGTTCTCAACCCGCTTCTTACCATGATTGTGCTTACAAATGTTTTCCGCATGCTTCTTAGAATAAATGTTGAAAATTTTGCTACCTACTATATAATAGGTGCTTCCCTGTGGAATTTCTTTGCGGAAGCTTCGTCTGCCTCCTTGTCGGCTATAACAGGATCAGCGTCGCTGATAAAAAAGGTTTATATTCCAAAGTATATTTTTCCGCTTGAAAAATGCCTGTTTTCTCTTATCAATTTCCTTTTCAGTCTTATTGCGGCTCTTGCCGTAATGCTTATACAGGGAGTTTACCCGACCTTTACCGCGCTTCTTTTCCCGATACCGGTGCTTTATTGTTTAGTTTTCTGCTGCGGTGTTTGTCTGATCCTAAGCTCGGTTACTGTTTATTTCCGTGACATAGCTCATTTGTACGGAGTGCTTTTAACCCTTTGGATATATCTTACTCCTATTCTTTATTCGGACGAGCTGTTAGAGGGGCATAAGTTTATTCAGACAGTCGTTCACTTAAATCCGATGTATTATTATGTCACATATTTCAGAGATGTTGTGATGTACGGCAAAATTCCGGGACTTCAGTTTAATTTGATATGTATCGGAATTTCACTCGGAGTTTTTGCGGTAGGTGCGCTTGTATTCAATAAGCTTGAAAGAAAATTCATTCTTCACATTTAAAACGGGGAGCAGAACATGAAAAAAGAAAATGCAGTAGAGCTGCATGATATTGAAATGCATTTTAATATGAGCAAGGAAAAGCTTGACAGTTTAAAGGAGTTTTTCTTAAAGCTTGCAAAAAGACAGTTGATGTATGAAGATTTCGTTGCGCTTGATAAGGTTTCCTGCGAAATAAAAAAAGGCGATGTTTTCGGAATTGTCGGACTTAACGGCTGCGGCAAAAGTACGACTCTTAAAATAATTTCGGGAATTTTAAAGCCGACAAAGGGGACAGTCGAGGTGGACGGAGTAATTGCTCCGCTTATTGAGCTCGGCGCGGGCTTTGATCTTGATCTGACCGCAAGGGAAAATATATATTTAAACGGTTCTGTATTGGGATATTCAAAGAAATTTATGGATTCAAAATTTGATGAAATAGTTGAATTTTCCGAAATGAGGGATTTCTTGGATGTTCCGATGAAAAACTATTCCTCCGGTATGGTAGCGAGAATAGGCTTTGCAATCGCAACGGTTACGACTCCGGATATTCTGATAGTAGACGAGATTTTGGCAGTAGGCGATTTCCTGTTCCAGCAAAAATGCGAAGAAAGAATAAATAAAATGATGCAAAATGACACTACTGTAATTATCGTTTCCCATTCAATTGACCAGATTGAAAGGCTTTGTAATCACTGTATGTGGCTCGAAAAGGGCAAGGTAAAAATGATAGGTGATGCAAAGACCGTTTGCGAAGCTTACAGGAATTCTTAATATTTTATACAGAGGGGTTTTATGAACAAAAATATAGATGTTGAGTTAGAAGATAATATTATTGATAATAAAGATGAAAATGAGGATTTATCAGAAAAGTACAAGGAATTGGAAAAATTGTATTTTGATACTCAATCTTATTTATCCGATATTATTAGTAATCCTGCTGTTTTAGGTAAAAAGGCAATAGTCAAAGCTTTTATTAAAAGCTTTTTGCCGGCACCTTTATGTAGATTGGGAAGGAAAGTTTTAAATTTTATTAAAAGAATTTTTCATTTAGGTAATAATAATGAAACAAATTATGAAATCTGGATTAAAAATAATAAATTCAAATATCATTTAAATGAAGAATTAGAAAAAAATCCATTAATCAGCATTTTAGTACCACTATATAATACCGATGAAAAAATGCTTAAAGAGATGATTGAATCTTGTCTTAGGCAAACATATAAAAATTTTGAACTTTGTCTTGCCGACGCAAGCGACTCACAACATGAATATATTTCAGATATCGTGAAAAAATATCAAGAAAAAGATTCAAGAATTAAGTTTGAAAAGCTTAAAGATAATTTGGGCATCTCAAAGAACACAAATAACTGTAGAAAAATGGCAAAAGGAGAATATTTAGCTCTTTTGGATCATGATGATTTGCTTTTACCGCATGCTTTATATTCTATAGCAAAAATTATCAATGAAAAAGATTATGATGTTTTTTACAGTGATGAGGATCATTCTTATAAGGGTAAAAGATGCAGACCGTTTTTCAAACCGGATTTTAACAGAGATTTAATGTATTCTCAAATGTATATTTGTCATTTGCTTTGCTTTAAATCTGATTTGTTTGATAAAATCGGAGGATTAAGAGATAAGTATAACGGAAGTCAAGATTATGATTTGATGTTAAGATTATCTGAAAAAACGGAAAAAATTTATCACATTCAAGATATATTATATACTTGGCGTGAAACTGAAAACTCTACTTCCATAAATCCCAATTCAAAGCCTTATGCTCATAATGCAGGTAAAATGGCTTTGGAAGAACATCTTAAGCGAAGATACGGGAAAAATGCGTATGTGCTTGACAGCAAGTATACTTTTGTATTTGACCCAAGGTATCCCATTCCGAAAGAACAACCGATGGTTTCGGTAATAATTCCGACAAAAGATCATTGTGAATTGATAAAAGCCTGTGTTAACAGCATTTTAAAGAAAACAGATTATGACAATTATGAAATAATAATATTGGATAACAATTCCGAAGAAAAAGAAACATTTGAATATTTTGAAAAAATAAAATCGAATTCACGCATTAAGGTTATTAAGGCTGAATTTGAATTTAATTGGTCTAAGTTGAATAATTTCGGCATTCATAACAGTAAAGGCGATGTCTTAATATTTTTAAATAATGACACACAAATAATCTCAAGAGACTGGATGAGAAGACTTGTCGAAAATTCTTTAAGAAAAGATATAGGCGTTGTCGGACCTCTGTTATTATACAAAGATAATACAATTCAGCATGCCGGGGTGGTAATCGGTATGAACGGTTGGGCCGATCATGTGTTTAAAGGTATGTCTCAAATACATGAAGCAAGTCCTTTTGTTTCTCCGATGGCCAGCAGAGATGTAAGTGCCGTAACCGGTGCCTGTATGGCAATATCAAGAAATGTTATTGAAAAAATAGGAGAATTTGACGAAGAATTTATAGTTTGCGGAAGCGATGTCGAGATTTGCATAAGAGCTATTCAAAACGGATTTAGAGTTTTGTATGATGCTAATGTAAAATTGTATCATTTAGAGTCTAAATCAAGAGACGCAAGGGACATTCCGCAAATTGATTTTGTAAAATCCCGTGAAGTTTATATGCCTTATATAGAAAAAGGCGATCCGTATTATAATCCCAATCTCGATATCAATAGTGCCGTTCCGAGAATTAAAACTATTTGAAGAGGAGTTTTTTAATTGTCTATAAAAATATTTGCCAAATCTCTTTATAATAAGCTTAAAAGAGCTTCGGTTTTTAATCCTTCTTTACCTATGCTGACTCCTATGGTTCCCAGACAGGATTCAAAGTTGAAAAATGATTTTAGATTAAATATAATTGTTCCCACATTGAATCCGCAGCATGTTTTTGGCGGAATAACCACTGCATTAAAATTTTATGAAGCATTAGCAGATTCTTTAGGCGGAAAATGTAGGATGATAGTTTCCGACGAGGCTACTTATGAGGAGTATCTTCGCAGCTATCCGGGTTATGTATTATGTGATTCGGAATCCGATTCAACAGCGGAAAAACAAATAGTTCCTTTTTCTGACAGGGCAAACAGAACTTTACCTGTCGGCGAAAATGATTTATTTATTACTACCGCTTGGTGGACGGCCTTTGTAACTGACAGTGTCTTAAGTTATATTAATGAAAAGTTCGGACATTATTTCCCGATGATTTATTTTATACAAGACTACGAACCGTTTTTTTATCCGTGGTCTTCGTTCAGTGCAATGGCTGAAAGCACTTATCATTTTAAAAAAGATGTTATAGCTGTTTTTAACAGTCACGAATTGAAGGATTATTTTAAAATTCATAATTATTCTTTTTTTAAGGAATTTTATTTTGACCCTGTTCTTAATAGTTCTCTAAAGGAAGAAATTATAAAAAATCCTCCAAAGAAAAAAGAAAAAAAGATTTTAGTCTATGGTCGCCCTTCGGTATCACGAAACTGTATGGAGCTTATAGCAGAATCCTTAAGAAAATGGGCTGTTTTGGCAAATGATGCTTTAGAGTGGGAGCTTATTTCAGCGGGAGAAAAACATCCTCCTTTAGTAGTTGGAAATGGGTGTACATTAAAATCCGTAGGTAAACTTACAATTGAGAATTACGCAAGTTTAATGAGTTCGTGCTATGCCGGCATTTCGCTTATGATTTCGCCCCACCCAAGTTATCCTCCGTTGGAAATGTCAACTTTTGGTATAAAAACTATTACGAACACTTATGAAAATAAGGACCTTAAAAGCTTTAACGGAAATATAATTTCAATGACTGATTTTACTCCCGAAGAAATTGCCGAAGAGCTTGTTAGAATCACTGACAGCTTTTCAGCTGAGAATTTTTCCATTGCGGACAATACCGATTATTTTAAAAATGATTTTTCTTTTGAAAAAATCTGTAAACAAATAAAAGAAATTATAAATGAATAATCAAACTTTTAATTATTCAGACTAAAGGATTTTTGTGTTATAGCGGAAAACAGAAAGTATATCTTTCTGCTTTCCGCATTTTTTGTCTAAATATATGTTGAAAAAAACCTCAGAAAGTGCTAAAATAAAATGAATAAATTATTCTAAGGGGGGCGGGTTTTTGGCTGTAAAAAAATGGAATATCGGTTATCCCGATAAAGATTTTGCAAAAAAGGCCGCCGAAATCTGCGAGGCAGACCCCTTTGCCGCCCTGATTGCAGGCACAAGAAATATAAAGGATTTAAGCGAGCTTGAAATATTTTTAAGCGACGAGCCTGTTTTTTCGGATCCTAACCTGCTCTCAGATATAAAAAAAGCTGCTGAGATTATAAAAGAAGCTGTCAGAGAGGGCAAAAAAATAGCCGTTTTCGGGGATTATGACTGCGACGGCGTCGCTTCAACAGCTTTAATGTTCGAGTATTTAAAATCTAGAAATGCCGATGTAATTACATATATTCCCGACAGAATTTCAGAGGGCTACGGGATGAATAAGCAGGCTGTCGATATTTTAAAAAATAAGGGTGTTGAGCTTATTATCACCGTTGATAACGGTATTTCGGCTTTTGATGAAATAGCATATGCGAATTCATTGGGGTTAAAAACGGTTGTTACCGACCACCATATTCCGCCGGAGGTTCTGCCTGAGGCAGAGGCAGTTGTCGATCCCCACCGAGCGGACGATATTTCCGATTTCAAGGATATCTGCGGAGCAATGGTTGCGTTTAAGCTTGTCTGCGTTATCGAAGAAAAGGAACCCGAACAGCTGCTTAATTTGTATTCCGACTTGGTGGCGATGGCTACTGTCGGCGATGTTATGCCGCTTGTCAATGAAAACCGCTGTATTGTGAAATCGGGGCTTAAATATATAAGAAATAATAAAAGAGCGGGGGTTAACGCACTTATAAGCGTTGCAGGACTTAACCGCAATGATATTGATTCTTCAAGACTTTCTTTCGGACTCATTCCGCGTATTAACGCGGCAGGAAGAATGGGTGACGCAAACCGTGCATTTGAGCTGCTCTTATGTAAAGACAGCATGCGTGCTTTATCCCTTGCAAACGAGATAGATTCGGAAAATGCCAAAAGACAGTCTATGGAAAAAGAAATATCAAAATCCGCATGTGAAATAATAGAGAGAAACGGATATAACCATAACCGCGTTATTGTTGTCTGCGGGAAGAATTGGCATAGCGGAGTTTTGGGTATTGTTGCGGCGAGGATTACAGAAAAATACGGCAGACCGAGCATAATAATGACCGAGGAGGACGGCGTTTGCCACGGTTCGGGCAGAAGCTTTAAGGGCTTTAATCTGCATGACGCGCTTTCTTTCTGCGGGAATCTGCTTTTAAAATTCGGCGGACATGAGCTTGCTGCAGGTATGAGTATAGAAAAAGAAAATATCGAAGATTTCAGAAAAAGAATAAATATTTATGCTTTAAATAACGGAAATTCGGTGCCGGAGCTTAATATTGATTTTAAAATCAATCCCGCGGCTTTAAATCTGGATATGGCTTATTCGGTTAAGGCTTTAGAGCCTTTCGGAAACTCTAATCCCGTTCCTGTTTTTGCAGTTTTGGACTGCGAGATAGTAAGAATAATGCCGCTAAGCTCCGGCAAGCATACAAAGCTTCTTTTAAATAAAGGGAACACCTCATTTCAGGCGCTTGCCTTCGGTGTTAAAACAGACGAATTCTGTTTTAACGCCGGCGAAAAAATAGATGTTGCAATTTGCGTCGGAATAAATGAATTCAAGGGTGAACATAATCTTTCTGTGCAGATAAAGGGAATAAGGCCGTCGGGATTTAAAGAGGAAGAATATTTTAACAGTCTTTTTTCTCTTGACGATTATCTTTCCGGTCTTAAAGAAAGCTCTTCGGAAATCACTCCTACCCGTGAAGAGGTAGGAATAGTATATAAAAAAATCATAGGTAAAAAAATAAGGAATGAAAGCATAAAATATATTCTTTCCGATGAAGTTTCCTACGCAAAGGCGGTTATGTCTCTTAATGTCTTAGAGGAGCTGAATCTTGCGGGAAGAGAGGGCGAAATTATATTCGGAATTCCTTCAAAAGAAAAAACAAGTTTAAATAGTTCAAAGATTTATAATAAGCTTTTAAAGGAGGTATGATGATGAAAAAAGCAGAGCTTGATAATTATAAAAGCCTTGATGATTTAATGCATGAACAAGGCGGAGAATATGATTATGAGCTTATTAAAAAGGCTTACGAATTCTGCGTTTTGCATCATGCCGGACAAAAAAGGCTTTCTAAAGAGGATTATTATATTCACCCTCTGTGTGTAGCAAAAATAATCGTAACCTTAGGTATGGATTCAAGCTCCATCGCGGCGGCGCTTCTGCACGATGTAGTTGAAGATACAGATGTAACATTAGAAGATTTAAGAAAAGAATTCGGTTCTGAAATAGCTTTGCTTGTTGACGGTGTCACGAAAATCGGAAAGCTTTCCTTTAATTCCAAAGAGCAGCAGCAGGCTGAGACCCTGCGTAAAATGCTTATTGCCATGGGTAAGGATATCAGGGTAATAATCATTAAGCTTGCGGACCGTCTCCATAATATGCGAACATTAGACGCTATGTCTCCTCAAAAACAGCTTGATAAATCGCTTGAAACTTTGGAGGTTTATGCTCCTATCGCACACAGACTCGGTATCAGAACGGTTAAGGAAGAACTTGAGGACCTTGCCATTAAGCACCTTGACAGCGTTGCCTATAATGAAATCTCCGAGCTTTTAAAGGAACGGAGCAAGGATAGGGAAACCCTGCTTGACGATCTGCGTCAGCGTATAGAAGAGCGTCTTAAAGAGGAAATGCCGAATGTTAAAATGTCCTTTCAAAGCCGTGTTAAATCAATTTACGGCATTTACCGCAAGATGTATCTTCAGGGCAAGGATTTTGACGAAATTTATGATATTTACGCGATTAGAATTATAACAGATACTGTTGCGGACTGCTATAATATCTTAGGTATAATGCATGATATGTTCCGTCCTATTCCAAATAGGTTCAAGGATTATATTTCAACGCCAAAACCCAATATGTATCAGTCGCTTCATACCACCGTAATAAGCCGCGACGGAGTGCCGTTTGAAATTCAGATAAGAACCTTTGATATGCACCATACCGCGGAATACGGAATAGCGGCGCACTGGAAATATAAAGCAGGAATAAATTCAAACGATAAAAGCTTTGAAAACCGCCTTGCATGGATAAGGCAGATATTGGAGGATCAGGATTCCTCGGGAGACGCGTCCGAGCTTGTAAGAAGCATTAAGGTCGATTTGTCTCAGGAGGATGTTTTTGCGGTAACACCTAAGGGCGATGTGATAAATCTGCCCGTAGGGTCTACCGTCGTCGATTTTGCGTTTGCAATTCATTCGGCTGTCGGAATTAAAATGGTGGGCGCTAAGGTGAACGGGAAGATCGCCCCTATAAACCATGTTGTTCAGACAGGCGAGGTTATTGAAATAATAACTACCAATCAGGCCGGTCACGGTCCAAGCAGAGACTGGATAAATATTGCCGTTACAAATCAGGCAAAATCAAAAATCAGATCATGGTTCAAAAAGGAAAGAAGAGCCGAGAATATCGCCGAAGGCAAGGAAATGGTCGAGCGTGAATTCAGGCGCAACGCCATAAATCTTTCCGAGGATGAGCTTAACGGATTTTTAGACCAGATTGCCGAAAGGCTCCACCTTGCAAACCGCGATGAATTCTTTGCGGCTTTAGGCTACGGCGGACTTATTTTATCTAAGCTTATGCCCCGTATCAGAGAGGATTATAATAAGCGTACTGCGGCGGCAAAGCCTCCCGAAATGCCGCCTGCCGTCACAGCCAAGAGAACCTCAACCGACGGAGTGGTTATCGAGGGAATTGATAATTGCCTTATTAAGCTTGCAAAATGCTGCGCTCCGCTTCCTGGGGATGAAATAATCGGATTTATTACACGGGGACACGGTGTTTCTGTGCATAAAAGAGACTGTCCGAATGTTCCTATTGATATTTCCTCTTGTGCGGAACCCGACAGATGGATTCCCGCACATTGGTCAGACTCATGTGCCGAAAGTTTTATTTCAACCCTTCATATAGGAGCTATTGACAGGGAAGGACTGCTTATTGATATTATAAACACGCTTAATAATATGCGTGTAGCCACGCATTCTGTCAACGCAAGACAGACTAAAAACGGCAACTGTGTTATAATTGTAACAATAAGCGCGGAAAGCGTTGAGCATTTAAAGAGTATAATAGCCAGAATTGAAAAAATAAAGGGAATTTACAGTATCGAAAGGATAAGCAAATGAAGGCCCTTATTCAAAGAGTAAATAAAGCGTCGGTCAGTGTAGAAAATAAGCTTTGCGGAAAATGCGGTAAGGGATTTCTTATACTATTTTGCGCCGTAGAGGGCGACGATGAGACCGATATTGAGGTTCTTGCCAAAAAGACGGTGAATTTAAGAATTTTTGAGGATGAAGACGGTAAAATGAACCTCTCGCTTACAGATGTCGGCGGCGAGATCCTATGCATTTCTCAGTTTACTTTGGCTGCTGACACAAAAAAGGGCAACCGTCCGTCTTTTATCAATGCAATGAGGCCTGATACAGCATCGGAAATGTATGATAAGTTTTGCGAATTACTTAACGGTTACGGCGTTAAAACCGTTGAAAAAGGAATTTTCGGCGCCGATATGCAGGTAACGCTTGTCAATGACGGACCTGTAACAATAATGCTTGATACAGAAATTTGGAGGAAGAAATAAATGGAGATAAAAACCTTGGTTTTAGGGGAAATGCAAACCAACTGTTATCTTATTTCTTCTTTAAAATCCGCAGTCATAATTGACCCTGCTTCCTTTACTTCTGAAATTTCCGAATTCTTAAATTCCTCTTTAAAAGATAAAAAAGAAGCGGTTATTCTTTTGACTCACGCTCATTTTGACCATATAGGCGGAGCCGGGGAGCTTAAAAACCGCTATGGTGTTAAAATCGCGATAGGTGAGCCGGACGAATATGCGCTCCGTGATAAAAAAGCCAATCTTTCGCAGATGTTCGGCATTGATATCGAGCCGTTTTATGCCGATATAAAGCTCAAAAACAATGATATTTTAACGGTTGGTGATTTGGTTATAAAAACGGTGCTTACTGCCGGACACACCGTCGGCGGAGCAGTTTATATTATAAACGGCGTTATGTTTTCGGGCGACACGTTGTTTTATGAAAGCATAGGAAACGACAGATTTTTCGGCGGAAACGGAAAAGACCTTATAAATTCTGTTAAATTACTTTTAAATGAATTCCCTGATGATATGAAGGTTTACCCCGGCCATGGAACACCCACCGATATAGGACACGAAAAAAAGTACAACCCTTATATAGAATTATGATAAATGTTTTTAATATTAACCATACCTTTGATTATGAAACTGAAAAGCTGATAGGAATATTTTTTCCTTTTGAAAAAATTAAAATATTTCATGAATTGACCGATGAAACCGAAGGAATTTTCTGCCTGCTTAAAAATGAGGGCGGAAAGTATTCTGCCGAGGTCAATGTAAATATATCAAATAAAAAATCGTCATATACTGATAATGTGACCGAATCGTTTTTTGACATAAAAAAAGAATGCGAAATAACAATCTGCAGCCTGCTTTACAAAGCCTTGGGCGATATAACGGGATATTCCTCAGGGTGGGGAATATTAACGGGAATAAGACCGGCAAAGCTTTTTTTGAAATTAAGCGAGCAGTTTTCTTTTGAAGAAGCCGAGCGGATATTTAAAGATAAATTTTCGGTATCCGATAAAAAAATAAGTCTTATAAAAGAAACGGTCAAAAGCGAAGAAAAGATTATTGCATTGTCTAAGGATAATTCTTACAGTCTTTATATATCAATACCGTTTTGTCCGTCAAGATGCTCGTATTGCTCATTTGTTTCTCACTCAATCGAGAAAGCGGCGGATATAATGCCTGAATATGTTTTGCTTTTATGCGAGGAGCTTAAGCAAACCGCTGAAATCGCAAAAAGGTTCAATTTAAGGCTTGAAACGGTTTATATCGGCGGCGGAACTCCCACAACTCTTAGCCCTGAACTTTTAGAAAGGGTTTTAAGAACGGTTGAAAACAATTTTGATTTTTCGTATTTAAGGGAATTCACGGTTGAAGCCGGAAGACCGGATACGATAACTGAGGAAAAGCTTAAGGTTTTAAAAAATCATTCGGTTTCAAGAATCAGCATAAATCCGCAGACTATGAACGATAAGGTGCTTGAAATTATAGGAAGAAAGCATTCTTCCGCCGAGACCGTCGAGGCCTTTAAGCTTGCAAGAAAGCTTGGCTTTGATAATATCAATATGGATTTAATTGCAGGCCTTGAGGGAGATAGCCTTAAAAGCTTTGAAGAAACCCTTGATAAGGTTATTGCGCTTGACCCTGAGAGCATCACCGTTCATTCGCTTAGCTATAAAAGGGCTTCTTTTATAACTAAGGATAAAACATTTAAAAACAGTCTTAATGAGAATGAAGCGGGCGAAATGGTTGACATGGCAAGAGAGAAGCTTGAGAAAAACGGAATTTTACCGTATTATATGTACAGGCAGAGTAAAACGGTGGGAAATCTTGAAAATGTCGGGTATGCTAAAAAGGGCTGCGAGTGCCTTTATAATGTTTTTATAATGGACGAAACACATTCGATATTTGCAGCAGGCGCAAGCGCCGTCACAAAATTAAGAGAGCCTGACGGCAATTTGATCGAGAGAATTTTTAACTTCAAATACCCTTATGAATATATCACAAGATTTGATGAACAGATCTCAAGAAAGGAAAGGGCAATAAGCTTTTATGATAAATTCAGTAAACCTGATAAATGAAAAAATCAAAACCGATCCGTCCTTGTTTGTAAACGAGTGCGAGGCTGAATACTGCGGTATAGTAAAAAAACTCGCCGAGCATGTGTCGGGGGACAGCGATATAAAAATCGTAGCCATTGCAGGACCTTCGTCCTCCGGTAAAACGACTACCGCGCATCTTTTGAAAGAAGAGCTTTTAAAACTGGATGAAACCGTTCAGGTGATCTCGCTTGACGATTTTTATCTTGCATCGGATAAGCTTCCTGTTCTTAAAAACGGGGAAAAGGATTTTGAATCGGTTAATTCACTTGATATAGAGCTTCTTGAAGATTGCTTCAACGATATAATAACTTACGGAAAAGCAAGCGTACCGAAATTTGATTTTATGACAAAGCTGAGAAAAAAAGATTTTGCAGATATTGATATCGGCAATAAAGGAATAGTTATAGTAGAGGGTCTGCATGCTTTAAATCCCGTTATAACGGATCTGGTCGAAAGAAAAAATATCTTTAAGGTTTATATCAGCGTCAATCGAAACGTTGTTGATGAAAACGGAGTCAAGCTTATTTCAAGCCGGCAGATAAGAATGATAAGAAGGATATTAAGAGACGAGATTTTCAGGAATTCTCCGCTTTTTGAAACTCTTAAAATGTGGAAGGGTGTAATCGAGGGCGAAAGGGAAAACCTTTATAAGTTCAAGCCAACCGCCGATATGCACCTTACTACATTTCATCCTTATGAATTAGGTCTTTATAAAAACAGATTTTTAAAGCTCAAAGAGAGTGCTGACAACTCGTATCCTTATTATGATGAATTTATGTATCTTGAAGAAATGATGGAAAAATTCGAAAGTGTTGACAGAAAATTTGTTCCCGAAAATTCACTGCTCAGAGAATTTATAGGTTAATGTTATATTTTTATAAAGAGAGGTATAAGCCATGGGAAAACTCGATGAATTTGTAAACAAGGCAAAGGAAACCGTTGATGTAGCCTGCAAAAAAACAGGCAAACTTGTAAATACCGGTAAAAACAAGCTTAAAATTGCCGCCGTAAAAAATGCGGCGGATAAGGATTTTGCGGATTTGGGCAGGATATTTTACAGGGAATTAAAGGACAGCACAGAAAACAGCGATGAAGTTAAAAGAATAATCGAGGATATCAAGGCGAAAGAATCTGAAATCGAAATGCTTGAAATTGAGGTTGCGGAATCTAAAAATAAAATTATATGCCCCAATTGCCGCGCACTGAATGCAGAAAATTCGGTTTTTTGTAATAATTGCGGAGCAAAAATCAAATAATTTATGGAAAACGGAATAAAGAAAATCGGCGTAGTTATAGCGGATAAGGATGAATTTATCCCTTTTGCCGAATGTGTGAAAAAACTTGATTTTAAAACTTTTAATTTCTTTAAAAGAAAAGGAATAAGCTTAAGACTCGGCGGTGCGGAGGTTATTTGCCTTAACAGCGGAGTAGGAAAGGTGAATGCCGCGGCGGCATGCATGCACCTTATAGATTCAGACTGCAAAATAATTCTTAATTTCGGAATGTCGGGCGGACTTATGCTCGAACCGGTTGGCGGTTTTTTATTTCCAAAAAGATTTATAGAGCACGATTTTGATTTGTCGCTTATAGGCTATAAGCCTTATTTTAAGCCGGAACAGACCGAATTTCCTTTTGCCGACTCAAAGCTTCTTGAAATTGCGGTTAAGATGGGATTTGAGTTGAGCGAAACTGCCGTATCCGGAGATAAGTTCATCTGTGATGAAAGCTTAAGCAGGTATTTATATGAAAGCTTTGACGCATCTTCATGTGATATGGAATCCGCAGCGATAGCCGCTGTCTGCAATTTTGCCGACGTTCCTTTCGCGTCCCTGAGGAGGATTTCCGACAGTGCGGATGAAAATGCAGCAAAAACCCATAGAAATATGAATAAACTTGATAATGCTTCATTGCCCGAAGCCTTTTTAATATATCTTGAACAGGTTATAAAGGATTATGAATATTAAAGAAAACAGACAAAGCTTTGCTCAGGGTGCGGTAATTCTGATGGTGTCAACCATGCTTGCAAAAATTATCGGGGCAATTTTTAAAATTCCTCTCTCAAATCTTTTGGGTGACGGCGGCTTCGGCTATTTTTCTTTTGCTTATGATCTGTTTGCACCGTTATATATGCTAAGCACCGTCGGCTTTCCGGTTGCGGCCGCAAAGCTTTTTTCAGACAATGAAAATTTAAGCATCAGTACCGTTAAAAAAGCTTTTTTAAAGCTTTCGCTCGTGTTCTTTGCCGTATTCTTTATCGGTTCGTTCTTTATATCGCTTAAAAGCGGAGATTTAAAAAGCTTTTGGTGTTATGCGGCAATATCTCCTTCGATAATATTCTGCGGTGTAATGTCGGTTTACAGAGGATATTTTGAAGGCAGAGAAAATATGCTTCCCGTTGCGATTTCAGATGTAATTCTTGCGCTCGGCAAGCTCTTTTTGGGATTGGGTTTTACATTGCTGGCATTTAAAATTTCGGATAAGTCTTATTTTGCCGCCGCCGCTGCCGTTTTTGGAGTGACTTTAGGCTGTGCTGCGTCTGAAGTATATCTTTATTTAAGAATAAAAAAATCCGTTTTGTTTCCGTCTGCGTCTCAAAGCACGCTTAACACTAGACAGATTTTAAAAACAACTATTCCTATTGCAGCCGCCGCGCTTGCAGGCAGTATGACAAATATAATTGATTCTTTTACTGTTAAAACTATGCTCGGCAGCCGGATTTCTCCCGATTTGCTTAATCCTATGTACGGGGTAAGAAGCAAGGCTTATACGATTTTCGGCTTCGTAATTTCCTTTGTTTCGGTAATCGGGATCAGTGCGGTTTCTTCAATTGTCAAAAAAAGAGATAACGGCAATAATAAAAATACCGTAAAATCGGTTATGAA
The DNA here is from genome assembly GCA_934457415.1 of uncultured Eubacteriales bacterium. GTDB lineage: Bacteria > Bacillota > Clostridia > Oscillospirales > Acutalibacteraceae > UBA737. The sequence goes on along the minus strand of CAKSHM010000007.1, from coordinate 61,838 downwards.
TTTGAGTGCTGTTATTTCGGCACCTGCCGGATTGGGAATGGCGGTACTGTCGGGTCCTATAATGAATTTGCTTTTTTCGGGTGAATATACAAAGCTTTACGGCGGAGAAATGCTCTTTGCCTACGGTATTGCCGCTGTTTTCGCAGGACTTTGTATCCCGCTTATTACTGTTATGCAGTCATATTCCTTTGAAATCGCGGCGCTTTCGGCAGTTGCTTTCGGAGCAGCGGTAAAGCTTGTGCTTAATATTATCCTTTTTTCGGTTTCAACGCTCGGCGTCAAAGCCTGTGCTTATACAACAGCCGCAGCCTATTTTTTAATGCTTGTTTTTCTGCTTGTATTTCTGATATTAAAAAAAGTTTTAAATTTTAAAATGCTTTTAATTTATCTGTTGCCGGTTTTTCCGTCGGCAGTAAGCGTGTCGGCCGCATTTTTTACGGCAAACATTAAAAGCGGTTCGCTCATATTTACCGCTCTTGCGGTATTATTTGCCGCTGTTAGTTATTTTGCGCTGGTTTTACTGTTTAGGATAATAGACTTGAAAGAGTTGAAAAAAAGCTGAATTTGTCGTTTTATATCATTTATAACATTATAAAATGAATAGAAATTAAACAATATGTACAAAAGCGGGCAAAAAAATTGAACAAAACATAAAATTTACAAAAAAACAGTTGATTTTTCGCCCCAAATATGATTATAATATATGTAGTTAACTGTGCTTTTCACAGTTTGCTTACTTATTTTTATGGAGGATTTAAAATGAACAAGACAGAATTAGTAGCAGCAGTTGCTGAAAAGGCTGAGCTTTCGAAGAAAGACGCTGATAAGGCTGTTGCAGCAGTTATCGACGCTATCTCTGAAACTCTTAAAGAAAACGGAAAGGTACAGCTTGTTGGTTTCGGAACTTTTGAGGTTCGCGAGCGTGCAGCAAGAACCGGTATAAATCCGCAGACCAAGCAGACCATTAAGATTGCCGCTTCAAAGAATCCTGTATTCAAAGCCGGTAAAGCTCTTAAGGATGCTATAAAATAATTAAAATCAAAAAAAGTATGCCGCCTTTTAAAAGGCGGCGTTTTTATAGGTAAAAATATGAGACTTGACAAGTATTTAAAGTTATCGAGAATTATTAAAAGAAGGACCGTTGCAAACGAGGCCTGCGATAAAGGCAGAGTGGCTGTTAACGGAAAGCCGGCAAGGGCTTCTTATGAGGTTAAGCCTAAGGACATTATCGAAATTGCCTTCGGCGCAAGAACGGTAAAACTTGAGGTGACCGAGGTTAAAGAAACCGTAAAAAAGGACGAGGTCGGAGGACTTTATAAAATAATAGAATAAAAACCAAACCTTCCCGAATATACTGTCTTAGTGCGACAGGAGGGAAGAAGATGGATGAAAATTTAAAAATTCCGCACAGCATTGTTATAGATAACAGAGAAAAGCTGTCGGCGGCAGGCATTAAAAATGTTATTTCCTTCGATGAGGAAACCCTGCTTCTTGACAGTGTAATGGGCAGGATAACGGTTAAGGGAGAGAATTTACATATAGATAGTTTCGATACGCAGTCGGGGGATTTAAGCGCTGAGGGCAAAATTCACGCGGTTGTGTATATGAACGAGGTAAGAAGCGGAAGCTTCATTTCAAGATTTTTCAGATAGCCATGTGGGAAATAAGTAATTCCGACCAGATTTTAACGGTGCTGTATTCTATCGTTATGGGATTCGCAGCATGTGTGTTTTACGATGTTTTCAGAGCTTACCGAGCGGCTTTGGAATGCTCGAAAATATCTGTATTCTTTCAGGATATTGTTTTTTGGATAACCGAGGCTTTTTTCTTCTTTTTGTTCTTTTTGGTAAGGACAAACGGAGAGATAAGAGGATATGTTCTGTTTATTTCCGCGGCGGCCTTTTTTGTATGCCGGTTAACCATATCTGTTTTCTTATTTAAAATATTAAAACATATTATGAAACTAACTGTAAGCGCTGTAAAAACGATTAAAAAGAAAACAGAACTTTTTTGCACATTTGTGTCGGATAGATTTGATTTACTTAGAAAATCCGCGGTTCGTTTGATTAAAGTTTCGATAAAAAATCAAAAAACTCTTGAAAAGTGATATTGTTATGTTGTATACTAAGACAAAGCATTAAAGAGTAATAACTAAAGAAACGGAGAAAATATAATGGCAAAAAGAGTCAGGCGCAGGAAAAGCGTCTTGCTGCGGCTTTTGGTTTTGTTGGTTTCGGGTTATATGGTTTTTACGCTTGCTTCCCTTTGGAACAAGCTTTACGATTTAAAAAAGCAGGAAAGTCGGCTGACAGCGGAAAAGCTGCAGAAAGAAGATTATATCAGCGAGCTTGAAGAGCTCAATTCCGATGAGGCTCACGGCAAGCTGATCGAAAAGGCGGCGCGCGATTATTTCGGATACAGATATTCTAATGAAGAAATCTATGAGGATATATCCGGTAAATGAGTTTGGGAGGATTTTAAAAATTTATGCAGCTTAAAGTGGGAGACATTGTCGAAGGAAAGATAACCGGAATAACAAATTTCGGACTTTTTGCGGATATAGGAGACGGTAAATCGGGAATGGTTCATATTTCCGAGGTTGCAAGGACCTATGTTAACGATATTCGCGATTTTGTTAAGGAAAACGATGTTGTTAAAATGAAAGTTCTTTCCGTAGGCGAGGACGGAAAGATATCTCTCAGCATAAAAAAAGCGCTTGAGCCCGAGCGCGGAGAGGGAGAAAAGTCTCAGCGCAGAGAAAGAAAGCAGCCGGCATCGGCTAAACCCGACAGTTCCTTTATCTGGACTCCGAAAAAGGAAGAGTCGTCAAGCTTTGAGGAAATGATGAACAGGTTCAAGGCTACGAGTGACGAAAAGTTTTCGGACCTGAAAAGAAAAAATCCTGAGGTTCACCGCACAAAACGCGGCGGAAGGTAAATAAAAAAATCAGACAGCGTTTCACTTGAAATTACAGTGAAAACGCTGTTTTTTAAGGAACGGTATAAAAATGGATAAACTTAAATTTATAGCTCCGTGTATGTTTGGCATAGAGGGCTTGGCGGCGGATGAATTCCGCAGGATGGGCTTTGAGGATGTTTCCGCGCAAAACGGAAGAGTAATTTTAACCGGCGGATACGATATGCTTGCAAGGGCTAATATAAACTCAAGATTCTGCGAAAGAATTCTAATTTGCGTAGGAATGTTTAAGGCCGAATCTTTTACAGAATTGTTCGAATCCGTAAAGGCTTTGGAGTGGGAAAGATTTATAGGAATTACCGATGCTTTCCCTGTGAACGGATCGTCTGTCGATTCTGCGCTGCACAGTATTCCCGACTGTCAGTCGATAATAAAAAAGGCTATTGTTGACAGACTTACCTCAAAATATAATATTAAATGGTTTGAGGAGACGGGCGCCGAAATAAAGGTAAGGTTTACGATTATTAAGGACGAGGTCACCGTTATGATTGACACCTCTGGCGATGGACTTCATAAGCGTGGTTACAGAAGAAATTCCAATGACGCGCCCCTGAAGGAAACCCTTGCCGCCGCAATGTGCGATCTTGCAAGGATTTATCCTGACACAAAGATTTATGACCCCTTCTGCGGCAGCGGAACAATTCTTATTGAATCCGCTCTTATGGCGACTAAAAGAGCGACGGGGCTTAACAGATATTTTGCCGCAGAAAGATTTCCTTTTATTCCGCGCGAGGTTTGGCAAAAAGAAAGAATGCGGGCTCAGGACCTGATTTTGCACGATGTTGAATTTGAGGCGGTAGGCTACGATATAGATGAAAAATGTATCGAACTAACCCTTGCAAACGCAAAAAAAGCAGGCGTTGAAAAATATGTCAAAGCGTCCTTGCAGGACATAAGAAAATTCACCCCTGAATTTGACAGGTGCATAACCGTTACAAATCCGCCGTACGGCGAGCGGCTTTTGGATATTAAAGCCGCCGAAGAGCTTTACGGAATAATGGGCGGAAGATTTATACAGTCGGCCGGGAAAAAATACTTTATAATCAGCCCTCATGATGATTTTGAAAAAATCTTCGGAAGAAAAGCCGATAAAAGAAGAAAACTTTATAACGGTATGATCAAATGTCAGGTATATATGTATTTTAAAAATAACGGTGAGAAGAAATGAGATATGTTTTCATAATAAATCCCGCGGCAGGCAAGGGTAATATTCAAAAAGAGCTTTTTGAAAAAATAAACGCTTACTTTTTAAATAAAAACGCCGATTATGCGGTTTATGTCACCGAGTATAAGGGAGAGGCAACCGAAATAGCCGTAAAGGAAGTAAAAAGCGGAAAAAATATAAGATTTTTCGCCTGCGGCGGAGAGGGAACATGCTTCGAGGTGTTAAACGGTATAATTGGCTATGAAAACGCTCAGCTCGGAGTTATTCCCTGCGGTTCGGCAAATGACTTTTTAAAGGTGTTTCCGGATAATTCTCTTTTTGCGGAAATTGAAAATCAGGTTTACGGAGAGACTGTCAAAATGGATGTTATCAAAGCAAATGAAAACTACTGTCTTAACGGATGTTCCGTCGGAATGGACGCGGTTGTCGCAAGGGATATGAATATATTCAAAAAATGGCCGCTTGTTTCGGGTCCTCTTGCTTATAAGCTTTCTATCTTAAAAACATTTATGGGTAAAATCGGAGTGAAATTAAAGATTTCCGTGGACGGCTGTAGGGCTTTTACCGCCCGGTGCCTTTTTGCTGTGATTGCAAATGCCCCTTTTTACGGCGGCGGATATATGGCCGCACCTGACGCTGTTCCTTATGACGGCAAGCTTAATTTTACACTTGTGAATAAAATATCCAAGCTTAAAATTCCCGGTTTTCTTAAAAAATATGAGCATGGCGAGCATGGAAAGCTTGATTACTGTAAGCTGCGCGACTGCAGCAGTATGTCATTTACTTCTGAAACGGCAGTTCCGGTAAATCTTGACGGGGAGATATTTGAAACCAAAAGCATGGCATTCAAAATAATTGAAAACGCAATTGAGTTTGTTGTTCCTAAAGGTATAAAAAACTTAAATGTTAACAAAAAATTAAATGTGTTTGACTTTACTTGACTTTTTAAAAATGAGTGCTATAATACTTAATATACGGTGATAAAAACACCGATTTGATAATATGGAGGAGTAAAAATGATTATTAAACCACTTGCGGATAATGTAGTTATAAAATCCGCTAAAGCCGAAGAAACTACGAAAAGCGGTATTGTTCTTACATCAGCTTCTAAAGAAAAGCCGCAGATAGCCGAGGTTGTTGCAGTAGGTCCGGGAGGACTTGTTGACGGTAAGGAAGTTAAAATGAATGTTAAAGTCGGAGATAAGGTTATCGCCGCAAAATATTCCGGTACCGATATCAAAATTGAAGATGAGGAATATACGATTCTTCATATTTCAGATATCCTTGCTGTTGTAGAATAATTCTGGAGGTTATGGTTTATGGCTAAAAATGTTGTTTTCGGTGAAGAGGCAAGAAAGTCCCTGCAGGCAGGTGTAGATAAGCTTGCCAATGCCGTTAAGGTTACGTTAGGACCTAAAGGCAGAAATGTTGTTCTTGATAAGAAGTACGGTTCTCCGCTTATTACTAATGACGGAGTAACAATCGCTAAGGAAATCGAACTTGAGGATCCGTTTGAAAATATGGGCGCTCAGCTTGTAAAAGAGGTTTCCGTAAAGACTAACGATGCCGCCGGAGACGGAACCACTACCGCTACCGTTTTGGCTCAGGCCCTTATTGCAGAGGGAATGAAAAATGTTGCTGCCGGTGCAAATCCGATGGTTGTTAAAAAGGGTATCAAAGCAGCAACTGATGCCGCAATTGCAGCTGTAATTAAAAATTCCAAGAAAGTTTCCGGAACTGATGAGATTGCAAGAGTTGCAACCGTTTCATCAGGTGACGAGGTAATAGGAAAGCTTATCGCGGAGGCTATGGAAAAGGTATCGGCTGACGGAGTTATAACTGTTGAAGAATCAAAAACCGCTGAGACATATTCAGAGGTTGTTGAGGGTATGCAGTTTGACCGCGGATATATTACTCCTTATATGGTAACCGATTCCGATAAAATGGAAGCCGTTATTGACGATGCCCTGATTCTTATTACAGATAAGAAAATTTCGAATATTCAGGAAATTCTTCCTCTCCTTGAGCAGATAGTACAGTCAGGCAAAAAGCTTGTTATCATTGCCGAGGATATCGAGGGCGAGGCTCTTTCAACCCTTATTGTAAATAAGCTTCGCGGAACATTTACCTGCGTTGCGGTTAAAGCTCCGGGATTCGGCGACAGAAGAAAGGAAATGCTTCGCGATATCGCTATTCTTACCGGCGGCGAGGTTATTTCCGAGGAACTCGGTCTTGAACTTAAGGATACAACTATCGAACAGCTCGGTAAAGCCCGTCAGGTTAAGGTTACTAAGGAAAATACAATTATTGTTGACGGTGCGGGCGATAAGAACGCAATCAAGGACCGCGTAGGTCAGATTAAGAATCAGATTGCTTCAACTACCTCTGATTTTGACCGTGAAAAATTGCAGGAGCGTCTTGCAAAGCTTTCCGGCGGTGTTGCTGTTATCAAAGTCGGCGCTGCTACCGAAATTGAAATGAAAGATAAGAAGCTGCGCGTGGAGGATGCACTTTCCGCAACAAAAGCCGCAGTAGAAGAGGGTATTGTCGCAGGAGGCGGAGTTGCTCTTCTCAATACAATTCCTGTTGTCAGCGAGCTTGCCGATAAGGCACAGGGCGATGAAAAGACAGGTGTCAATATCGTTATTAAGGCTTTGGAAGCACCTATCCGTCAGATTGCTTTCAATGCAGGAATAGAAGGCTCTGTAATAATTGATAAAATCGTTAACAGCGGCAAGGTAAATTACGGATTTGACGCATATACCGAAACCTATACCGATATGATAGAGGCAGGTATTGTTGACCCGACAAAGGTTACAAGATCAGCTCTTGAAAATGCCGCGAGCGTTGCTTCAATGGTTCTTACAACCGAAAGCCTCGTAGCCGATGCTCCCGAAGATAAGGCAGCAGCTAATGCAGCGGCAGCCGCAGCAGCAGCTCAGGCAGGCGGAATGTACTGATACAGAACACAGCCGCAAAAAAATGATATAATTTTTCAGCCGTTCGTAAAGAACGGCTTTTTTGTAATTTGCAGTTGACAAATCGGAATTAAGGTGTTATTATATTTAAGTATGTGAAATCATGGCTTATTGTGCCGGATTTTCGTATGAATTTTTAAGAAAGGAGAGAGTGTAAAAGTGCCAACCTTTAACCAGTTAGTTCGCAGCGGTCGTGAAACCGTGGAGAAGAAGGCTAAAGCTCCTGCTCTTCTTAAGGGCTATAATTCGATGAAGCGTCAGCTCACCGATAATGATTCGCCTCAGAAGCGCGGTGTTTGTACAGCCGTTAAAACTTCTACCCCTAAAAAGCCGAACTCTGCGCTTCGTAAAATTGCAAGAGTGCGTCTTTCTAACGGAATTGAGGTTTCAGCATACATCCCCGGAATCGGCCATAACCTTCAGGAGCACAGCGTTGTTCTTATCCGTGGCGGCCGTGTTAAGGATCTCCCCGGTGTGCGTTATCACATCGTAAGAGGAACCCTTGATACTCAGGGTGTTGCAAACAGGATGCAGGGCCGTTCTAAGTACGGTGCAAAGCGTCCTAAAGCAGGTGCGAAGAAGTAATTTTATTTAAAAGACGAAATCTCTGCTGTAAAACAGGCAGTGTTTATATATTTAAACTCTGCTTGGTGCGACGGGAATTTGTCACTCGAGTACCTATGATATCATCATTATGAAGGAGGGAAGTAAAGTGCCAAGAAGAGGCTTTATTGCAAAACGCGATGTATTGCCGGATCCTATCTATAATTCTAAGAAAGTTACCCGTCTTATCAACAACATCATGCTTGACGGTAAGAAGGGCGTAGCTCAGAAGATAGTTTATGGTGCTTTCGACATCATCAGTGAAAAAACAGGAAAGGAACCGCTTGAGGTATTTGATGCTGCAATGGAAAATATCATGCCGCAGCTTGAATGTAAGGCAGTCCGCAAGGGCGGAGCTACCTATCAGGTACCGTTCGAGGTTCGTCCCGAAAGAAAACAGACTTTGGCTTTGCGTTGGCTTACAGCGTTCAGCCGTCAGCGCTCAGAGCGTACTATGAAAGAGCGTCTCGCAGCAGAAATAATGGATGCTACGAACGGTCTCGGTAACGCCGTAAAGAAGCGCGAAGAAATGCACAGAACCGCAGAAGCAAACAAGGCTTTTGCTCATTACAGATGGTAATTTACCGGATTATTTAATCGCTTAAAGCGAAAATGGAGGATAATATGCCGAGAAAAGTATCTCTTGAAATGACAAGAAATATTGGTATTATGGCTCATATTGACGCCGGTAAAACTACTACCACTGAGCGTATACTCTTTTATACAGGTATTAACCGTAAATTGGGTGAAACTCATGACGGCGCTTCCACAATGGACTGGATGGAGCAGGAAAAAGAAAGAGGTATTACAATTACTTCAGCTGCTACCACCTGTTTCTGGAAAGACCATCGTATCAATATAATCGATACCCCCGGACACGTTGACTTCACGGTTGAAGTTCAGCGTTCTTTGCGTGTACTTGACGGTTCTGTTACCGTTTTGTGCGCAAAGGGCGGTGTTGAGCCGCAGTCTGAGACCGTTTGGCATCAGGCCAATGAGTATCATGTTCCGCGTATGATATTCGTCAATAAGATGGATATTATGGGTGCGGACTTCTATCATGTTCTTGATATGATTAAGGACAGATTTAATTGCAATGCAGTTCCTATTCAGCTTCCTATCGGTGCTGAAGATACCTTTAGGGGAATTGTCGACCTTATCAACAATGACGCCGAGATCTATTATGATGACCTCGGTAAGGATATAAGGCGTGAAGAAATACCTGAGGATATGAAGGAGCTTGCCGCTAAATACCGTACTGCTCTTATCGAAGCTGTTGTTGAGCAGGACGATGAGCTTATGGAAAAATATTTTGAAGGCGTTGAGCCTACCGTTGAGGAAATTAAGAAAATCATCCGTAAGGCAACTATTGCCAACGATATGGTTCCCGTTACCTGCGGTACTGCTTACAGAAATAAGGGCGTTCAGCCGCTGCTCGACGCTATAGTTGATTTTATGCCGGCTCCGACCGACATTCCGGCTATTAAGGGTACTAACCCCGATACCGGTGAAGAGGAAGACAGACATGCTTCCGATGATGAGCCGTTCTCAGCTTTGGCATTCAAAATCGCTACCGATCCTTTCGTAGGAAAAATCTGCTACTTCCGTGTTTATTCGGGTACTGTTGCCGCAGGCTCAGGCGTTTATAACTCGGTAAAGCAGAACAGAGAAAGAATGGGAAGAATTCTTCAGATGCATGCAAATCACAGAGAAGACCTCGATATTTGCTATGCAGGAGATATAGCCGCTGCCGTAGGTCTTAAAAACACTACCACCGGAGATACTCTCTGCGATGAAAAGCATCCGGTAATTCTTGAGTCAATGAACTTCCCCGAGCCTGTTATCCGTGTGGCCATAGAGCCCAAGACAAAAGCGGGTCAGGAAAAGATGGGCATTGCTCTTGCAAAGCTTGCAGAAGAAGATCCGACCTTCAAGTGCTATACAGATGAGGAAACAGGGCAGACAATTATCGCCGGAATGGGCGAGCTCCACCTTGAAATTATCGTTGACAGACTTCTCCGTGAATTTAAGGTTGAGGCTAATGTAGGCGCTCCTCAGGTTGCTTATAAGGAAAGCATCCGCAAGAAGGTTGACCATGAAACCAAGTATAAGCGTCAGTCCGGCGGTTCCGGTCAGTACGGTCATGTTAAGATTATTGTTGAGCCTAACGAGACCGGTAAGGGCTATGAATTTATAAATGCCGTAACAGGCGGTACAATTCCGAAGGAATTTATTCCCGCTGTTGACGCAGGTATTCAGGGAGCGTTACAGGCAGGTGTGCTTGCTGGCTATCCCGTAGTTGATGTTAAGGTCACTCTTTATGACGGTTCGTATCATGAGGTTGACTCGTCGGAAATGGCATTTAAGATTGCCGGTTCTATGGCTTTCAAAGAGGCTTGCAGAATTGCAGACCCCGTATTGCTCGAGCCTATCATGAAGGTAACTGTTATAGTTCCTGAGGAATATATGGGAGACGTAATCGGAGATCTGAATTCACGCCGCGGCGAAATTCAGGGCTTTGAGGACAGATCCGGACTTAAGCAGATCAATGCCCGTGTGCCTCTCGGCGATATGTTCGGTTATGCAACCGATCTTCGTTCGAAGACTCAGGGAAGAGGTCAGTATGTTATGGAACCCGACGGCTATAAGGAAGTTCCGAAGAGCATAGCTGAAAAGATTATTTCTACAAGAGCTAAGAAAGATTGATTTTTAAATCAAAATAATACTTGAAATTTAATTTAATATTTGGTAAACTATAATTGTATACTAAACACAGTATTCTAAGGAGGAAATTATAATGGCAAAGGCAAAATTCGAACGCACCAAGCCGCATGTTAACATTGGAACAATCGGTCACGTTGACCATGGTAAGACCACTCTTACCGCTGCTATCACAAAGTATCTCTCTTTAAAGGGTCAGGCACAGTTTGAGGACTATGCAAACATTGATAAGGCTCCTGAAGAGAGAGAGCGTGGTATTACAATCAATACCGCTCACGTTGAGTATGAAACAGATAAGCGTCATTACGCTCATGTTGACTGCCCCGGACATGCTGACTATGTTAAGAACATGATCACCGGTGCTGCTCAGATGGACGGCGCTATCCTTGTTATCGCTGCTACTGACGGTCCTATGGCTCAGACCAAAGAGCACCTTCTTCTTGCACGTCAGGTTGGCGTTCCGTCAATCGTTGTTTTCATGAACAAGTGCGATCAGGTTGACGATGAAGAGCTTCTCGAGCTCGTTGAAATGGAAATCCGTGAGACTCTTGATAAGTATGAGTTCCCCGGCGACGATACTCCGATCATCAAGGGCTCTGCTCTTGTTGCTCTTGAGTGTGATTCCAAGGATCCGAACGCTCCCGAGTATGCTTGCATTAAAGAGCTTATGGACGCTGTTGACGATTATATCCCGACTCCTGACCGTAAATCTGATATGCCGTTCCTTATGCCTATCGAGGATGTTATGACCATCTCCGGACGCGGAACTGTTGTTACAGGCCGTGTTGAGCGCGGACAGCTTAATGCAGGTGAAGAAGTTGAAATCATCGGTCTTACCGAGGAGCGCAAGAAGACAGTTGTTACTTCTATGGAAATGTTCCGTAAGACTCTTGATTTCTGCGAGGCAGGCGACAATGTCGGTGCTCTTCTCCGTGGCGTAGGCCGTGAAGATGTTGAGCGTGGTCAGGTTCTCTGCAAACCCGGCTCAATTCATCCGCACACCAAATTCCACGGTCAGGTTTATGTTCTGACTAAGGAAGAAGGCGGACGTCATACACCTTTCTTCAACAACTATCGTCCTCAGTTCTATTTCAGAACTACTGACGTTACAGGTGTTGTATCTCTTCCCGCAGGCACTGAAATGTGCATGCCCGGCGATAACGTAGAGATGGATGTTGAACTCATCACTCCTATCGCTATTGAAGAGGGACTTCGTTTCGCTATCCGTGAGGGCGGACGTACTGTAGGTTCAGGCGTTGTTACAAAGATTAACGCTTAATCTTATAGCTTAATAAAAATTAAGAGTGCAATCGATTGATTGCACTCTTTTTTACGTTTTTAAAACTTATAAATTATTCTGATTCAATATCGGATGTACAATGCGGACATTTAACGGCATCTATATGTATTTCGCTTTTGCAGTAGGGACAGATCTTCGTAAGTTTAGGTTTTTCCTTCTCTTTTTTTGTATGTAAACTCATTAAATAGTTAAGCCCTTTAACAATAAGAAATAAAACCAGAGCTATTATGAAGAAATTAACAACTGAACTGATAAAAGCTGAAACGAACGATAAAATCTCTTCCTTGGTGTAAAGAGCGGGATGCGCACGGGTTATAAAATCAAGAATAGGCTGAATTAAATTAGAGGTAAGCGAGGTTACTATTCCCGTAAACGCAGAGCCGATAATCATACCTACCGCTAAATCAAGCGCATTGCCTTTAAGCGCGAATTTTTTAAATTCTTCGATAAATTTTTTCATTTTCAAAACCTCCGTTTTTAAGTATATCATATTTTTGCCTTAAAGTAAACAATATAACTTTAATTCTAATAAAATGACAAAAAATGTCATTAAATTAGAATTGACAATTATTAAAATTAAGTTTTTTTCGAAAAAATATCTTTGATTTTCAGCATAAATAAAGGATATTTTGAATTCTGCGACTTTTATTGACAAATAATGTCTAAAAAAGATAGAATATACCCGTTGCCATATTTTGGAAGTTGTGATAGAATTTTAATATGAAAATTAAGGAGGTTTTTGTTATGGAAAACAAAATAAAGGTGTTAATTGCGGATGACTCAACAGAATTCAGTCAAAATTGTGCGAAAATTTTGCAGGGCTATGGAATGGAAACGGTAAGGTGCGAAAAGGACGGGATGAAATTGCTTGAAAGCATTGAAAGAATAAGCCCCGATATCGTTTTGGCAGATGTTTTTATGCCGAGTCTCGACATTTTGGGTGTGCTTAAAAGTGTAAATGCGATGAATTCCGATAAAAAGCCGCTGGTTATGGCAATGTCCGGATTTGATAATCAGATGCTTGAAAAGGAAGCTTTGGAAGCAGGTGCTTCGTATTACTTCCTTAAGCCTTTTGATATCGGAACAATGGCTGAACGGATTTTAAAGCTTTCGGGATTCAGAAGGAATGCTGCGGTAATTACCGGCGGTAGGTCGGTGAGTGATTCAAAGCTTGAGCTTACGATTACCGAAATTCTTCATCAGATAGGAGTTCCTGCCCACATAAAGGGCTATCATTATTTAAGAGATGCAATAATGATGTCGGTCAAGGATCCTGAAATAATAAATTCAGTTACAAAGCTCCTTTATCCAACCGTTGCAAAGAAATATTCCACCACTGCTTCAAGAGTCGAAAGAGCCATAAGACACGCAATTGAGGTTGCATGGGACAGAGGAAATATAGATGTGTTTGATGCTTATTTCGGATATACAATTCAAAACAGCCGCGGTAAGCCGACAAACAGCGAATTTATAGCAATGATAAGCGATAAGCTGCGCCTTGAGCTTAAACAGGCGGTCTGAACATTGACAGTTTTTGCAAAATATGATAAAATATTCTGTAGAAACGGAGGTTAATTTATGGGAAGAATAATTACGATCGGACGCCAGTTCGGAAGCGGAGGAAGAGAACTCGGCAGAAGACTTGCTCAGGAGCTTTCTATAGAATATTACGATAAGGAAATCATTACGGAAATTTCAAAGCATACTTCACTTTCAGAGGAATATGTAAAACAGATTGTCGAGCATACGCCGCATAGTCTTTACCCGATAACGATAGGACAGAGTTTTGTTTATTTTGACGATTATACATCCTCACAGCTGAGGACAGTTTATGATGCACAAAATAAAATAATAACAGATTTGGCGGAGAAATCGGATTGCGTTATAGTAGGAAGATGTGCCGACTACATACTCAGGGAAAAAAAGCCTTATAAAATTTTTGTTTACGCGGATATTGAAAGCAGAATAAAAAGATGTAAAAGCAGATCAACGAAAAGCGAAAATCTTACGGATAAACAGCTTAGGAAAAAAATCAGGAAAATTGATAAAGATAGAGCAAGGTATTACGACTTTTACACCGGCGGCAGCTGGGGAAATATTATGACCTATGATTTGTGCGTAAACACGACCGATACCGAAATAAAGGAAATCGTGCCTGCAATTGCCAAAATGTTCAAATAATTTGAAAATCCACTTGACAAAGGGCATTTAGGATTATATAATATATTTTGTGACATTTCGGATACTTTTGTGAGGGATAAATATGATACTTGATCTTAAAAGTATCTTTGCCTCGGATAATTCCGAGCTGCAGATTGATTATAAGTATGACATGTCAGGTGTTGAAGTTTCGGGTGCTTTTCCGCTCAGAAATCCCGTTACGGCTAAAGGCCGCGTGTTAAACAGAGCGAGTGTGGTATCGCTTGAGCTTATAATCAGATATACTTATTCTTCCGTGTGCGACCGTTGCGGCGAAGACTGCGAAAGGGAGTACAGTGTTAGTGTCGATAAGCTTCTGGCGGCTTCCATTGAAGGGGAGGACAGCGATACGATTATTGTCGTTCCCGATTTGAAGCTTGATCTTGACGGACTTATTTATTCAGAAGTCATTTTGGATCTTCCCACAAAATTTTTGTGTAAGGAAGACTGCAAGGGAATTTGCCCCGATTGCGGGAAAAACCTGAATGACGGAGAATGCGGATGTAATCATCGGGAAATTGACCCGAGGCTTGCAAAGCTTGCCGAATTGCTTGAAAAATAATTTTATATAATTCTGTTAAGGAGGTGCTGAAATGGCAGTACCAAAGAGAAAAACCTCAAAAGCAAGAAGAGACAAAAGAAGAAACAATGTTTGGAAAATCAGTGCTCCTGCATTGGTAAGATGTCCGAGCTGCGGTGAATATAAGCGTCCGCACAGACTTTGCCCCGCTTGCGGAAAGTATAACGGCCGTGAGGTTGTAAAGGTTGCAGAGTAAAATCGTAAAATCAAGAGGAGGAGCAATCCTCCTCTGTTTTTTACCTGCCTGATAATTAAAGGAAAGGAAGTGTCGGTTTTGGCAAAGCCTGTAGTGACTATAGTGGGCAGACCGAATGTCGGAAAATCCACTCTTTTCAATAAACTTGTAGGGAAAAGAGTTTCAATAGTTGATGACACCCCCGGGGTCACCCGTGACAGGATTTACGGAGACGCCGAGTGGAAAGGCAAAAAGATAATGCTTGTCGATACGGGCGGAATAGAGCCTGACACTAAGGATATTATCCTTTCGGGAATGCGCGCTCAGGCGGAGCTTGCAATAGAGACGGCAAGCGTAATAATTTTCGTAACTGATTTAAGAAGCGGTATAACCGCTGCCGACGCGGAAATCGGTTCAATGCTTCAAAAAAGCGGTAAGCCTGTTGTGCTTTGCGTTAATAAGTGCGATTCATTAGGCGCCGTGCCGCCGGAGTTTTATGAGTTTTATAATTTAGGACTCGGCGACCCGATAGGCGTTTCTTCGGTCCACGGTCACGGGACGGGAGATCTGCTTGACGCGGTTTTTGAAAATCTTGATGCTTCTTCCTTTGACGATGAGGATAAGGATACCGTAGAGGTTGCCGTTATAGGAAAGCCTAATGCGGGAAAATCGTCGCTTGTAAATAAAATATCTGGCGAAGAGAGATCTATCGTATCGGATATTGCAGGGACAACGAGAGACGCAATTGACACCTTGGTTGAAAACAAATTCGGCAGATTTAATTTTATTGATACTGCCGGACTTCGCAGAAACAGCCGGATTGAAGATAAAATTGAAAAATACAGTGTACTCAGAGCAAAAATGGCTATTGAACGCGCTGATGTATGTATTATTATGATTGACGGTACCGATGGGTTTACCGAACAGGATTCAAAGGTTGCAGGCCTTGCGCTTGAACAGGGCAAAGCTTGTATTATCGCCGTTAATAAATGGGATATAGTCGAAAAAGACGGGCAGACAATGGATAATTACCGTAAAAAGCTTGCTATTGATTTTTCCTTTATGTCTTTTGCTCCGATTATTTTTATATCCGCCAAAACAGGGCAGAGGCTCGATAAACTTTTTGAACTTATAAAATATGTTCACTCTCAAAACGCAATGAGAATTTCAACCGGCAAGCTTAACGACATACTGGCTGACGCCGTTATGAGGGTTCAGCCGCCCACGGATAAAGGGAAACGGCTTAGGATTTATTATATGACTCAGGCTTCTACCTGTCCGCCGACTTTTGTTTGCTTCTGCAATAATAAGGAGCTTTTCCATTTTTCTTACCAGAGATACCTTGAAAATCAGATTCGTTCTGTTTTCGGACTTGAGGGTACTCCTGTCAGATTTGTAATTCGAGAGAGAGGAGAATAGCAATTGATTTTTTTTGTTGCAGCCGCTGTTGCTGCCGCTTATCTTATCGGCAGTATAAATTTCGCGGTTATTTTTACTAAGCATTTCACAAAAAACGATATCAGAGATTTCGGCAGCGGAAACGCGGGAACTACCAATGTTATGCGTGTCGGAGGAATTAAACCGGGTATTTTAACTTTTGTTTGTGATGCGTTAAAGGGCTTCGCGGCATCTCTTTTGGGTAAATATATTTTCGGTCTTATTATTTCATCCAATCCGTCGCTTGCTTGGGCGTATCCTGTTTACGGAGCATACCTTTGCGGTCTTGTCTGCATGTTAGGACATGTTTTTCCGGTCTTTTATCAGTTCAGAGGCGGTAAAGGAGTTGCGGTAAGCGTCGGAATTTACGCGGTGTGCTGTCCTAAAGCTATTATAATCGGACTTGCGGTATTTGCTGTTGTAACTGTGCTTACTAAAACAGTTTCAATAGGATCCCTTGTGGCAACGGTAACCGTAATTTCTCTTTCTATTGTATTTTACAATTCTCCTATCGGTATTTTCAAAACCGAATTCGACAGCGCTGCGGCTTTGCTCTGGCAGTCGATTTTAAGCATAGGAATGGGAATTACTATAATTTTAAAGCATATACCGAATATTAAAAGGATTTTTTCGGGAGATGAAAAGAAAATTAAAATAAGGAGAAATAAATAATGTCAAAAATCGTTTGTTTGGGTTCTGGCGGCTGGGGCATTGCTCTTGCTCTTAATGCCTTTCAAAGCGGACATGATGTTACTCTTTGGTCGCCTTTTGAAAACGAGGTTGAAATGCTTACCGAAAAGCGCACAAATCCAAAGCTTTTAAGCGGTGTCTTTATTCCGAAAGAAATTCATATCACATCTGATTTAAGCTGTGTTAAAGACGCTCTGATAACAATCATTGCAGTTCCGTCAACCGCAGTCGGCTCTGTTGCCGAACAACTTAAGGCTTATAAAAAACGAGGAATTATAGTAAATGTTGCAAAGGGTCTTGAAAAAGGCACTCTTAGAAGACTTTCTCAGGTGATCTCTTCCAAAATTCCTCAGGCAGATATCGTTATTCTTTCGGGCCCGTCTCATGCGGAAGAGGTGGCAAGGAAAATGCCGACTTCGATAGTTGCAGCTTCGGAATGCTATGCTGCTGCAGAGGTCGTTCAGGATCAGCTTTCAAATCAGTATTTCAGAGTTTATACATCTGATGATGTTATAGGCGTTGAGCTGGGCGGCGCACTTAAAAATGTTATTGCGATATGCTCGGGAATGTGTTCGGGACTCGGTCTCGGAGATAACACAAAAGCCGCTCTTATAACAAGGGGGCTTGCGGAAATGGCAAGGCTCGGAGTAGCTTTGGGCGCTAAGGCTTCAACCTTTTCGGGTCTTACGGGTATCGGAGATCTTGTTGTTACATGCACTTCAATGCACAGCCGAAATAACCGTTTCGGAATTCTTGTCGGGAAAGGAATTCCCGTTGAAGAGGCGTTGAATGAGGTCGGGACAGTTGAGGGATATTATGCGGCTTTGATGGCTCATGAACTTGCAAAAAAATATAAAATTGAAATGCCGATAGTAGATGAGTGTTATGCGGTTCTTTATGAGGGAGCAGATATAAATTCCGTTGTTGAAAACCTTATGACAAGACCTAAACGCTCGGAAATTTAAAAAATCCAAAAAAACAGAAAAAAACACTTGCATTATATGTCGTTTTCTGTTATTATAGTACTGTTGTATAGATTGGTTGTTTTGCCAACCGCTTTAAAGGAGGTCATGGTAAATGGCAAAATGTGATATTTGCAGTAAAGAGATTTCTTTCGGAATCAAGGTTTCGCATTCACACAGGCGTTCAAACAGAACTTGGAAGCCGAATGTTAAAAAAGTAAAGGCTATTGTAGACGGAACTCCTCGCCGCATAAATGTTTGCACTCGTTGCTTGCGTTCCGGCAAAGTTACCAGAGCTATCTGATAAATCTTTATTTTTAAAAAACACGGAAATCCTAATCGGTTTCCGTGTATTCTTTTGTTATTGGTATTTTATAAATGTTTACTTCATATAAAAGCACAAAATGTGCCTGTTATATAGGCTATGTTGTTCAGGCTGTCATAAATAATTTTCTTCCTATCCTTTTCGTAGTTTTACAGGACAGATACGAAATAAGCTATGAAAAATTAGGAAGGCTTGTTTTTATAAATTTTTTTATTCAGCTTATCGCCGATATGCTGACGCCTGTTATAGTTAAAAAAATAGGCTATAAGAAAACAGCCCTTGTTTGCCATGCATGCGCCGCTATCGGTCTTTGTATGTTGGGCTTTCTGCCGTCTGTTATGAGCGATTCTTATGCGGCCGTTGCCATAAGCGTTATGGTATATGCCTTCGGAAGCGGGATTATAGAGGTCGTTGTAAGTCCGATGATTGAGCTTTTGCCGAGCGATAACAAGGCGGCAAGCATGGCGTTCCTTCATTCGGCTTTTTGCTGGGGACAGGCTTTTACAGTTGTTGTTACAACCATTTTGGTAGCGGTTTTCAAATCCGCAAACTGGCAGTTTATTCCGATTATATGGTCGATTATTCCTTTCCTTAACTTTTTTGTTTTCCTGAACTCTCCGGTTATTGAGCCTGACGCGGAAGAAAAAAAGGTTACAACAAAGGAAATGATTTTCTCCCGCGATTTTTTCTGTTTTGTGATTTTTATGATTTGTGCGGGCGCCAGCGAGGTTGCTATGTCGCAATGGGCGTCAATTTTCGTGCAAAAGGGTCTTAATATAAATAAGGTGACGGGAGATATTTTGGGTCCCTGCGCTTTTGCTATTGCAATGGGGTTAGGCAGAATTGTTTTCGGAATGTTTGCAGGCCGTTATTCAATGAAAAGGGTTCTAATTATAAACAATATAATATGTTGCCTTTGCTATATTACAGTTGCTTTTGTGAATGTTCCCGCACTTGCATTGCTTGCTTGTGCGCTGTGCGGATTTACAGTCAGTATTTCATGGCCGGGTACATATTCCATGGCGGCGGAAAGATTTGTCGGCGGAGGAACTCTGATGTTCAGCATTTTTGCGCTTAGCGGCGATATAGGCTGCTCCGTGGGACCGTGGCTTTTAGGAATTATTGCAAGCAGCAAAGATCTTAATTCGGGCTTTGCGGTATGCGTAATTTTTCCGTTGCTTATGGTTTTAACAGCTTTGTTTTTGTATAAAGAAAAAACTCAGAAAAACGGAGGTATTTAAAATGAAAAGAAAAGAATATCTTACTTGGGATGAATACTTTATGGGAATAGCCGTCCTTTCCTCGCTTCGCAGCAAGGATCCTTCAACACAGGTCGGCGCTTGTATTGTTGATTCCAATCACAGAATTCTTTCGGTAGGGTATAACGGGATGCCGTTCAGCGGCAAAAGCGATAACGATAAGGAATACTCTTGGGATAAGGCGGACGGACTTGACTCGAAATATCTCTATGTATGCCATGCCGAGCTTAATGCGATTTTAAACTGCCATACAGGCTCGGTTGCGGGAAGTATTGTTTATTCAACTCTTTTTCCCTGCAATGAATGTGCAAAGGCTATAATCCAGTCGGGCATAAAAGAGATAATTTATTTAAGTGATAAATATGCCGATACCGACGGGGTAAAGGCTTCAAAGCGTATGTTTGACCTTGCAGGCGTTAAATACACTCCGTATTCAGGTCCGAAAGAAAACATAGAGCTAAAGCTCGGATAACAAAAAATAATCCCCGTTCTTTTAAAAGAACGGGGATTATCAGTGAAAAGTAAACAGAGAAGAGGTAAAAGTTAAAGTCCCAAAGACTTATGCCTTTGGGACTTTGGAGCTGCTAACCGGAATTGAACCGGTGACCTCGTCCTTACCAAGGACGCGCTCTACCATCTGAGCCATAGCAGCAAATTATT
Source organism: uncultured Eubacteriales bacterium (assembly GCA_934457415.1). Lineage (GTDB taxonomy): Bacteria > Bacillota > Clostridia > Oscillospirales > Acutalibacteraceae > UBA737. The sequence continues at coordinate 41,808 of CAKSHM010000007.1, read as the reverse complement.
ATCAGCGACTAAATCATTATATTATATAAACCTTTGTTTGTCAAGGATTTTTTAATATCTTTTCTTATATAATTTGATTGACACTATTTTAATTTTATGGTATAATCTTATTGATGTAAATGAGCAATGGCGTTCATTCTACAAGGGCTTTGTGCGCCTTTGTCGAATGAGCGCTTTTTTATTTTAAAAAGGCAGGTAATTAAATGAATTATTCAGTTGAAGAAGTATTGCAGTATGTTTCGGAAAAGGATGTTAAATTCATCCGTCTTGCATTTTGCGATGTTTTCGGAAAGCAAAAGAACATTTCTGTCATGCCGGAAGAGCTTAAAAAAGCTTTTGAATTCGGAATTGCGATTGACGGGTCCGCCGTCGCAGGTTTCGGCGCTGTGCTTCATTCCGACCTTTTGCTCCATCCCGACGCGTCCACACTTTGCGTTTTGCCGTGGAGACCGGAACACGGAAGGGTTGTGAGAATGTTCTGCGGTATCACTTATCCCGACGGAACTCCGTTTGCTGCCGACTGCCGGCAGATTTTACTTAACACTGTTGATGAGGCAGAAGAATTCGGTCTTAATTTCTTCTTCGGCTCCGAAATGGAATTTTACCTTTTCAAGCTCAATGAAAACGGTGAAAAAACTTTTATACCGTACGACAATGCAGGCTATATGGATATTGCTCCCGATGACAAAGGTGAAAATGTGAGAAGGGAAATTTGCCTTACACTTGAGCAAATGGGAATTATTCCCGAAAGCTCGCATCATGAAGAAGGCCCGGGACAGAATGAAATTGATTTTAAGTATTCAGACCCGTTAACTGCAGCCGATAATGCCGTAACATTTAAATCGGTTGTCAATACTGTTGCCGCAAGAAACGGCTTGTGGGCTTCTTTTTCACCTAAGCCGTTAAAAGACAACTCAGGAAACGGAATGCATATCAATATTTCCGCAAAGACCGATTCAGGGGATGATGTGCTGAATGAAGTTATAGCCGGAGTTCTTAAATATATAAAGGATATGACCGCTTTTTTAAATACAACAGAGGATTCTTATTTAAGACTAGGTAAAAACAAAGCGCCTAAATATATTTCATGGTCAAAAGAAAACAGATCCCAGCTTATAAGGATCCCTGCGGCAACCGAAGAAAATAAGAGAGCGGAGCTTAGGTCTGCCGACCCGCTTTGCAATCCATATCTTGTTTTTTCGCTGCTGATAAAAGCCGGAATGGACGGAGTTATGAACAATCTTAAGGTTCCGGAACCTGTAGACGCAGACCTTTACTGTGCCTCTTCTGAACTTGCAAAGAAGCTTGAGCTTCTTCCCGAAACTCTGGAAAAAGCAAAAGAATCCGCAAAATCAAGCGATTTTATCAAAAGCAATTTGCCTGATGAACTGATTAAAGCTTATACAGTCTGAAAAAGATAAGAGGGGGAATTCGGTTGCAATTAGAAGAACATTTTTATGATATTCTTCTTGTTTCCGCTTCGGAAAAATTTAATCAATCATTATTGCCTCTTCTTCCCGAAAGCAGATTTTCGGTTAAGGTTTTAGGCGATATTGCCTCGGCAAGAAGAAACATTCTTCAAAAAAGACCCGATATAATAATAATTAACGCACCGCTGCCGGATGATTTCGGTACACGGTTTGCGATTGATGTTTGTGAAAACAGTTCTACAGGCGTTTTGCTTATAATAAAATCCGAGCTTTATTCAGAGATAACCGCAAAGGTTTCGCCTTTCGGAGTATTAACGCTTTCAAAGCCGACGACCTCGGGAATGATTATTCAGTCCTTGCAGCTTTTATGTTCAATGAGGGAAAGACTTAGGCGAATGGAGCAAAAGACCCTTTCTGTAGAAGAGGAAATGCAGGAGATAAGAATAATAAACAGGGCAAAATGGATTTTAATTGACGAGCTTAAAATGACTGAGGCTCAGGCGCATAGGTACATAGAAAAACAAGCAATGGACAGATGCGTTACAAAAAAGACTGTCGCGGAAAATATAATTTTAACTTATAAATAAGAAGGAAAAGGTTATGACAAAGTATATATTTGTAACAGGAGGAGTTGTTTCCGGTCTCGGCAAGGGGATAACGGCGGCATCTCTCGGAAGACTTTTAAAGGCGCGAGGAATAAAGGTAGCCGCGCAAAAGCTTGACCCGTATATAAATGTTGACCCGGGAACAATGAGCCCTTATCAGCACGGAGAGGTTTATGTAACTGAGGACGGTGCAGAAACCGATCTTGATCTCGGTCATTATGAAAGATTTATCGACGAAAACCTAAATAAGTATTCCAATCTTACAACCGGTAAGGTTTACTGGAACGTTCTTAATAAGGAACGCAGGGGAGAATATTTAGGTTCTACCGTTCAGGTGATCCCGCATATAACAAATGAAATCAAAGAATTTATTTACAGAGTAGGCAAGCAGACGGATGCCGATGTAGTTATAACCGAAATAGGCGGAACCATAGGCGACATAGAATCTCAACCGTTTTTAGAGGCTGTAAGACAGATATCGCTTGAGGTCGGCAAGGAAAACAGTCTCTTTATCCATGTGACCTTGGTGCCTTTCTTAAGCGGTTCGGACGAGCATAAATCTAAGCCCACACAGCACTCTGTCAAGGAACTTCAGGGAATGGGAATAAGACCGGACATAATCGTTTTAAGATGCGACGAGCCTTTGGAGGATTCAATTTTCAAGAAAATTTCAATGTTCTGCAATGTCAAACCCGACTGTGTCATTGAAAATATCACAATTCCTTGTCTCTATGAAGCACCGCTTATGCTGGAAAAAGCCAATTTTTCATCTGTTGTTTGCAGAGAACTCGGAATCGAGGCAAAGAAGCCGGACCTTAAAGAATGGACTCAGATGGTCGGCAAAATCAAATCTGCGGAAAAAACCGTAAATATAGGACTTATCGGAAAATATGTCCAGCTGCACGACGCTTACCTGTCGGTTGCGGAGGCTTTAAGACATGCGGGATATTCTTTGGACGCACATGTTGAAATCAACTGGATAGATTCGGAGGGAATAACTCCCGATACCTGCGAAAGCCTGCTCGGAAACTTGGACGGAATAATAGTCCCCGGCGGATTCGGAGGAAGAGGAATAGAGGGAATGATTCTTGCTGCCAAATATGCAAGAGAGCATAATCTTCCTTATTTCGGAATTTGCCTCGGAATGCAGATTGCCGTTATAGAATATGCAAGAAATGTTGCGGGTATCGCGGACGCGGATTCAGGAGAATTTGCAGAGCTTTGCAAAAATAAGGTTATTGATTTTATGCCCGGTCAAAGCGATACCGTAGATAAAGGCGGTACACTCCGTCTCGGTGCGTATCCCTGCAAAATCAAGGAAAATACGACAATGCTCCGCTGCTATAAAACTGATGAGATTTCCGAGAGGCACAGACACCGTTATGAGTTCAATAATGATTACAGAGAAGCTCTTACAAATTGCGGCTTAACACTTTCGGGGCTCTCTCCCGACGGCAGACTTGTTGAGACTGTAGAGCTTTCCGACAGACCGTTTTATGTCGGTGTTCAGTATCACCCCGAATTCAAGTCAAGACCCAATAAAGCCCATCCGCTGTTTAAAGGCTTTGTGAAAGCATGCATTAAGTAATTTGCAATGAAGTATTACAGAGAAACGGTAGAACGGGGAACCCCTGATTTCAGATTTTCGCACTATACTTTTAAAGAATCAAGCAAAATTTACAGCTTTGTCGGATTGCATTGGCATTCTGAAATAGAAATGCTTTATGTAAAAAACGGTGCGATTTCTGTTACTGTTGAGGAAAGAAAGTATATTTTAAACCGCGGGGATATTATTTTTATCGAACCCGAAAGAGTTCATACGGTATCTCCTTTTCTTCTTCCTCTCGAATATGACGCGGCGGTTTTTTCAGCATCGGCACTAAGCCTTAATTCAGAGCATTTTTTCGGCAAAGATATTATTATGCCTATAATTAACGGCGACTTTGAGTTTTCGGGTATAATCGACAGCTCATTTAAAGATTATGATAAGCTTAAAAGCCATGTGGAAACTCTTTTAAATAAAGAGTCTTCAAAAACGGCGGTTTTTGCTTCGCTTGTCGGAATAATTTCCCTGATTTATGATGACGAATATATTAAAAAGAGCAGCAGAGAGATAAGCAAATATTCTTCAGATATAAAAAAGTGCCTTATGTTTATCGATGAAAATTACAACAGGAAAATAAAACTGAGCGAGCTATCCGGCTTAATTCATGTTTCGGAAAATTACTTTTGCGGATATTTTAAAAAATATACAGGGATTACTCCTTTTGAACAGATAAACGAAACAAGAGTAAAAAAAGCCGCAGCGTTTCTTTCCGATTGGGATTTAACGGTGTCGGAAATCGCCGTTAAATGCGGCTTCGAAAACTTAAGCTATTTCACAAGAAAATTTAAATCCATTATCGGATGTACGCCGATTGAATACAGAAAAGCAAAAAAACAGAGTGCGCTTTATTAGCGCACTCTGTTCGGTTTGTCAATAAACAGGAAAATAGATTGTGTTGCGGCATTTATGCCGCATTTTTCTTTTTTTATTTATTATTTTGTACCGAAAATTCTGTCTCCTGCGTCTCCGAGACCGGGGACAATGTAGGCATGCTCATTAAGGCAGTCATCAAGGCCTGCACAATAAACAGGAACATCCGGATGTGCTTTTGTGAAGGCTTCAATTCCCTCGGGAGCCGCGATTATGCACATAAATTTAATTCTCTTCGGAGAAAATTCTTTAATTTTTGTAACAGCGTCAATAGCACTGCCGCCGGTTGCAAGCATCGGGTCAAGAACGAATACATCACGCTCTTTTAAATCTGCCGGTAATTTGCAGTAATAATCAACGGGCATGTGAGTTTCAGGGTCTCTGTACATACCGATATGTCCTACTCTTGCGGCAGGAATAAGGCTTAAAACACCGTCAACCATTCCAAGCCCTGCGCGAAGAATCGGAACAAAAGCCATCTTTCTGCCGGCAAGGATTTTGGTCTTAGCGGTAGCTACGGGAGTTTTTGTTTCAACATCTTTTAGCGGAAGATCTCTTGTGGATTCATAGCACATAAGCATTGCGATTTCGCTTATAAGCTCGCGGAACTGCTTGGAGCCTGTTTTCTCATCACGCAAAATGCTGAGCTTGTGCTGAATCAGCGGATGGTCCATAATAAATACATTCTTGTTCATTTTTTATCCTCCGAAAATTATATTTATTTAAAAGCGGCGCTATAAATCGCCGCTTTTTTTACTTCTCCAAAGCGGTAATTTTATCAAGTCTTTTTTGGTGTCTGCCGCCTTCATATTCTGTATCTGTAAAAATATCCGTAAGCTCAAGCGCGGTACCGATACCGATAACTCTGCCGCCTAAGCATAAAATATTTGCGTTATTGTGAAGTCTTGTGTATTTAGCGGAAAAATGGTCGCTCAATGCAGCGGCTCTTATTCCTTTTACCTTGTTTGCCGCAATTGACATTCCGATTCCCGTTCCGCAAACAAGAATTCCTCTTTCACATTCATGACTTACAACCGCATTACAAACCTTAACTGCTATATCCGGATAGTCAACCGAATCTAAAGTATCCGTTCCGAAGTTTTCAACTTCAAATCCCCGTTCCTTTAAATGGGCAATTATTGCGTTTTTGTGTTCAAGGCCGCCGTGATCGCACCCTATTGCAATTTTCATTTTATATCACTCGCTTTTTCTTTTTTGGCTTTTAATTCTCTTTCGGCCTGCGGAAGTCTGAGATAAACGGGAGCGAGCTTGTCAGGCGTGACCGATTTTTTTTCAAAATCGGCTTCCGCCAGAAAACCTACGCCTGCGGCACTCTGATACTTAAGAGGTTCTGACGCAAGCTTTATATTCTCCTTGTTTTCAAGACTGTTAAAAAACAGGTCGGCTCCGTCTCCGCATAAAAGTACCTTTTCAGTTCGGGCAAAACCGTTTAAATCGCTTATAACTTCCTCGCATAAAACAGCACGGTCTGGAACAAGCCGTTTAATTTCGCCGTTTTTAACCGAAAAAATCGCATTGTAGAACTGATTGCACCTTGCGTCCATAAGACAGCAGACTATTCCGTCAAACGATTTATGATTATATGCCATAGCTTCAAGTGTCGATACTCCTGCACACGGCTTGTTATAAGGCTCCGCAAGTCCCTTTATCAGGCTTAATGCAATTCTCAGACCCGTAAATGATCCCGGACCTGCCGAAACCGCAAATGCGTCAATACCGTCAACAGTAAGCCGGATGTTTTTTAAAGCTCCGTCCACCATGTTCATAAGAGTCTGAGAATGTGTGAGATTTATATTTATATATGACGAGGACAAAACCTTGCCGTTTTCGGTTATCGCAACCGAAGCAGGGGAGGCGGAAGCCTCAACCGAAAGTATCTTCATATAATGTCCTCGCTCTTAACCGTGATTATTCTTGAATTTGGGCTTTGGGCCTGTCTGATATCAATGAAAATCGTCTTTTCATCAAGAATTCCCGAAATGTTTTCGCTCCACTCAACGGCTACAACGCCGTTTTCCGAAAGATAATCGAAAAATCCCGTAGAATAAAGATCCTCAAAGCCGCTTATCCGATACATGTCAAAGTGAAACAAATCAAGTCTTCCGCCGCGGTATTCATTGACAAGCGCAAATGTAGGGGAAGAGACATCGCCTTTAAAACCGAGCCCGCGGGCAAGACCTCTTGTAAAACATGTTTTGCCTGCTCCGAGATTTCCTGTGTAAGCTATGATTTCGCCGCCGCTTAATTTTTCTGAAAAATCCGCCGCGATTTTTTCGGTTTCTTTTTCGGAATTTGATAAAAATTCTTCTTTAATTACAATCACCTTATATCAGATAAATCTTTAAAGATATTTTATTATCAACTTATATTACCATATTTGATTTACGATGTCAAACATTTGTTGAAAATTGTCTAATAATGTTTTCTTTGTTTGGAAGTAATGTAAATTTCAAAAAAATACTTGATTTTTCTTAAAAGTGGTATTATAATTAACTCAAGTGGAGAAAAGTGTATCAAAATACCATAAATGTGTGGCATAGTGGTGAATTTAAAGAAACGAGGTGACGGTTTTGCTCTACGGAGGTTATCAGCATACGGTAGATAAAAAGGGCAGAGTCGCCATCCCTGCAAAGCTTCGCGACGAATTGGGAGAAAACTTTATGATTTGCCGCGGAATATACGGTAAGCGCTGCATATGCGTTTATTCGCTCAAAGAGTGGGACAGGCTTGTAGAAAAAATAGGCAATCTTCCTTCGGCAAAATCAAGCGTCGTTAAAAGATTTTTGTATGACGGAGCGTTCAATGTCGAGTTTGACTCTCAGGGAAGAATTCTTATTCCGTCGGTGCTGCGTGAATATGCCCAGCTTGATACAAGCGCCCATATTACCGGAATGGATACCAATCTTGAAATTTGGAACACAGAGCTTTGGAAAGCAGAAAACGAACAGTACACTCCGGAATCCATCGCTTCTATTGTTGAGGAGCTGGATTTTTAAGATATGGAATTTAAACATAAACCTGTGCTGCTTGAAGAAACCGTAAATTCGCTTAACATCAAACCCGACGGTATTTATCTTGACGGAACAGCCGGCGGAGCAGGGCATTCTCTTGAAATCGCAAAACGATTAAAAGGCGGAATGCTTATTGCTTTAGATCAAGATCCCGACGCGGTGAAAACCGCGGCAGAGCGGCTTAAAGCCTATAATGCAAGGGTGATAAGAAGCAATTTCGTAAATATGGACAGCGTGTCAGCCGAGCTTGGAATAAAAGGATTTGACGGAATTTTACTTGATATCGGAGTGTCATCCTATCAGCTTGATAACGGCGAAAGAGGCTTTTCCTATAAAACCGACGCGCCTCTTGATATGCGCATGAGTCAGAGCGGAAAAACCGCTGCCGACCTTGTTAATAATCTTTCCGTATCCGAGCTTGCCGAGATTTTTAAAAATTACGGCGAGGAAAAATTCGCTTACAGAATAGCTGACAGAATAGTTAAAAAGCGAGCCGAAAATCCTATAACGACAACTCTTGAGCTTGCGGAGCTGATAGCATCAAGCGTGCCTGCAGCCGTAAGGCGGGACGGACATCCTGCAAGAAAATGTTTTCAGGCTTTAAGAATTGCGGTAAACGGTGAACTTGACTGTCTCGAAACAGGTATAGAAAAAGCTTTTGATCTCCTTAATAAAAACGGAGTTTTAAGTATAATCACTTTTCATTCATTGGAAGACAGAATCGTTAAAAACAAATTTAAAGAATTTTGTACGGGCTGTATTTGTCCGCCCGATTTGCCGGTCTGCGTTTGTCACAGAACGCCTAAAGGCAGAATGCCGATAAGAAAACCCATAACGGCTTCGATAGATGAGCTTAATCAAAATCCGCGCAGCAGAAGCGCAAAACTGCGCAGTATCATAAAAATCTGATAAGTAAAAAGGAATGTTCGTAAAAATGGATAACATAAAATATTATAATGACAGTCTTGCTTATGATTTTGAAATGTTTATGCCGAAAGAAAAAAGAACACAAAAAACTGTAAACATCGTAAAAATGCCCGTAAGTAAAAGCAGAACCGATGCTAAGGCAAAAACGCACAGAATGTCGGTTTCGGCTTTTGCGGTTGCGGCTTCGATTTTCGTGCTTGCGGCTCTTTGCGGGAATATATTTTTGCGCCTTAAAATAAATGAAGTTAACAGTCACATAAACAGTATTAAAAAGGAAATAAATGTACTTGACAGCTATAAGACAAGCTTAGAGGTTGACCTTGAAAGAAAAGTGTCGTATTATAATATTGAGCTTGAGGCGACTCAGCTCGGTATGAGCAAAATGGGCAAGGAAAATGTCAGGTATATCAGGGTCAACGATAAAAACACGGCGGTCACCGAAAACGGCGAGACCGTAACTTCCGATGCGAATCAATGAATATATAAACAATAAAAATAATATAAATAAATACGAGAGTCAAAAGGGTATCCGCGGCTCTCGTTTTCGAGTATTTGGTGCGGCAGTATAAATTTAAGGAAAGCGGTGTAAAAATGGCTGTAAGACCGGGAAAGGAAATGCGGGGAAGAATAAAATTTACCATGATTGCGGTAATTTTATGTCTTACCCTTGTTTCGTCATACAGTCTTGTAAATATAATGGTCGTCAAGGGTGACGAGTACCAGAGCATGGCTTCCGAACAGCAGCTTTATGATAATGTTGTCACTGCGCCGAGAGGAAATATTTATGATAAGAACATGAAATTCTTAGCTAAAAGCGCCACCGCTTGGACTGTTTATATCACACCTAACGGGATAAACAATCTTAAAGACGAAAAAAAGCAGGAAGTCTTAAGAACTCTTATCGCAAAAAATCTTTCCGAAATTCTTGAAGCGGATTATAACGATATTTACGAAAAGACAAAGAAAAGAACCTATTATGTAACTGTAAAGAAAAAAATCGAAAAGACTGTCGCCGATAAAATCCGCAAATTTATTTCGGATAACAGCGACCTTGAAATGACAAAATATGTCGGACTCGACGAAACCGTTAAAAGATACTATCCTAATGATACGCTTGCTTCAACCGTAATCGGCTTTGTCGGCGACGATAATCAGGGACTCGCCGGTCTTGAAAGCTGGTATGACAATGAGCTTACAGGCGTTGCAGGAAGGGTTGTAGCGGCTAAAAATGCCAGAGGAACCGATATGCAGTTTACATATCAGAAATCCGAGGAGGCAAAGCAGGGCAATTCGATTGTTACCACTATTGATTCTTATATTCAGTATGTTGCGGAAAAGTACCTTGATGAGGCTGTCGAAACCGAGCATGTTCAGGAGCGCGGAGCGGTAGTTGTAATGAATGTTAATACCGGCGCTATACTCGGTATGGCTGTAAGCGACGATTTTAACCCGAATTCCGCTTTCACGCTTTCTGCAGCCGACCAAGCCAAGGTCGACGCTGTAACCGATACTGCGGAAAAAAACAAGCTTAAATCCGAACTGTTAAATCGGCAGTGGAGGAATAAAGCCGTTTCGGATACCTATGAACCTGGATCTGTTTTCAAAATATTTACGGCGTCCACCGCTTTAGAAGAAAACCTTATAAATGTTGACAGCAAATTTACCTGTAACCATACCTATGTTGTAGCAGGTAACCCTTATCACTGTCATAAGGCCGCAGGACACGGCTTGCAGACACTTCCTCAGGCGATAGCAAATTCCTGTAACCCTGCTTTCATTCAGATAGGTCAGCTTATAGGCGCTGAAACCTTTTCAAAATACTTTGAGGCTTTCGGTCTTACTCAAAAAACGGGAATTGACCTCCCCGGAGAAGCAACCTCTTATTATCATAAGCTTTCTGATATGCACGCAACAGAGCTTGCTTCGTCTTCCTTCGGTCAAACTTTTAATATAACTCCGCTTCATACTCTTACCCTTGCCGCCGCGGCGGTAAACGGCGGATATATTGTTCAGCCGCATTTGGCTGAAAAGTTCCTTGATTCCGACGGAAAGGTTGTAAAAACTTTCTCCGACAGCTATAAAAGACAGGTCGTCTCCGAAAGTACCTCGGCTACAATGCGCCAGCTTCTTGAATATGTTGTTCAAAACGGTGCTAAAAACGGTCAGGTTGCAGGATACAGAGTAGGCGGAAAAACAGGTACTTCCGAAAAGGTTGCCAAAATGCTTGAGCTTAATGTCAAGGGTCTTTATATCGGCTCTTATGTAGGCATAGCGCCTATTGATAAGCCTGAAATCGCCGTTCTTGTAATGCTTGACGAGGCAATGGGCGGACAGTATTACGGCGGCGCAATAGCGGCGCCTGTGGGCTCAAAGGTTATGTCGGAAATTCTTCCTTATCTCGGTTATGAGCCGCAGTATTCGGAAGAGCAGCTTAAGAATATGTCGGTTACCGTTCCGGAGCTTATCGGAACAGATGTTGAAACGGCAAAGCAGACCCTTGCAAACTCAAAGCTTTCTTATAAGGTTATGGGAACAGGTGCTAAGGTCATAAGACAGCTTCCTGTTTCGGGAACATCGGTTTATAAGGGAGGAACAGTTATTATCTATACGGATAATGAGGAAGAAGCTTCAACTACGGTTCCGAATATGATAGGACTTACCGTTTCAGAGGTCAATACGGCTGCTGCGGCGGCAGGGATAAATGTTGAGTTTTCCGGTAATACCGCATCACCAGACCTCAGAGCATACAGCCAAAGCATAAAAGCCGGAGAGACGGTGGCGCTCGGAAAGGTTGTAACGGTTGATTTCAGAGAACAGGCAGAGGCGGATATAGCGGCAGATTAGTCAATTTTTTGTAAATACGGATTTTCATTTTTAAGGAGTGTATATTTTGTTACTCAGCGAGCTTTACGGCGCACAAAATCTCAGCGGTAATATTGAAATAACAGGAATAACCTGTAATTCAAAGCAGGTTAAAAAAGGGTATGCCTTTGTTTGCTTAAAGGGAGCGGCGTCTGACGGGCATAAATTTGCTTCCGACGCAGTTAAAGCAGGAGCATCGGTTATATTTGCCGAGCATGATACGGGCGAAAAAAATCAGATTATCGTAAATGATACGCATGAATGCTATTTCAGGCTAAGTTCTAAATGGTTTGATGAGCCTGCAAAAAAGCTTAAACTAATAGGCGTAACAGGCACAAACGGCAAAACCTCCGTTACCTATATGTTAAAGGCTATTCTTGAAAAAGCAGGCTACAGTGTAGGTCTTATCGGTACCATTCATAATATGATAAAGGATACTGTTATCGAAACTCATAATACCACTCCCGATGCGTTCACTTTAAATTCGCTTTTTGCCGAAATGGTTGAAAAAGGATGCGAGTATGCCGTAATGGAGGTCTCCTCACATGCACTTGATCAGAAGAGAATTTGCGATGTAACCTTTGAAGAGGCTCTTTTCACAAATTTAACGCAGGACCATCTTGATTATCATAAAACAATGGAAAATTATCTGCTCGCTAAGAAAAAGCTTTTTAAAATGTGTAAAAAGGCAATTCTTAACAGCGATGATGCTTATTATAAGCAAATGGTTTCGGGCCTTGACTGCCCTGTAATAACATATTCTTCTTCAAATGATTCGGATTACAGTGCTAAGGGCATCAATTATCATCCTGCCGGCGTTGAATATGAGCTGGTTACAAAGGGACAGATAAATCATATATCCGTCAATACAGGCGGCAGATTTACGGTTTACAATTCGCTTTGCGCGATTGTTGCGGCGATAGAACTCGGAATTCCGGTCAAAACCGCGGCGGACGCAATAAGTGAGCTTCACGGTGTCAAGGGCAGGGCGGAGGTTGTGCCTACAGGAACCGATTACACGGTAATAATTGACTATGCTCACACACCCGACGGTCTTAAAAATATTCTTTCAACCTTCAGGGAATGCAAAAAAAACCGTCTGATTGTTGTTTTCGGCTGCGGCGGCGACAGAGATAAGACAAAAAGACCGATTATGGGAAATGTTGCGGTCCATAATGCCGATTATGTTATTGTCACAAGCGACAATCCGAGAACAGAGAATCCGGAGGCTATAATCAATGATATTTTAGAGGGAATTAAAGGTATTCATACACCTTATAAGGTTATTGTGAACAGAAAAGAAGCAATAAAGTATGCTTTGTCAATCGCAAGGAAAGATGATATAATAGTTCTTGCGGGCAAGGGACATGAAACCTACCAGATATTAAATTCGGGCACTATTCATTTTGATGAACGCGAAGTTGTATCCGAAGCCTTGAAAGAACTGAAAGAAAAAGGAGAGTAAATATGGATAAGTTTTATTCGGTTATAGCGGCAGTTGTTGCATTTGCTGCTACAAGTTTGCTGGGATATTCCGTAATACCGAAACTTAAAAAACTTCATATCGGACAGACAATTTTAGAAGACGGTCCTAAATGGCATAAGAAAAAAGAGGGTACTCCTACTATGGGCGGTATCATGATAATCTTCGGATTTCTTTTTGCCTTCGCGGTTTGCCTTATAGTTTCATCAGCGGCGAACAAACCTCTTGTTTCTGATTTTTCTCCCGCTCTTGATACCGTTAAGCTTTATGCGGGAATAGGAATGGCTTTTTTGATGGGAGCGATAGGCTTTGCGGACGATTTTATAAAAATTGTTAAAAAAAGAAATCTCGGTCTTACAGCAAGACAAAAGACCTTTTTTCAGATAATCGTATCAGCGCTTTATCTTGCGGTGCTTTATTTTTTCGGTCATCTTGAATATACCTATATTCCGTTTGTCGGAAGTGTAAATATCACAAGCGGCGCGGGACTGTTGTTCTGGCCGATAGCCCTGTTTTTTGTTTACGGCTTTACAAACGCCGTAAACTTAACCGACGGTCTTGACGGTCTTGCAACCTCTGTAACATTGGTTGTTTCCTGCTTTTTTATGATGGCTTCCGCAGCATTTATGAGAGTATCGCACGGGTGGTACGGGAATGTTGTCGCTGCATCGCTTGCCGGTTCCTGCGCGGGTTTTTTCCTTTGGAATGCAAAGCCCGCAAAGGTGTTTATGGGCGATACGGGCTCGATGTTTTTAGGCGGTATGGTAGTGGCTATGTCTTTTTCGCTCGATATGCCGATAATTCTTATCTTAGTTGGTATAATATATCTTGCCGAAGCTTTTTCGGTTATTTTGCAGGTAGCTTCATTCAAGCTTACGGGCAAAAGAATATTCAAAATGGCTCCGCTTCATCATCATTTTGAAATGTGCGGTTTTTCCGAAGAAAAAATCGTATTCATTTTCTCGGGTGTGACTCTTATTGCGGATATTGCCGCGTTCTTGATAGTTTTAGCTTCATATAAATAAATTTTCAGGAGGATAACAGACAATGCCGAATCAGAATATAAAGAAAAAAAAGAAAAGCGTTGTCCAAAAAGGAAAGCTTGATATAACATTTCTTTCATTTGTTCTTTTGCTTCTTACAATCGGTCTTGTTATGCTCTTTTCGGCAAGCTATGCTTATTCTTATGAATACTATCAGAACAGCTATAAGTTTATTTCCCGTCAGGCGGCTTTTGCAGCGGTAGGGCTTTGCCTGATGTTCTTGGTTTCGAAAATAGATTATCATTTCTGGCGCAGATTCGCTTGGGCGATTTTTTTGATTTCGACCTTGCTTCTTATAGTTCTGCTCGCTCTTCCGCCTATGGTCAGCGGCATGGATGTTAAGCGCTGGATAGTTATAGGGCCGATTAACTTTCAGCCGTCGGAAATAGCGAAATTTTCAATAATTTTGCTTTTTTCGTCTCTGATTTCCGCTCATCAGCAGGAAATGAAAGGCTTTAAATTCATTCTTTTTTTAGGTATTATTTTAGCATTGACCTGCGGACTGATAGTTCTTGAACCTCATGTTTCGGCAACGGTGCTTGTATTCGCGATAGGCGTTACATTGCTTTTTATCGGCGGAATGCAGAAAAGGTGGATTATAGGCGGTATAGGAGCCGGTGCAGGCGCTGCGGCTCTCGCTTTTGCGACAAATCTTATAAGCTACGGCTCAAGCCGGATTAAATATTGGAGAGACCCTTGGCTTGACGCAACGGGAAAAGGCTTTCAGACAATTCAGTCTCTTCTCGCAATCGGCTCAGGAGGGATTCTCGGAAGAGGAATCGGTCAGTCAAGGCAAAAATATCTTTGGGTTCCCGAGCCTCATAATGACTTTATATTTTCAATAGTCTGCGAAGAGCTCGGACTTGTCGGAGCGATAGTAATAATTATTCTTTTCGCTTTGCTTGTGTGGCGCGGATTTACAATAGCCATGCGCTGTCCCGATAAATTCGGCTCGCTTTTAGCTATCGGACTTACTTTTCAGGTCGGACTTCAGGCAATGCTTAATATTTGGGTTGTAACCAATACAATTCCTAATACAGGAATAAGCCTCCCGTTTTTCAGCTACGGAGGCTCTTCGCTCGTCATTCTTCTTGCCGAAATGGGAATTGTCCTTTCTGTTTCAAGAAGCGCGGATATTGAAAAGGTTTGATTTTATTTAAATGGGGAGATATATATGCATATTCTTTTTGCCGGCGGCGGAACTGCCGGACATATAAATCCTGCTTTGGCGGTTGCCGGTTTTGTTAAATCCAAGCATCCCGACGCTAAAATCAGCTATATCGGCACTCCCGATAAGCTTGAATCTGTACTTGTTCCGCAAAAGGGTTATGATTTTTATCCGATTGAGGTTGCGGGATTTCAGAGAAAGTTATCGCTTAAAAATATAGGAAGAAATATTGACGCGGTTAAAAAGGTTTTCACCTCTTCTGCAGAATCTAAAAGGCTTTTAAAGGAGCTTAAGCCCGATATTGTTATGGGAACAGGCGGATATGTGAGCGGACCCGTTTTAAGAGAGGCGGCAAAATTAGGCTTTAAAACCGCTATTCATGAGCAGAACGCTTTTCCGGGAGTTACAACTAAAATGCTTGCAAACCGTGTAGACGCCGTTATGCTCGCCATGAAGGATGCGGAAAAATATTTAAAGCTTAATAAAACGCCTGTTATTACCGGTAATCCCGTAAGAGAAGAACTGTTAAGAATTGATAAAAAAACCGCAAGGGAGAAATTAGGCTTAACGGACGACAGGCCGCTCATTCTTTCTTTCGGCGGCTCTCTCGGAGCAAGACCTATAAACGAGGCAGTCGAGGAGCTTATAAAATGGCATAATAACACCCATAAGTTTTATCATATTCACGCAACCGGCAAAACCGGTTATTCTGTTATGATGAACAGACTTAAAAGCTCGGGTGTGACTTTAAGCGAAGAAACAGATATAAGAGAATATATAAACGATATGGATGTCTGCATGGCGGCGGCTGATATCGTAATATGCAGAGCAGGCGCTATTACATTAAGCGAGCTTGAAGCATGCGCTAAGCCGTCCGTGCTTATTCCGTCTCCTTATGTTGCGGAAAATCATCAGTATCACAATGCTATGTCTCTTAAAAGACGCGGTGCGGCAGAGGTTATTGAAGAAAAGGATTTAAGCGGAGAAAGACTTATCAGTGAAATTTCTTCTGTTATGGAAAATAAGGAAAAATTAAAACAGATGTCAGACGCGGCTAAAAGTATGGCTATTTTAGACGCAAACGAGCGAATTTATAATGTCCTTATGGGGCTTTAATTCAGATTATCGCTTTAGAGCCCTGTTACACTAATTTATTGTCAAACACAAGCCGTTTCTCATAGTATAGATTGAAAATGAATTTACTGTGAGGGATTCAAGATGTCTGAAATAGTAGTAAACGGCGGTAAACCGCTTTGCGGCGAAATCAATGTTCAGGGCGCTAAAAACAGTGTTCTTCCCATTCTTAGTGCAACGGTGCTTTGTAAAGGCGTAAGTGTTATACATAACTGTCCAAAGCTTTCAGATGTTTATGCGGCGCTGGATATATTAAAGGCTTTAGGCTGCAAATGCTCCTTTGAAAAATCCACCGTAACTGTTGACGCATCTTTTATTTCAAATAACAGTATTCCGGAAAACTTAATGAGGGAAATGCGTTCTTCAATTGTGTTTTTAGGCGCTATAATCGGCAGAACGGGAAGTGCGGTTATCAGCAGCCCGGGAGGCTGCGAATTAGGACCGAGACCTATTGATCTGCATCTTTTCGCGCTTAGAAAGCTCGGAGTTTTTATAAAGGAAAAACACGGCGATCTGCTTTGTTCTTCGGAAACTTTAAAGGGATCGGATATTTATTTGTCCTTTCCGAGCGTCGGAGCGACAGAAAATGTTATGCTCTGCGCAAGCATAAGCGAGGGAATAACGGTTTTGAAAAATGCCGCGCATGAGCCTGAAATTGTTGACTTGGCTGAATTTTTAAATAATGCAGGCGCCGATATACAGGGCGCGGGAACAGATACGGTTGTTATTAAAGGCGTAAACGGGCTTAAAGGGACGGAGCATACGGTTATTCCCGACAGAATAGTTGCCTGTACATATCTTACGGCTGCCGCAGTAACAAACGGAAGTATTACAGTAAAAAATGTTGTTCCTGAGCATATTTCTTCCGTTATTTCGGTTTTTGAACAGTGCGGCTGCAATGTCAGGTGCTTTGAGAATGAGGTGAATTTAACTGCTCCCTTAAGACTTAAGCATGTTCCGTCGGTTATGTCGCATGTTTATCCGGGGTTTCCTACCGATTCAGGCCCTTTATGCGTTGCAATGCTCAGCCTTGCCGACGGTGTTTCGGTTTTTACCGAAACTATTTTTGAAAACCGTTTTAAGTATACCGACGAGCTTAAAAGACTCGGTGCGGATATTAAGGTTACAGGTAAAACCGCGGTTATAAGAGGCGTTGACTCCCTCTGGGGCGCAAATTGTGTCGCAACCGACCTGCGCGCAGGTGCCGCGCTTGTTTTGGCGGGACTTGCGGCAAACGGTAAAACAAGGATTGAAAATATTGATTATATCAAACGCGGATATGAAAATATTGTCCGCGATATGGCTCTTATCGGAGCGGATATTTATGAAGAATAAAAAGGAATGTTAAAAATGGAAACAAGACAGGACGCCGCAATGAAAAAAGCAGCTTTAAGAAAGAAAAGAAAACGAAGACGGAGAATTTTTGTTTTTACTTTTTTTCTTATAGTCATGCTTGCTGTTGCGGCGGTCTGTTCTTTGACATTTCTGTTTCCGATAAAAAGTATTTCCGCCTCGGGCAGTAAGCTGTATACACAGGAGCAGATTGTCAGTGCAAGCGGTCTTATCGGAAAAAATCTTTTCACCGTTTCCGAAGAAGAGGTTTTGAGCAATATAAAGCATAAACTTCCGTATATTGATAACCTGAAGCTTAAAAGGTCATTTCCTGACTCTGTTTCGCTTATTGTTACCGACGCTAAGGCTTATGCAAGCTACTCTGTAGGCAATAAATTTTATAAGGTGAGTAAGAGCGGAACGGTCTTAGAGGTGGAATACGAGCTTCCCGAGAATACATTTGAGGTTAAGGCAAACGGAGTTACCTGCAATATCGGCGATTCTGTTTCATTTAAGGACAGCTCAACCGAAAAGCTTGTAAAAAATCTGATATCCTGTCTTGAAAAGAATAAAATAAAAATAAATTCAATTGATGTCACCGATAAAAACGATATAAAATTCAGGGTAGACGACAGATTTGATGTTATTTTAGGTTCAAAGGCAAATTATGAAAATAAAATCGCTCAGCTTGAATCAATGATAAAAAATATCGAAGAGACAAGGAAAGGCACAATAAATCTCAGTATTTGGAATGAAAATAACAGACAGACAAGTTTTATTCCCGAATAATAAATAAAAATCTTGCATTTTATATTTATATATGATAATATAATTGTGTATAAAAATGCAATCTTACATAATTCACATAAAGACGGAGGAATTTTAAAATGCCATTTGATGTTGCAGAAGAGATGGAAACTGTTGTTCAGATAAAAGTAGTCGGTGTCGGCGGCGGCGGCGGAAACGCTGTAAACCGTATGGTAGCCGCAGGAGTAAAAGGTGTGGAATTTATCGCTATCAATACTGATAAAGCCGCTCTTTTCCTATCCCGCGCCGATCAGAAGATACAGATTGGTAACAATACAACTTCCGGTATGGGTGCAGGAGGAAATCCTGAAAACGGCCGTGCTGCCGCTGAAGAATCCCGTGATGAAATCACCGCGGCTATCCGCAGCGCAGATATGATTTTCATTACTGCCGGTATGGGCGGCGGAACAGGAACAGGCGCCGCTCCCGTAGTTGCGCAGATTGCTAAGGAACTTGGAATTCTTACTGTCGGTATCGTTACAAAGCCTTTTGCTTTCGAGGGCAAAAAGAGAATGACTCAGGCTGAAGAGGGAATTGCTAATCTTACAGAGCAGGTTGACAGTATAATCGTTATTCCGAATGAGCGTCTTAAGTTCGTTTCCGAGGACAAGATATCCTTCAAGAATGCTTTCAATATTGCTGACGATGTTCTTCGCCGCGGCGTTCAGAGCATTTCCGAGCTTATCAATGTTACCGCTCTTGTCAATCTTGACTTTGCCGATGTTAAATCAATTATGGCTGACGCAGGCTGCGCACACATGGGCGTCGGCGAGGCTACAGGCAGAGATAAGGCTGAAGAAGCCGCCCGTATGGCTATCACAAGTCCTCTTATCGAGACTTCAATGGAGAATGCCCGCGGAATTATCATCAGCATTACAGGCTCCGATGATATCGGTCTTGAAGAGGTTGAGCTTGCTTCAACAATCATTTCGGATATGGCTCATCCCGATGCAACTATTATCTGGGGTGCCCAGCTTGATGAAAGCCTCGAGGATACAATCCGCGTAACCGTTGTTGCAACCGGTCTCGGCGATCAGAAAAAAACCGATAAGCGCGAGGATCTTACAGACCTTATGAATGATATGAATACTGACGATAATGACGAATCCTATGATGATGTCATGAAATTTTTCCAGAAATAAGTTTTAAATCGAAAGGTCCGGGAAATTGAATTTTCCGGACCTTTCGGGATTGTCTTTGATACTATCAAGTCATAGAATGCCGCTCGTCCGAAAATCTATGATTTTCGGACGGCGCACTATCCGCGCCGATTGTGCCGCAGAACCACTGAAAAACTGTCGAGTAAATGGTTTTTCGCCGCATCTGTCGCCGAAAGAAATAACTGCCGCAATACAACCTGATTTTGATTAGATAAAAGACTTATAGTCAGAAAAATAAAATTTTTCTGACTTTTTATGTAAATTCTTCTTGATTTTTTTGCTTTAGTAAGGTATAATGTTACGGTATTCGGAGATGTCGCCTAGTCCGGTCGAGGGCGCACGATTGGAAATCGTGTAACTCGGAAACGAGTTCGAGAGTTCGAATCTCTCCATCTCCGCCATATGAAGGCACCATTGAAATCTGAACCCTCAAGTTCAGACTCAATGGTGTCTTTATTATAAAACCCAGTATTTATGCGGCTTTTCGATGTCGCTTTTTTATTTTAGGATATGGACGAATTTTCGAAAAACTCCAAAACGCAATACAAAAAATTTAAAAACAAACCTTTTCGAACCCCTTAGTCTATATCTAACAAGCAGAAAGTTCGTTGTTCAAAGCATAGTCGTGTTCTTTCTGTTCAGGAGTTCTGTACTGTAATTTTCGGTGGGGTCTTTTTGTATTAAAAAAGTCCATATAATCGCTAACTGCTAACATAAACTCTGATTCGGAACGATATTTTGTTCTGTAAAGTTCTTCTCTTTTTAGTGAAGCAAAAAATGATTCCACTACTGAATTATCATAAGGTACATACGGTCTCGAAAAAGAGTGTGTTATTTGAATAGACTTTATATATTCTGCCATACCTCTTGAACAGAAATTGAAACCTCTATCAGTATGATATGTTAAAGATGAACTTGGCTTACGTTCTTCGTAAGCCATTTTTAATGTAGAGGTTACTAATTGTGTACTGTTCTTTTTGCCAACTTTATAAGATATAACCTTTCTTGAAAACAGATCAATGACTACGCAAATATAATATGCCTTTTCATTAAATTTAAAATATGTGACATCACTCACCCAAACCTCATTAGGTGCGTGTGTATCGAATTGTTGATTAACATAGTTCTTGTGCTTCTTGGATTCATTTTCATAGAGTTTTTTCGCACTTTGTCGAACACTTCCGATACCCATTTCTCTCATAAGTTTTCGAACCATTTCTGTTGAAACGACAATACCCTCATTCTTCATAATAGCAGCTATTTTATCCGCTCCGAAAATTTGTCTGTTTTCATAATATATTTCTTGTATGCGGATTCGCAATTCTTCTTTCCTTTTCGCATACCAAGTATTATCTTTTTTATTTCGCAAAATATGGTTATAGAATGTACCTCTTGGGATATCCAATGTCTCACATATTAAATGAACACTATACTCGTTATAGAATCGTTCAGCAAGATATAGTTTCTTCCTTAAAGGTATATCCTCTATACCGCCAACACTCTTTAAAATATCAACCATATTTTCAAGTCGTGCAACCTTGTTTTCGAGTAGCATAAAGTTGCGAAAATTAACGGTCTTTTTCTTGGCGGTTTCTTTTTCAATATTATATTTTTTAAGCCAAGAATAAAAAGTGCTTTTCGCAATACCTGTATCCTCACTTATTTGCAAATATGTTTCGCCACCTGATATGTAACGTTCAATAATAGCTTGCTTTTGCTCTGATGTGTAAGTTTTTTTCATATCATCAACTCCTTATAAAGATTATACCATTTCAAAAAGATGTCGGTGAATGTCGTTTTGTTTAATGTATAATATTTCATAAAAGGAGGTGTGTATATGGATATTTTTGCTTATCTACTGTTACAAATAATTAACGGTTCAAATTGGAATCCGGAATTTGCCGAAAGTAGTAAATATAAAAATTGGATAGCCATTTTAGATTTAAAGACATGCTATGAATGCAGAAGTCGCCATGGAAAGATTTGGTTGATAAATGAAGAGACTGATAAAGAACCACCATTGCATAATAGGTGCAGATGTAGTATACTTGTTATGAAAACAGTGAAATCCGGAACTGCTACAATTAATGGAAAAGATGGTGCAGACTGGACGCTCAAACATGAATCAAAATTACCTGATTATTATATCGAATATAAGGAAGCTGAAAAATTAGGGTTTAAAAACTTTTTAGGTAATCTAAGTGTAGTGGCACCTGACCGCATGATAACAAGAGGTGTATATAAGAATCGTAATGGTCATTTACCAAGTAAACAAGGTAGAATTTGGTATGAAGCTGATATCAATTATAAAGGCGGATTTCGAGACGGTCAAAGAATAATATATTCCAATGATGGATTAATATTTGTTTCGTATGACCATTATCAAACATTTTTTGAAATTGTATAGGAGGAAAAAATGAACTACAATGATTATTATAAGTTTAAAGAAATAACAGAAAATCCCATTATATTGGATTTTTCCGAATGCAAATATTTAGGCGAAATTCACCTAATGCTTAAAGAAAAGTTTGGTTTGCCAGAATATTATGGAGCTAACTGGGATGCTCTTTGGGATTGTTTGGACGGTTTATTTTATGAACGTGAAAATTTCTCTGCAGAACTTCACGGATTTTATTCCATGAAAAAAGAATTACAAGATGAATGCAAATTGATGTTAGAAGTTTTTGATGATGTTCATAAAGAAACTCCAAATTTTGAGTATAAAATTATATCATAAAATCAGCTTTTAAATATTGCGAGGGTTTGAATCTCTCCGCATAATCGGACAAAAATATCTTTTTTGTAGTCTCTTCACAAAACAAGAGCAAGTCCATTTGGATTTGCTCTTGTTTTTTTAGTTTAAAAATATTCGGACAGGGTTGTTTTTACTTTAGTTAAAATTTTGACATTTCGGCAGTCAATTTCAAATTGACTGTTATTTTTTTGCACTTTTTCATAGGTATGCTTGAATTTCTGATAAATATATGTTATACTAATGGTAACTGATTGATTAGTAATTAAAAAGAAGGCAGTATTTATGAAAGTAACAGAGCAGCAACACAATGAACGAAAACAGGAAATTATGAAAAAATGCTTTGAATGCTATGCGGAAAAAGGCTTGACCGGTACGGGAATAAAAGCACTGGCTGCGGCATGCGGCTGTACTACGGGAAATCTTTATTCATATTTCAACAGTGTGGATGAACTGATTATTGAGTCAACGGCATATTGCATGGAAAAGGTCGAGGACGACTTTATGGAGATGGCTCCCACCGACCCGAAGGATGTCGTCCGGTTTGTGAAGGAAGTGCCTTATTGGACAGCCAAAAAGCACGGCAAAAAATATCGCCTGATGTATCAGATCTATACGCACCCGAAGTATATCGAGCACGGCAAGAAATTCTTTGAGGGCGTGAACGAGCGCTATACCGAGTATGCAAAGCGGCTTGAGCCGAAGATAGGTATTCCGTACACGGTCATCACGCCGCTGATCTTTATCTTCGTCCGCGCCTGCGTACACTACGCCATGTTCGAGGACGAATATTATCTTCAAACCCAGATGGAGGTCTTAGAGCAGGGCGTCGCCCTGTTTGCAGATAAATACCGCTCGCAATTTTTGAACGGAGGTAACGAGAAATGAAGAAACGAATTTATTGTATTACTATGGCACTTTGCATCATATTATGCATTGTATTTACTGCCGGATGCAGTAAAGCGGCAAATAGCAGCGCCGCATTGCCGGAGGTGCGGAACAACGGTACGGCGATCCAGTGGAAATACAGCGACGAAACCGATTGGCGCGACCTTGTGTTGCTTACCGAACTTACCGGTGCTGCCGGAGAAAACGGCAGGGACGGAGACAATGGTACAAACGGAAAAGACGGTATTAACGGTACTGACGGTAAAAACGGAATAAACGGTACAAACGGAAAAGATGGCATTAACGGCGTTGACGGTAAAGACGGAGCCGATGGAAAAAACGGCAAGGACGGAATTGACGGTGCCAACGGTAAAGACGGAGCCGACGGCAAAGATGGTATCAACGGCACTGACGGCATTAACGGCAAAAGCATAGAGGTGCAGCGAGCCGAAACCCACATACAGTGGCGTTACGAGGGCGGCGAGTGGCAGAACCTTGTTGCGATAGCCGATATAGAGGGCCCTGCCGGACAGAACGGCGCAAACGGGGCAAACGGAAAAACGCCGGAATTCCGCGTGAACGAAAACACATTGCAATGGCGTTATGTCGGCGATGAAATATGGCTTAACCTGTACGACCTTACCGCATTAAAAGGTGCGGATGGCAGAGACGGCGCTGACGGTAAAAACGGCAAGGACGGAACAAACGGCATAAACGGCTCTGACGGAAAAGACGGTAAAACACCTTTTATCGGTGAGAACGGAAACTGGTGGATCGGTGAAATTGACACCGGCATCAAGGCGGCGGGTACCGACGGAAAAGACGGTATAAACGGAATCGACGGTACAGATGGTAAGGAAATTGAAATCCAAAAGACCGATTTGTATATTCAATGGCGTTACAAAGGCGGCGAGTGGCAAAACCTTGTGGCTCTCGCCGATATTGCCGGTCCCTCCGGACAAAGCGGCACAAATGGAGAAAACGGAAAAACACCCGAATTTCGGGTAAACGGCAATCAGCTGCAATGGCGATACACAGGTGACACCACATGGCTGAATTTGTATGATTTATCCGCTCTGAAGGGCGCAGATGGTAAAAACGGTGCAAACGGGAAAAACGGAGTTGACGGCAAGGACGGAAAAGACGGTATATGCGCCGGATACTTTGCCGCAAACGGCAGTGTGTACAGTGCGGGAAAAGCGCTTCCGTTCTCGGTGAAAAAGAAAAGCGGAGAGTTGATCTCCTATAACGCATCAAGCAATAAGATCACCCTTTCGAAAGGGCATACATATAGCTTGGTTTTCAGCGGAACGATTGCAGTGAGCGCCAAGAGCGATGGCAAAGCATGCGGGGCAGCACTCTTCGACGGATACAACTCTGAAATGGCGTTGGAGACGCAAACCTATGTGACTGCGCCGAAGGCCGACCAAACAGAAAAGCTGACCACGGCGTATAACACCATATACACAGCGGAAGAGGATATTACTCTGACATTTCAATACACAACCATGCTGCTCCAAGATACGAATTTCAAGGACGGCCGGTACAGCATCACCATTATTGCTCTTGACTGAGCCGATATACAAGAAAACGGAGGTGACGAGAAATGAAAAAGCGAATCTATTGCATTATCATTGCGCTTTGCATTGTATTTGCTGCCGGATGCAGCAAAGCGGCAAATAGCATCGCCGCATTGCCGGAGGTGCGGAACAACGGTACGGCGATCCAGTGGAAATACAGCGACGAAACCGATTGGCGCGACCTTGTGGCGCTTACCGAGCTGCGAGGCGCTGCCGGGGAAAACGGCAAGGACGGGGCAGACGGAAGAAATGGAACAAACGGAAAAGACGGCATTAACGGCACTGACGGAAAGAACGGTCTTGACGGCAAAGACGGCGTTGACGGTAAAGACGGCGTTGACGGTAAAGACGGTGCCAACGGAAAAGACGGCATTAACGCCAAAAATATAGAAGTGCAACGAGCCGAAACCCATATACAGTGGCGCTATGAGGGCGAAGAGTGGCAAAATCTTGTTGCGATAGCCGATATTACAGGTCCTGCCGGACAGAACGGCGCAGACGGGGCAAACGGAAAAACACCGGAATTCCGTGTAAGCGAAAACACATTGCAATGGCGTTATGTCGGCGATGAAATATGGCTTAACCTGTACGACCTTACCGCATTAAAAGGTGCGGATGGCAGAGACGGCGCTGACGGTAAAAACGGCAAGGACGGAACAAACGGACAAAACGGCTCTGACGGAAAAGACGGTAAAACACCTTTTATTGGCGAAAACGGAAACTGGTGGATCGGCGAAATTGATACCGGTGTAAAAGCCGCAGGCATTGACGGCACAGACGGTGTTGACGGCGAAAAAGGAGACAAAGGCGATAAAGGTGACAAAGGTGACAAAGGTGACAAGGGAGATAAAGGCGACAAGGGAGATGCCGGTCAGAACGGCGGGTGTGCGGGGTATTTTCATGCCTCAAACGGCGGCACCGGCGCTTCATTCAATCAGCCGCTTCAGTTGTTTGAAGATTGCAATTCCGGAGGGCTTTTTGTGTGGGATCGAACCAATAGAACCGTAACGCTGAAAGCCGGACATACATACAGCCTTTCATTCAGCGGTTCGGTCTGCATTTCTCACGACATGGGTGGATGGTACTCGGTAGTATTGAAGGGCAAACAAGGCATTCTCAAAGATACATTGATCGAAAGGTATATGAACGATGCAGATAATTCACGAGTGTGGATGCCGTTTGCATTCAACCGCATCTACAGTGCCGGCAGTGATATTGTGCTGCAATATGAATTTATCCAGTTGACCCCCGGCACACAGCTGAACGGTGCTGTCTATAATCTTACAATTATTGCTCTTGACTGAGCCGATATACACGAAAACGGAGGTAATAAAATATGAAAAAACGAGTACTCAGTATCCTGCTCACCCTATGTATGGTGATGTGTGCTATTTCACCGTTGATGAGCTATGCCGACCCGGGAGTATCAGCATCCGGCTCAAGTGCATACGGCGCACTGCTCACACCCGACACAACTCCCCCTGCCGGATGGAAAGAGGATGAAAGCAACCCATACGGCACAAAAAAGGGTCAGCCTTTTGCCATTACACCGTGGTATGAGCCGATAATTTACAGCTACCGCAATGCGGAGAGACAGGCGGCACAGGATCACACTAAGGTATACAGCAAGTGGACCTTCGGGATCAACATTGCCGAATGTACACCGAGTGCCCACAAGGTTTCTGCGGTCGACAATGTTGCCTTTGCTGTCGGAACAGCTTACGATCCGCTCGGCACGGGCAGAAACGATCACGCTATCTTTGTCGGCCTTTGCGATATGGATAATTCCAAGAACACTGCGAAGATCTGCTACTGGGTACAAAACCTTGTAAACAACAAGCGCTCCGAGCTTCAGAAAATTGCCGACGCTCCGATGTGGGCGTGCAAGAAACCCGGTTACGGCGAGCTTGAATATCAGGAATTCCGCCACTATTTCAATGTCACGGCGGGCGACTATGACGGAGACGGAAAGATGACCGCCGTTATCACCTACGCCGGCAATGATGATTTATGGGGAATCGCCGGAACGGGAATTGCCGGTGAGCAGGGACTTTCAAGAAAATCGTTTGTTAAGTCCAAGGGCAGCGGTAATGCTTACTTTGACGGCTGGAACACGACTCTGTACGAGCGCGACCAGATCACGAAGTCGCTTGTCTCGGCGGATATCGACCGAGACGGCTGCGATGAGCTTATCGTGTACGCAGGCATTGCCGACCCGGATAAAATCGACGGCAGGGACAAGGAGATTTCCGGCGATTCCTTCCGTAAGGCTGTTTCAAAGCTCTCGGTATACAAAGCCGAAAACGGAAACCTCAAAAGAGTGGATCAGAAGTCTCTTATAACCCTGAACCACGAGGATGAAAAAGCGGACGGCAGCCGTTACTACGATCATATCCGCTACGGAAACCTTGCCGCGGGAGACATCAACGGCGACGGCTGGCAGGAAATCATAGTTGCCGGATATTTCCGTGAGGTCAGGGAAGAAAAGCAGAAGGGCTTTATCTGGGACAAGAAAACCGACGACGAAAACATGGGCTTTGCCGTTTATTACGGTCAGAACAAGTCAATAACGAACGTGCAGAAAACCACCATGAGCGGTTATACCGCAAACGGAACAACGGATCTGGGAGTAAAGCCGAAGCCCGCTATGACAAGCGTTGCGATCAACGGCAGAGGTACGCCCGAACAGGTATGGATCGCCGGCGGTCTGTATGAGGTGCAGCAGAACGGCGCGCTCAATCTTCTGCGCGACACCGCGCGCGAAAAGAATTCAAGCGCAAGATGGTGGTGGTATCAGGATGTCATCGCCGGAAATTTTGACCACAACAAGGAAGGTCGCGAGCAGGTGATAGCGCTTGCCGCCGAAAGGCAAAAGGGAAGCGGTTCGGCGCGTAAATTCGACCTGTTCACCGATGTTTTCTACGGCGAGAATTTCGGCAGCGGCACGCTGTCGGTCGCCGGTAAGTATACGGTAACGGCTGAGAAAGATGAATTTTCAAAGCTGTGCCACGATGCCGACCTTGCATGGGATATGCCATATAACTGCATACTGCTTGCAGGCGATGTGAACAAAGACGGTCTGTTTGCCCGCTATGAGGGCAAAGGCTACGGATATTCCGACGCACAGGTGCAGGCGGTGCTTCAGGCGGCTCCGTATTTCTCGGAGCTCGGTGACTATGATCTTGATTTTTCCGACGGCTCAACCACCTACACCTTCTCATCAGGCTACTCTGACACTAAATCTTCGTCGCATAATACTTCCTTCGGTGCCTCCATTGTCGTGCAGGGTGATCTGAAAGTGTGGAGATACGAGGCGACCCTCGGATATACTATGGACTTTACAAAGAGCACCGAAGATACTCTTGCAAAGGAATACAGCGTATCCTTCAATGCCGGCGGCAATGATTCCGTGGTGCTGTACCGTGTGCCGGCAACGACCTATTATTACTCACTTTATGACCCGCAAAAGGGCAAATTTGACTTAAGCGAGAAAAATACTATCGCATTGATGATCCCGGGTCAGCCGGTTTACACAATGCTTGACCGTGAATATTATGATGAGTTTGCAGTGCTGTATAACGAAACCTACAGGAAAGACATTGCGGCAGGGAAAGCAAAGGCTCTGCCGATACTGAACAGCCATGTCCTGCCTGAGAACGCCGAGGGTGACCCGTTCGCCTATTGGTCGAATCCCGCCTCTTCCGACAATTCGGTTACGCAATTTGAGTCGCTTAGTAAGCAGAAATACGAGCTTGGCTTCGGCGCAAGCAGTATCACGAACGACTGGACGACCACATCTGAACACGCCGAGGGCATTGAAATGGCGCATGGTTTTTCCGCTTCCATGAAAAACACATGGGGCGTAGACGCATTCAATATGGGTGTTGTGATTGATTTGAGCTACAGTAAAGCAACAGGAACGGTCTATACCACGACTGAAAGCAGCGGTGCCAGTGGTACGGTCAACAATATTGACCGCCGTTCGCTGCGATCCTCTTATGGAATTGATTATGATGTTTCAAGCCAATACGGCTTTACATGGGATTTCGGTATGCGTACATGGACGGCAGGAGATCAGAAAATTCCTGTATTCGGCTATGTATTGACCAGTCTTCGCGCCGCACCGCCAATACCGACTCTGACCGGCGTATCCGTAACGGATAATCAAAATGCAAAAATCACATGGGAGGCACCGAAGATTGACCTCAGACGTCCTTTCAGCGGCTATCATATATGGATGCGCATGGATGACGGGGAGTTTGAGCGTGTGACCGAAACACCGCTATCTTCAGAAAATCTTTCATATACATATAACTCTCTTCAAGCGGATACTACCTATACCTTTGCAGTCTCAACCGTGGGCAGCAACGGATTGGTATCGACACTATCCAACACAAAAACTTTCTCAACCTTTGCGGGTACCGGCGGCAGAGAGGTCGAATTCCGCAACAACGGAAACAGTATCCAATGGCGGTATTCGGGTGAGGGAGAGGACGCTTACCGCAACCTCATCTCGCTTACCGCACTGACAGGAAACGACGGTGCGGACGGAAAACAGGTTGAACTGAGGGTATATAACGGATTTGTGCAGTGGAAGTACAGCGATGATTCCGTCTGGAACGATTTGATCGCCTTGTCGGATTTGAAAGGCGACAAGGGAGATAAAGGCGATAAAGGCGACACAGGAGAAACCGGTGCACACGGGCAGGACGGAAAAGACGGTGTAACGCCGCAGCTTAAAATCGGTGATGACAATCTATGGTATGTTTCCTATGACGGGGGACAGACATGGGTCTCCCTCGGCGTAAAAGCCACCGGAGAAAAAGGCGATACCGGAGAAGCCGGACAACAGGGAGAGAAAGGGGATAAAGGAGATAACGGAGCACAGGGTAAGGACGGCAGGCACGGAACAAACGGTGCTAACGGCGCTGGCGGCTCTGACGGTAAGGATGGCATCGGAATCGCCAAAGCGGAGATCAATGCAAACGGCGAGCTTGTTATCACCTATACCGACGGAAAGACAGTCAATCTCGGCAAGGTTGTCGGTGCGGACGGAAAGGACGGTCTGACCCCCTTCATCGGTGAAAACGGCAACTGGTGGATCGGCGAGAAAGACACAGGTGTGAAAGCGGCGGCGGATGCAGCAGTCCCCGCAGGCTCCGGAAACATATCCGCATCCTCTCCTGCTTTGATTGTTATCGGTTCTGTTGCGGGGCTTGCGCTGCTTGGTAACCTCGGCTTGATTTTGTACATTGTACTGAAAAAGAAAAAGAGTCTTGTTTGAGGCTGCAAAACGGAGGTGGCGAAAAATGAAAAAACGAATACTTAGTATCCTGCTCGTCTTTTGTATGATGATGAGCTTTGTACCGATGATGGCAAGCGCAATTGAGATTTACATTGACTTGACCATTGTCGGTCAGGCAAACTTAACGCTCGAGGTTGTGTCGGGCGACAGCATTGACAATATCAAGGAGAAAATTCAGGAAAAAACGGGCTTTTCTCCCGATGCGCAAAGACTGTTTTTGGGCGAAAAAGAGCTTGAGAACGGGCGCACGCTGGCAGATTACAATATTCGGAATGAAAGCACGCTGCGCTTGCGTCTGCAAAGGAAGGTACAGCTTGGCAGAGACGCACTAAGGGAAAATGTAAACACAGCGACCGCACCGACCGTGTATTTCGGGCAAAACCATGAAAATAAGCCTGCCGCATGGCGAGTTATCGGCTATGACGGAAGCGGTGCTGCCGGCACAGCCGGGAATATGACCCTGCTTTCGGCGGGCAATATGGGAGTTGTGCAATTTGACGATGACGGAGTAAGCAACGAATATGCACCGAGTAATTTGAAAACCGCAATAGACGCGCTTGCAGAAAAGCTGACGACAGAAGAAAATGCTGCTGTAAAGAAACGGACGCTTACAAGCGGAAGTTATAACGGAGAAAATACCGACTGTGTAGCAGGAGCTCAGGTGGATAACGCTGTATTCTGGCCGCTTTCCACAGCGGAAGCGTTTGCGGTAAATCAGGATCTGCGAATTGCGGATCCCGAGCATCCGAGTTGGGCGTCAAGCTATTGGTGGTTGCGCTCCCCCGGCGACGTTGATTACGCTGCCGCCGCCGTGAGAGGTAATGGTGATGTCTCCTACGATGGGGAAGATGTCATCATCATGTTGTCTGGCGTTCGTCCCGCTTTTAGCTTAAAATCAAGCTCCGTACTCTTTACCTCCGCTGCTGTGGGTGGAAAGCCTGTCGGAGGATTGACCCCGATTTCCGAATACACCGGAAACGAATGGAAGCTGACGCTATCGGACAGCGACCGAAACGGTTTCCTTGTAACGCTCAGATTCTATTCGGAAAACACCGTTCGCTTTGATTACAAGGGGGCGAAAACCGGCGCAAACGAATATATTTCCGCAATGGTGATCAACGGCGAAACCGTAAAATACTATGGCAGACTTAAAAATGTGAGCGAGACGGGCATGGAAAGCGGGAATTTGACACTTACTTTGCCTGTTGCTGTGGATGTGGAAAAAGGCGATCGGCTGTTTGTTTTTAATGAGCAGTGCAACGGCGACTGCAAAACCGATTATGCAAGCGATCTGCTTGAGCTTCCGTTGAAATCGGTAGGCTCAAATACACCAAGACTTCGTATCAATGCCGAAAGTAACGAGTGGGAGGTTTCCTATGATGAAGGTCAGACATGGACTTTGCTCGGCGTGAAGGCGACCGGCGCAGACGGACAGGATGGCAAAGACGGAGTTGACGGAAAGGACGGCGCCCCTGGTAAAGACGGCGCCCCCGGCAAAGACGGCGTCGACGGTAAAGACGGCGCCCCCGGTAAAGACGGCACAAACGGCAAAGACGGCACAACGCCCATGCTTAAAATCGGCGACGATAACATTTGGTATGTCTCCTATGACGGCGGTCAAAGCTGGACTTCCCTCGGAGTAAAGGCGACCGGCGAGAAAGGCGACAAGGGCAACAAAGGCGACGCCGGCGCTGACGGACAGGATGGTGCCGATGGCAAAGATGACGTTGATGGCAAGGACGGTAAAGACGGTGCTGACGGCAAAGACGGCACAAACGGAAAAGACGGCATAACGCCCCAGCTTAAAATCGGGGACGATAACATTTGGTATGTCTCCTATGACGGCGGGCAAAGCTGGACTTCCCTCGGAGTGAGAGCCTCCGGCGATAAGGGCGACCGTGGAGAAAAAGGGGATAAAGGGGACAAAGGCGATAAAGGCGCAGACGGCCTGACCCCCTTCATCGGTGAAAACGGCAACTGGTGGATCGGCGAGAAAGACACAGGTGTGAAAGCGGCGGCGGACAGCTCGATTGCCGCAGGATCTTCTGCCGTTGCCGAAAAAAGTCCGTCGGCGATAATAGCTATCGCTGTGGCAGGGATTTCGCTTTTGAGCAACATAGTTTTGATTTTGTACATTGTACTGAAAAAGAAAAAGGGTCTTGTTTGAGGCTGCAAAACGGAGGTAGCAAGAAATGAAAAAACGAATACTCGGTATCCTGCTCACCCTTTGTATGGTGCTCTGTCTTGTGCCGACTACGGCGTTTGCCGAGGGTGAGACAAACAGGAAAGTCGAAACGGAACAAGAGCTTGTCGATGCGCTGGCGGACAGCAGCGTAGACATCATCACGCTGAAAAATGACATTGCAATCGGCACGACCCTGACCGTCCTCCGCAAGGTCACCCTCGATCTCAACGGCTATGTTCTGAAAATGACCGGCAGCGGCAGCGTTATTATCCTCGATAATAAGAGCGGCATCACCGGCGACCTGACCCTTATCGACAGCAATCCCACGGCGGAGCACAAATTCAAGGTTAACGGCGCAGAACCTTGGGTGCTGGACGACAGCGGTACAGAGACCGTCTATGGTGGCATCATCACAGGCGGCACGGGCAGCCGGATCTTCTTCTCCAACGGGGTGGGAGGCGGCGTGATCATCGGCAGCGGCGCACTCACCATGAACGGCGGCAATATCGTCGGCTGCATAGCCAATAGAGGCGGTGGCCTGTTCCTCTCAGACGGTTCGTTCACCATGAACGCCGGCAGCATTGTCGGCTGCTCAACACCAAACAGATTAACGACCGGAGAGGCCTTTCACGGCGGCATATACGCTTTTGGTCCGATGGCGAACGGAGACACAACCGGCGTGATCACGTTGACCGGCGGCCTGATCAAAAACAACGGCAGATACGCTATCAATGCTGCGTATATGACCACAATTTACGCCAACGGCGGCGAGGTATACGGTGAGGTTCACCTAAATCAGGCATGTAAGATCACCTGTCTTGCAGAAGATAACGGTATTACCGCCTTCAAAGGCAAGACGGTGATCGGCGGAACTTCCAGTGTAAATCCAAGCCATGTTGACTGGGGCCTCTTCTACGGCGGTCTGTATATTTACGGCAATACGACCGGCGTCATCGTGACCTACAAGGACGGCGACAGTGAATACGCAAAGCAGGTTCTTCCCTCCGGCACTCTCGCGACGCGTCCCGATGCTCCCGCCGCCACACCGGGCTATACCTTCGGTGGCTGGAACAAGGCCGACGGCACGGCGTGGGATTATGCAAGCGATAAAGTCACCGATAACATAACATTGTATGCAAAATGGGCAGCGATCACCTACACGATTACCTTCGACACCGCCGGCGGCAGCGAGATTGCTCCGATTACGCAGGACTACGGCACGGTAATTACCGCACCTGAAGCCCCGACAAGAGAAGGATATACCTTTATCGGCTGGGATAAGGAAATTCCCACGACTATGCCCGCTGAAAATATGACTGTCACCGCGCAGTGGGAAATCAATCAATACACAATTACCTTTGACACCAACGGCGGCAGCGAAATCGCACCCATTACACAGGACTATGGTACGGCAATTACCGCACCTGCCGACCCGACAAGAGAGGGCTACACCTTTATCGGCTGGGACAGGGAAATTCCCGAAACCATGCCCGCTGAGAATATGACCATCACGGCGCAGTGGAAAGACATTGAAAAGCCCACGGGTGAAATTAAAATCAGCGAGAACAGTTGGAAAGCGTTTCTCAACAACATCACCTTCGGTCTGTTCTTTAAGGACACGCAAACGGTGACGATCACCGCAGCCGACAACAGCGGCGAAACGGTAACGGTTGAATATCTGCTGTCAGATAAGGAATTGACAAAAGCGGAGCTTGACGGCATGACCTTCACAGCGTACACCGCACCGTTCGGCATTGACCCCGATAACGAATACATTATCTATGTCAGACTGACCGATAATGCAGGCAATACGGACTACATCTGCTCGGACGGCATTGTGCTTGACGGCACAAGCCCGGTCATCACCGGCATAGAAAACGGCAAGACCTATTGCGAAGCACAGACGGTCACCGTTGACGAAAAGTATGTGAACACCATCACCGTGAACGGCACAGAGGTCACGCTTGACGAAGGAGGCAGCTTTACCCTCGCTCACGCAAACGGCGAGCAGAGAATCGTTGTCACCGACAAGGCGGGCAACACCGCCGAAATGACCGTAACGGTCAACGACGGGCATATCTATGGTGAATGGGTATCGAACGGCGACGGCACGCACACCCGTCAATGCACGGTGGACGGCTGCAACGGGCTTGAAACAAAGGATTGCTCCGGCGGTAAGGAAACTTGCAAGGACAAGGCGGTATGTGAGGTTTGCGGAAAGGCTTACGGTGAGCTTGACCCGAAGAACCACACCTACCTCGAGCATATCTCCGCAAAGGCGGCGACCAAAGATGCAGATGGCAACATTGAGCATTGGTACTGCAGAGGCTGTAATAAGTATTACAGCGACCGAGACGGTATAAATGAAATTAAAAAAGCCGACACCGTAACGGCTAAGCTGCAAAAGTCTCCCAAAACCGGCAACAACAGCAACCTCATGCTGTGGATCGCGCTGCTCTTTATCAGCGGCGGCGCTGTCGGCTGTACGACCGTTGTCAGTAAAAAGAGAAAGCAAAAATAAAATCCGAATACAGATACATATAAAGCACAGAAGCGGCGAGTATAGCTGTATGCACAGTGCGTGAAAAACATATTAAAGACAGTAAAGCATTTATTCACATAGACCCGTAGGTAAAGAAAATTCGGCAAAGCCCACGAGACGATAAAAGAAAACAAGGCATCGGCTTTGCATGGCAAGGCCGGTGCCTTATGGTAGTTTACAGAATATGCTGCAAATGAAAAAGAGTAACATAACAGGACACAGGTTCGTAAGCGGAAAAGGCCGGGGAGCATTTGCCGTGATAAATACCGTAGCTTAGTATGGGCGCAAACGCCCTGATGAGAGCTCCTTGCTAATCTTTTCCGACTTGTAAAAATGTAATTCGGATTATGTCATAAAATGCACATGAAACAGAATAATTTGGAGGAAATTGTGATGAAAACAAAACGATTGACGGCTGTTATTTTATGCCTGTCTGTTCTTGCGGCAGGAGTCATGAGCCTTTCAGGCTGCGGTACAAAGGTTCAGGCGGCGAATCTTATGGAGGATGTTACGGCAAAGACCGTTTCCGGCAAGACCGCGGATGATGCTTTCAAAAACAGCACTGCGGACTTTGCTTTCAAGCTCTTTCAAAAAACGCGAAACGGCAGCAAAAACAGCCTTATATCTCCGCTGTCGGTTATGCTGGCGCTTTCTATGACGGCAAACGGAGCTAAGGGCGAAACTCTTGCACAAATGGAAACTTTGCTCGGCGGAGATATTCCCATGGAAACGCTGAACGAGTATCTGTATTCCTATATAAAATTGCTGCCCTCCGAAAAAACGGCAAAGCTGAATATCGCAAATTCTATTTGGTTCAAGGATAACGGATTTACGGCGAAAAAGGCTTTTTTGCAGAAAAACGCTGATTACTTCGATGCTGCGGCATACAAATCGCCGTTTGATGAAAAAACGCTGCGGGATATCAACAACTGGGTAAAGAAAAATACCGACGGTACAATAGAGAAAATCATCGACGATTTTGACCGGAATTCAGTAATGTATCTGATTAACACCGTTTTGTTCGACGCCGAGTGGGAAAATATTTATAAAAAGGACGAGATCAGGGACGGCGCTTTTACCGCCCTTGACGGCAAAAAGAAAACCGTTCCGATGATGTATTCGGAGGAGCACCGCTATCTTGACGACGGCAAGGCGACCGGATTTATCAAGCCTTATAAGAACGGCTATAGCTTTGTGGCAATGTTGCCGAACGAGGATGTTTCTCTCGGCGACTATATTGCCTCAATGACCGGCGGAACATTTATTGATATGATAAAAAATGCCAAGGATGTTCCCGTGGAAACGGCGATACCGAAGTTTTCATATGATTATGATATTGAAATGAGCAGTGCGCTGAAAGCGCTCGGTATGACGCTGCCGTTTGATCCGGAAAGAGCGGATTTTTCGGCGCTTAGTGACAGTGGCAATATATTCATCAGCCGTATACTCCACAAGGCGTATATCGCCGTGGACGGAAAAGGCACAAAAGCCGGTGCGGCGACCGCTGTGGAAATTAAGGAAACCGCTGTTATAGTAGATATATACAGAGTGACGCTTGACCGCCCGTTCGTCTATGCCATTATAGACGACGCAGCAGGGCTGCCTGTATTTATCGGCGCAGTCACGGATATCGGGAAGTAATGTATACCTTTCGCAACCCTGCCGACTGTAATCGGATATTTCTTTTTGTTCCCGGTAATGTTCAATTATCTCCGATCGTTACGGTTACAGAGCCGATGATATCTTTATTTATTGTTTCGGTCGGTTTTCCGTTCAAAATCAGCCATGCGGATTTTTCTTCTGAGACATTAAGCGCAACCGGCGCGGTTATAGGCGTTATTCCGTCGGTAAAGCGGCCTGACACGGCGCTGTTTGTCGGCATATAGCTGTATGTTACGCTGACTGCGGTTTCGCCGCTGTTTCGGACCGCTATCTTGTTTCCGTCCGTCTTATCCGGTTTCCAGCCGGCTCCCTCATAGGAATGTGTATTTGCGTTCCAAGTGCCGTCTGAGTAGGTGAACTCAAGTGCGTCCCATGTGATTTCCACGCTTACAATTTCAACATGAACCGTCTTAAAGACTGTTGTGCTGAGTCCTGCATTATCCGTGGCTGTTACGGTGATTTTGTTATCTCCCGCAGGGAGGTCATTTATGGTAAAGACTTTTTCAATTTGACCGTTTGTTAGGGTAATCGGAATTTCTGTTCCGTTTCCTATCCTATAAGATAGAGAAGCAAGCTTAGATGTAATGTCCGCGGCAGCAACAGTCATTCCTGCATTGGCGGAGTATTCGCCGAAGCTTACCACAGGAGCGGTTTTATCTATCTGTATAAGCTTGAAACCCTCGGTTTTGTTGGCTTCTCTGTCTAAATCGGTATCGCCGGCATTATCGTAAATCTTGTAATAGATGTAATACCGACCTTCCTTACTTAAAGTAATTTTATTTCCTGTAAGCTCTGTCAGTCCCTCGGTCGGAATTTCGTCTGTGCTTGAAACGATTTTATACCATTTTTTGCCGACACCGCTCTGAGTGTCGTTTGCTGATATTGTAAGCGTCTGATCGGTGTTCGTCCAACTGTCCGTGCCTCCGCTTATGGTTACGGTAGGGGAGAGAGTGTCAAGCTTATCGACCTTAACAGCTGCGGTGTTTTCTCCGCCGTAGTCAAGATCACGGACAGTCACCGTATAATCGCCGTTTTGTCTTGCCCATACTTCGCCGCTTGTATCCGAGGTTATTTTGCCGTCCGGTAAAATAACCTCATAATTCTTTCCGACATACTTTGAAAGCTGCCATGTAAGGGTAGCAGTATCGTTAGTCCATTTTGTCGGCGCGCCCGTGACGGTGATTGTCGGCGTATGGTTTTTAACCGCCGCTTCGGAAATCACCTTAAAGGGTGAAGAATAGGTTGTGCAAGTATAATTCACATTATCCGAAACCTTGATATGCAGGTATTTGACGGTAGCCGTACTTTCGCTTGCCGTATAAGTAACAGTTGTTTTACCTTTTACAAGTGTTAGCCATGAGGACGGGGCCGCAGTACTGTTCGTCCATTTGTATTGCACATTTTTTACTCCGGATCCTGCATCCGCATAAGTTATAGACAGCTCAATTTCTGTGTAAACTCCGCTTTTCGGCGATTCTTTGGAATTACTTGTAGGCTCTCCTATAGAAGCCGTTGGACTTTCCCGATCAAGCTTCTCAACCAAAACGGTCTTAGTGACGGTTTCATCGCCTGACGAAAGCAGGAATGTATAATAACCGTTTTTATAAACCGTAACGCCGGTTGCGGTCGTGCTTAGCGTTGTCCACGATGCCGCGTCCGACTTTCGGTATTTAAGCGATTGCGCTCCTGTCGCCGAAATGCTTATATTTCTGCTCGCAGCCCAATTTGTATTATCCGCCTTGACGGTAAGCGTCGGCGGTTTGCTGCCGGCCGCAGGACTTGCCGCCGTGCCGAAATCAAGATAGGTGTATTTATAAGCCGAAGCGCCGGTTGTATCATAAACCGCTTTTACATGGAGATACCATTTGCCGTTGCTTTTTCCGCTGCCCGCTTTCTTGCGGATAGAGAGGGGAAGACCTGATGTGCCTTTCGCGGAAGATAGTTCTGAATTTGATAGCTCTACCCAGCCGCTTGTCGGTGCAGTCGCTGAATCAGACCAAGCGTATCTCATTCCCGTTGTCTTTGCTTTATCTGCATTCACCGTGACTGTTGCTTTGCCCGTGCCGTTTGTAATGCCGTTGGACTTGACGGTGAAATTCGGAATGGAAGTATCAAGCTTTGCATTTGTAGTTCCCGAGCCGCTGGATGTCACTTTTGTGGTTGTGCTGTTGCACATATCCTTGATATAGCTTGGATTTGTAATGCTGTTCACCTTTAGATTTCCGCTTGCGTTTGCCGCAACAGTTCCCGAAAAATAGAGGACATTGGTATCTGCGCCGCCTGCGTAAGCAGCTGTACCCCAAGAGGTATTAACCTTAACACTCGAAATATTTGTACTGTTCCGACTGTCAACGATCTCGTCAAAAATCAGTGATACAGTAAATTTATCGCCGATCTTATAAACACCGCCTGACATGGGTGCCACTGTGACGAACTGGGGCTCTTGGGTATCTAACAGTTGGATAAAATGATTTTCTTCCTTTTCTTTCCATTTGTCGCTGCCGGTTCCGCTGGCACTGTAGCCTATGGAAATTTTTTCTTGTGTAACAGGGAAAATTAAACCGGTATTATCCCCGTATCCGCTTTTTACATATTCATTCGTAGTTGACCGCGGATTTCCGGTATTTGGAACTTGCGAAGGGAAGGTGTATGTAAGGTAATTACTGAGTTTTTTGCTTCCGCCGTGTTCTAAGGTCATAGCGTAAGCAGCAGGATTCATATCGTTAAAATTAGTAAATCCTTTGTAATCACCTTGGTATGGGTAAAATTCTGTATTTATAGAACTGCCGGGGGTGATCTGAATGTGCTGATATCCGTCCGCTTCCTCTTTGATTTGAACCTGCATGCAATATAAAAGACCGGTTGCTGTGTTTTTCCAGTAGTTTGCATTCAAATCAGGAACATCGACCGTTATCGTACGCGAAGCGGCGCTTCCTGTTTTTCCGTTATACCAGCCCAATTTGTCGGTGTCATAATCTCCGCGTGTCGTTTCCTCGTCAAACGACGCAAAATTTCTTTCTCTGGTATAATAGTCCCGATTCACTTTATAGGACGAATTGTTTTTCATCGTCCTTATTGCACTTGTAGGACTGCCTAAACTTCCGCCGCCGACTACACGGTAAATTTCCAACGAATAGGTGCGGTCTGCATTACTGTAAGCGGTGGCGGACTTTCCGGTGTAGGCTGTGTTCGCGCTTTTCTCGGTAACCGAAACATTTTTTGAAGTTTCTCCGTCTTTAAATGTCCAATAGCCAAATGTGTGTGTAAAATGTGTGCCGCCTACCGCCGAACCGTTGACTGTGCGGAAATAGACAAGCTGTTGGCCTTCGGTGCCGCCGCTTCTTATTATCGTAAAGGTATTATCTCCGTTATTCTTTACGGTAAAGGTCCCGTAAGCAGGGAGACCTAAACCAATAGTTATTTCTTCGCTGTAATAAGTAACTCCGCCTGCGGTGATATACGCTCTGGCATAATAGGTAACACCCTTTTGCAGATTGTCAGCCGCAACGGAAATTTTGCCGCCGACAGTGTTTACTGCGGTCGTTGTTTTTTTCTTGCCGTTATTCACGGTAAGGCTCGGAGAGTTCATAACACCCCATACAAATCCGCTTTCCGTAACCGTGTCGGTGCCGGGGTTATTAAGCGCAGCGGTGAGGCTTTTTGTGCTTGCCGTGAAAACGGGTGCTGAAATATCCACATAAGAAGATACATAAACCGAACATTCTTTTGCAGTAATATTTCCTGCTTTGTCCTTTACTGTTACCCTTGCGTTTTTATTTCCTGCCGTTTTTGTAAAGTTTGCGGGTAAGGTTACCGTAACGGTACATTCCGAAACAGGCTCGTTATCCGTGACGGTCAGAACCTCCAAAACAGCTTTTTTTACTGTCTCATCTGAGTCGCCCGTCATAACCTGCGTGGGCGTATAGCCGATAACAGGAGCCTGACTGTCTTTCCACTGAGCCAAAAGCCGCAGGGAACTTGCGGGCGTAAAGCTCTGCTGTGCGGAATATGATACGCCTGTTTTGCTGTCTTTCCAGTTTACAAACGAATATCCGGAACGTGTGGGTACAGCAGAAGATATTTTATTGCTTTCTCCCTTCCATGCAGTTTGCGCGGAAGGAACATTGAGAGCATTTTCACAGTTTCCGTCATAGCGAACAGCCAGCGGAGACTTGAAATTTGCAGTAATAGAATTCCCGACGCTGTCTGAAATAACAATTGTAACCTTATCGGGGGAAGTGAATTTAACCTTATAGCTCCCGTGGTCTAAGACTTTCTTTTTATTTCCGTCATAAGTAACGGTAACTGTATAATCCTTAGAATTTTGCGAGCCTTGATTTTCAATATTTTTAAGCGAAGCCGTCACATTATCGGAGACAACGCTTTCTTCTACATAAGTATATGCGTAATAAGGTCCGCAGTTATACGCGCCGCCTTTCCAGCAGAAATAGCGGTATTCCGTAGGTTTTGAGGTATTCGGAACCTGATAAAGTCCGCCATACGGACAGAAATCGAAATCCTTGCCCGGGGTTTCAACAGCAACATAGACCTTAGCTTTGGCGCCGCTTCCGTACTTTTTTTGTATATAGTATTCAGAGCCGTGTTTAGCGCCGCTCGGTTCTTTGCTCAGCGTTTTCAGAATCGCTCCCGCTCCGAGTGCGGACACAGCATCGTCGGCACTGTAAATACCGTCCAAAAAGGCATAAGTTTTGCCAGTCGTGAATACAGTCGTTTCTTTGAAGCTATGGTAAATAAAGGCTTTTCCGCTGCCGTCTGTTTTTCTTAACGGTATGTTTGTTGCAGCCTCTGCCGCAAATGCCGTAAGACCTAAGGTGAACGGCGCCGTTCCGATAAACTGATAAAGTATGATAACAAGACTTAGTACTGCCGCTGACAGGCGTTTTGTTATTTTCTTTTTCTTATTTTTTGCCATTCATTCCGGACTCCTTTTATACTCTTAACATTTCGCCGCAAGAGGAAATGTTATTATTAAATATAATACAATAGAGTATAATAAAAAAGTATCCTTATAAGACGGTTTTTTTGTAATTGGTTATTTTTTGAGCGTAATTGGTTTTCGGCATACTAATAAATCTTATTAAATATTACCGTCCGCTTTTTCATTTTGTATTTATAAAGAAAAATGGGCAATCCCAAAAGGAATTGCCCGAATTCTCGGATAAAACATTTATAATAAACCCTTTCAAGAATATGTACCCACTGCAATACGGGCATTTGCTGCCACCGGAACGGGTAGAAATAAGGGTGTTCCACTCCCTGCCACAATCCTCACACTTCCACCAAGCCTTACGATTGGCAAAGACCGTAACCTGAGTTGGAAGTATCGGATAATTTCTGTCCGACCACTCCGAAACAAGCTCCGGGTGTACTTCTGCTAAACTGTTATTCATAGCCAAACCTCAACCTCCTTGTGC
>CAKSHM010000006.1 GCA_934457415.1 uncultured Eubacteriales bacterium | reverse complement strand
TGGAGCTGGTGGACGGACTTGAACCCCCGACCTGCTGATTACAAATCAGCTGCTCTACCAACTGAGCTACACCAGCAAATTTTCAGCGCCCAATAAATATACCATATTCAGCAGATAAAGTCAAGAAAAAAATTGAATTTTTATATCTTTTTTTAAAAAACACGGAAAGCTGATAAAAACTCTCCGTGTTTTTTAAAAATCAAGTTAAGCGTTTTACGGTAATACCCTCTTTTTCCGCCGTGGCGCAAATACTGTTGTGGCAGGTGAAAAAAAGCACCTGAGAGCTTTCCGAATAGCTTTTAAGAGCTTTTAATGCGTTCGCGGCGCGCATATCGTCATACTGAGACAATGCGTCGTCTAAAAATACAGGCATAGGTCCGTCAGCACTAACAAGCTGTGCTAAAGCAAGCCTCATACTGAGATAAATCTGGTCGCAGGTTCCTCGGCTGAAATAATCAGCTTCCTTCATTCCGAATACTTCGCCCTCGGCGGTCGGTTCAAGGGTTTTTGCGATATTGACAGTTTTATATTTACCGTCTGTTAAAAGGGAAAGAATTTCGGCGGTTTTCTTTTCAAGATCGCTTCCGTAGCCCTGTCTTAAATCCGCGGAGCATTCAAGCAGAATGTTTGAGGCGAGATATGCCGCATTATAAAAATCATAAGCAGTTTTAATTCTCTGCTTTAAGCATTCTTCTTCTTTTCTTATGTTTTCAGGCTCTCTTATATTTTTGAATTCCGATTCTATTTCGCTTTTAAGCGAGCTGTAATCGGCATTTAGTTCAATAAGACTTTCTTGCTGCTGCTTCTGACGGGTTCTTAAGGTTTCGGTATCCTCGGTATTTTCGCTGACATTTAATTCTAAGAGTATCTTTTTTGCTTCCTCGGAAGAAATATTCCCTATCTCCTCGCAAAAAAGCGAGACTTTAGCCGCCAGCTCTGAAATTTTTTCTAAGGCTTTTTCTAAATATTCCTGAGCGTTTGAATTCTCGTTAAACGGAATGTTTTCTTCAAAGCTTAAAAGTTCTTTTTTGTCTTTAGACAGCTTATTTGCTTCTACCTCAAAATTATCTTTAGCTAAGCTGTAAGCTTTTTCTTTCATCGCTTTAAGAGCGGCTTTATCCGAGTTGTTCTGAGAAAGCGTAAAGATTTCTTCGTTTATGCGGGATATATTTTCTGATAAATCCGTTCTTTTGATTCTTAAATCTGCGAGCCTTTGTTCGGCAATCTTAATTCTATCTTCAATTTCTCTTCTTTTTGAACCGTCTTTAAGATTTATTATTGCAAAGACCGCAAAAGAAACAGCGCTTAAAACGCATAAAAGCGCACCGTATAGAGGTTTAGAAGCAATGAATAATATAAAAGCTGTTATAAGAAATAATATAGATGTTATCATAAAAACGATACTTGTTTTGTTATGCTTTTCAGTCTGATTGCCGTTTAATTCGGTGAGTTTTTTGCCGAGCTCTCTGTATTCTTCGTCAATTTCGTTTCTATGCTCGGAAAGTCTATGCTGTTCTTTTTT
Organism: uncultured Eubacteriales bacterium; assembly: GCA_934457415.1. Lineage (GTDB taxonomy): Bacteria > Bacillota > Clostridia > Oscillospirales > Acutalibacteraceae > UBA737. The sequence goes on along the minus strand of CAKSHM010000006.1, from coordinate 177,502 downwards.
GAGTTTTGATAAATTTTCATTTAAATCTTCATCCGTTTCGGGAACTGACGATAATTCCGTCTCGGCTTTTTCAAGGTCGTTTTTTGCGCGCTCAAATAATTTTTGCTGCATATTAAGCCTGTTCTGAAGAGAGTTTAATTTTGTTAAATCCGTAGGGTCAAGCGGGGTGCCGTTTTTAAGAGAGGTTTCTTTTTTTAAAGTTTCAAGCTCGGATTCCGCTCTTAAAAATCTGCGGATTTTTTCTGCCTCTTCAATCTTTTTGGCATTGTCAATAAGAGCATTTGTAATTTCAAGCTCGGATTTTAAATTCTTGATTTTTAAACTCAAATCCGAAAGCTCTTTTTCTTTGATTTCACGCTCATTTATTCTTTGAACGCTTCGGTCATATTCCCGTGTCAGTTCTGATAATTTTGCCTCATTTTCTCTTATGATTCCGCCCTTATTGTTCTTTGAAATAAGCCTATAAGAGACCTTGGAAATATTTTCTAAAACAGTCTTGCAGGAATTTTCCTCGTCGCCCGTGGATATAAGATTAGAAAGCTTGGTTCCGATTTCGTCCTCTGCCGAAGCGTCATGAAGAAAAACGCTTGAATCCGTAAAAAGGCTTCTTTCAAAAGCTTGCTCGCTAAGACCGAAGAAGCGCTTTCCGATATCTTTTCCGGAATTTAAGCTTTCACCGGTGTCACGGTTTATAAGTGTTATTTTGTCCGAGCTTTCGGTTTTGCCGAAAATTCTTTCAAGCTGATATCTTCTGCCGTCATGTTCAAAGTCTATTCTTCCTGCAGGCTTGTCTCCGCTCCACGGAATATATTTTTTTCTTGCGGAAAGCTGTTTTTGCTGACGGGATGAGGATCCGTAAAACATCATTTTTATAAATGACATCACGGTGGTTTTTCCGTTTTCGTTTTCACCGAAAATTACATTCATTCCGCCGCTTAATTCAAGCGTGAAATCCTTGAGCTTTCCGAAAGCGCTTATGTAAATTTTAGTTATCTTCATCAAAACTCACCTCGCCGTCGAATGCCGTCAGACCAATATTTAAAGCTTTAAGCAATGCTTCCTTTTCGCAGCCTTCGGAATTTTCTGTTTTTTCAAGCATTTTTTTAACAAAAAGACCCTTTAGGGTATTTTCAGAGCTAAGAGCCTTTAAATCAACCGATAAAACGGAATTGTCGATAATCTTGCAAAAATATAATTTCTCGTTGAGCCTTACGGAAATTTCCTCGCTTTTAAATTTTTTGCTTTCCTCATAAGAGCCTTTAAGGATTATTTTATAAAGATTTTCGCTGAAATCATCATATTTTTGCTTTAAGTCCGCAAGTATTTTTTCACAGACCTCTTTTTCATCCTTTAAGCCTGTAATATCTATCTCTTCGGTTAAATAAAGTCTTTTGGAGGTTCGGAAAAATTCAAGACTGCAGAAATTTTTTCCGATCTCACCGATATAAACGCCCTTTTCTCCCGTTTCGTCAAATCCGTGTCCTTCCATACAGCCGCTATATGCGAAATAAGTACCGTTTATATTTTTTATCCCGCTTCTTTTATGAATATGGCCGAGAGCAATGTAATCCATTTTCGAGTTTTCGATAAATTCCCTTTTTATGCAGTTGTAATTGCCGGACATTTCACCGTCAAGCTCTCCGTGAATACAAAGGATATTTAAATAATCACTGTCCGCAGGGAGCGTAAACCTGTCCTCACCCTTGCAAAAAACCTCAGAAAAGGATTTTCCGTAAATTTTAACATTTAAGTCCTCAAATGTTAAAACATAATTCTTTGTCGGAAAAACATAAAGATTTTCAGGAAGCTCTGAAATTACAGAAAACGGAGAAAGGCAGTTTAAAGGATCATGATTTCCGGCAGCATAAATAAACCGGATGTCCCGGGCTTCGTTTATGCAGTCTAAAATCCCGTTTATAAACTCTTTTTCGATATTGTTTGAATCAAGCAGGTCGCCTGCTATCAAAAAAATCTGTGTACCCCTTTGCTTTGCCTCATCGACAGTCCTCTCAAAGGTCAACAGAGTCTCGAATCGTCTTTCTTTGCTTTTAGCTCCGAGAAAGCTTTCCTCAGCCCCGATATGAAGATCTGCACAGTGTAAAATTTTAACGGTTTTCATATAACAGTCCTTTAAAAATTTTTATAGATTTATTTTAACATTACTTTGTCATTTATTCAAGTATTGCTATTGCATATTAAGAAAATATAATATATAATTATAAAATAATAAGATTTCGGAGGTCGAAAATGGATATAGATGTCGGCACAAAGGTAATTATGAAAAAAAAGCACCCCTGCGGCAGTGAAATATTCACCGTCACCCGAATAGGAATGGATTTTAAGCTTAAATGCGACGGCTGTTCAAGAGAAATCATGATGCCGCGCAAGAAAGCCGAAAAGGGAATTAAAAAAATTTTAGAATAAAGGACTTTGTTTTATGTTTGAAAAACTGTCTGCGGTCGAAAGCAGATATGAACAGCTTTGCGAAAAAATGTCGCAGCCCGAAATCGTTTCGGATACCGCTGTTTTTACCGAGATTATGAAAGAGCAAAGCTCGCTCGCGCCGATAGTTGAAAAATACCGCGAGTTTAAAGCCGCAAAGCAAAACGAGGCTGAGGCGGAAGAAATTCTGAATTCCGGCAATGCGGATAAAGAATTTAAGGAGCTTGCGGCAGAGGAGCTTGAAGAAGCTAAAAAAGCAATTTCGGAAATTTCAGAGGAGCTTAGAATTCTTCTTCTGCCTAAAGACCCGAATGACCAAAAGAATGTAATCGTTGAAATCCGAGCGGGAACAGGCGGAGAAGAGGCGGCTCTTTTTGCCGCCGCACTTTTCAGAATGTACTCTATGTATGCGGGAAGTAAAAATTTCGGGATTGAAATAACAAATGCAAATGAAACCGAGCTCGGAGGATATAAGGAAATTTCCTTTATGATAGAGGGAAAGGGCGCTTATTCAAAGTTTAAGTATGAAAGCGGAACCCACCGTGTTCAGCGCGTCCCCGATACCGAAACTCAGGGCAGAATTCATACTTCGGCCGTAACGGTAGCCGTTATGCCCGAGGCGGACGAGGTTGAAATAGATATAAATCCTGCCGACCTTAAAATTGATACCTACCGTTCGTCGGGCGCAGGAGGTCAGCATATCAATAAAACCTCTTCGGCAATAAGAATAACCCATTTGCCGACAAATACTGTTGTTGAGTGTCAGGACGAAAGAAGTCAGTTCAAAAACAGGGAAAAGGCAATGAGGGTGTTAAGAGCCCGACTTTTCGACGCGGCAAAGTCCGAGCATGACGAGGCTATTGCGGCTGACCGCCGAGCGCAGGTCGGCTCGGGCGACAGAAGCGAAAGAATAAGGACATACAATTATCCTCAGGGCAGGGTGACAGATCATAGAATCGGACTTACTCTTTATAGGCTTTTTGCCGTGCTTGACGGGGATTTAGATGAAATTATTAACGCGCTGACGGCTTTTTACCGAACAAAGGAAATGAATGAACAAAATGAAAGAAGCTGAAAATAAAACACTAATTCTCGACCTTTTAACAGGCGATTATGAGGAGAAAATCAAAAAAACCGCTGAATTTTTAAAGCAGGGCAAAATTGCGGTTATTCCCACGGAAACCGTTTATGGGCTGGCGGCAAGCTGTTATGATGAAAACGCTGTAAAAAACATTTTTGCCGCTAAGGGCAGACCGCAGGATAATCCGCTGATAGTTCATATAAGCGATATGAAAATGCTTGAAAATATAGCAGAGGAAATTCCCGAGAAAGCCTTTGAATGCGCTAATGAATTCTGGCCGGGACCTTTTACGATGATTCTTAAAAGGTCTGAAAAAATTCCGAAATCAGTCAGCGCGGGACTTGATACGGTGGCTGTAAGAATGCCGTCTAAAAAGGAGGCGCATGATATAATTGCCGAAGCAGGTATTCCGCTTGCGGCGCCCTCAGCAAATCTTTCGGGTTCGCCGAGCCCTACAGAGCCTAAATATGTTCTTGCCGATATGAACGGCAGGGCGGACTGCATTGCTCTTGCGGGAAACTGCGACGTAGGCGTAGAATCCACGGTTATCACGCTTGCTGCCGAAAAACCGCGGCTTTTAAGACCGGGGGCTGTAACATTAGAGCAGCTGAAAAAAATTCTTCCCGATATTGAAATAGATAAGGCGGTGCTTTCAAAGCTTGAAAGCGGCGCTAAGGTTTCATCCCCCGGAATGAAATATAAGCATTACGCGCCTAAGACCGAAACCTATTTAATAGAAGGCTCAAATGAAAAATTCTGCGAGTATATAAACAATTCGGAAAATTGCGCCGCTTTGTGCTTTGAAGAGGAAAAGAATTTGATAAAAATTCCCTTCATTGCTTACGGAACAGAGGCTGACGAAGCAACGCTTGCCAAAAATGTCTTTTCCGCTCTTCGTGACGCGGACGGCTTGAATGTTCAAAAGCTTTTTGTCCATGCGCCGTCAAAAAGCGGAGTCGGGCTTGCGGTATATAACCGTCTTATAAGAGCGTCGGCATTCAGGGTGATTAAGCTATGAGTTTAACGGTAGGTCTGACAGGTCCGAGCGGAGCGGGGAAAAGCAGTATAAAATCCGTTGCCGAAAATTTAGGCTTTAAGGTTATTGACTGCGATATATGTGCGCGCGAAGCGGTTAAAAAAGGAACGGACGGCTTAAATGCGCTTAAAAAAGCTTTCGGAAAAGAAATACTGAATTCAAATTCCGAGCTTGACAGAGCAAAACTTGCGAAAATCGCTTTTTCAACAAAAGAAAATACGAAGCTTTTAAATAAAACTCTTCTGCCTTACATAGTCTTAATAATAAGAGAAAAAATGAAAGGCGATTATATCCTGCTTGACGCACCGACGCTTTTTGAAAGCGGACTTGATAAGGAATGCGATAAAACCCTTGCGGTGCTTTCAGATAAGGAAATAAGGCTTAAAAGAATAATGCAAAGAGACGGCATCTCGAAAGAGGCGGCGGTTTTAAGATTAAACGCAGGAAAAACGGATGATTTTTATATAAAAAATGCAGATAATATAATTTATAATAATTCTCGGATAGAAAGCTTTTTATCCGAGACTGAAGAAATTTTAAAATCATATATGAAAGGGATTTAGATTATGTCTGATTACAAGGAACTAAAGGAAAAGCTTTTTTTAAAGCGCGATAACGGTCTTCTGTCTGCAACATACGAGGAAAACGAAAGAATTTTTGAATACTGCGAGGGGTATAAAAGTTTTTTAAATACTGCAAAAACAGAGAGAGAGGCTGTTAAAGCGGCGGTAGCGCTTGCAGAGGAAAAAGGCTTTAAGCCTTTTTCAAGAGATGAAAAATACAGTGCCGGCGATAAGGTCTATTTTAATAACAGAGGAAAAACCGTCGCCTTTGCCGTTATCGGAAAGCAGGATTGCGAAAGCGGGTTTAATATAACCGCCGCGCATATAGATTCGCCGAGACTTGATTTAAAACCCAATCCCGTTTATGAGGAGATAGAACTTGCTCTTTTTAAAACACATTATTACGGCGGAATAAAGAAGTATCAGTGGCCCACCGTTCCGCTCGCTCTTCACGGTGTTTTTGCCAAAAAAGACGGTACTGTAACCGAGGTTAAAATAGGCGAGGATGAAAATGATCCTAAATTTGTCGTAAACGATCTGCTTCCGCACCTTGCAAGCGAGCAGTGCAAGCGCTCTTTGTCTGACGGAATAAGGGGCGAGGAGCTTAATGTTCTTATAGGCAGTATGCCTTTTAAAGATGACGAGGGAAGCGAGCTTGTTAAGCTTAATATTCTTAAAATCTTAAATGAGAAATACGGTGTTACAGAAGAAGACTTCCTTTCAGCCGAGCTTGAAATGGTTCCTGCATTCAAATCCTGCGATATCGGATTTGACCGCTCTATGATAGGCTCATACGGTCAGGATGACAGGGTCTGCGCGTATCCTGCTTTAACGGCTGTTTTAGAGGTTGAAAGCCCCGAAAGGACTGCGCTTGCTATTTTAACCGATAAGGAAGAGATAGGCTCAGAGGGCAATACCGGTCTTAATTCCGATTTCCTGCGCTATGTAATAGGCGATATCTGCCATTGCTTCGGTAAGGATGCTACGGTAGCTCTCAGAAATTCAAAGTGCCTTTCCGCTGACGTCAATGCCGCAACCGACCCGACATTTCAGGATGTCATGGAAAAGCGCAATGCCTCTTTTTTAAATTACGGTGTAGTTGTAACTAAATATACGGGAGCAAGAGGCAAGAGCGATACGAATGACGCTTCGGCTGAATATGTTGCCGAAATCCGCTCAATGCTTGATAACGCTAAAATTAAATGGCAGATAGGCGAGCTCGGAAAGGTAGATATAGGCGGCGGCGGAACGGTTGCTAAATATATTGCGGATATGGGCGTTGATGTTGTTGACTTGGGCGTTCCCGTCCTTTCAATGCACGCTCCGTTTGAAACAACAGCCAAATTTGATGTATTTATGTGTTATAAGGCTATGTATGAATTCATGAAATAGACAATATAATCGGACAAATTTTCAGCTGTGAGAAGTGTTGTGCCCTGATTGTATTGTCTACCGTGACAGGTTCGAGTCCTGTCACACTAGGCAAGCAATAATAATCCGAACCCGCCTAAAATGGCGTATTTTCGGCTTATTTTGACTTGTCGTCTTTGTGAGGCGACAGCCTCACTGCATCCTCCGCATAAAACTCCGCTCGAAAATCAGCTCATTTTAGGTCGCTGATTTTTATGCTTGGCAGATTTTTATGCAGAGCGAGGCAAAAACGCAGTTAATCCTGTCGGATTAACGAGTATTTTAACATGGCTATGCATAAAAATCCGCCGCCTAAAAACGGGTTTGGATTTATTATCGCTTACCTAAGCAAAAAGGTGTTTTAATTGGTATTTTCGAGTTTACTTTTTATTTTTCTGTTTCTTCCTCTTAATCTTCTCGCTTACAGCTTTGCGGGAAGCATAAAAGCGAAAAATATAATAATGCTCATTTTTTCGCTTATATTCTATGCCTGCGGCGAACCGGTTTATGTCCTGCTCCTTATCTTTATGACACTTGCGGACTACCTTTTTGCCTTAGGAATAGAAAAACAGGAGGAAAGGTCCGTAAAAGCAAAGCTCTTGGTTGCGGGAATGCTTTTTGTAAATCTCGGTTTGCTTGCGGTCTTTAAATACGGCTCTTTTATTCTTTCAAACCTTAAAATTTTAACGGGCTTTCCTAAAGTTATCCCGAATATTCTTCTCCCTATAGGAATTTCATTTTATACCTTTCAGCTTATTTCCTATGTTATCGATGTTTACAGAAAAGAAGTTGAGGCACAAAAGGATTTCTTTAAGCTTTTGCTTTATGTAAGTCTTTTTCATCAATGCATCGCGGGTCCGATAGTAAGATATAAAGATGTTTCAAAACAGATTGAAAGCAGAAGGGTTTCAAAGCTTGAGACCGCCGAGGGAATCCGGCGGTTTACATACGGTCTTGCCAAAAAATCAGTTCTCGCAAATGCCTGCAGTGCCGTCTGCGAGGCGCTTATAACCTCAAATGTTTCGGGTAAAGCCGCGGCGGCAATAGGGAAAGAAACAAGTGTATTGGCTCTTTGGCTCGGAATTTTTGCTTACGGGCTTCAGATCTATCTCGATTTTTCCGCTTATTCGGATATGGCAATCGGAATGGGTAAGATGATAGGATTTCATTACCGTGAAAACTTTAATTACCCTTATGTTTCAAAGAGCGTCTCGGAGTTCTGGAGAAGATGGCATATTTCTTTAGGCTCGTTTTTCAGGGATTATGTCTATATTCCGCTCGGCGGCAGCAAAAAAGGAACTTTAAAAACCGTGATAAATCTTTTTGTCGTTTGGTTTTTAACAGGTCTTTGGCACGGTGCTTCATGGAATTATGTTTTGTGGGGACTTTATTTCTTCGTATTTATTATGATTGAAAAGCTGTTCTTGCAAAAGCTGCTTTTAAAAAACAGCGTTATAGCCCATATCTATCTTTTGCTTGCGGTATTCTTCGGCTGGATCCTTTTCAGATTCAGAAATCTCACGGCGGTGCTGAATGTTTTAAAGGGAATGTTCGGTGCTTTCGGAAATAAGCTGTATGATTTTGAGTCGCTTACAATTGCCGGCCAGTATGCCTTTATTCTTGTATTCTCCGTCCTTGTCTGCACACCGCTTTTTAAAAAAACAAATGCGGTTTTATTCGAAAAAGCTATAGGCAACGGCGCACTTAAAACCGTTTATTTTATTTTAAGACTTCTTTTGCCTTTGGGACTTTTGTTCATATCGGTTGCGGCACTTGCGGGGGATTCCTATAATCCGTTTATTTATTTCCAGTTTTAGTCAAGCGAGGTGTAAAACTGTTGTCATCAGATAAAAAAATCAAAGAAAACAAGCTCGAGATTAAAAAACTCAGATTCAGGCAGGCAATAGATTTTAACCTTGTCCGCATTTTTTTCCTTGCGCTGTTTGCGGCAGCGGTTATCGCCGCCGTTCCGTCGCTGAGGCCTAAAAGGTCGGAAACCGAAAAAAGAGAGCTTGCCAAATTTCCTGAATTTTCCTTTTCCTCATTCTTTTCGGGGAAATGGTTCGATAATTTAAGCCTTTGGTATTCGGATACATTTCCTGCCCGTGATACTTTAGTTAAAATCAACGGATTTATAAACGGCTCCTTCGGCAAATCCAATGTTCAGATTCACGGCAAGGTGGAAAAATCCGATAAGGTTCCAAATATAAAAAAGGAAGACAAAACGGCTTCGTCGGATAATTCTTCGTCCTCCGAGCCGGTTTCTTCAGAACAAGCTTCTTCTGAACCGCCTGTTCCTCCGGCGCAAATTGTCGAAAACTTAGGTGCTATTCTCCTTATAGATAATTCCGCTTATGAATACTATAACTTCAATCAGTCCTTGGCGGACAGATATAACGCATATATAAATAAAGCGGCAAATGACCTTTCGGGTATTGCAAATGTCTATGATATTATCGCTCCTACTGCGATCGGCATAGTCGCTCCCGATGATGTTATAGCCTCCGTTAATTCAACAAATCAGAAAGAGGCTATAAATTATTTTTATTCGGTTATGAATGAAAATATAAAAAAGGTTGACGCTTATTCTGCTTTGAGAGCTCACAGAAACGAGTATCTGTATTTCAGGACCGACCACCACTGGACGGCGCTCGGCGCTTATTATACTTATTGTGAGCTTATGAAAACAAAAGGCGTTGCTCCCGCACCGCTTAGCGCTTTTAATGAGAGAAGATTTGAAGGCTTTTTAGGCTCGTTTTATGCTCAGTCGGGCAAGAATCCGCGCCTTGCTGCAACACCCGATACTGTTGTAGCCTATGAGCCCACTCAGGTTAACACGATTATGACTAAAACCGCTCAGGGAGCGGAAGTGGCTAAGTCAATAGTTTCCGACGGAAACAAGTTAGGTACGAGCAGCAAATATCTTTCATTTATAGGCGGAGATCAGCCGTTCGGATATATTGTAAATCCGCAGATAAACGACGGCTCGGTCTGCATTGTTGTAAAGGAATCCTTCGGCAATGCTTTTGTTCCGTTCCTTACGCAGAATTATCAGACGGTTTATATCGTGGATTACAGATATATCGCAAATGTCGACGCAAGAAAGCTCCCTCAGCTCGCCGCCGAAACAGGCGCTAAGGATGTTATTTTCTTAAATAATATTTCCGCCACAAGAAACAGCATGTTAATAGACGCAATAGGAAGCTTTATCGGATAAAACACTTGACTTTTTAGATTGGATAATTTATAATGTTTTTTGCTGCACAATTCATTTGTGCGGCAAATATCCGGAGAGGTATCGAAGTGGTCATAACGGGGCTGACTCGAAATCAGTTTGCGAGCAATCGCACATGGGTTCGAATCCCATCCTCTCCGCCAAACAATCGGCCGGATCCCGGTTATTCCGGGACTCGGCTGATTCATATTTATGTCACCGGAGGTAGAGCGTCGTAACGCTCGGGGATCGTAAGGCGCAAGCCTTGCAGGCCGCATACCGGATTAGGTGTCGAGTGCGCTCGGTTATTACTTTGTAATGACCGGGTATTTTTATTTTTCGGAGGTAATTATGAAGAACGCAAAAGTAACCCTTGCCCCGCTGGAAGCGGATGACCGTGAGCAGTTCATTATTGATAATCAGGAGTCTTTCAAGTATGGTGCGATTGAAGAATTCGGGCTGCGGGACGATCATTTTGAGGAGGACGGCGAAATCATTTCCCGTGCGACGATTGAGCAAAGCATTGATGCACCCGACAGCGAGGCATATCGAATTCTGTATGATGGCAGAAAGGTTGGCGGTGTGGTGCTGAAAATCGACAAAGAGACACATCACAACGAGCTGGAACTTCTTTTCGTTTCGCCGAAGGAACACAGCAAAGGCATCGGCTATGGCGCTTGGCTTGCCGTGGAAGCTCTGCACCCCGAAACCAAGGTCTGGGCGACCTGTACGCCATATTTTGAAAAGCGCAATATCCATTTTTACATCAACAAATGCGGTTTTCACGCCGTTGAGTTTTTCTCCGCCATGCACCCGTATCCGAATCCGCCGGAGGAAGACGGAAAAGCAACGCCCGATGAGGGCCCCGATGAAATGTTCCGCTTTGAAAAGATCATGAAATGAAACGCACAAATAGCCCCGCACCTCATTCAAAAGGTGCGGGGCTGCGGTTTTGTGCCGTAAAAATTATTTTAATTGGAAGTAGCAAGTATATTTTCCTTTGCCCTCTTTTTTAAGGCAAACGGCATTAGAAATCATTCTATAAGACCGCTCTCTTTGAGAAGCAACTCTACATCTGTTCCCTTAACCTTTTTCATCACAACTTTTAGAAGTTCTTTTTCCTTAAAAGAGAGTTTGATATCAGTTATCGGCTTCTTGTCTATTGCATAGTAGCATGCGCGCAGAAGCTCGCGGACATCATATTTACTGCCCCATACCTCCGGCACACCGCGGTCGATATCAAGCAGAGTATAAACCGATTCCATACCCGTACGCATTGAATACTCGGTCGTGAATATGGTGTCACGGGGTGTCTCGGCAAACTGACCGATGAAAGCAAAGTTTACAGCCCCGTCCGGTACTACCTTCGGGCGGTCGGATTCCTTTCTCGGCTGGAAGAATGCGTTGATATACGGCATGTAACAGGTGGTGGTGTTGCAGGCATCCTTTGCAAGCATATCAATTTTTTCGGTAGGTACGCCGATATGATAGAGCCATTCGCGGCAGACCTCCTCGCCCGTGCAGTCACGCATGGCCTTTTTTACATAGTTGCCCTCTTTGGCGGTATTAAGTGAGTACAGCCATACGAGAACCATGCTCTTATCCTGAGATTTAAACTGAGGCTGGCGGTTTATTGTCCATGAGAGATACCAGTTTTTTGTGCTGTCTTTTACCGTGACAATACCGCCTGTCGTTACCTTTCCTGCGCGCGGGTCGCGCTTGCAGACGTTCATTATATATTTGATGATTTCTTCGTTTGAAGTTGCTACGGTGGCACTCATCCAGTTTGTGGCGTCAATATCACCGCAGAATTTGTCGGGATTGCCGTATTCGCCGTTTTTTGCCTGTGCCGCGATAGCCTTCCACATATCCCACGACTCGCCGAAACCGTTCTTGACTCCTGAGAGATCGGGAGCATGAGTCTGGTCTCCGTAGCATGATGTGTCGGTACAGCAGCCGTTTGTAATAAATACGAGGTCATCTTCAATCAGATCAATCGTTTGCTCCTCGCCGTCTTTTACATATACTATTTGCTTTGCGATTTTCCTGCCGTTTTCGTCCTTAATAATGACATTCTTCACATCCATACCGTATTCAATTCGTACACCGTGAGCTTCAAGATATTTTACAAGCGGCAAAATCATGCTCTCATACTGATTGTATTTTGTAAAACGCAGTGCGCTGAAGTCCGGAAGTCCGTCAATATGATGAACGTATCTGCAGAGATAACGCTTCATTTCCAGAGCGCTCGACCAACGTTGGAAAGCAAACATCGTTTGCCAATATAGCCAGAAGTTCGTGTTCCAGAAGCTTTCAGGGAGAACCTCGGAGATCTTCTTGTCCTCAAGATCCTTTTCAGGAGTGAGGAAGAGTCTTGAAAGCGCCGTTGCCGATTCTTTGTCAAGTTCAAATTTTTTGTCGGTATGGGCATCCTCACCGCGGTTTACCGTAGCACGGCAGAGAGAATAGTTCGGATCATGCTTGTTGAGCCAATAATATTCGTCAAGTACCGATACCCCCGGTGTTTCGACAGACGGAACATCGCGGAATGTATCCCACATGACCTCAAAATGATTGTCCATTTCACGGCCGCCGCGCATATAGAATCCTTTTGTGATATCCTTGCGTCCGTCACAGCTGCCGCCCGCAAGCTCAAGTTTTTCAAGAAGGTGGATATGCTCACCTTTCATCTGTCCGTCGCGGACAAGATAGAATGCGGCCGTAAGTCCCGCCAGTCCCGTACCTATGATATAGGCTGATTTTTTGTCGACATCCTTTGGCTTCTCGGGATGCGCAAATGCTTCGTAAGTTCCTGCAGAGTAATACATAAAAAAGCCTCCTGAAAATTTATTTTATGTCCATATTATACCCGCTTTTTGTCTTTTTTCAATAAACAGAAAGTGCGCTGTGATAAATAATTTATCACAGCGCACTTATGTGTAAAAAATTTTATCATGATTGGAATTTTGATAAAATTCAGTATCATAGCCTAAAACGCTCCAGCGCATCGGAAACAGAGTCCTTTAAAAGCAATGCGAGCTTATCAACAATCGGCTTGGGATTCTCTTTCATGTCATCTTTTATCCAATCAAGCATAATTCCGATGAATATATAGGAATATACACGCGCAATAAATTCCTTGTCCTCCGCGCGCACGGTGATACCCGACGACTGCTCTTCTATAACGCCCATAATGATATGGTCGGTCAGCGGCTTCAGATATTTTTCCACCTGTCCGCGGTCGACACAGCGGTAGACATTCATAATGAACGGCTTGTTTTCAAGCACAGCCTCAAATATATTAAGGAAACCCTCCTGCCAAGTATCATGAGTTTTCTTTTCCTCAAGCGCTTTTCGTGCGTCTTCAAGGCATGACCATTCAACAAGATCGTAAATATCCTTGAAATGATAATAAAAGGTCATGCGGTTTATGCCGCAGTCCTCGGCAATATCGTTTATCGTTATCTTTGTAAGCGGTTTTTTCAGAAGAAGATTTTTCAGTGACTGCTCAAGAGCTCTTTTTGTTACCTGCGACATTTTTACCTCCAAAATCTTAGCTTTCGGCAACTTGTTCCGACCGTTCGGAATTTGCAAATTAAACGGTCGCCGTTCCAATCATATTTTAGCATATTTCAGTAAAACTTCAAGTAAAACCGATATTTAACTGCTTGAAAATGCTTCTGCACATTTTGCGGTATTGATGAAGCGTATAATATGATCGGCAATGCTTCGGTTAAAATTTTTGAGAGTGCAGCTTTTCGGTAATGCTCCGCGCGGTGGGAGTTGAGGCAAGTCCGCCGTTACCGGTTTCTCTAAGCGAAGAGGGGAGACTGTTTCCGATTTCTCCCATTGCGTCTATGACCTCGTCTGCGGGAATAATATTCGTAATCCCTGCAAGCGCCATATTGCAGGAACTTACGGCATTTACCGCTCCTATAACATTTCTTTTTATGCAGGGAATTTCGACAAGCCCTGCGACAGGGTCGCAGACAAGTCCCAAAAGATTTGACAATGCCATTGCGAAGGCTTCGGCACACATTTCGTCGGTTCCGCCTAAAATATGCGTGAGCGCTGCCGCAGCCATAGCCGATGCTGTCCCTATTTCCGCCTGACAGCCTCCCTCGGCTCCCGAAATGCTTGCTCTGTCAGCGGTCACCTCTCCGAAGCCTGCAGCAATGTAAAGCGCTTCTTTTATAAGGCTTTCGTCGATTTCTTTTTCTTCGCAGAGCGGAATTAAAACTGCGGGCAGTACACCGCAGCTGCCGGCGGTGGGAGCCGCAACTATTCTTTTCATACAGGCATTGCACTCTCCGGTTTTAAGCGCCTCTTCGGTTACTCTTAAAAGATAATTTCCTCCGATGAGTTTGACTTTGCTGTTTCTTATCTTTTCAGCATCTCCGCCCGAAAGACCGCTTTTTGACCTGTCGGCAGGGGAATACTGCTTAGCTGTGCTTTTCATTTCTTTCCATAAATTTAAAAACAGCGAATCGAGCGATTTTAAATCCGTTCCGTTTTCAAAGCAGTCCTTTTGTGCGATTATAAGATAAAGCGGTTTGTTTTGTTCTTTTGCATCATTTAATAATGAGGTTATGCTTTTCATTATGCTTCCTCCTGATTGAATACGGTTATCTTCTTTATACCTCTTATATGCGAAAGATATTTTTCAATATCCGGAGGTATAGGCTCGTCGCACTCTAAAATCATAACTGCATATCCGCCGTGTTCATTGCGGTAAAGCTGCATGGTGGCGATGTTTATATCTCTGTTTGTAAGCGCGCCCGATACTGCGGCGACATGACCCGGCACATCGAGGTTATGAACGATAAGAGTGTTATGTTCACAGTAAAAATTAGCCTCTATCCCGTCAATATGGCTTATGTGAATTCTTCCTCCGCCTATGCTTTCTGCGATAATATCAATTGTTCTTCCGCTTGTTCCGAGGAGCTTCAGCTGAACGGTGTTGGGGTGTGCGTTTTTAATGTTTTTTACATAAAAAGAAAAATCAAGCCCGTTTTCCTTAGCAAGCTCAAAGCTTTCGGGTATCCTCATATCATCAGGCTTAAAACCTAAAAGTCCAGCGACAATCGCAAGATCTGTTCCGTGGCCTTTACCTGTAAGAGCAAAGCTTCCGCTTAAATATATTTCCGCTTTTTTCGGGGCTTCGCCTAAAAGCTTTAAAGCAACATTTCCTATTTTAACCGCACCCGCAGTGTGACTGCTTGACGGTCCTACCATTACGGGACCGAGTATATCAGTAAGTCTCATTATATTATCATCTCTTACATAATTTTTTAAAAATTATAGCACCGTCCGCCGCTTATTACAAGTGTTAAAAATAATTGCTTTTCTGACATTTAATTATTTAAAGTACCTAAACTTGACAAAATTGGATTTACGAGGTTGACAAACCGAAAAAATTATGTTACCATAAGCTTGTAAATTTAATAGCTCCCCGATATAGGTTTGGATAAATGGCCCAAATGTTTCTACCGCAGCGCCACAGCAGCGACTATTGGTTGATTTATAAAATACGCATATATATTATATGTGTTGTGCGTTGTTTCTATATCGGTAAGCAGACTTGATTTTAAGTCTGTTTTTTTATTTTATTTGATTTTAAGGGAGGCGGCATTATGAAAACTTTGGAAGAGAAGATTATCAAAGAGGGTAAGGTGCTTCCGGGAAATATTCTTAAGGTCGGTTCTTTTTTAAATCAGCAGCTTGATGTTGGCTTTTTAAGCGAAATCGGCGAGGAAATCAAGAATATTTATAAAGATTGTAATGTCACCAAAATTTTAACAATCGAAGCCTCCGGCATTGCACTTGCGGTTGCGGCAGGTATGGCTATGCATATTCCTGCTCTTTTTGCAAAGAAGGGCAAGAGCGCGAATGTAAGCGGAGATGTCTATAAAACAATAGTTCATTCATATACACATAACAACGATTACAATATTATTGTCCCTAAGGAATATCTGTCAAGGGATGACTGCATTGTAATCGTTGATGATTTTTTAGCGAACGGAAAGGCTTTAGAGGGTCTTATTGATATCGTAAATCAATCGGGCGCAAAGCTTGCGGGATGCACGTGTGCAATTGAAAAAGGTTTTCAGGGCGGAGGAGACGCACTGAGAAAAAAAGGCATAAGGATTGAGTCACTTGCCGTTGTCGAAGAAATGAGCGAAAGCGGAATTCGTTTCAGAGACATTTAAAGATCGGTGTAAATTTAATTTACATATAAAAAATTTTGGGGGAAAACAAAAAATGAAAAAGTTATTGGCAGTTCTTCTCGCCGGACTTCTTACTGTTGGTTGCCTTGCAGGCTGCGGTAAGGATTCAGGCAAGACCGCGAAGAAGGGTGAGGGTGCAGAAATCCTTCCCCGTCAGGAGATCAAATCGGATGTAACGGTTCCGGATGATTTCAAAATCGGTATGATTTGTTTACACGATGAAAACTCAACTTACGACAACAACTTCATTCAGGCTCTTAAGTCTGTTCAGAAGGGTATGGGTCTTAAGGACGATCAGGTTGTAATAGTAACCGGCATCGGAGAAGACAGCAAATGCTATGATACAGCTGTTGACCTTGCTAAGAACAAGGGCTGTAAGGTAATCTTTGCAGATTCTTTCGGACATGAGTCTTTCTTAAAGCAGGCTGCAGCAGAGTTTCCGGAGGTTCAGTTCTGCCACGCTACCGGTACTTCAGCAAAGCTCGCAGGTCTTGCTAACTTCCACAACGCTTTCGCTTCTATCTATGAGGGCAGATATCTTGCAGGTATTGCGGCAGGTTTGAAGCTCAATGAAATGATTAAAAACGGAAAAATTAAGGCTGACGAAGCTATTATCGGTTATGTCGGTGCTTATACTTATGCTGAGGTTATTTCAGGTATGACTTCATTCTTCCTCGGCGCCCGCTCAGTTTGCGAATCCGCTACTATGAAGGTTCGTTACACCGGTTCTTGGTATGATCAGGCTAAGGAGCAGGAGGCTGCTACAGCTCTTATCGAAAAAGATAAGTGCGTTCTTATAAGCCAGCATGCCGACTCTCTCGGTGCTCCGACTGCTTGTGAGCTTGCAGGCGTTCCGAATGTTTCATACAACGGAAGCACATATTCGGCAGGAAAGAATTCATTCATCATTTCTTCGGCTATCAACTGGGCTCCTTATTTCCAGTACATTATTGAGTGTGCTGTTAAGGGCGAGGCTATCGCTGCCGACTGGTGCGGAGATATAGCTACAAACTCTGTAGTTCTTACAGGTCTTAATCAGGATGTTGCCGCTGAGGGAACAGAAGAAAAGATCAATGAAGCCATTGATGCTTTCAAGGCCGGCACACTTCATGTTTTTGAAACAAGCAAGTTCACTAAGGACGGCAAGAATCTTACAGAATATCTTGCTGATATTGACGGCGACTTCAAGGGCGAAACAAATGTAATTCACGACGGATATTTCGATGAGTCAAATGCTAAGGAATTCCGTTCGGCTCCTTATTTTGATATGATTATCGACGGTATCACAAACCTTAACGAAAAGATGTAATAATCTTTCTTAAAATTTCTGCACAAGGGGAAATTATTCCCCTTGTGTGTTTTGATTTATACTAAAAAGGAGGGTATTTGTGAACGCGCTCGAAATCAGAAATGTTACAAAAAGATTCAGCAAAATAGTTGCAAATAAAAACATAAATCTTACTGTTAAAAAAGGCGAAATTTTAGCAATACTCGGAGAAAACGGTTCCGGTAAAACCACACTTATGAATATGATTGCCGGAATTTACCATCCCGACGAAGGTGAAATATTCGTTAACGGAAAACAGGTTCTTATAAATTCGCCTAAAGATGCTTTCGATTTAAAAATCGGAATGATTCATCAGCATTTTAAGCTTGTAGATGTTTTTGATGCTACGGAAAATATCGTTCTCGGGATAGAGGACAAAAAGCGCTTCAATTTAAAGGAAGCCGCTAAACGTGTTGCCGATATTTCCGAAAAATACGGATTTGATATCGACCCCAAGAAAAAGATTTATCAGATGTCTGTTTCGGAAAAACAGACTGTTGAAATAATAAAGGTGCTGTATCGCGGCGCCGATATTTTGATTTTGGATGAACCGACCGCGGTGCTTACTCCTCAGGAGACCGAAAAGCTTTTTGCAATTTTAAAGAGAATGAAAAACGACGGAAAGTCGATAATTATCATAACTCACAAAATGCACGAAGTGCTTTCTGTTTCTGACAGAGTCGCAATTCTTCGCCGCGGCGAATATATAGATACCGTTAATACCGCCGAAACAAACGAATCCGAGCTTACCGAAATGATGGTAGGTAAAAAGGTTTCGCTTAATATTGACAGAACAGAACCGGAAAATTCGGTTGAAAGACTTAAAATTAAGGGTCTTGACCTTTATGATGAAAACGGTGTAAAGGTGCTTGACGATATTACATTTACTGCAAACAGCGGAGAAATACTCGGAATTGCGGGAATTGCGGGAAGCGGTCAGAGAGAGCTTTTAGAAGCAATTGCAGGGCTTCAGCATATTTCAGGCGGAGAAATAACTTATAACAATCCTAAAACAGGTGAGGAAGAAAACTTAAGGGATAAAACTCCCATGCAGATAAGAGAGCTTGGCGTAAGACTTTCTTTCGTTCCCGAGGACAGACTCGGAATGGGACTTGTCGGTAATATGGATATTGTCGATAATATGATGCTCAGGAGCTACAGAAAAGGCAAATCAATGTTTTTAAACCGTCAGTCTCCGAAACAGCTTGCCGAGGATATTATCAAGGATTTGGAGGTAGTTACTCCGAATGCGAACACCCCTGTCAGAAGACTTTCGGGCGGCAATGTCCAAAAGGTGCTTGTAGGCCGTGAAATTGCCGCGTCGCCTACGGTTTTAATGGCGGCATACCCTGTTAGAGGGCTTGACATAAATTCCTCATATATGATTTATAAACTTTTGAATCAGCAGAAGAAAAACGGCGTAGCCGTTATCTTTGTGGGAGAGGATCTTGATGTTTTAGTTGAGCTTTGCGACAGAATTATAGTTGTCAATTCGGGAAGAATAACCGGCATTGTCGACGGCAGGGAAGCCACCAAGGAAGAATTGGGACTTCTTATGACTAAATCGGGAGGTAATAAATAAT
The DNA here is from genome assembly GCA_934457415.1 of uncultured Eubacteriales bacterium. Taxonomy (GTDB): domain Bacteria; phylum Bacillota; class Clostridia; order Oscillospirales; family Acutalibacteraceae; genus UBA737. Next base: position 158,619 of record CAKSHM010000006.1, on the reverse strand, counting down.
GAAAATCGAAAAGAAAAAGCATGAACCTCTCGCTTACATTTCAAAAAAAGATAATGTTCCGCTGAGCTCGCGTATTCTTGTCCGTGTTGTCGCTATATTTATTGCGCTCGTGGTTTGCGGAATAGTAACCAAGGTTTTAACCGGCGATAATCCAATCTCGATTTTTAAAACAATTTTCCACGGCGCTTTCGGTAAGGGCAGAATGCTTGTTACTATCCACGATATCGCAATACTGCTTTGCATATCTCTTGCGGTAACTCCGGCATTCAGAATGAAATTCTGGAATACCGGTGCTGAGGGACAGGTTCTTATTGGCTGTCTTTCAACCGCCGTTTGTATGTTCTGTCTCGGCGGAAAGATTCCTAACTGGGCGCTTATTATAATTATGATAATCTGTGCCGTATTTTCGGGAATGCTTTGGGGCGTAATCCCCGCAATATTCAAGGCAGAGTGGAAAACAAATGAAACATTGTTTACTCTTATGATGAACTATGTTGCGATTCAGCTTGTTGAATATTTTCTTAAAATTGCGGATAAGAGCGGCTCAAATGTTGTGGGCCCCGATCTTTTAAAGCACGGCTGGCTGCCGAATCTTTTCGGTGTTAAGTATCTGCTTAATATCGTAATCGTAGCAATAATTACTGTTTTAATGTATATTTACCTTAAATACAGTAAGCACGGATATGAGATTTCGGTTGTCGGAGAAAGCGAAAACACCGCAAGATATATAGGAATAAACGTTAAAAAGGTTATTATCCGCACAATGCTCGTTTCGGGTGCTGTCTGCGGAATTGCAGGACTTCTTCTCGTAGGCGGCTCTTCACATTCTATAGATTCAAATCTTGTTGACGGCAGAGGATTTACCGCGATTATGGTTTCATGGCTCGGTAAATTCAATCCGTTTACCATGATTCTTACCACTCTTTTGTTGGTGTTCTTGGGACGCGGGGCCGACGAGGTAACCTCGAACTTCGGCTTAAACGGCGATTTTTCCGATATACTTACGGGAATTATCCTCTTCTTCATAATCGGCTGCGAATTCTTTATCAACTATAAAATCAATTTCAGCCACCGTAAAAAGGAGGGAAACTGATGTTAACTATAATCAATTTTATTCAGCGGGCTATTTTACAGGGAACTCCTTTACTTTACGGTTCAACAGGCGAAATTCTTACCGAAAAATCCGGCAACTTAAATCTGGGAATTCCCGGAATTATGTATATCGGCGCTATTTCGGGAGTTGTCGGCGGATTTCTGTATCAAAGCAATACCGAGGAGGTCATTCCGTTTTTTGCGGTACTTATTCCGCTGCTTTGCTGCCTTGCGGGATCGCTTCTCGTTTCGCTCCTCTATTGCTTTTTGACCGTAACATTGAGAGCAAATCAGAATGTAACGGGTCTTGCGATAACAACCTTCGGTATCGGCTGCGGAAATTTTTTCGGCGGCTCGCTTATAAAGATTATAAAAAGCGATGTACCTTATCTTTCGCTTGTTGAAATTGCAAGAGCCTTTAAAACAACTCTTCCTTTCGCGGAAAATACGGGAGATGTGGGCAAGCTCTTCTTCTCGTACGGATTTATGGTTTATCTTGCGGTAATTCTCGCGGTCATAGTTGCGGTATTCCTTAAAAAGACAAGACACGGACTGAATTTGCGCGCAGTCGGTGAAAATCCTGCCACTGCGGACGCCGCGGGTATCAATGTTACAAAATATAAGTATTTCGCAACAACGCTCGGCGGAATGATTGCAGGTCTCGGCGGACTGTTTTATGTTATGGACTATTCAAACGGAATTTGGTCGAATAACGGCTTCGGCGACCGAGGCTGGCTGTCTATCGCGATAGTGATTTTTGCCACTTGGAAGCCTTCGCTCGCAATCGTCGGCTCTTATCTGTTCGGAGCGCTTTACATTCTCTTTAACTATATAAATGTTCCTATGCAGATGATTCCGATTATTCAGATGCTCCCCTATGTCGTAACAATTATTGTTCTTATAGTTGTTAGTATCCGTAAAAAGCGTGAAAATCAGCCTCCGCAGGCTCTCGGTCTCTCATATTTCAGAGAAGACAGATAAAAATTTTGAAAAAATCTCTCCTTTGCTTTGCTTAAATGCAGAATTAAAGGAGAGATTTATTTTTTATGTAAAAAAATAATATTTTTTTGTTTACAAAGGTCAAAAAAAGTGGTACTATATATTAGTATGATACTGTTTTGCAGTATTAACGGTTATAAATCTTATTTAATTCTTAACAGGAGGAATTTTCCATGGCAAGAAAGTTCAAAACTATGGACGGAAATAACGCCGCGGCTCATGTAGCCTATGCGTTTACCGAGGTAGCCGGTATCTACCCGATTACACCGTCCAGCCCGATGGCTGATTATGTTGATCAGTGGTCCGCTCAGGGACTGAAAAACATATTCGGCACAAAAGTCAATGTTGTAGAAATGCAGTCCGAAGCAGGCGCCGCAGGTACTGTTCACGGTTCTCTCGCGGCAGGCGCACTTACTACCACCTTTACCGCTTCTCAGGGTCTTTTGCTGATGATCCCGAATATGTATAAGATAGCGGGCGAATTGCTTCCGTGTGTTTTTCATGTATCGGCGCGCTGCGTAGCAAGCCATGCGCTCAATATTTTCGGAGATCATTCCGATGTCTATGCTTGCCGTCAGACAGGCTTTGCAATGCTCGCTGAGACAAATCCGCAGGAGGTTATGGATCTTGCTGCCGTTGCACATCTTGCTTCAATAAAGAGCAGAGTTCCTTTTATCAACTTCTTTGACGGTTTCCGTACCTCTCACGAAATCCAGAAAATTCAGGTATGGGATTATGAAGACCTTAAGGAAATGTGCGATATGGACGCGGTAAACGCATTCCGTAAACGCGCCCTCAATCCGGAGCATCCCGTTATGCGCGGCTCTCATGAAAACGACGATATCTTCTTCCAGAACAGAGAAGCATGCAATAAGTATTATGATGCAGTTCCTGCTATCGTTGAAGATTATATGGATAAGGTAAACGCTAAGCTCGGCACCGATTATAAGCTCTTTAACTATTACGGTGCGGCTGACGCAGAGCGCGTAATTGTTGCAATGGGCTCTGTTTGCGATGTTGCGGAAGAGGTTATTGATTATCTTACGGCTAAGGGTGAAAAGGTAGGCCTTGTAAAGGTTCGCCTTTACCGTCCATTCTCTGCCGAAAAGCTTGTTGAGGCTATTCCGCAGACAGTTAAGAAAATAGCTGTTTTAGACCGTACAAAAGAACCCGGCGCCCTCGGCGAGCCGCTTTATATGGATGTTGTCGGCGCTCTTGCCGCTACAGGCAGAAAGGTTGACACCGTTATCGGCGGACGTTACGGCTTAGGCTCTAAGGATACTCCGCCCGCAAGCATTTTTGCGGTTTATAAAGAACTTTCTAAGGACGCTCCTAAGCACCAGTTTACAATCGGCATTGTCGATGATGTAACTAATCTTTCTCTCGAAGAAGAGGAAGCTCCGAACACTGCGGCTGAGGGTACAATTGAATGTAAGTTCTGGGGTCTCGGCGGCGACGGAACCGTAGGCGCAAATAAAGACTCTATTAAGATTATCGGCGACCATACCGATAAGTATGTTCAGGCTTACTTCCAGTATGACTCAAAGAAAACCGGCGGTATCACCGTATCCCATCTGCGTTTCGGCGATAAGCCCATTAAGAGCCCCTATTACATAAATAAGGCAGACTTCGTTGCATGTCATAACCCCTCTTATGTTATTAAGGGATATAAGATGGTCAACGATGTAAAACCCGGCGGTGTATTCCTTATCAACTGCCAGTGGACGGCAGATGAGCTTGATAAGCACATGCCTGCAGAAGCAAAAAGATATATCGCTAAGAATAATATTAAGCTTTATACCGTTAATGCTATTGATATAGCTGCGAAAATCGGACTCGGCAAGCGTACAAATACTGTTTTGCAGTCTGCGTTCTTCGCTCTTGCTAAGGTTCTTCCTGTTGATGAAGCAATCGGTTATATGAAGGAAAAAGCTCAGAAGTTCATGAAGAAGGGTAAAGAAATCGTCGAGATGAACGAAAAGGCTATCGACGCCGGCGCTACCGCGTTCGTTCAGGTTGATGTTCCTGCTTCTTGGGCTGACGCTTCTGATGTTAAGACTGCCGTTAGTGAAAACGGACCCGAAAAGCTCGTTAAAATGGTAGATAATATCATGAAACCGGTAGGTCTTATGAACGGTTATGAGCTTCCCGTTTCCGCATTTACCGACCATGCCGACGGTACATTTGAGCAGGGCGCTTCCGCATTTGAAAAGCGCGGCGTTGCCGTTATGGTTCCCGTTTGGAATAATGAGACCTGCGTAGGATGTAATAAGTGCGCATTTGTATGTCCTCATGCCACACTCCGTCCGTTTGCTCTTTCAGAGGACGAAAAGGCAAAGGCTCCTGTAAATACCAAGTATGCCGTTAAAGAAAAAATGGTTGCCGCTAAGGGTTATAGCTATGCTCTTACCGTTTCCCCGCTTGACTGTATGGGATGCGGAGTATGCGTAGGCGTTTGCCCGACAGCTTCTCTTAAGATGGTATCTCAGGAATCTCAGCTTGATGAGCAGAATGTATTTGATTACTGCGTAGCAAATGTAACCGAGAAAAAGGATGTTGCTACCGACGCAAACGTTATCACTTCACAGTTCAAAAAGCCTCTTCTTGAATTCTCAGGCTCATGCGCAGGCTGCGCTGAGACCTCTTATGCAAGACTTATCACTCAGCTCTTCGGCGACAGAATGTATATTTCTAATGCTACCGGCTGTTCTTCAATCTGGGGCGGTCCTGCCGCTACTTCTCCTTATACCACCAATGCCGAAGGTCACGGACCTGCTTGGGCGAACTCACTCTTTGAGGATAACGCTGAGCACGGTTACGGAATGTATCTCGGACAGACTGCTATAAGAGAGCGCCTTATTGATGACGCTAAGGCTATCGCTTCATCCGAAAAGGCAACAGAGGCTGTTAAGGCTGCCGCTGATGCTTACCTTGATACACTTAATGACGCTAAGGCTAATGCCGACGCATCAAAGGCTCTTGTTGAGGCAATCAAGGCATCAAACGCTGAGTGCGATAAGTGCAGGGATATAGTTGATAACTCAGAATACCTCTCAAAGAAGTCCGTTTGGATATTCGGCGGAGACGGATGGGCTTATGATATCGGCTTCGGCGGTGTTGACCATGTTCTCGCAAGCGGAAGAAATGTAAACATAATGGTATTCGATACCGAGGTTTACTCTAATACAGGCGGTCAGGCTTCAAAGGCTTCTAATATCGGTCAGGTTGCTCAGTTTGCGGCTGCCGGTAAAGCAATCGCCAAGAAGAGCCTTGCCGAAATCGCTATGAGCTACGGATATATCTATGTTGCTCAGATAGCTATGGGCGCAGACCAGAATCAGACACTCAAGGCTATTAAAGAGGCTGAGGCTTATGACGGTCCGTCTCTCGTAATCGGATATGCTCCCTGCGAAATGCACTCTATTAAGGGCGGCATGGTTAACTGTCAGAAGGAAATGAAGAGAGCGGTTGACTGCGGATATTGGGATCTCTTCCGTTATAATCCGGCGCTTAAGGCAGAGGGTAAGAATCCGTTCAGCCTTGACAGTAAGCCTGCAACTGCCGATTATAAGGAATTCATTCTCGGTGAAGCAAGATATTCTTCTCTTACCCGTTCGTTCCCCGAGCGCGCCCAAGTTCTTTTTGATAAGGCTGAGGCTACCGCAAAGGCAAGAAGAGCGCATCTTGAAAAGCTTGTTGAGCTTTACGGAAAGTAAAATTTAAAAATGTAATGTAATATTACACAAAAACTCTCTGCTGTTTTTGGCAGAGAGTTTTAATTTGTAACTTTTTGTAACTTTTTTTGCAGATACACTTGAAAAAATGCGAGGTTTTGTGTACAATAATATTACGAGTATTATAATGTTATATTGATAATATTAAAAAAAGACAGGATGTGTTTATAAAATGTCAAATCGCTTATTTCAGGGTGTAATTCATCAGATGAAGGACTCCATTGACAAAACTTTCGGGGTGCTTGATGAGAATTATACCGTCATTGCCTGCAGCGATCTCGGCCACATTGGTGACCAGCTTACTCCAATTCCGTACGGAGTTAATATCGACGCATATACTTCCGACGGATTCACCTTTAAATCTCTCGGGATAAAGCAGGGAACCAATTATACCGTATTTGTTGAGGGCGAAGATATTATTTCTAATAAATATGCCGGAGTATTGGCGGTGGCTTTTGCCAATATTAAATATTATTATGATGAGAAGTATGACCGCGGAAACTTTATCAAGAATATTATTCTGGATAATATTCTCCCAGGTGATATCTATCTTAAAGCGCGCGAGCTTTATTTTAACAGTGATGTTATGCGCACATGTATACTTATCCGCAATCTTGAGCCTAATGATGTTTCGGTTTATGATGTTCTTCAGAACCTTTTCCCCGATAAGACAAAGGATTTCATTATAAATATAAATGAAACCGATATTGCTCTTGTTAAAGAAACCTCTCCCGAAATTTCCGCAAAGGATATTGAAAATCTCGCATCCTCGATTGCTGATACGATTTCGGGCGAGTTCTATGTCCGTGCCGTTATCGGTATAGGAACAACCGTAGATAATCTTAAGGACCTTGCCCGTTCATTCAAGGAAGCGCAGACCGCATTGGAGGTCGGCAAGGTATTTGACACCGAAAAAACAATTATTTCTTATAATAACCTCGGAATTGCCAGACTTATTTATCAGCTCCCGACAACTCTTTGCGAAACCTTCTTAAGAGAGGTTTTCAAAAAAGGCTCGATAGATTCTCTCGATCAGGAAACCCTGTTTACCATTCAGCGTTTCTTTGAAAACAACCTCAATGTTTCCGAGACTTCAAGAAAGCTTTTTGTTCACAGAAACACTCTTGTTTACAGACTTGAAAAAATCAAAAAGATTACAGGTCTTGATTTAAGAGAGTTTGATCATGCAATCGTATTTAAAATTGCGCTTATGGTAAATAAATACCTTAAGAGTAATCCTGTTAAATATTAATTCGAAGGGGAAACTTCTTTAATGTCTATAGAAAATCAGGCGGTGCAGGATTTTGCGCCGCCTGCCGATAATCAGAAAACCGTTATCGAATTCCGCGGTGTTTCTAAAACCTATCTTACGGGTACTCATGCCGTTGAGGACCTGAATGTCAGGATAAACAGCGGGGAATTCGTATTTGTCGTAGGCTCGTCGGGCGCGGGTAAAAGCACATTTTTAAAGCTTATCATGCGCGAGGAAAAAGCAAATACCGGTGAGATCATGGTAAACGGGTTTAATTTAACAAAAATGCCTCGCCGCGAAGTCCCTATGCTCAGGCGTACAATGGGAATTGTCTTTCAGGATTTCAGACTTATTCCCACAATGAATGTTTTTGATAATGTTGCATTTGCAATGCACGTTGTAGGGGCTTCCAACAGAGAAATAAGAATAAAGGTATCTAAGGCTCTTTCAAAGGTAGGACTCGGAGATAAGGCCCGCTCAATGCCCCGTCAGCTTTCGGGCGGCGAACAGCAGAGAGTAGGACTTGCAAGAGCCCTTGTAAATTCTCCGGAGCTTATTATTGCGGACGAGCCTACGGGAAATGTCGACCCCAATATGTCCTATGAAATAGTTTCTTTGCTTACAGAAATCAATAAGCGCGGAACTACTGTCCTTATGGTGACTCATGACCATAATCTTGTAAGAGATTTTCACCATAGGGTAATAATGCTCGATTCGGGTCATATCGTGGCGGATAATGCGGCAGGAGGTATGGACTGATGAAGGTGCAGAGCGTCAGATATCTTGTAAAAGAGGGCGTTAAGAATACTTGGGCCAACAGGCTTATGTCGCTTGCCTCGATAGGTGTTCTTGTTGCGTGTATGGTAATTATCGGTCTTGCGGTACTTATATCCGCCTGCGCCGATAAGGCTATCGGCAGACTTGAGCAGGAAAATGTTGTTATGGTTTATATGAAGGACTATAACTGGGCTTTGTATGCCGATAAGGCCGATACATCGTCAGAAACAGCCGAAGCCTCCTCCGAAGAAGAACAGACGGCTGAACAGCCTGATAAAAACGGAATAAAATCAAGTGATTATGTTATACATAATGATGAAGAGGCAAATGCGCTTTGCGAGAAAATCAAAAAAATTACGAACGTTAAAAAAGTTGAATATATTTCGAGCGACGCAGGCCTCGAGGCCGCAAAGAACGCAATGCTTGAGGGACAGGGCGATTATTTTGACTTTTTAAATGATGATTACGGAAATCCGATTTCCGCAGCAGCTAAGGTCACAATGTCCGATATGTCTCTTTTCGATGCAACGCTTGATAAAATAAAAACGCTTGACGGTGTTGATACAATTCAGTCAAACAGCGACACCGCGGAAATGATAACCTCGGTTAAAAACGGAATTGCCGTCGCAGGCATTGTAATAATGGTTATACTCATCATTATATCTCTTGTTATTGTTTGTAACACAATCAGGATTACAATGTATAACAGAAAGCTTGAAATCAGCATAATGAAGGCGGTCGGAGCAACCGATTCGTTTGTAAGAATTCCTTTTATTGTCGAGGGTGTTCTTATCGGCGCAATTTCGGCAGTTATCGCCGAAGCGCTCGTTTATTTCTGCTACAGGGTAGCAACCGAAACTATTGTTTCGTCATTCGGAGCAAATGCCTTGGTCAGCTTTAAATCACTTGCGGGAATTCTTATTCTGATTTTCCTCGGAGTCGGAGTTGTGGCGGGTGTTTTAGGCAGCATAATTATAATAGGTAAATATTTAAGGCGAGAGGGCAGCGAATTCGCGGCAATTTAAAAGCGGAGGAATTGATTTTATGAAAATTAAAAAATATGTTTCCTTTATTTTATCGGTCGCATTTGTTTTTGCGTCGGTTTTTTCTGTTATCCCTGTAAGCGCCGCAAAAACCACCTCTCAGATTCAAAATGAAATAAATCAGCTTGAACAGCAGTCAAAAGCTCTTGAAAAGCAGATTGCGGCTTTAAGTAAAGAGAAAAACAATCAGCAGGCGGTAGTAAGCGCAATTCAAAAGAAGATAAGCGTTGTAGAAAGTCAGGTTATAGCCTGTAATAAACAAATAAGCTCAATAAATGCTAAAATATCAGAGAACAAGGCTCAGATTGACGCTAAGAATAAAGAAATCGAATCCGATAAGCTTACATTTAAAAAGCGTTTCCGTGCGTCATATATGAGCAATACCGAAAGCAGCGTAAAAATCCTTTTGGGTGCGGACAGCTTTTCTGAGTATCTTCAGCTTTCTCAGCTTATGAAAGCCGTAAGCTCGCATGATAAGGCTCTTATGCAGAAATTAGAGGCGGCAATTAAGGAATTGCAGGATAAAAACGCCGAAAATGAAATGCTTTTAAATGAGCAGGTAGAGCTTCAGAAAACTATCATTCAAAAGCAAAAAGAGCTTGAGTCCGATAGAGCCAAAGAGCAGAATACATTAAACAGTTTATCGGCTCAGCAGAATACAACCGTTAAGCAGAATAAGGAGCTTGAATCTCAGATAAGAGAAAGGCAGAATTATCTTTTAAGTTTGACTTCAAATGTCAATATCGTGCTTGACGCGGAGCGCTTTATCTGGCCGGTTCCAGGTTATTATAATGCAACAACTTACGGAGGTCATACCGGCTATGATATCCCGACTAACAGAAATATCGGCGTCCCTATTTTGGCGATGGCGGACGGCATAGTAGTAGGCTGTCAGAACGGATGGAGTTCTTCCATGGGAATTTACGGAATGGCAAGCTACGGAAATTATGTTACAATTGACCACGGCCGCACTCCTACCGGCAACACATATATTACACTTTATGCTCACATGGTAAGAACTGCTGTTTCTACAGGAGCGCATGTAAAGCAGGGACAGGTAATAGGCTATGCAGGCTCTACAGGAAACTCGACAGGCCCTCATGTTCATGTTGAGGTCAAACGCAACAATGTCAGACTTTTAGGCGGAACGCTTCTTGCTTATATAAGAGGACAAGTTAAGCTGTAATGAAAAAAACAGTTATATATGCTTTTTTTACCTTTTGCTGTATGGTGCTTATTTTCTGTTTCAGCGCTCAGGACGCGTCTGAGTCGGATAAAACAAGCGATTCGTTTACGGTAAAGGTGCTTAGCACCGTTTCTTCAAAATTCAATGACCTTGACGAGGAAAAAAAGGCGGAGGTAGTTGACAGTCTCACATTTCCCGTTAGAAAAGCCGCTCATTTCAGTATTTATTTTGTTTTGGGGATTTTTTCGGCGCTGACCTTTATTTCGGTTAAAAAGCTTGAATTTTATTATAATTCTTTGATTGCGTTTCTGCTTTGCTTTCTGTATGCTGTAAGCGATGAAATTCATCAGTATTTCGTTAAGGGCAGAAGCTGCGAAATAAGGGATATGCTGATTGATTCTACTGCGGCTCTGCTCGCGGTAATAATAGTTACCGTTGCTATAAAAATAGAAAGAGAAAAGAAATATGCGAAAGAAAAAGCTTCTTGAACAAAACACCTTACTTTTTGAGCAGATGAAACAGCTCGAAATTGAGATTGCGCTTTTAAAAAAGGAAATCTCAAAAAGAAATGCCGAAATAAAAAGGCTTAGTGCAATGCAAGGCACAAAGGAGCAAATAAGCGCCGATTTAACTGCAAAGCCGGAAAATAAGCAAAACGATGAGGTTAAACATAAGCCTGAGGATATCGTTCTTGACGATATCTCTGTCTACGGCTCGGATACTATAGGCGAGATAGTTTTAAGAGCAACCGAGCTTTCAGGGCGCTTATCTTTGGAACAATCGGAAGAAAACAAGGAGCTTGTAAATCTCATTTTAGGGAAAACAGAGGTTGCAAAATCCGAAATTCTTATGGCAACCGAAAAAGAAAATTCCTTTGAAAATAAAAAATCGGAAATAGATAATATTAAAAATAATACTTTTGAGTACTTCGAAAGCGTTATGGGACAAAAATAAAAAGCACACCCATTCATTTATTACCTTTGGTTTGAATGAATGGGTGCTTTTGTTTATAAGATATTAGACAGATGTGTGCCTAGCAGCACTTGATATAACCAAACCCTATCGTCTAAAGGGGAAGCTTGGGTTTCAGTAGAGTCTAAAGCAAGACTCCCTTCTTATGCGTTAGCTGACTGAGGGGTATTTTCTAGTATCTAGTATCTAGCATCTAGCATGTGTGGTATTTTTAGATATAAGATTTTAGTTACCGGACGATTTTGTGTCTTTTAAAAAATCATATTCAGCCTCAAAATCGGACTTAACAAAAAGTTAATATTTTTCTTGTTGACAATAAAAATTCAAAGATGTATAATGTTAGCAACCTAACAAATAAAGGAGAAAAAAATGAATGATGAAAATTCAGTCGGCCTTACTGTAAGAAAGCTGAATTCCGCAATCCGCAGGGATATCGAGAGGACAAATTCCTTAAAAGGTATCAATGCGAAGGGTGTACATGGATGGGCGATAAAATATTTCCATGACAATAAGGATAAAGATATTTATCAGCGTGATTTTGAAGAAAAATTTGCTATCCGCCGTTCCACCGCAACTCAGTTTTTAAAGACCATGGAGAAAAACGGACTTATAAAAAGAGAAAGCGTTGACAGCGACGCAAGGCTTAAAAAAATAATTTTAACCGACCGTGCCGAGGATATCCTGAAATTTATTGAATATGATATTAAAAAGCGCGAAAAATTGATGAAAGAAGGTATTTCGGAAAAGGAACTGAATACTTTTTTTAATGTATCAAAAAAAATCATATCTAATTTGGAGGATAGAAATGATTAAAAAACTGACAGGCAGTATAAGAGAGTATAAAAAGCCGACTTACCTTACATTGCTGTTTATTATAGGAGAGGCTGTCATAGAGGCAGTTATCCCTTTTATTACCGCAAGGCTTGTTAATCAGATCAGAGCAGGTGTAGGACTAACGGTTGTTCTTAAAACAGGCGGAATTCTGATAATTCTTGCTTTAATGTCGCTTTGCTGCGGCGCTATTGCGGGATATACCTGTTCAAAGGCTTCCGCGGGATTTTCGAAGAACTTGCGGCATGATATTTTTTCTAGAATACAAACCTTTGACTTTGCGAATATAGACAAATTTTCTTCTTCTTCGCTCGTAACCCGTCTTACAACGGATATTACCAATGTTCAGATGTCGTTTATGATGATTATAAGAACGGCGATAAGAAGTCCGCTTATGTTTATTTTTTCAATCGTTATGGCTTATATCATGGGCGGAAAGCTTGCGACTGTTTTTGTAATAGTTGTTCCTGTTTTGCTTTTCGGACTTTTATTGATAGGTAAAAAGGCAATGCCGGCTTTCAGAAGCGTATTTAAAAAATATGACCGCCTCAATGAGTCGATTGAAGAAAATGTCAGAGCAATAAGAGTTGTAAAGGGCTTTGCAAGAGAGGAATATGAAAAGAAAAAATTCGGAGCAGCGGCTGATGATATTTGCAGGGATTTCACAAAAGCCGAAAGAATTGTCGCTTTAAACGGACCTTTAATGCAGCTGTGTATGTATTTTAATATGGCATTTATTCTAATCGTCGGCTCAAAGCTTATAGTTTCAACTAAAGCGGCGGCTCTCGATGTCGGACAGATTTCCGCAATGCTAACCTATGGCGTACAGATTTTAATGTCGCTTATGATGCTTTCAATGATCTATGTTATGATTACAATGTCTGTTGAATCTGTTAAGCGAATTTGCGAGGTTTTGGATGAAAAGCCTTTGCTTCATAATCCCGAAAACGCGGTTTATGAGGTTAAAAACGGAGACATAGATTTTGATGATGTAAGCTTTAAGTATTCTGAAAAAGCGAAGAAATTTGCTCTTAAAGATATTGATCTTCATATTAAATCGGGTCAGACTGTGGGAATTATGGGCTCGACAGGATCAAGCAAAACGTCTTTGGTTCAGCTTATTCCGAGACTTTATGATGCAACTGAGGGAATCGTTAAGGTCGGAGACGTTGATGTTAGGGATTATGATATAAAGTCACTCAGAGAAAGCGTTGCAATGGTATTGCAAAAAAATCAGCTCTTTGCAGGAACTATCAAGGATAATCTTCGCTGGGGCAACGAATCCGCAACAGATGAGGAAATAGAGGAGGCTTGCAGGCTCGCTCAGGCGGACGAATTTATAAACACCTTCCCAGATAAATATGATACTTTTATCGAGCAGGGCGGAGCGAACGTCTCGGGCGGTCAGAAACAAAGGCTTTGTATTGCAAGAGCGCTTCTTAAAAAACCGAAGATTTTAATTCTTGACGATTCCACAAGTGCGGTCGACACCAAGACCGACGCGCTTATAAGAGAGGGCTTTAAAAGCTATATCCCCGATACCACAAAGATAATTATAGCTCAAAGAGTCAATTCGGTTCAGGACGCCGATGTTATCATAGTTATGGAAAACGGCGGAATTTCCGCAGTCGGAAGTCATGAGGAGCTGTTAAAATCAAGCGAGATTTACAGAGAAATATTTGAGCAGCAGACAAGCGGAGGTGAAAAGAATGTCGAATAAACAGTTTAACGGAAAAAGACCAATGCCGACTGGCAAAAAAAGAATTGACGGCGCTTCCCTTAAAAGACTGTTAAGAATACTCTTTAAAACCTATCCGGTGCTTGTCCCGCTTGCGGCGGTATGCACGATACTTTGCTCGGTAGTTTCCTCAATACCTGCGATTTTTCAGCAAAAGGTTATTGCGGATATCGTAACCTTCTGCAAAAGCGGAGATTGGACTGCGGCAAAGGCGGTCATTCTTCCTAAGGTATATATCCTTATCGCGCTTTATGTTGTTGCGATAATAAGTATTACCCTGCAGTCGCAGATAATGGCTGTTATAACGCAGGGCTTCCTCAATAAAATGAGAAAGCTTACTTTTAATGAAATGCAGAATCTTCCCGTTAAATTCTTCGATACTAATAAGCACGGCGATATCATGAGCTATTATACCAATGATATTGATACAATGCGCGAGCTTGTTTCAAGAGCCCTGCCGTCCCTTCTGCAGGCATCAATAATAGTTTTATGCGTACTTTTTATAATGCTTTATTACAGTGTGTGGATGACCCTTGTTGTATTGCTGGGCGTTGTGGGAATGGCATTTGTTTCGAAAAAGGTCGGCGGCGGCTCTGCTAAATACTTTATCCGCCAGCAGCAGTCTTTAGGTAAAACAGAGGGCTACATTCAGGAAATGATGAGCGGACAAAAGGTAGTAAAGGTTTTTTGCCATGAGGAAAAATGCGAAAAGGGTTTCGATGAAATAAATGAACAGCTTTATTCCGACAGCTTCAAGGCAAATGCCTATGCAAACTGCTTAGGACCGATAATTCAGAATATCGGAAACATCCTTTATGTCGTTATTGCAACCGTAGGAGGAGTTTTACTGCTTTTAAAGGCTCCTAATCCTTCGATTTCCGCAATTTTCGCCGGAAGCCTCGGAGTGCTGACAATTGATGTTATTGTACCGTTTCTTAATATGGCAAAGCAGTTTACCGGTAATATAAATCAGGTAACTCAGCTTATAAATGTTGTTGCAATGGGTATGGCAGGCGCCGACAGAGTGTTTAAGCTTATGGATATGGAGCCTGAGGCGGACAACGGTTATGTAACGCTTGTCAATGTCACAAAGGATAAGGACGGCAGCTTAAAGGAAACCGATAAAAGAACCGATATGTGGGCATGGAAACATCCTCATCATGACGGCACCGTCACTTTGACAGAGCTTAAGGGTGACGTTGTTATGGACCATATTGATTTCGGATATGTCGAGGGCAAAACTGTGTTGCATGATGTCAGCGTTTATGCAAATCCCGGTCAAAAGGTTGCTTTTGTCGGGGCAACAGGTGCAGGGAAAACCACTATCACAAATCTCATAAACAGATTTTATGATATTGCCGACGGCAAGATAAGGTATGACGGTATAAATATCAATAAAATCAAAAAGGCGGATTTAAGGCGTTCGCTCGGTATCGTTTTGCAGGATACAAACCTGTTTACGGGAAGCGTTCTCGATAATATAAGATACGGCAGGCTTGACGCAACTGATGAAGAATGCGAAAACGCTGCCCGACTTGTCGGAGCAGACGATTTTATTTCCAGACTGCCTTACGGTTATGATACGGTTATTACAAATAACGGCGCAAATCTTTCTCAGGGTCAAAGGCAGCTTATTTCAATTGCGAGAGCCGCGGTGGCAGACCCGCCCGTTATGATTCTCGATGAGGCGACTTCTTCTATTGATACCAGAACCGAGTCGATCGTTCAGCGCGGAATGGATAAGCTGATGGAGGGAAGAACTGTATTTGTTATCGCCCACAGACTTTCAACTGTCAAGAATTCAGATGTTATAATGGTGCTTGACCACGGTGTGATTATTGAAAGAGGAAATCATGAAAAGCTGATTGCCGAAAAGGGAATGTACTATCAGCTCTATACCGGTGCATTTGAACTTGAATAAAATTAAACCTCCGATTTCGCAAATTCTTGCGAAATCGGAGGTTTTCTGTATGCTTAACAGAGGAGATTCCCCTGTTAGGGGAAATGTCCGCGTCAGCAGACAAAAGGATTTCCGTCTTCCGGAGGAAAATCGCCGGTGCGTAATATGCGCAACTGAGGGGTATTTTTCTAGATACTAGACGCTAGATTTTAGACATTAGACTGATGTGCGCTTGTCAGCGCTTATATAACCAAACCCTTCCGGCTGAAGTGGAGGCTTGGGTTTGTGCAGAGACTAAAAAAGGCTCCCTTCTTATGCGTCAGCATATAGAGGGGAGCTGTCAGCGTTAGCTGACTGAGGGGTATTTTCTAGTGTCTAGTGTCTAACGTCTAATGTCTAGCTTGATAAATGCGCTCCGACAGTTGAATATTTCATTTCGAAATATTCGAAGCGGCTTCAAGAACAAGTCTTGCCGTTTCCTTCAGCTTTTCTTCACTCATTCTTGATGCCGGAGCGGAAACGCTTAAAGCGTATTTATATTCTCCGTAAATATCGGGAATTGCCGCCGCAACACACCTTACACCCTCTTCGTTTTCTTCCATATCCGTAGCAAAGCCCGATTTTTTAATGCTTTCAAGTTCTTTTAAAAATTCCCCGAAATCGGTGACGGTGAAAGGAGTTTTTTTCTCGATTTTTGTTGAATTCCATATACTCTTTATTTCGGATATGGGTAGCTTTGCCATTATCGACTTGCCGACCGCAGTATAAATCAGGGGGAGCGAAAGCCCTATCCTTGATACCATTCGCACAGAATTCTGCATAGACTCATATTTGTCAATATAAATTATCTCATTTTCATTTCTTTCAACCAAATGCACCGTTTCTCCGGTTAAATCCGAAAGCTTTTCAAGGTGCGGGCGGGAATAGCGTCTTATATCAATAGAGCAAAGCGTTTTAGAGGAAAGCTTTAAGAATTTTAATGTTAATTCGTATTTTTCCGTTTTTTCGTTTTTCCTTACGTAGGAAAGTTCGCAAAGGGTAGAAAGAAGTCTGAACACCGTTGTTTTATTAAGTCCCGACATAACGGAAAGCTCGGTTATTCCAAGCGGTCCGTTAGTACATATTAGCTCTATAAGAGAAAATGTTCTTGATACCGATTGCACTGATGAGTTTTCAGACAAGCATATCACACTCCTTTATAATTTTAAATTTTATCATATTTTGTTTTCTTTTTCAATTATTCCTTGACTTTTTTTTCGCCGGTGTTATAATAAGTTTGGAAAACAGAAACGGTGTTTCGTATCGCGAAACGCTGTTTCGCTATGTGAAACAAGGAGCAAAGCAATGAAAGATTTAATTAAGAAAATCAGCGATACCGGTGTTGTGCCGGTAGTTAAGATTGACGACGCTAAGGACGCCGTAAATCTCGCAAAAGCTTTAAGAAACGGCGGTATAAACTGTGCCGAAATCACATTCAGAACTGCGGCTGCCGAAGAGGCAATAGAACTTATCTCAAAGGAATTCCCGGATATGCTTATTGCCGCAGGAACAGTTCTTACATGTTCTCAGGCGGATAAGGCAATGGCTGCAGGAGCAAGCTTTATAGTAAGTCCGGGACTTAATCCGGAGGTTGTAAGCCACTGTATAGAAAAAGGCTATCCGGTAATCCCGGGAGTCTGCACTCCGACGGAAATTGAAAAGGCACTTTCCTTAGGTCTTACTTGTCTCAAATTTTTCCCTGCCGAGGCAGCAGGCGGAATTAAAATGATAAAGGCAATGTCAGCTCCGTATACAACGGTTAAATTCATGCCGACCGGCGGAATAAATACTTCAAATCTTAAGGAATATTTAAACTGCAAGGCGATATTCGCCTGCGGAGGCAGCTGGATGGTTCCGTCGGATAAAATCGCGTCGGGAGACTTTAAGGCTATTGAAGAGCTTACAGCCGCCGCAGTAGAGCTTTTAAAGGAGATAAGAAACAATGGGTAAGATAGTAACCTTCGGAGAAATAATGCTAAGGCTTGCGCCTAACGGATATTACAGATTTTTTCAGAATGATCAGCTTCAGGCAACCTTTGGCGGAGGAGAAGCAAATGTTGCGGTTTCTCTTGCAAATTTCGGGCTTGACGCGTCATTTGTAACAAAGCTTCCGACACATGCTATAGGTCAGGCGGCTGTCAATTCCTTAAGATACTTCGGCGTTGATACAAATAATATTATTCGCGGCGGAGACAGAGTGGGAATTTATTATCTTGAAAAGGGCGCTTCTCAGCGCGGCAGTGTTTGTATTTATGACCGCGCAGGCTCTGCAATTCAAAAGGCCAAAAAGGAAGATTTCAATTGGGATAAAATTTTCGAGGGTGCCGAGTGGTTTCATTTTACGGGGATTACTCCGGCTTTGGGCGAAAATCTTGTTGAAATCTGCAAGGATGCCTGTATTGCCGCTAAAAAGCACGGTGTAAAGGTCAGCTGTGACCTTAATTACCGTGGCAAGCTCTGGACCAGAGAACAGGCGAGAGCGGCTATGAGCGAGCTTTGCAAATATGTCGATGTCTGCATTTCAAATGAAGAGGACGCAAAGGATGTTTTCGGAATTGAGGCAGAGAATACTGATATCTACGGCGGAAAGCTCAATAAAGAGGGCTACAAGAGCGTTGCAAAACAGCTTGCCGATAAATTCGGATTTGAAAAGGTTGCAATAACTCTCCGCACATCTATCAGCGCCAGCGATAATGATTGGGCGGCTATGCTGTACGACGGAAAGGATTATTGCTTCTCTAAGGAATATCATTTAAGAATAGTTGACCGTGTAGGCGGAGGAGACAGCTTTGGAGCAGGCCTCATCTATTCGCTCGTCAGCGGTAAAAATACACAGGAAGCCGTTGAATTTGCGGTTGCCGCTTCTGCGCTTAAGCATTCGGTCGAGGGTGACTTTAACCGCGTAAGCGTTGCAGAGGTTGAAAAACTTGCTTTAGGCGATGGCTCGGGAAGAGTTCAGAGATAAGTCTAACAAAAGCAAAAACCGCGGCAGTTTTAATTGCCGCGGAATCTTTTTATTTAAGCGAGTTTTATACTCTTCGGTTTTTATATGGGGACGGGCCGCTGTGTGTATGTCATAAAGCAAAACATATAACTTAAAAATGTGCGATTATACAAAAATTCCTCTGCCGGTTTTTCGGCAGAGGAATTTCACTTTAAATATACAAGCTTACCTTAATGTCTTCAAAGCAATGCACACGGTGCTTCGTTGAATCGGCATACAGGTATCGCACGGCATCCTCTTTTGTGAGAGTGAACTCAGCATATTTGGTATACTCGATTAGTTCCTGCCGTCCTTTATAGCAGCCTGTGCTGCTGCAAGACGGGCAATCGGAACACGGAACGGTGAGCAGGAAACATAATCAAGACCGATCTTGTGGCAGAACTCAACAGAGGACGGGTCGCCGCCGTGCTCTCCGCAGATACCGCAGTGGAGGTCTTTTCTTACGCCCTTACCGAGCTTAACAGCCATTTCCATAAGCTTGCCAACGCCTACCTGATCAAGCTTCGCAAACGGATCGTTTTCGAAAATCTTAGCGTCATAATAGGCATCGAGGAACTTACCTGCGTCGTCACGGCTGAAGCCGTAAGTCATCTGAGTAAGGTCGTTTGTACCGAAGCAGAAGAACTCAGCTTCTTTTGCAATTTCGTCTGCAGTGAGAGCTGCGCGCGGAATTTCAATCATGGTACCTACTTCATACTTAAGGTCGATTCCTGCAGCTGCGATTTCAGCGTCTGCGGTTTCAACAACGGTCTTCTTAACATATTTAAGCTCTTTAACATCGCCTACGAGCGGAATCATGATTTCAGGAACGATGTTCCAGTCGGCATGAGCCTTCTTAACATTTATGGCCGCACGGATAACGGCAGTTGTCTGCATCTTGGCAATTTCCGGATAGGTAACTGCAAGACGGCAGCCGCGGTGTCCCATCATCGGGTTAGCCTCGTGAAGAGAAGCGATGATAGCTTTGATATCCTCAACGCTCTTGCCCTGTGCGTTAGCAAGCTTCTTGATGTCAGCCTCTTCTGTAGGAACAAACTCATGAAGCGGAGGATCGAGGAAGCGGATAGTTACCGGCTTTCCTTCAAGAGCTTCATAAAGCTTCTCAAAGTCGCCCTGCTGGAAGGGGATAATGTTTTCAAGGGCCTTTTCGCGCTCTTCAACGGTTGAAGAACAAATCATCTGACGGAAGTAATCAATTCTGTCGCCCTCAAAGAACATGTGCTCTGTACGGCAAAGACCGATTCCCTCAGCACCGAGCTCTGCAGCCTTCTTAGCGTCACGCGGAGTGTCCGCATTTGTGCGAACGCCGAGCTTGCGGTACTTGTCCGCCCAGCCCATGATTCTTCCGAATTCGCCTGCTATAGAAGCGTCAACAGTCGGGATAATTCCGTCATAAATATTTCCGGTAGAACCGTCAAGCGAAATGAAGTCTCCTTCATGATAGGTCTTGCCGGAAAGAGTGAACTGCTTGTTTTCCTCATCCATATTGATAGCGGTGCAGCCGGAAACGCAGCATGTACCCATACCGCGCGCAACAACGGCAGCGTGTGAGGTCATACCGCCGCGAACGGTAAGAATACCCTGAGCGGCTTTCATGCCTTCGATATCTTCAGGTGAAGTTTCGAGACGAACGAGAACTACCTTTTCGCCCTTAGCGCCCCAATTCTTAGCGTCTTCAGCGGTGAAAACAATTTTACCGCAAGCAGCGCCGGGGGAAGCGGGGAGAGCCTTTCCGATAGGAGTTGCAGCCTTTAACGCCTTAGCGTCAAACTGCGGGTGAAGAAGAGTATCAAGGTTACGGGGATCTATCATAAGAACAGCTTCCTCGTCTGTAATCATACCCTCGTCAACAAGATCACAGGCAATTTTAAGAGCTGCCTGTGCGGTTCTCTTACCGTTACGTGTCTGGAGCATGAAAAGCTTTCCGTGCTCAACGGTGAACTCCATGTCCTGCATATCGCGGTAATGATTTTCAAGACGCTGGCAAACATCCTTAAACTGCTTGAATGCTTCGGGGAACTTCTCTTCCATTTCGGAGATATGCATAGGAGTACGAACGCCTGCAACAACATCTTCGCCCTGAGCGTTTGTAAGGAACTCACCGAAGAGTCCCTTTGCGCCTGTGGCAGGGTCGCGGGTAAATGCAACGCCTGTTCCGCAATCGTCGCCCATGTTACCGAATGCCATCATCTGAACGTTAACAGCGGTACCCCAAGAATACGGGATATCGTTATCACGGCGGTAAACATTAGCGCGGGGGTTGTCCCATGAGCGGAAAACGGCCTTTATTGCTCCCATTAACTGTTCCTTAGGATCAGTCGGGAAGTCAGAACCGATTTTCGATTTGTATTCAGCCTTAAACTGCGAAGCAAGCTCTTTAAGATCGTCAGCAGTAAGCTCAACGTCCTGAGTAACGCCTCTCTTTTCCTTCATAGCGTCAATAAGCTGCTCAAAGTACTTCTTACCGACTTCCATAACAACATCGGAATACATCTGAATAAATCTTCTGTAGCAGTCCCAAGCCCAACGGGGGTTATTGGATTTTTCTGCAATAACATTGACAACTTCTTCATTAAGTCCGAGGTTAAGAATAGTGTCCATCATGCCGGGCATTGATGCACGTGCGCCTGAACGAACCGAAACAAGGAGCGGATTTTCTTTATCGCCGAACTTCTTGCCGGTGATTTTCTCCATCTTTTCGATGTACTCCATAATCTGAGCCTGAATTTCATCATTGATCTTCTGGCCGTCCTCATAGTACTGAGTGCATGCCTCGGTTGAAATTGTGAAGCCCTGCGGAACGGGAAGACCGAGACCGGTCATCTCTGCAAGGTTAGCACCCTTACCGCCGAGAAGCTCACGCATTTTTGCGTTTCCTTCGCTGAAAAGGTAAACATACTTGTGACTCATGTTTTGAATCAACCTCCTAAAAAAATTGCGGATTTTTAATCCTGATTAACTGAAAAGAACTCAATTCTATTGAGTATCCAATTCATTATAACAAAAAAAGCTTCAAAAATAAAGAGTTTTTTTTAAAATTATTAAAATTCATGCAAGCGATAATAAATCCGCCGAAAATACACCGTTTTAAGCTGATTTATTATCGCTTGCATGCTGCTCGGGATTTTATTCGGTTAAACCGAACTCAAGACTTTTTAACAGCCTTGATAATTCTAAGCATTGCAGGAGCAAATATTATGTTTAAGCCAAGCTCAATTAAAAAATTAACGCCTACAAGACCTGTTATAATATAGGTTACGGCATTGGTGCCGCCTGCCCATGAATAAAGAATGTCCTTAAAGAAAACGAACATCATCGCAACGAAAATTCCTGTATTTACTACGGGTGCGGTAATTGCGGGAATAACTACCGAAATAAGCCCGCCCTTTTTCCTAAGGGCTTTTGCCGTAAGTCCGCAAAGAAATCCGCAAAGTATCCCTTTAAGCATACATGTTATAACAGTCATAACCGCATTTGAATTTAAAAGGATGTTTCCTCCCGAGTCCGCGCCCGTCAAACAGCCGATAACGGTCATCAGACCGAATACCCCGCCTAAATAAGCGCTGTAAGAAGGGGTATAAAGACAAGCCGCAACTATAATCGGAATAAGGACAAGTGATAGATTAAAATTTCCGATTTTAACAAAGTAGCTTATTGTCTGCAGTACTGCGGTTACGGCGGTGAAGATACCTAAAACCGCAACCTTAAACGATTTTTTTTCTGACATAATTTTTACCTCCGATACTGTCCGAAAATGCGGTACAGTTCTATATTCCGACACGTTAGGCAGGTTCAAATAATTATCGCCGGCCTTAGTGTAAACGGTTATTTATTGCGCTCATATATTTGTTTTAATCCTTCGAGCAGCAGGTTTTCATTAAATATTATATCATTTTTGCAATAAGATATTATTTGATTTGATAGACCGCCTGTTGCGACAACGGTGGGCTTTTCTCCTAACTCCTCTGAAATTCTGTCAATCATTCCGTCAATCATCGCGGCTGTTCCGAATATAAGTCCCGAACGCATACAGTCGGCAGTATTTGAACCGATAACGGAATCCGGAGCAGTTAGAGATATTGCAGGAAGCTGAGCGGTGTTTTCGCATAAAGCTTTAAGCGTGAGCCTTACGCCTGCCGCAATGGCTCCGCCTAAGAATTTTCCGTCGCGGTCTATAACGCTGAGCGTTGAGGCCGTTCCCATATCTATAACGATGCAGGGAAGCTTATATTCCGAAATTGCGCCTACTGCTCCTGCCGCAAGATCGGCACCGAGCTGAGCTGGATTGTCAATCCTTATGTTAAGACCTGTTTTGACCCCGGGTCCCAACTCTAAAGGAACAACATCGCATAAAAGCGCAACTGCCGATGCTATTGCATTTCCGGTTTCCGGAACCACCGAAGATATAATGCAGTCCTCCACGGCCTTGCAGTCTGCTCCGTGAAGCATTAAAACATTTTTAATGTCCACCGCATACTGGTCCGAGGTTTTCTTTCTGTCTGTAGAAAGACGGGCGGTGCAGCTTAAAACATCATCCTCAAATGTACCGAGCGTAATATTGGTATTTCCGATATCAATTGCAAGTAACATATATTCTTTCCTTAATTTTTATATTTCATATTTATTATATAATAATTTATATCTGAAATCAAGTAAAAAAACAGTTGACTAAAAGGGAAAAAACTGATATAATACTAATTGCTAATGTGAAAAAATATCATTTTAGCTTCCTTGCCATAAGTTTTATGGCCAAAAGTCCAGAAGGAGGTGCAACGAATAATGACTAACAAGTACGAGGCTGCAGTAGTATTTTCTGTAACCGGTTCGGAAGAAGCCGTAGAAGCTTTAAAGACTAAGTTTAATGACCTTATAGCAAAGCACGGCACAGTCGAAAACGTTGATGATTGGGGAAAGCGCCGTCTCGCTTATCCTATCAACGATGAAAACGAAGGCTATTATGTATTCACTACATTCACTTCAGAGCCTGATTTTCCGGCAGAGCTTGAGCGTGTTGCCGGCATTACCGACGGCGTTCTTCGCGCAATGGTAATTAAAAAGTAACGGAGGAAAAAGATATGTTTAATTTTGTTGTTTTAACCGGCCGCCTTACTGCGGACCCTGAGCTTAAGACCACACCTAACGGTATTCCCGTGACTTCTTTTTCCATAGCCGTAAGTCGCCGTTACCGTTCAGGCGAAGAACAGCAGACTGATTTCATCAACATTGTTGCATGGCGTCAGAGTGCTGAATTTATCACAAAATATTTCAAAAAGGGCAATATGATCGGTATAGAGGGTTCTATTCAGACCAGAAGATATACTGATAAGAACGGCAATAACAGAACAGCCTTTGAGGTTGTGGTTAATAATGCCCAGTTTGTTGAGTCTAAAAAGGACGGCGTCTCCGCCCCCGTATCCGGCGATGCTCCCGCGGCTTCTTATTCGAATGCCTCAGCGGATGACTTCACCGATATGAGTGATGACGGCGATACCGATCTTCCGTTTTAAGCTCTTATAAATTTAAGGAGGAACTTTTCGATGGAAAAGACAGATAGACCGTTTCAGAGAAAGCCCCGTAAAAAGGTTTGCCATTTCTGTGCCGATCGTGTTGAAGAAATCGATTATAAGGATGTAGCCCGTCTTCGCAAGTTTGTTTCAGAGCGTGCTAAGATTTTACCCCGCCGTGCAACCGGTACCTGCGCTAAGCATCAGCGCGAGCTTACCACCGCTATCAAGCGTGCGCGTCAGGTAGCTTTGCTTCCTTATTCAAACGATTGATTTTAATATTTAATAATTTTGAGCCGTGCATTGCACGGCTCGTTTTTTATTCTATTTATTTATCAGATTTCTTATTTTGTCCGAAACGGATTTCGATAAATATTCGCCCTTTGCTCTCCATATCCAGTTTCCTGTAGCTGTCCCAGGGGTATTTATTCTCGCTTTGGAATCGAGATTTAAATAGTCCTGAAGCGGAATTATAACCATTTTAATGTTAAGAGAATCGGCATATTTTATAACCTGTTCCGAAACCGAAACGGACGAATTTATATCAATATATCTTCCGGCAAGTACCTTTTGTTTCGGCGAAAGTTTTTTAAACCAACCTAAGAAGGTATCGTTATCATGAGTTCCGGTGTAACAGACGCAGTTAAACGGGAAATTTTTAGGAACGGATTTCGGATCGTTTATTTTTTCAAAGCAAAATTCCAAAACCTTCATTCCGGGGTACCCCGTATTTTTTAAAAGTCTTTCAACATCTTTATCGTCTTCTCCGCCTAAATCCTCGGCGATAATTGGCGGAAGCTTTATACTTTTGTTTAATGTTTTAAAAAAGTCTTCCGCAGGACCCTTTACCCATTTTCCGTTAAGCGCGGTCTCTTCGCTTGATGAAATTTCATAATAATTTGCAAAGGCTCTGAAATGGTCGATTCTTATTATATCGTAGAGCTTTTTTTGATGCTCAATTCTGTTTTTCCACCATAAATAGCCGTCCTTTTTCATAACCGTAAAGTCATAAACGGGATTTCCCCAAAGCTGTCCGGTCTTTGAAAAAATATCGGGAGGAACGCCTGCTATAAACGAAGGAGTTAAGTCTCTTTCAAGCTTGAAATACTGCGGATTTTGCCAAAGCTCTGTACTGTTATCCGAAATATAAAAAGGAATATCTCCTATAAGCGTTATTCCTCTTTTTTCGGCATAAGCTTTCATTTTGAAAAACTGACGGTAGAAAAAATACTGCAGCACTTTATAAAACTTTATTTTTTCGGAATTTAATGCTTTGAATTCGTTTAAACGGTCAAAAAGGCGGTATTTCAGTCCGTCATCAAAATATTTAAGATGTCCGTATTCTTCCGCGGCGGTGCAAAATACCGCATAATCCTCGAGCCAAAGCTCATTTTCCTTTTGAAACCTTAAAAATTCCCTGTTTTCGCCGTCAAAGTTTTTAAAAGCCTTTAAAAAATAATAATATTTCTTTTCTCTAATCTCATCATAGTCGATAAACTCCTTGTTATACTTATAATCTATATCCGAAACGCTAAGCAATCCGTCATCGGCAAGCTCATTTAAATCAATATATAATGGCTCGCCTGCATAACAGCTTACTGAATAATAAGGAGAGTTGCCCTTTCCTAAGGGAACAAGCGGAAGAAGCTGCCAGCAGTCTATTCCGGAATTTGACAAGAAATCAATAAAAGTAAATGATGATCTCCCCAGATCTCCTATTCCGTAAGCCGAGGGCAGACTTGCAAGAGGCATAAGAATTCCTCTTTTTTTATCCTTTAAGCGCACCTGCCGCAACTCCCTTTATTATATATTTCTGACAGAAAAGATAAAAAATTATAACCGGCAGTACCGCCAGTACCAGCATTGCCATAAGCGCACCCATATCTATTGAGCCGTATCCTCCCTTTAAATATTGAATTGCTATAGGAATTGTTTTATAATCGCTGCCGATAACCAATGCAGGAAGAAGATAATCGTTCCAAATCCACATTGTATTTAAAATTGCCACGGTGATAAGCGTCGGCTTCATCATAGGAAAAACAATTTTGAAAAAAGTCTGAGGGGGAGTACAGCCGTCGATTGTGGCAGCCTCTTCGATTCCGAGCGGAATGGATTTTACAAAGCCGCTGAAAATAAATACCGCAAGACCCGCCCCGAATCCAAGGTAAATAAATACTATTCCTATGGGATTGTCAAGTCTTAAAATGTTGGCTGTTTTTGACATTGTAAACATTACCATCTGAAACGGAACTATCATTGAAAAAACAAAAAGGGTGTAAAGAAATTCAGTGAATTTTGTTTTTTCTCTGACTATATACCACGCCGTCATTGAGGTGAAAATCACAATTGCCAGAACTGAGAAAACGGTTATAAAAAGCGACATAAAAAAAGCGGTGATAAAACCCGTATTTGCAAGTCCCGTGGTATAGTTTTCAAGTCCGACAAAGGTTGTTTTGTCAAAAAGCATAAAGGGAGTCTGGCTGATAGAAAATTTCGTTTTGAAGGAATTTATCAGAATTATAAAAACAGGGGCTGTAAATATAACTGCCAGCATGCAAAGTAATATAAAAATAAAAATTCTGCTTTTTTTCATTTTCAGCTCTCAACCTCTTTGCTGCTTGTAAGCTTTAGTTGTAAAAGCGCGATAATCGCAACGATTATAAAGAATATAACCGCTTTTGCCTGACCGGTTCCCTCGAAACCCGTTCTTCCGTAAAAGGTGTTGTAAATATCAAGCGCTGCAAGCTGTGTCTGCTTTGCGGGAGCGCCTGCGGTAAGCGCAAGGTTCTGATCAAAAAGCTTGAATGAATTTGTTATGGTTAAAAACAGACAAATTGTAATAGACGGCATAACCGAAGGAATTATGATCGAAAAAAGCGTTCTGAATTTTCCTGCTCCGTCAACTCTTGCCGCCTCTAAAATATCGTCGGGAACATTTTGAATGGCTGCAATATAAATTACCATCATATATCCTATCATTTGCCAGTTCATCATAACTATAAGACCTGCTATTCCGAATTCCGCTTTGCTTGTTATCGCATATCCGTAGTTAGAAAGCGCGCCGTTTATTATTACCTGCCATATATAACCCAGCACAATACCGCCTATCAGATTAGGCATAAAAAATACCGTTCTGAAAAAATTGGTTCCTCTGATACCTTTTGTTAATATAATAGCTAACAAAAATGCAAACACATTTATTGTTATTACAGATATTACTGCAAACAGCATTGTAAGCAAAAGCGACTTAAAAAAGGTATCTTCGGGGCTGAAAATATTCATATAATTTTTCAGTCCCACAAAGGTTGCGTCGGTAACGGTGCGGAAATCACAAAAGGAAAGATACAGCCCCATTAAAAACGGGGCTATAAAAGCGACTGTGAAAGCCGCGAGCGTGGGTAACACGAATAACGGCGACCAGCGTTTTAAACCGATCTGCATTTTTATCTTTCACTCTTCCATTTTTCTGTTACGGTGTTTTTAACATCGTCCCATTTTTTACTTCCCTGAACATATTCAAGAAGTGAGTTTCCGACTTCCTTTTTGAATGTTTCACTCGGGAAAGAGGTAAATATCCACGGAACGGTTTTTAAGGAATCGTTTCTCATATAGCGGACAATCTCTTTTGCGAGCGGATCGTTTGGAAGTTCATCATCAGTAAATGTGTTAAACGGAGTGATGAATTTAAGCTTGTTTGTCACATAATCTTTTCCGGTTTTACTTGAAAACAGCCAGTCAAGAAAATCAAGAGAAGCCTGCTGCTGTTCTTTTGTTGCTTTTTTGTTGATTGCGATATAGTTTTCGGTTCCGATACAAAGTCCCTGTGCTTCTTCGCCCTTTATTCCGGTATAAAGAGGCAGGAACTTGATTTTATCTTTTTTAACGGTGTTTCCCTTAACATCGCTTATCTGTGACCATGCCCAGTTTCCGTTCTGAACAAATGCGACCTTTCCCTGAGCAAATTCAGCCATTGAATCCGCGGTTGATTTTGAACCGAGCAGGTTTTTCTCTGTAATAGAGTTTTCGGTATAAAGGTCAAAGGTGTTTTTAAAGGCATCCGAATATCTGAAAGCTATTTCTTTTGAGTTGATTCCTGCAATAGTCGGGTCATCATAATCGGTGCTGTCCTTAAATTCATAATAAAGAGGAACATTCAAAAGATGAGTCTGCCAGCGCCAGTCCTCGCCTGAGGCAAGTGAGGTCGAGGCAAAAACGCCCTCAAGACCTAATTCCTTTTTGTGCGCGGTCATATCCTCGACTACACTTTTTAATGCGTCAAAGTTTTTAATCTCGCTCATGGATTTATAGGATGTTTTCTTGTCGCTTAAGGAGAAGTATTTATCGGTGATTTCTTCATTATATATTATACCGTAGCCCTCAACGACATAAGCAAGCGCATAAACTCCGCCGTTTTTATCCTTTATCGCAAGACTTTTGTCCGAAAGATAGGAATAAAGCTTGCTGTCCTTGATGTCAAGGCAGTAATCTTTCCATGTTTCATAGCCTATAGGACCGTTGACCTGAAAAATTGTCGGCGCGGAGGATTTGGCAATTTCCGATTTAAGGGTCTGTTCGTAGGTGTTGGCCGCGGCTGTTACAACCTTTACTTTAACGCCTTTTTCTTCCTCATATTTTTTTGCTATTTCCTTGTAGATTTCAGCCGATTCCGGCTTGAAATTAAAGAAATACACTTCATTTTTGCTGCTTTTGCTTCCGCAGCCCGCAAGCGAGAGCGGAATAATAAGCATAATAAGACAAAGTAAAAGAGATGCTGTTTTTTTATTCATTAGAGGTTCCTCCCTGAAGTTGTTTTTATTATCGTTCCTCAAATTTTTCAAAAAATACCAAACTTTATAAATATTTACACTCTATTCACCAATAAAACGTTTTTTCGTTGTAAGATAATATTCAAATAAAGGAGGGGGAAAGTTGTTCGGCTATATAAGGGTTAAAAAGGAAGAACTTAAAATCAAGGATTTCGAGGCCTATAAAGCCGTGTATTGTTCACTTTGCAAAAAACTCGGAAGAAGCTACGGTATTCTGTCCAGACTTACATTAAGCTATGATTTTGCTTTTCTTTCCCTGCTTAACATATCTCTTAAAAGCGGTTGTGTTTCGTTTGAAAGAAAGCGCTGCGCCTTTAATCCTTTTAAAAAATGTAATTACTGCAAATCCTCCGATGAATTAGATATGCCCGCCGCCGCGGCAATGATAATGCTTTATTATAAAATCCTTGATAATATAAAGGATGAAAAGGGTTTTAAAAAATTGGGCTTTTTGCTTTTAAAGCCGATTTTTTCCGGCGCTCATAAAAAAGCGGCGAAAAAATACCCGCTTATCGAAAAAACGGTTGCGGAATATATCGAAAGTCAGAACATTGCCGAAAACGACGTTAACTGCACGCTTGACAGCGTTTGCGACCCGACGGCAAAGGCGCTGTCAAAACTTCTTCCGCTTTGCAGTGACGATTCTTCGCAAAAGCGCGTTTTAGAAAGACTCGGTTATTGCCTCGGCAGATATATTTATATTATGGACGCAGGCTGTGATATTGAAAAGGATATTAAAAGCGGAAGCTTTAATGTTTTAAAAAAATATGTAAAAGAGGGCAATATAAAGAAAGATACGGTTTTAAAAACCGAGCCGCAGATTTATTTTTGCATAAATGAGGCGGCAAAGGCTTTTGAATTGCTTGAAATAAAGAAGTTCAAGCCGATTTTGGGTAATATAATTTATCTCGGGCTTGAAGATGTATATTTAAAGGAGCTAAAAAATGAAAAATCCCTATGAGGTGCTGGGCATATCGCCCGACGCTACCGATGAAGAAGTAAAAAACGCTTACAGAAATCTTGCGAAAAAGTATCATCCCGATAATTATTCGGATAACCCTCTTTCGGACCTTGCAAGCGAAAAAATGCAGGAGATAAACGAGGCTTACGATTCGATTATGAACTCCCGCAGGTCTAACGGTACAAATGAAAACGGCGGCGCGAATTCTTCTTATTCGGGTAAGTCGTCTTTTCCCGAAATCCGTTCGCTTATTTCTCAGGGGAGGCTTGAACAGGCGCTCGAGCTTTTAGACGGTGTTTCTCCTACCGACCGGAATGCCGAGTGGTATTTCTTAAACGGTACCGTGCTTTACAGAAGAGGCTGGTTTGACCAAGCCTACACAAGCTTTGTAACCGCTTCGCGTATGGATCCGTCAAACGGGGAATACCGCAGTGCGGTTACGAATGCGCAAAGGCAGATGGGCAGGCAGCAGAACAATCCCTATGCCTCTCATAATTACGGCGGAGGCTGCGACGCCTGCGATGTCTGTCAGGGACTTATATGCGCAGATTGCTGCTGCGAGTGTATGGGCGGAGACCTTATACCCTGTTGCTGAAAAGAATTATGAAAAAGACAAAATGTTTAACCCTTTGTGCGGTTCTGGCGGCGCTCAGCTCGGTTATGATGTTGTTCGGACTGTTTCCGTATTTAACTTATGCGGTTCCCGCAATTGCCGGACTGTTTGTTGCAGTCGCACTTATAGAAACCGATTACGGATTTGCATTTGCAACATATCTTGTAAGCTCGCTTATTGTGGCTTTTTATCCCGATAACGAATCAAAGCTGTTATATATCTGCTTTCTCGGATTTTATCCTATCCTTAAAGCGCTTATTGAGCGTATAAGAAGCCGTTTTGCGGAATGGGCTCTTAAAACAGCCGCTTTCAATATCTGTGCTTTGGTTTATTATATTCTTCTTACCAAACTTTTCGGCGTTTCGTTTGACGATGTCGGGGATATGATGAAATGGGGGATATATGTTTTCTGGGCGCTTGCAAATGTTGTATTTGTTGTTTATGATGTTACCTTTTCGAGATTGGCGGCGGTATATATGCTTAAAATCCATCCGAAAGTCAAAAAAATATTTAAAATGTGAATTAAAAAACGGACATTTGAATTGTCCGTTTTAGTTTGTCAATAACAATAAATCAGGTTGTGTTGCGGCGTTTACGCCGCATTTTGTTTTTTCGGCGACAGGTGCGGCGAAAAAACACTTTGTAAGCGAAAAACCGCCGAATAAGCGGTTTTTCAAGAACGCAGGGGTGGTATTGGCGGGGATAGAGTGCAGTCCGAAAATCTATGATTTTCGAGCGAACGGCATTCCCGTCCAAGAGCGTGTCGAAAAAGTCGACACGCTCAAAAACGGACATTTGAATTGTCCGTTTTTTGCTGTTTACTT
Source organism: uncultured Eubacteriales bacterium (assembly GCA_934457415.1). Classification (GTDB taxonomy): domain Bacteria; phylum Bacillota; class Clostridia; order Oscillospirales; family Acutalibacteraceae; genus UBA737. The sequence continues at coordinate 127,324 of CAKSHM010000006.1, read as the reverse complement.
TTATATAAAAATATAGTAAAATATATAAGTTAAAAAGAGGTGGGGAAATGAAAAATGCAATAGTTATCGGTGCAGGCGCTTCGGGGCTTACTGCGGCTTATTTTGCCGCAAAAAATAAAAATGTTTCTGTTACCCTTATCGAGAAAAACGACCGCCCCGCAAGAAAGCTTATGATAACGGGCAAGGGAAGATGCAATGTAACGAATAACTGCGATTTAAGAACACTTCTTGAAAATGTTACAAAAAATGAAAAGTTTTTGTATTCGGCTTTTTCTTCCTTTTCAAGCTCTGATACAATGGAGCTTTTTAAAACGCTTGGAGTACCTTTAAAAACCGAAAGAGGAAACCGCGTTTTTCCCGTCTCCGATAAGTCTTTGGATATTGTGGACGCTTTAGTTAATGCCGTAAAAAAAGAGAAATGTAAAATCCTTAAGGGAACGGTAAAAGAAATAAAAGCCGAAAACGGTATCGTATACGAAGCAGTTTTAAGCAACGGAGAAAAAATAAATGCCGATTATATCGTCCTTGCAACCGGTGGAGTTTCCTATCCGCTTACCGGCTCGACAGGAGACGGATATAAAATGGCGCAAAAGCTTGGAATAAAAGTAACTGAGCTTTTACCGTCGCTTGTGCCTTTTGAGTGCAGGGAAGGCTTTTGCTCTCACCTTTCGGGGCTGACTTTAAAAAATATAAAGCTTTCTGTATTTGAAAACGAGTCAAAAAAGCCTGTTTTTGAGGGATTGGGCGAGCTTTTGTTTACTCATTTCGGAATTTCCGGACCTTTGGTACTCAGCGCCTCTGCAAAGATGAGAAAAAAGGGAGCAAGCTATAAGGCGGTTATAGATTTAAAACCTGCTTTAACCCCCGAAATGCTTGACGCAAGGATTTTAAGGGATTTTTCATCAGAGCCGAATCTTAATTTTTCAAATTCTTTATCAAAGCTTGTTCCGAAGAGCCTTATTCCGGTTATTATAAAGCTTTCTCATATTGACGGTAAAACAAAGCTAAATCAGATAAGCAAAAAAGAAAGACAGGATTTATGCCTTATACTTAAAAATCTTACGCTTCATGTCGAAGGCTTAAGACCTATAGAGGAGGCTATAATAACCTCGGGCGGAATAGATGTAAAGGAAATAAATCCCGGAACAATGCAATCAAAAAAATTTGAAAATTTATACTTTTGCGGGGAAATAATAGATGTGGACGCTTTAACCGGCGGCTTTAATTTACAGATAGCTTTTTCAACAGGTTATTTAGCAGGGAAAAGCATATCGGAGAACGGAGAATAGTTTAAAATGATTTCTGTAGCAATAGACGGACCTGCCGGAGCAGGCAAAAGCACGGTGGCTAAAGCCGCAGCCGAAAAGCTCGGCTTTATATATGTTGATACCGGCGCTCTTTACAGAGCTATAGGCCTTAAATTCAGCAATTGCGGGTATGACCGAGACAGCGATATGCCTATTGACGGTATTTTAAGTAATACAAAAATTGATATTGCCTTTGAAAACGGCGAACAGCATGTTTATCTTGACGGAAAGGATGTTTCATCCCTTATCCGTACACCTGAGGCTTCAATGATGGCTTCTGCCGTTTCCTCAAAACCGGAGGTCAGGGCATTTTTACTTGAAATGCAAAGGGAGCTTGCAAGGAAAAATAATGTTATTATGGACGGAAGAGATATAGGTACCGTTGTTTTGCCGAACGCTCAGGTCAAGATTTTTCTTACAGCCTCTGTTCGTGAAAGAGCATTGAGAAGATACAGAGAGCTTACGGAAAAGGGAATGAAGGTCGAGCTTTCCGAAATTGAAGAAGATATAAAGACTAGGGATTATAACGATTCACACAGAGAAATTGCTCCCTTAAAGCCTGCTGAGGATTCTATCCTTGCGGATACCACGGGAAATAATCTCGAAGAGTCGACACAGATGGTAGTTAAAATCATAAAAGATAAGCTTGGAGCCGAATTATGAGAATTACTCTTGCGAAAACCGCAGGCTTCTGCTTTGGGGTTGACCGAGCGGTTCAGACGGTTTACGGGCTTTTATCCGAAAATAAAAAGGTTGCGACATTAGGGCAGATTATTCATAACGACCAGCTTGTAAATGAACTTAAGAGCAGGGGAGTTATTGTTGTGGAAAGACCAGAGGAGGTCCCCGAGGGGTATACGCTTGTTATCCGCTCTCACGGAGTGGGAGAGGATATTTATAAACGGGCTAAGAGTTTAGAATTGCAGGTCTGCGACGCAACCTGCCCGTTTGTTGCGAAGATACATAAAATCGTAAAAGATAAAAGTAATTTGGGAGATACAATTCTGATTGCAGGAGATAAAGAGCATCAGGAGGTCAAGGGAATAATCGGGCATATAACAGGCGATTATTTTGTTTTTTCATCTCTCAATGAACTGGAAGAAATTTTCAAAAACAATGAAAATCTTATAAAAAAACCGCTTACCGCGGTCAGCCAGACCACTTTTAACGCAAAAAAATGGGAAAAAGCTCAAATTTTTTTAAAAAAACTATGTACAAATGCGAAAATATTTGATACAATATGTAATGCTACTTCGATGCGTCAGAGCGAGGCGCAAAAACTTGCGGGCGTTAATGACTGTATGGTTGTTATCGGCGGCAGGCACAGCTCTAATACATCAAAGCTTTATGATGTATGCAGTGCTGTTTGCGAAAAAACCGTTTTGATTGAAACCGCCGAAGAATTGCGGATGGATTTCTTTTCGGGCTGCGAAAGCGTCGGAGTCGTCGCAGGTGCATCCACACCCGCGGGTATTATAAGGGAGGTTATTAAAACCATGTCGGAAATTTTACAACCGGTTGATGAACAGACGGAGGGAAATGTAACTGTTCAAAAAAGCTTCGAAGAAATGACAGATGAGGAAGCATTTGAAGCTTCGCTCAGCAACTTAACAGGGGATCAGAAGGTAACGGGTACTGTTCTTGCAGTTAGCCCGACCGAAATTCAGGTTGATATCGGAAGAGGTCTTGCAGGCTACATATCAGCTGACGAATATTCTTTAGACCCCAATGTTAAGCTTGAGGACGAAGTAAAAGTCGGTGATAAGCTTGATCTTATCATTATGAAGACCAACGATCAGGAAGGAACCGCAATGCTTTCAAAGCGTCGTTATGATGCTATTGCCGGTTGGGACAATATAGTTGCCGCTAAAGAGTCCGGAGAAATCCTTACCGGAGTCGTTAAGGACATTGTCAAAGGCGGCGTTCAGATTTATTCTGACAATATCCGTATCTTTATTCCTGCTTCTCAGGCAACTCTTTCGCGAAATAAGTCCCTCGAGGATTTAAAGGGCAAGACGGTACAGTTCAGGATTATTGAAATCGGAAGAGGCAGAAGAGCTGTCGGCTCTATCCGCAGCGTTCTCCGTGAACAGCGTAAGGCAGCTGAGGATAAGGTATGGGCTGATATAGCTGTCGGCGACAGATTTACAGGCGTTGTTAAGTCCCTTACTTCTTACGGCGCGTTTGTAGATATCGGCGGCGTTGACGGAATGGTTCACATTTCCGAGCTTTCTTGGCAGCGTATCAAAAATCCTGCCGAAGTTCTTTCTGTCGGCGATACCGTTGAAGTATATGTCAAGGCTCTTGACCCTGAGAAGAGAAAGATTTCTCTCGGCTACAAGAAGGAAGAGGATAATCCTTGGACCATTTTCAATAATAAGTTTGCCGTAGGCGATGTTGCGGATGTTAAGATAGTAAGCATTACTTCTTACGGTGCGTTTGCAAGAATTCTCCCCGGTGTTGACGGACTTATTCATATTTCTCAGATTGCCGATAAGCATGTTGAGAAGCCGCAGGATGAGCTTTCCGTAGGCGATGAGGTTAAGGCTAAAATAATTGCAATTGATCAGGAGAAAAAGCGCGTAAGCCTTTCTATCCGTGCCTTGCTTGCCCCTGCTGAGGAAGCAGAAGCGGAAGAGGTAAAGGCTGAGGAACCCGCAGCCGAAGAAACAGCAGAGACAGAAAATACTGCTGAATAAAAATAATATAAATGAAGCGTGCAAGTCTTTTTGGCTTGCACGCTTTTTTATGCTTTTCGTTTTCTTTTCGGCAGGGGAGTAATTTCAATTAAAACAGGAATTATTTTTTCTAAAAGCTCTCTGTTTTCGATATCGAGAATATAATGCTCCTTTGCCCCGTCATAAGGAAAGCCGCGCTCGGCGTTTTCCATTATTTTTGAAGTATCTGGCAGAATTTTTATAAATACTGTGTTATCGCAAACGAGTAAAATCGGCTTTGATGAGAAATAAACCATATATTCGCCGAACATTTTGCGAGCCGTTACATCGCCGAAATCTTTGACCTGCTCCAAAACAAAATCTATATAATCCTTGCTTGTTGCCATATTATTTGATTACTTCCCGGCTGCACGCCTTAACGCATGCCTTGCAATTTTTGCATTTGTCGTAATCAATAACCGCAACATTATCGATAACCTTGATTGCACCGAAACGGCATGCTCTTTCGCAGGCTCCGCACCCAATGCAGGAAACAGAGCAGTTTTTTACTACCTTAGGCCCTTTATCTTTGTTTTTGCAGGCAACATGTGCCTTGGCTTTTTGAGGGACAAGCTCTATAAGAGACTTAGGACATACCGTCTGACATTCTCCGCAGCCCCTGCAAAGCTCTTCACAAACCACAGGCTTTCCGTTTTCCATTGTAATAGCGCCGAAATTGCAAGCTTTAATGCAGTCGCCGAAGCCAATGCATCCGTAGACGCAAGCCTTAGGTCCGTTTAAAACAAGAGACGCTGAAAGACAGCTTTTTATTCCCTGATACTCATATAAAGACTTTGCTTTTTCGCAGCCTGTTCCGCAGGCAATAAATGCCGCTTTCGGCTTGGCTGTTATTTTAACTCCTAAAATTTCGGAAAGCTTTTCGGCGGTTTCTTTTCCGCCGGGTGTGCATTTATCGGGTGAGGCTTCGCCCGAGGCTATCGCTGCGGCATATCCGTCGCATCCGGAATATCCGCATGAGCCGCAGTTGGCTCCGGGGAGACATTCCCTGATTTTTTCCTGTTTTTCGTCGGTTTTAACTCCGAAAAACACAGTCGCTAAGGAAAGTCCTATTCCTGCGATAATTCCTATTCCCGTGACAAACAGAACCGGTATAATTACAGCACTCATAATTTAACCTCCGATTCCTGCAAAGCCCAAAAATGAAAGGGAAACAAGCGCCGCCGCAATAAGTGTGATCGGAAGTCCCTTTAAAAAATCGGGGACATCGGCGGTTTCAAGTCTTTCGCGGACTCCTGAGAATAAAAGCATTGCGAGCAAAAATCCTGCTCCTGCCGCAAATGCGTTTGTAAGCGAGAAAAGATAGAGCTTTGAAAAAGAATAAGTCTTTGCGTCAAAGTCGGTGGTGTTGAGCATGGTAATTCCAAGCACCGCGCAGTTGGTCGTTATAAGCGGAAGATAAATTCCGAGCGCCAGATAAAGGGGTCTCATGAATTTTTTCATAAGAATTTCGAGCAGCTGAACAACCGCCGCAATAACAAGAATGAAAACCACCGTAAGAAGATATTCGTATTTATCCCTCAATATGAAATAATAAATAGGATAGGTGACGGCGGTTGAAATAATCATAACAAGAATAACGGCAAGACTCATGGAAACAGCCGTGGAAGTCTTTTTTGAAACGCCTAAGAAGGAGCAAATACCTAAAAACTTCGAAAGCACCATATTGTTGCTGAGTATTCCTGCAAGAAGAATGGAAGCGAGCATTACATAGGTGTTCATTTCGCACATTCCTCCTCGGTTTTAATTCTTGTGCAAATTCCCTTTGAAGGGCAGTTTTTGCAATTCAGTTCTTCTATCGGTTTTTTTCCTGATTTTTTAGCCAATGCGTTTGATACCGCGACAAGAATTCCGAAAACAAAGAATCCTCCGGGTGGCAACAGGAAAATAATCATAGGGCTTATAACCTTTGAGGTTACAGGAAGCGCAAAAAATGTTCCCGCGCCTAAAAATTCTCTGATTATACCCATAAGCGTCAGAGTGGCGGTAAATCCTATTCCCATTCCCAGACCGTCAAGCACGCTCGGCAAAACGGAATTTTTAGAGGCGAACATTTCGGCTCTTGCGAGTATTATGCAGTTTACGACTATAAGAGGCAAAAATATTCCGAGTGATTTGTCTATGGAGGGCGCATAAGCTTTTACAAGAAGCTGAACTACGCTTACAAAGCCCGCAATAATGGTGATAAAAGCAGGAATTCTGACCCTGTCGGGGATTACTTTTCTAAGCAGAGAAATAACAAGATTTGAGCAGATCAAAACAGCTGTTGCGGCAATTCCCATTCCGAGACCGTTTTTTGCCGAGGTTGTAACGGCAAGGGTAGGACAGGTGCCGAGTACAAGCCTTAAAACAGGATTTTCTTTTATAAGTCCGTTTGTTAAAATTTTAAGATTTTTATTCATCTGTACCGCTCTCCTCCGTTCCGCCTATAGCCTTAAGAGCCTTATTTACGGCATTTGTAACAGCCTTTGAGCTTCTGGTAGCTCCCGTAACCGCGTTTACTTCGTTTTTATTTCCGTCAGCACCGTTTTTTACAACGCTTATTTCGTTTTTAAGACCCGAATACTGCTTTGCAAAATCGGATTTAAGGACATTTTGTCCAAGTCCGGGGGTTTCATCGTCAGCAGAAAGGATTTTTATGGCTTTAACCGTTTTATCAGGGTTAATTGCTGTCATAACCGAAACGTCTCCGCCATAGCCCTTTGATGAGGTGATAAATATATATCCTATTTCTTCTCCGTCCTTAACGGCTTTATAAGACCCGTCGATATCATCTCCGGAAACGGGAAACTCAACATATTCGTCTGCCGGAATAAGCTCACTCATGGATTTGTTTTGATTGTCCTTTGTAAGCTTTTCAATTTTTTTCTTTGTCAGCATATTTGTTCCGCTGAGCGCCAAGGTCACAACAAGACAGATACAAACAAGCGTAAGCGTGGGAAACAACAGGTCGGATTTAAAGCTTATCTTTTTTTCAGTCATCTGCTTTAACCTCCTTAACAAAGCCGAAAGGCTTTCTTAAAGTAAATCTGTTGATAAGCGGAGTTGCAATATTCATAAGAATTATTGAATAAGAAACTCCCTCAGGCAGACTTCCGTATTTTCTTATAGCGAATGTTATAGCGCCGCAGCCTATTCCGAAAATTATTTTACCGAGCAGGCTTGTAGGCGATGTAGTGTAATCGGTAGCCATGAATATCGCTCCGAGCATTAAGCCGCCGGTGAAAAGCTGCATCGGTGCGTTCACCCCCGAAATCAGGCTAAGTACAGCTACCGTTCCTAAAAATGATAATGGAATTGCCGGAGAGATAATTTTCCTTATAACAAGATAAATACCGCCGATTATAAGAAGAAATGCGCTTGTCTCTCCGATACATCCCCTGTAAAGACCGAAAAACGCATATTTGAGGCTTATACCTGCACTCGGATCGCTTAAGGGTGTTGCGCTTGTGATAATTCCCGCGGTTTTTCCGGTCGAAAAAATCGGGTCTATAAATCTGTTCATTGCAGACGGGAAGGAGACCATAAGAATAATTCTTGCGGCTATCGCAGGGTTTACAAAATTGTGACCGAGTCCCCCGAACATCTGCTTAACAATTATAATTGCCGTAATTGAGCCTATTGCCGCCATCCATAACGGCATTTTCGGACTTAAATTCATTCCTAAAAGAAGTCCTGTAACCACAGCCGAAAAATCGCCTGCTGTATTGGGCTTTTTAAGAATTAAATTCCATAAAAATTCCGATAAAACAGCGGCTGCAACACATACCAAAAGCACAAGCACGGCATGAATTCCGTAAAGAATACAGCCGAAAACAGCTGCCGGCAGCAATGCTATTACGACATCGGCCATGATTCCGCGCGTGGATTCGGGGTGGCGGATATGAGGAGAAGAGGAAGCTTTTAAAAGTTCTTTCATTTTTTATTCCTCCTGAGTTCTGCTTTCGCGGTGCGCATTGCCTGAGTAAGCGGGCGTGATGCCGGACATACATAAGAGCAGCAGCCGCATTCGATACAGTAAGCGGTGTTTAAATTATCAAGTCTGTCATGTAAACCGGCATTCAGCGCCGCTTCAACGCTTGCAGGATATAATTTCACCGGACAGACTTTGGCACAGCGTCCGCAGTGAATACAGCTGGTTGTGCTTTTAGCTGTCTTAGGTTTCATAAATAAGACTGCATTCGTTCGCTTTTCTATAACGGCATTTTCATCGGCAACTGAAACACCCATCATCGGACCGCCGAAGATTATTTTATCCGCGTCAATTTCTTCTTCGCTAATATACTTTTCGATATCCTTAACAGATGTTCCGATAGGAACCTGCAGATTTTTAGGCTCTTTTATTGCCGTTCCGTCAACCGTGATTCTTTTTGATACGAGCGGCATACCTGTTGTGATAAATCTGTACAGTGTTCCGATAGTGGTAATGTTTGAAACAATACATCCTACATCGCTCGGAAGCTTTCCTAAAGGTATTTTTCTTCCCGTAGCAGAGTAGACGATCAGCTTTTCCGCTCCCTGAGGGTATTTATCCGGAAGTCTCATTAACTTAACCGTATCGTCTGCGTCGCGGTGGTCGGCGGCGACAAGCATAAGCTTGTCTATGGCCTTAGGCTTATTGCTTTCAACGCAGATTATAACCTTCTGTAAATGCAGAATTTCCTTGATTAAATAAACGCCCTCAATTATATCGTTGAAGTTTTCAAGGCTTTCTCTGTAGTCTGAAGTGATATACGGCTCACATTCGGCGGCATTTACAATAAGTGTGTCTATTTTAGCGGCGGTTTCCGCCTTGAATTTTATATATGTCGGAAAACCTGCTCCGCCTAAGCCTACAAGTCCGCTTTCAAATGCCGCTTTTTCAAGATCCTCCGCCGATTTCACCTTAAACGGCTTAAGATTTGGGTCAGGCGTCATTTCGCCGTCGGATTTTATTATTATACATTTAACCGCACGGCCGTTAATATCAATATCCTTAATATCCGAAACCTCGCCTGAACAGCTTGAATGAATAGGAGCTGAAACAGCTTTTTCACTCTGAGCGATTTTTGTTCCGACGAAAACCTTATCGCCTTTTTTTACAATCGGTTCGCAAGGCGCTCCGATATGCTGTAAAAGAGGAATACATACACTTTCGCTTACGGGCATTGAAACGGTTTCAAAATTTTCCGTGTTCTTGTTATGCTCAAGCTCCGTTCCGCCGCGGAATCTCTTTACCGGCGAAAGTATGCTTTCCGGTGCTTTCATCGCTTTCCCTCCGTTAATAGTAATATAACTATATAATACTACAAAACAGCTCCGTTTACAAGTAAATTTATGACACAAAAAGGCTCTCTTTGCATTTCAATAACAAAGAGAGCCATAGCGTTATTTTTTACTTTCTTAACCTGTCAATAAGATCCTGCACATACTGCCTGTCATTTTCTGAGAGCCCCGAAACATCAACAGTTTCTTTTTTATCAAGACCGAGTAAAACATCAGTGCTGATATGGAGCGCCTTTGAAAGCTTTATCAGAACTTCAAGAGAGGGCGTTCTGTCCCCGACCTCATAAAAGCTTATAACGCTGTTTTTTACACCTATAAGGCTTGCAAGACCCCTTTGTGTCAGATTTCTTTCCTTACGCAGCTTTCTCAGTCTTTCACCGAATTCTACCATACCGTACACCTCAATTCTACTTTTATTCTAACTATTATAATTTTACAAATGGTGAAATTATTTTTAAATAATTCTACTAAGTAGTTGACTTTTTAAAAAATCGGTAGTATAATGTCGTAAAGCGGCTTTATAAGCTGTAATAAATTAAAAGGGGACTAATCATGGCAAAAAGAAAAAAAGAAAAATTATTTGAGGATGTTCAGTTTCAGGACATCGAAAGAGCAAAAAGAGAAGTAAAGATGGCTAAATTCAATCAAATCCGAATACTTATAGGTTTTGTAATTTCGCTTATCGCAATAGTTTTCACCGCTCTTGCAATCTGGGGAAATCCGGATAATAAGGATGCCTTTATAATTCTTGCTATTTTTCTTGCACTTCCTTCTTATATTATAGGCGGCGGAATTTTAAACGCTTTAAAGGTCGCATGGAAAATAACGAAAATAGGCTGGTTTTTAATTCCCGTATTTCCTGCGGATATTCTTATCGCGCTTGCATGCTTATTTTTTGCAGTTATGGGACTATTATTTGTACCGGTTATTTTTGTGGGTATAAATTATGTTCAGCGCAAAAAGATATTGGACGCCGCCGTAAGCTATCTTGCTTTATACGGCGAAAATTCGCAGGAAACCGCCGAATGACAAAAAACACCTCTCATACCTTTCGGCGCGAGAGGTGTTTTTAAATAGCGATTATTCGCCGTCTTTTGTTCTGCACTGCTTGCCTGTTGAATCAATATGATAATTTTCTTTCATTATAAGGTCTGATATAAATACGAATTCAAAGCCCTTTTCCTTTAGGTTTTTCAATATCATAGGAAGCGCTTCGGGAGTGTGGTCAGCGTCATTATGAAAAAGAACTATACTTCCGTTTTCAACCTTATCGGTAACCCTTTTATATATGCTTTGCGGCGTTGCGCTGTCCTTCCAGTCAAGACTGTCAACCGACCATTGTATCGCATACATTCTCTCGTTTTCAACCGCCTCGACAACGCAGTTGTCATAGTCGCCGTAGGGCGGTCTTAAAAGTGTAGGGCATACGCCTGTTACACCTTCAATCTTTTTGTTGCAGGCTTCTATTTCGTTTTTCATCTGCTGCATTGAAAGCTGGGTCATGTGAGGGTGGGTGTTTGAATGGTTTTGAATTTGAAAGCCCGCCTTACTCAGTGCCTCGACGGATTCGGGGTATTTATCGACCCAGCTTCCCACAACAAAAAATGTTGCGGGCGCGTTATATTCCTTTAATATTTTTATAAGCGTTTCGGTGTCGTCATTGCCCCAAGCCGCGTCAAAGCTTAAGGCAACCTGCTTCTTTTCGGTTTCAACGCAGTATATCGGAAGCTTTCGCTCCTTGTCGGCAAAAACAGCGGTTGAGCCGATGATAATAAGCACCGCGCTTAAAATTATACCGAGTCCGAGCATAATCTGCTTTTTTGTTAATAATAGTAATTTCATATAATACACCTCAGTATTTTATATGCAGAGGTGTTTGTACTATATTATTAGATTTAGTTTATTTCATTGATAAATTTTTAAAATTATAATATAATTATGTCGGTTAATGTCGCCTTTTCTTTTGATACAATATTCAAAAAATGAGGTGATATTTGATGAGTCTATTTGGTGATATAATTATTGCAGGAGTAAATGGAATAGAATTTTTCCCTTTATTTTATAAAAATAAAAAATATAAGGTTTGGAAATGTTTGATTTCTCCTTCAACTGATCACTATTTTACATTTAATCAAATATGTTAGGAGAACAATATGAAAACTGTTGTTATAAATTTTTCGAAATGCAAATGCCCGATGGATTTACACAGTGAAATTAAAGAAAAATTAGAATTACCCGAATGGTATGGAAATAATTTAGATGCTTTATGGGATATGTTGACAGGTTTTATAGAAACACCTGTTAATATAGTGTGACAGGACTCGAACCTGTCACGCCTACGAAACAAAATTTTGCATAATACATTGCCTCAAAACTTGAAATACGGCAGTATTCCTGCGTTTTATCGGCTTCGTCTTATAACAAAATTTTTAGTTTCGGTAGGTTAAAAGTTTCTGCCGCTTTAATTTTATTAGGCGAAGCGAGAAATTTGCAGCAAGGCTGGCGCCTTGCACAATCACACGCAAAGCCGCAATCTAAAAGGCGGCGAGCGAAACCGCGGCAGGTTCAAGTCCTGTCACACTAACTGTAATTTTCAAACCTGAAACCAAGGCTGCAGAAGCATTAAACGAAAATGTTATTAAAATTATTGAAACTTTTAAAGAAGCTGCTATAGAGGATAACGAAATAAGATTTAGCTTTGAGCTGTAAACAAAACAAGTCCCCTGTAAATTGATAAATGTCAATTTACAGGGGACTGCCGCATGATATGAATTACAAAAATTATAAGAATAAAATATCCGCATTATCAAACGGAATAAATTCCGTCTTTGAAAATTCCATTTTTAATTTTTCGCAGAGAGGTCTGATTATTATATTTTCGGTCTGATAATGGCCTGCGTCAAAAAGCGGGAATCCGGAGTTTAAAGCGTCAATGAATACATTGTGCTTGATATCGGCGGTAAGAAAAGCGTCAAATCCGCTTGAAATCGCTTCGCTTAAATATCCGCCGCCCGAGCCTGAGCAAACAAGAACATTTTTTATTTCCCTGTTTGACGAAACATACCTTACCGAGGTGTTAAGAGCTGATTTTACATTTTTTGCAAACTCTAAAGCGGAGCATGGCTTAACTGTACTTGCGCTCATCAGGGCAAATCCGTCAGACGCCGTAAACGGCTTTATATTTTTAAGTCCCAAACACCTGCAAAGCTCATAATTAACGCCGAATTCGGCTTGGTCAAGATTAGTATGGCATGAAATCACGCTAATATCAGATCTTAAAAGCTCATAAACAACCGAGCCTGCGGTAACGCTTTTAATCGGGTCGAAAATAACAGGATGATGTGTAATTATAAGCCTGCAATCAAGCTCTCTTGCCTTTTTTACAGCCTCAAGCGTGCAGTCCAATGTAACAAGCGCTTTTTTCACTTCGGAATTTTTATCGCCGACAAGCAAGCCTGCATTGTCAAAATCACAAGCGGAGGAAAAAGGGCAGAGGGTATCTAAAAATTTGTAAATATCTTTTATCTTAATCATTTTTTCGGTGTAAATGAGTCCTTGAGGGCTACAGTGCGGTTAAATACAAGCCTGTTTTCGTCAGAATCCTTATCCACGCAAAAATAACCCTGTCTCATGAACTGGAAAGTGTCGCCGACCTTTGCGCTTAAAAGCGAGCGGTCAACCTTGCAGTCTGTTATTTCCTTTAATGAATCGGGGTTAAGGTTGTCCGCAAAAGAGGAAACACCCTCTTCATCGCTCGGATTTTCAACATTGAAAAGCCTGTCGTAAAGTCTTACGGTTACATCCTCGGCAGTCTTTGCGCTTACCCAGTGAAGCGTTCCCTTTACCTTCCTCTTGTCCGCAGTATCTCCGCCGCGGCTTTCGGGGTCGAAAGTGCAGTGAACTGCGGTTATATTTCCGTTTTCGTCAGTTTCATGAGAGGCATATTTAATATAATAAGCGCCTTTAAGACGGACTTCCTTTTCGGGGCAGAGCCTGAAATATTTTTTCGGCGGATCAAGCATAAAGTCGCTTTTTTCAATATAGATTTCCTTTGAAAATGTGACGGTGCTTTTACCCTTTTCCGGAGCGTTAGGATTTTTGTCAAATTCGATTTCCTCGGTTTTTGACTCGTCATAGTTATCTATTATGACCTTAAGCGGCTCTAAAACCGCCATGGCTCTGTCGGCATGCTCGTTTAAATAATCTCTTACGCAGGATTCAAGCAAAGCGTAGTCAATAACGCTGTAAGCCTTGGAAACTCCGATTTTATCGACAAAGGCTCTTACCGCCTCAGCAGGATAACCGCGCCTTCTTATTCCGCATATTGTAGCCATTCTCGGGTCGTCCCAGCCGCTTACAAGCTTATCGTTTACAAGCTTTAAGCATTTGCGCTTGCTCGTAAGAGTGTAATTAACATTCATTCTTGCAAACTCAATCTGTCTCGGCGGATTTTTAATATCCGCGGCTTTTAACACCCAGTCATAAAGCGGACGGTGGTTTTCAAACTCAAGCGAACATAACGAGTGGGTGACGCCCTCTTTCGCGTCGCTAAGCGGATGCGCGAAATCGTACATCGGATAAACGCACCATTTGTCGCCCGTGCGGTGATGAGAAGCCTTTAAAATTCTGTAGATTATCGGGTCGCGCATATTGAGATTGGGCGATGACATATCTATTTTAGCCCTTAATACCATAGAGCCTTCTTCGAATTCACCGGCGGTCATTCTTGCGAATAAATCCCTGTTTTCTTCAATCGGACGGTCGCGGTAAGGGCTTTCGGTTCCTGCCTGAGTAAGCGTTCCGCGCATTTCTCTTATCTTTTCGGGAGAGCTTTCGTCAACAAAAGCAAGCCCCTTGTCTATAAGATATAAAGCGCAGTCATAAATATAATCAAAATAGTCGGACGCATAATAAATATTGTCCCAGTTAAAGCCGAGCCATTTTATGTCTTCCTTTATAGCGTCAACATATTCTACATCCTCTTTTGTGGGATTTGTATCGTCAAGCCTTAAATTGCATATTCCTCCGTATTTTTCGGCAGTTCCGAAATCAATGCAAATAGCCTTTGCATGGCCGATATGAAGATATCCGTTCGGCTCGGGCGGAAAACGGGTCTGAACACGGTCATAAACGCCCTCTTTTAAATCCTCGTCTATAAAATCGAGAATAAAATTCGAGGGTGCGGTTTCGTTATTCAAAAACTCTAATTCTTTATTTTCTTCCATTTAATTTAACCTCTTTTTAGTGTGACAGATTTACTTGCCTAAAGTGAATTTATCATTTCGTCAATGCGTTTTATACTTTGTTCCTTGCCTAAAACCTGCATTATACTGCAAAGGTCCGGAGTGTTTTTCCTGCCGGTAACGGCAATTCTCAGTACTGTACTTAAATCGCCCGCACTTCCTTTGTAGTTTTCCGGATTTTTCTTATACTCCTTTGTGTCTGCGGCAAAATTAAGGTGTGGGCAAAGCGATTTGATTTTGTCGAACCATTGCTGTCGGTCATCGGAAGAGTTGTAAATTTCTTTGTATTCCTTTAAAAATTCCTTTGCGTCCTCTTTTGAAATATTTTCGGGTATTTCATGGCAGGGAATGTAAAGGGAATCGAAAAAGTAAGCGTAATAATCCTTTGCCTGAGACCATTTTGCGATATCCTTTCTCGGCTTGTTTGCATTATCGCGGTCAATGGCAAGCATATTAACGGTAAATTCAGAGTCCTTTGTTAAAAGCTCAAAAAATTCAGGGTCGAATTCTTTTGCCCAAGCGGTCAGCTTTTCGTAAACCTCTTTGCTTTTAAGCTTTGATATTTCGGTTTTGCTGACATCGTTAAGCTTATCAGAGTCAAAAAGCGCGCCCGAAACACTCATCTTTTTAAGGTTGAATTTGAATTTGCGGTAATCTTCCGTGGGATTTGCCTTGCGCCAGTCCTCAAAATCGGAGGCGGCAATAGTCATTAAATATTCTGTAACACTGCTTGCCTCATAACCCTCCTGCGCAAAATACTTAACGGCAGCCTCGGGGTCTTTCCTTTTGGAAATTTTCCTTTTCGCACCGTTTTCCGATTTCATAATAGGGGAGATATGTCCGTATTTAACGGGCTTGAAGCCTAAAAGCTTGAACAGCTCAAGGTGCTTAGGGACTGAAGAAATCCATTCGTCTCCGCGAAGAACATGTGTTGTGCGCATAAGATGGTCATCTATTGCGTGTGCAAAATGGTAGGTAGGAATTCCGTCCGATTTTAATATGACAAAATCCTCGTCATTTTCAGGCATTTCTATTCTGCCCTTTATAACATCATCAAAGGCAATCCTTTTATCCTCACTGCCCTGAGATTTAAGCCTTATAACAAAAGGCTTGTTTTCGCTTAATTCTTTTTTTACCTCTTCTAAGGTTATATTTCTGTGTTTTGCCCACTTACCGTGATATCCGGTTCTGATTTTAAGCTTTTCCTGCTCTTCTCTTACCGCTTCAAGCTCTTCTGCTGTGCAGAAGCAGGGGTAAGCAAGACCTCTTTTTATAAGGTCTTTGGCATAAATCTGATAAATTTCCGCCCGCTTTGACTGCTGATAGGGTCCGTAATTTCCTGATTCCTCGTCTCCGCTTATAAAGCCCTCGTCAATTTCAATGCCGAATCTTTTAAGCCCGTCAATAATATCGGAAATTCCGCCCTCAATCTCGCGCTTTTTGTCCGTGTCCTCAATTCTTGTGAAAAACACCCCGTCGGAAACAGAGGCGGTAATTCTGTTAATAAGCGCTGTAAAAAGCGTACCCAAGTGCAAATATCCCGTAGGACTCGGGGCGATTCTTGTCACCTTGGCGCCTTCTTTCAGACTGCGCGGCGGATAAATAGCTTCGCAATATTCAGGATTTTTATCTGTTTCAGGCAGAAGAAGCTCTGCAAGCATTTCATTCTCATTCATAATTTTAAAATTCTCCTCAGCTTTTTTCAAGAAGCTTGTTAAGCTCATTCATAAAGGTATTGATATCCTTGAACTGCCGGTAAACAGAAGCAAATCTTACATAAGCGACCTCGTCAATGCCCTTAAGCTTTTCCATAACAAGCTCGCCTATTTTGTCGCTGCTTACCTCTCTGTCCATGGAATTCTGAATAGCCTGCTCAATATCGTCGATGGCTTTTTCTAAGGTTTCAAGCGAAACCTGCCTCTTTTCGCAGGCACGAATCATTCCGTTTAATAGTTTTTCCCTGTTGAACGGCTCGCGCGAGCTGTCCTTCTTTATAACGATAATAGGAAGGCTTTCTATCATTTCATAGGTTGTAAACCTTTTACTGCATTTTAAGCATTCGCGCCTTCTTCTTATACGCTCCCCTTCGTCGGTCGGTCTGGAGTCTATAACCTTACTTTCTTCATAACTGCAAAAAGGACATTTCATAATTTTCTCTCCATATATATAATTATTTGTAATTATAGCATGTTTTTAAGCTGATTACAAGCAAAAATTATGCTCAAAAAGGGCTTGTTATTAGTGAAAGGAATGTGTTATAATAAAATGGTATAAAATTAAAAATTCAAAACCGTCACGGAGGGATAGAATTGTCGGTTTCAGTAAAAAAGATTGAAAATAATGCCGAATGCCTCTTTGTAAGGAGCAATAGGTTTAATACAACGCTTGTATCATTCAACTTTTATCTTCCGCTGAATAAGGATACGGTGGCGCCTTATGCGCTCCTGCCGTTTGTACTTACAACCTGCGGAAAGGAATATCCCGATTTTTCAAAGCTTAACTTTAAGCTCAGCCGGCTTTACGGCGCTGAGCTTGTAGCCTCAAGCGAAAAGGTCGGAGATTTTCAGCTTTTAAAGGTCGGAATTTCTGTTATAAACGACAGGTTCACTTTAGACTCCGAAAGTCTTGTTTCCGATGCCTGCAATATGCTCGAAAGCCTTATTTTTGAGCCGAAAGCGGAAAATGAGAGCTTTTGCGCGGAGGATGTTGAAAGGGAAAAACAAAAGGCTGTTTTCCATGTAATGGGAGAATTCAACGATAAGAGAGTTTATTCCAAAAAGCGTCTTATTTCGGTTATGTATGACGGTTTGCCTTACGGCATACCGAAATGCGGAACTGTTGAGCAGATAAAAGCTATAGACGGGAAAATTCTTTATAAGGCATGGAAGGACGTTTTAAGCAAAGCTTTTATAAGGGTAAACATCATTTCGGATACTTTGATGCAGGGGCTTACCGATAGGATCTCCGCAAGACTTTCTTCGGTTGAAAGAAACTGTACAGTCGATTTTTCAAATAATATAAATTTGTCTCCGACAGAAAATCCGAAGCGTATTGACGAGCCGTCCGACGTTACACAGGGAAAGCTTGTTATGGGCTTTGTCAGCTCGCTTTGCGGAAACGATAAGGATACCGTTCCTTTAATGCTTATGAGCGATATATTCGGCGGCGGACCTTATTCGAGACTGTTTTCAAATGTCCGCGAAAAAATGAGCCTTTGCTATTACTGCGCCGCAAGAACCGTAAGGGTAAAAGGGCTTTTAACGGTTGAAAGCGGAGTGGAAAAGGAAAACATCGAAAAAACCGAAAAGGCTGTTTTGGAGCAGCTTGAAATTATGAAACAGGGAGGTTTTACTGACTTTGAGTTTGAATCCTCGAAAAAAAGCTGTATAGACAGTATAAATACCTATAATGACAGTCAGGCGCTTCTCGATACTTGGTATTCTTTAAAAATTTTTGACGGCTCTCCCGCAGAGCCTGAGACTTTAAGCAGACTTATTAACGGAGTGACAAAAGAAGAAATTGTAAATGCCGCACAGGGAATAAAACTTCATACGGTATTCCGTCTGCTTCCTAAAGAGACGGATATGGGAGGGCAAGCAAAGTGAAAAAAGAATATTTTGAAGGACCCTTCGGCGAAGGTTTTACTAAAGCAGTGCATGGATCCGGCCTTGAAATTTATATTATGGAAAAGCCGCAGTTTTCATCATCTTTCGCGATTTTCGGCACAAAGTACGGCTCGGTTGATACCGAATTCTCTTTAAACGGCGGCGAAACAGTAAGGGTCCCCGAAGGAATAGCTCATTTTTTGGAGCATAAGCTTTTTGAAAGCGAGGACGGGGACGCATTCAATAAATTTGCCTTAACGGGTGCGAGCGCCAATGCCTATACCTCCTTTGACAGAACCTGCTATCTGTTTTCATGCAGTGACAAATTTTATGAAAATCTGGGAATTCTTCTGGATTTTGTTCAGTCTCCTTATTTTACCGAAAAGACGGTATCAAAGGAGCAGGGTATAATCGCGCAGGAAATCAAGATGTATGATGACAGTCCGGGATGGCGCGCGATGTTCAATATGCTGAAAACCATGTTTAAGGATCACCCCGTAAGCATAGATATTGCGGGAACGGTCGAATCCATAAAGGAAATTGACGCGGGTCTGCTTTATAAATGCTATGAAACTTTTTATAATCCCTCAAATATGTTTATCTGTATTGCGGGAAATGTTGATACAAATTCCGTTTTAAAACAGATTGAAGAAAAAATAAAACCGTCTTTGCCGTCGGTAATAGAGCGCGGAGAGTTCACAGATTCAAAAAAAGTCGATAAGCATTTTGTTTCTTCAAGGCTTTCGGTTTGTGTTCCGATGTTCTGTATCGGCTTTAAGCAGTCAATATCAAGCTCTTTTCAGAGCCTTAAAACCAAGATCTGCGTTTCCTTGCTGCTTGAGATTATCTGCGGAGATTCTTCTCCTCTTTATGCAAGACTCGTAAGAGACGGACTGATAAACGATGAGTTTTCAAGCGAATATTTTACAGGAAACGGCTATGCCGCAATGATTTTTGAGGGCGAATCTCCGGATCCGAAAAAGGTAAGCGAAGAAATCAAGGGCGAGATAAACAGAATAAAGAACGGCGGTATTGATAAAAAGCTTTTTGCCGCCGTAAAAGCAGCTACTTACGGTGATTGTGTCAGAGCATTCGGCAGTACCGAGGGGATTGTTATGCAGCTTGTAAACAGCGCCGTCTGCGGATATAATGCCTTTGATGAAATAAAATACATCAAGTCGGTTACCGCCGAGGATCTTATGCGGGTTTTGAATGAATTCGATGTTCAAAACCGTGTGCTTTCGGTTATTGAGCCTATAGAAGAAGTTTCGGAGGGATAGTAAATGACTTATAATGTAACGATATTCGGAATTCATTTAAAGCTTAATCCCATTGCCTTTACTTTGCCGATAGGTAAGAACGGTTGGGATATTTATTGGTACGGAATAATTATAGCAACAGGCTTTTTGCTTGCAATAATTTATGCTTATAAAAACGCAAAAAGATTTGATATAAATCTTGACAGAATGCTTGATGTTATACTTGTTACCACTCCTGTCGCAATTCTATGTGCAAGAGCCTATTATCTCATCTTCGACGGTGAGAAATTAAGCGGTATAGGCGAATTTTTCGGGGTAGGCAGTCCGAACGGGTTTACGGGACTTGCGATTTACGGCGGAGTAATCGGTGCTTTCGGGTGCGGACTTCTTATGTGTAAGCTGAGAAAAATAAATGCGCTTGATATGTTCGACCTTGCATCGATCGGCTTTTTGATAGGACAGGGAATAGGCCGCTGGGGAAACTTTATGAATCAGGAGGCGTTCGGAGGCCCGACAGGCAGCAGCTTTTTCGGAATGACCAGCGAAAATGTCGTAAAGGATTTTGCCGAAAAGGGCTATGATCCGACCGCACTCGCACACCCCTGCTTTTTATATGAATCAATATGGTGTATAGCGGGGTTTTTCGTGCTGAATTATTTTTCAAAGAAAAGAAAATTTTCGGGCGAAATAATTCTTATGTACTGCGTTTGGTACGGATTCGGCAGAGGATTTATAGAACTTCTGCGTACAGACAGCCTGATGATAGGTCCGTTTAAGGTATCATCTCTGCTTTCTTTCGCAATATGTATTGCCGCAGCGGCAGTTTTGGTTTTAATGCGGAAAAAAGAAAAATCCGAGGTTGCTGATAAAACTTACGAAAGCGTATTTTCCGCTGATAATGCCGAGTCTGACGCTAAAGATACCGAAAATATAACAGAAGATTTAACAGAAACCGAAACTAAAAAAACAACCGAAAAGGACGATTTGAATGACGAAAATTCTTGACGGAAAGGCGGTATCCTCCGCCGTAAAGGAAAACATAAAGGCAGATGTCGGAGCATTAAAGAAAAAAGGTATAGATGTAAGTCTTGCGGTAGTGCTTGTCGGAAACGACCCCGCGTCTAAAATATATGTTGCTAACAAGAAAAAGGCGTGCGAGGCGACGGGCATCCGCTCTCTCGAATATATTTTGAATGAAAATACAACCGAGAAAGAGATTGTTGATTTAATTAAAAACCTCAATGCCGACAGTTCCGTCAACGGAATTTTATGTCAGCTGCCTTTGCCAAAAGGGCTTGATGAAAAGAAAATCATAAATACTATTTCGCCCGAAAAGGATGTTGACGCGTTTCATCCCGTAAATGTCGGAAAAATAATGATCGGTGATTTTGATTTTGTTCCATGCACACCGGCAGGAATTATGGAAATTCTTAAATTTTATGATATTTCGCCCGAGGGAAAAAACTGTACCGTTATCGGCAGGTCGAATATAGTCGGTAAGCCTATGGCCATGCTTATGCTTCATAAAAACGCTACCGTGACGGTATGCCACTCGAAAACCATAAATCTGAAAGAAATGTGTAAATCCGCCGATATCCTTATAAGTGCCGTAGGCAAAGCAGGCTTTGTTACCGCCGATATGGTAAAGGACGGCGCCGTAGTTATAGATGTCGGAATGAACCGAGAAAACGGCAGGCTTTGCGGAGATGTTGCTTTCGATGAGGTAAAAGAAAAAACCTCATTTATAACACCGGTTCCGGGGGGAGTAGGCCCGATGACAATTGCAATGCTTTTAAAAAATACGGTTACGGCGGCAAAAAAGCAAAACGGAATAAAAGAATTATGAAGAAAGCAGTTTCAATAATAATTCTTGCCGCTTTTTTATGTCTTGCCTCTGCGTCCTGCGCTCCTAAGGCTGATTACAATATCGGTATTCCCAAGGGCTTTTCGGCCGCATATTCAGCCGAAGATGCTGATGAACTTGCGGAGGCTTTAGGTGTAGATACCAAGGAGATAAAAAGCTATTTTAAAGAGGACAAGCTCATTTTAATGGCGGTTAACGGCGATAATTCCGTTCAAATAAAGCTGAGCCGGTTTAAAAACAGCTATTCAAAGGCAATACAGTCTTTTTCTTCATCTGATGAAAATATTATAAAGGATTATGCCTCTTCGGCAGGAATCTATAATTATAAAATAGTTTCAAACAACGAAACAAAATTTGTTTTTGTTGAAACCCAAGTTTCAGATACTTACGGAGGTTATGTTTCTTCAAGATATATTACTGTTAAAAACGGTGAGTTTTATGTACTTTCGTGCTTTAGTAAAGGCAAAGAACAGGATAAAAGGATCTCTGAGGTTTTTAAATCTCTTGATATTAAAACCGATACCGCTTCTCTTCCCGTCTGGCAAACAGTGCTTATCGCAGGCTCGATCGCTTTGTTTACAGCTGTGATTGCGGCGGTGGCGGTAGATTTTATAAAAGAAAGAAAATCAAAAGCTGAAGCGGAAGAAAATCAGCAATAAAAAATATTAAAAATGCCTTTTTCGGGAATTATATTTCTGTCACACTACCGAAGGAGGCGTTTTTTTGAACAATAAATTTCTTTCTTATCAGAAAGAAGCGGACGGTTTGTTAAAGCCGGAGCTTAGCTTTGATATCGTTAAAAGAAAAATTTTTGTAGGCGGAAAAGATGCGATCTTATATTTTGTTGACGGATTTATAAAAGACGAGGTCTTTGAAAAAATCCTTGAATACCTTTTCACGTTGCCCGAGGAAAAGGTTGAAAAAACAAAGGATATGGACGAATTTTCAAAATTCGGTCTGCCTTATGTTGAGACCGACGCAAGCTATGATATCCTGACTGCGGCAAAAAGCGTTCTGTGCGGTCCTGCCATGCTTATTGTCGACGGTATTGAGGGTCAGCTGATAATTGATACAAGAACATATCCGGTCCGCGGAATAGAAGAGCCGTCTAAGGACAGGTCGCTTCGCGGCTCAAGGGACGGATTTGTCGAAACGCTGATGTTCAATACCGCGCTTTTGCGCAGAAGAATCAGAACCGAAAAGCTCAGAATGGAATATATGCAGGCAGGGGAAAATTCAAAAACCGATATTGCTATAGCTTATATCGACGGCGCTGCGGATAAAAAGACACTTTCGATGTTAAAAGAAAGAATTTCAAAGATAAGTATAAAAAGCGCTTCTATGACAAGTCAGGCAATTTGCGAAAGCCTTATTCCGCACGGAATTTTAAATCCTTTTCCTAAGTTCAGATTTACCGAAAGGCCAGATTTTGCCTCTGCCGCCGTGCTTGACGGAAAAATCGTAATGCTGCTTGACAATTCGCCGTCGGCAGTAATCATTCCCGATTCGTTTGCTGATTTTTTCCGTGAGGCGGACGATTATTATTTTCTGCCCGTAATTGCCTGTTATACGAGAGTTTTAAGATTTACCGTAACGCTTTGTACGGTAATTATTTCTCCGCTGTATCTTATGCTTATGAACAACAGAGAGCTTATTCCCGATTTCCTTAAGTTTTTAAATAATGCGAAAATCGGCGATATCCCGATAATTTTTCAGCTTTTGCTTTTAGAGCTTATAGTTGACGGCTTAAGGCTCGCGTCTATAAATACTCCCGATTCGCTTTCAAATTCTCTGGGAATTATCGGCGGACTTATTCTTTCGGAATTTGCCGTAAGCGCAGGGTGGTTTATGGGAGAAACCATTCTTTTAACTGCTTTTGTAACAATAGCCGCATATTCTCAGCCGAGCTTTGAAATGGGATATGCCATGAAATTTGAAAGAATTTCTCTTCTTATTTTAACTCAGCTGTTTTCATATTACGGATTTATAGCGGGGCTTATATTCTGGATAGCGGTGTTATGCCTTAATAAAACACTTTCCGGCAAGGGATATTTTTATCCCGTTATACCCTTTAACGCAAAGGCTTTTATCGGAATTTTTTCAAGAAAAAAGCTTCCCGTAAAAAAATGATTGTTAATTTTAAAAAATATCTTGCATTTTTATGATTGTTATGGTATTATAAATAATACTGTGATAAATGTGGTTTATGCCGCTTGGTTGGGAGGTGCCGCAATGCCTAATATCAAATCAGCAAAAAAGCGTGTTGTAATCAGCAAAGCTAATTATGAGCGTAATAAGGCTTACCGTTCTGCTTTAAAGACAGCTGTTAAGAAAGCAGACGCTGCTCTTGAGGCAAATTCTGCCGATGCAGCCGAAACAGTAAAGGCCGCAGTTGTAAAGCTTGATCAGGCAGCTGTTAAGGGTCTTATTCATAAGAATAATGCTGCCAGAAAAAAATCAGCTCTTATGACTAAGCTTAATGCCAAAGCATAAGAAAATATTATTTTTTGCAAAGAATAATAATGCGCCGCACATATCCTGTGCGGCGCAGATTTTTTTGAATTCTCCATGTTATAAAACTTAACATATATTATTAACCTTAAATTCGTTATATTGAATGTGAGGTGTATGTTATGCAGGAGAAACTTATTTTAAGACAAAAGAATTTAAAGGGAGAGGACGGGTTTAAAACCTTTTCTATCCGTATTAAAAACGATACTGTGGCATCGCTTGACGATCTTGCTAAAAAAACCAAGCGTTCAAGAAATGAGCTTATCAATGTTTTGCTTGATTTTGCTGTGCGTAATTGCATTGTAAAATAATAAATCCTTCAAAATTTTTCAAAAAGCCGTGCTGATTTTTTTCAGCGCGGCTTTTTGTTGATTTTAAAGGAATAATATATTAAAATATAAATAACGATTATTTTTACGGTCTGCAAACCTTACAGGCGGAATAGCCTTCTTCGGTAAGCTTGCTTCTGTTGTAATAAATCCTGATATTTTCAGGATTTGAGGATTTTGAGTATTTGCAGGTGCTTTTGTGAAATTTCTTGGTGGAAATATTCACATAATAAACGCCGTCACCCTTATCATCAGGCTTAGAAAGCTTATATCCGTTGACATTTCCGCTGTCGTCGGTTTTTATCACGACTTCAGGAGCGGTATCGGAACAAAGCGGTATGTCGGTCTGTTTGGTACAGCCGCAAAGACAAACTGCCAACACAGCGGCAGTAAGAATAATAATTTTTTTAAACATAAAAATCCCCTCGCAGATTAAATTATAAACTTTTTAATAACAAAAATCAATAAAAAGGAGTTTTTCTTTTGAATATTTATGCCGACCCCGAAAAGCTTAAGGCTTTAAAAGCAAAAGCAAACCGTCTTCCGCTGAGTCCGGGGGTCTACATTATGAAGGATAAGAACGGGAAAATTATTTATATCGGAAAAGCAAAGGCTTTAAAAAACAGGGTGACTCAGTATTTCGGCGTGGGAAATCAGCATACCGAAAAGGTTAAAAAAATGGTTGCGGGTGTCAATGATTTCGAATATATAATCTGCGACAGCGAATTTGAGGCGCTTGTGCTTGAATGCTCTCTTATAAAGCAAAATCTTCCTAAATACAATATTCTTTTAAAGGACGATAAGGGATACCATTATATCAAGGTTACAAATGATAAATGGAAAAAGCTTGTTCTCGCAAATCAGATCGGAGGCGACGGAAAATATATCGGTCCGTATTATTCCTCGTATATTGTCAGAGATACTTTAGACGAGATTCAGAGAATTTATAAGTTGCCCGATTGTGGCAGGTCCTTCGATAAGTATTCAAAGCCGTGTCTTAATTATCATATCGGAAGATGTTTTGCTCCCTGTAAGGGAAATGTTTCGCTGCAGGAGTATAATTCTTCCGTTTCGGCGGCGCTTGATTTTATTAAGCGAGGAACAGGAAAAGAATTTGTCGAAGAAATGAAAAAGCAGATGCTTGAAGCGTCGGAAAAGCTTGATTTTGAAACCGCCGCAAAATTAAGGGACAGAATAAACGCAATAAATAAGCTTACCGAGCGGCAAAAGGTCGTAATGTGCAAATACACTTCACAGGATGTTATATCCGGTGCCGTGATAGGAGAAACCGCATGTATGAGCGTGCTTGTTTTCAGATTTAACAGGCTTACTGATAAAATGCATTTTTTTGTGGACGGGATAACGGATTTTTCTGAGCTTTACAGTGAGTTTTTGCAAAGCTTTTATTCGGAGCCAAGGGAAATTCCCCCCAGAATTTTATTAGATACAGAGATTGCCGACGAAAAGGTAATATCACGCTGGCTCAGTGAAAAATCAGGTAAGGCGGTAAAAATCACGGTTCCTAAGGCAGGCGAGCAAAAGGCGCTTTGCGATATGTGCAGAAAAAATGCTTCGGATAATCTCGCTTCAAAGCTTGAACAGATGGGCAAATATATGTCCGGGCTTTCTGAGCTTGCGCATCTTTTAAAGCTTGAAAGCCTCCCCGAATATATAGAATCCTATGATATTTCTAATACCGCAGGCGATGAAAATGTCGCAGGAATGGTGGTATTTAAAAACGGCAGACCTTTTAAGCCGGCATATAAAAAATTTAAAATAAAAAGCTTTGCCGGACAGGACGATTTCCGTTCTCTTGCCGAGGTGCTTGACCGCAGATTTACCGAATATGAAAAAGGTACGGACGAGGGTTTTAAAACCCTGCCCGACCTTATTTTGCTTGACGGCGGTAAGGGACAGATTTCCGCCGCAGAGCCGATATTAAAAAAACATAATATAAATGTTCCTCTTTTCGGAATGGTCAAGGATTCAAAGCATAAAACAAGGGCGATAGCTGTTTCGGGCGGAGATATAACCTTAAAGTCAAACCGCGCCGCTTATACCTTGGTAACTCAGATTCAGGATGAGGTGCATAGATTTGCCATAGGCTATCATAGGAAAAAGCGCACGCAAAAAATGTTAGGCAGCGAGCTTTTAAATATCGAGGGTATAGGAAAATCAAGAGCCGCGGCTTTGCTTAAGGCTTTTAAATCAATTTCCGCGATAAAAAATGCGTCAGCCCAAGAACTTGCAATGACCGACGGAATGAATCTGAAAAGCGCCGAGAATGTTTATAATTATTTTCATAATATGTAAATTAAGTGTTGCCAAACGAACAAAAAACTGGTAAAATAAATTTAGCGTGACAGGTTCGAGTCCTGTCACATCAGGCAAGCGATAATAAACCTTAAAGGAGTTAAATTATGCCATCTGTTCAGCTTTTACCTGCAAGCGGCGAGGATACGGTAGCCGTTATGCACACAAATATGGGAGATATTCATATAAAGCTTTTTGCCGATAAGGCTCCCAAAACCGTCAAGAATTTTGTAACTCACGCGAAAAACGGATATTATAACGGACTTATTTTTCACAGAGTAATAAAGGATTTTATGATTCAGGGCGGAGATCCGACAGGCACCGGCATGGGCGGAGAGTCAATTTACGGCTCAAGCTTCGAGGATGAATTCGACCCATCTCTTCATAATTTAAGAGGCGCTCTTTCAATGGCTAATGCAGGGCCTAATACAAACGGCAGTCAGTTCTTTATCGTTCAGGCGAAAGCCGTTCCCGATAATATGATTGATCAGATGCGCTCGATGCCCGAGTCTTTCCCTGAAGATATAGTCGATTTTTATGAGAAAAACGGCGGAACTCCGTGGCTTGATTTCAGACACACCGTTTTCGGACAGGTTTTTGAAGGTATGGATACCGTCGATAAGATAGCGTCGGTCGAGGTAGGCGCGGCAGATAAGCCTGTTGAAGATGTTGTTATAACTTCAATTGAAATAAAAGAAAATTAAATAACAGAAAGGATTCTTAATATGAAAGGAATTATTTTGGCAGGCGGCAGCGGAACTCGCCTTTATCCTCTTACAATGGTTACATCAAAACAGCTTTTGCCTGTTTATGACAAGCCGATGATCTATTATCCGCTTTCAACACTTATGCTCGCGGGAATCAGAGATATACTGATTATATCCACACCTACGGATCTTCCGAATTTTGAAAGACTTTTAGGCGACGGCTCAAGCTACGGAATAAACCTTTCCTATGCGGTTCAGCCCTCTCCCGACGGACTTGCTCAGGCATTCTTAATAGGCGAGGATTTCATAGCAGGGGATAGCTGCGCTATGGTGCTGGGAGATAATATTTTTTACGGCAGCGGGCTTAAAAAGCATCTTAAGGAAGCTGCAGAGAGAAAAAACGGGGCTACGGTATTCGGATATTATGTTGATGACCCTGAAAGATTCGGAATAGTTGAATTTGATGAAAACGGCAAGGCGATTTCTATTGAAGAAAAGCCGAAAAATCCGAAATCAAATTATTGCGTAACAGGACTTTATTTCTATGATAACCGCGTAGTTGAGCTTGCTAAAAAGGTTAAGCCCTCTGAAAGAGGAGAGCTTGAAATAACAGACCTTAACAGGCTCTATCTTGAGGACGGCTCGCTTAATGTCGTAACCTTAGGCAGAGGCTATGCTTGGCTTGACACGGGAACAATGGACGCGCTTTCAGAAGCAGGCGAGTTTGTAAAGGTAATAGAAAACAGGCAGGGAATTCAGATTTCCGCGGTTGAAGAAATCGCTTATAAAAACGGCTGGATAACTAAAGAAGAGCTTCTTGTTTCCGCCGATAAATACGGTAAATCTCCTTACGGTCAGCATCTGCGTAAGGTTGCTGAGGGTAAGATTCTTTACTGATATGATTAGTGTACTGCTTGCAACCTATAACGGAGAGAAGTATTTAAAAAAACAGCTTGACTCATTGCTTAATCAGACCTATAAGGATTTTGAAATTATTATCCGCGATGATGGTTCAACCGATTCGACAAAAGATATTATAGAGGACTTTAAAAACAGATATCCTGATAGAATAAAAGTGATAACAGGCGCTCCCACAGGCTCTTCAAAGGGTAATTTCTTTGAGCTTTTAGCCGCCTGCCCGTCAGGATATGCAATGCTCTGCGATCAGGACGATTTCTGGTGCGAAGAAAAAATAGCAAAGACATTTTCTAAAATGTTTGAAAAGGAGACCGAGTGCGGAGTTGATACTCCGGTTCTCGTTCACTGCGACGCTTATGTAGCAGATGAAAATTTGAATGTTATTTCAGAGTCATTTATCGAATATCAGGCAATTTCTCCCGAATTTAAGAGACTTAACAATCTTCTTGTGCAGAATAACCTTACCGGCTGCACCTGCATGATCAATAACGCTCTTTTAAAGCTTTTAAGAATTAAGCCCGAAAGCTGTGTAATGCACGATTGGTGGATAGCGCTTACAGCCTGTCTTTTCGGAGAGACGGTGTTTATAAACGAACCTCTTATGTATTACCGCCAGCACGGGGATAATCAGGTGGGCGCAAAAAACGCGAGAGGTATGGACTACCTCGTCACGAAGTATAAAAACAGAAAACAGGTCGTGTCGAATTACAGGGCGGCTTATGCTCAGGCAAATGCCCTGCTTAAGGCTTTTTCCGACAGAATGACACCCGAGCAGAAAAAGCTTGTTTCTGTTTATGCGGCTATGCCGAGGCTTAATAAATTTGAGAGAATACGCGCAATAAATAAGTATTCGTTTAAAAAGAATACCTTAATAAGAACAGTAGGTCAGTATTTTTCAGTTTAGCGACAATTCATCCGGTGTACAGATTTTTGTACACCGGATAGTTTTTAATAGTTATAGGATTTTTAAAAAAGGAGAAAACCGATGCTTAAATTTATTATCGGAAGAGTGCTGAGCGGAAAAACTCAGCTGATGCTCGAAATGATAAAAAAAGATATTAAAGATAATAAGGATTGTATGGTTTTAGTTCCCGAGCAGTTTTCTTTCGAATCGGAAAAGACGGTTTTAAGGTCACTCGGAGAGTGCTTTGCTCAAAGAGTTCCGGTTATGAGTTTTTCAAGGCTTTGCGACGAATACAAAAGGCTTTACGGCGGCGAAGCCGGAAGAACAATAGGCGACAGTGATAAGATTTTGCTTACAAAACGCGCTGTCTGTGAAA
This sequence comes from uncultured Eubacteriales bacterium, assembly GCA_934457415.1. Lineage (GTDB taxonomy): Bacteria > Bacillota > Clostridia > Oscillospirales > Acutalibacteraceae > UBA737. The sequence continues at coordinate 97,988 of CAKSHM010000006.1, read as the reverse complement.
ATGCGGAAAGACTTTCGGTATTTAAAAATCAGTCGCTTAAAAGCGGATTTGTAAAAAGTATGGCGGATACCGTTTCCGAGCTTAAGCTGAATGCGGTATCTCCTTCGGATCTTGAAGAGGCGGCACAGGCTGTTAACTCAGAAAATTTTGCGGCAAAGCTGAAAGATACCGCAATTATTTATGAAAGTTATAATGCGCTTTTGGAAGAACGGTTTATTGACCCGTCCGACCGACTTACAAAGCTTTACAATGATTTGGAGGGCAAGAATTATTTCAAAGGAAAAAATATTTACATAGATGCTTTTAAGGGATTTACGGGTCAGCAATATAAACTGCTTGAAAGGATAATATCAAGCGCCGATAATGTAACGGTTCTTCTTTGCTGCGATGAAAATTCGGACAGCGAATTCGGTGTATTTTCAAATATCATAGGCGTTAAAAACAAAATAACCGCTATTGCGCAAAAATACGGCGCGGAGATTTCAGAGGATTTGGTGCTCGATAAAGTCTTTTATGATAATTCCTGCCTGAATAACCTCGAAGCAGTGATGCTCGGTAAGACGCCCGAAAGCAGAAAGGGCATCGGAATAACCGTTTGTAAGGCGGAATCGGTTTATGACGAGGCGGAATTTGTTTCAAAAAATATCAGAAAACTTGTTATGCAAAATAACATAAGATACAATGATATTGTTGTTATAGCGCGCGATCCGGAGCCGTATATAAGACCGATAGAGGCGGCTTTTAAAAGGAATTCCGTACCGATATTTGCCGATAACAGAATAGCTTTAAACCTTTTGCCGATAAGCATTTGCGCATTGAGCGCCGTAAGACTGCTCAGCGAGCTGACAACGGAAAACATTTTGAAATTCTATAAATCGGGACTTGAATATCTCACTCAAAATGAGCTTTGCGATCTTGAAAACTATGCTTATATCTGGAACATAAGCGGTAAGATGTGGGAAAACGAATGGGATATGAATCCTTCGGGACTTACAGATAAGATAAAAAAGGACAGCGAAGAAAAGCTTAAGCGGTTAAATATGTTAAGATTAAAGGCAATAAAGCCAATATCGGAGTTTAGGAGAATAAAAAAATCCTCGGTTTCAAAAATTTCGCTTGCTTTAATCTCGCTTTTTGAAAAAACAGAACTTAAAAAAAGCTATTTAAACCTTTGCGATAAGCTCGAAGCTTCCGGCGACAGCCTTACAGCGGACGCGGTAAGACGATCTTATGACGGCTTTATTTCAGCTCTTGAGTCAATTTCCGAGTGCTATGATGATAAAGAAATCGGTGTGAAAGAATTTGAGGAAGCTCTGAGTACCGTTTTGTCCCTTTCGTCTATAGGCGTAGTCCCTCAATCTATAGATGAAGTTACATTCGGTGCTGCAGACCTTATAAGAACCTCAGACCCGAAATATGTCTTTATATTAGGTGCAAATCAGGGAGTTTTTCCCGCTATGCTCGGCAGAAGCGGAATATTCAGCAATTCTGAGCGTACAGAGCTGATCGGGCTTGGAATGGATATTCCGGATAAGGTTTTTAAGTCCTATATTGATGAGGATTTTCTGGTTTATTCGAATGTGTGCCGTGCGAAAATGGGAGTTTTTATATCTTACAGAACTTTCGATACTGACGGGAAACCGTCAAAATGTTCAGCCTTCGTACAGCTTATCAAAGAAAATCTCGATATAACCGAGGAAGATATTCCGTCGGAGGATTATAAAAGCAGTCTTCCTTTAACCTATGAGTCGGCTTTTTACGAGCTTGGGCAAAGCATAAACGAAAATCCCGTATTCGCCGAAGAACTTAAAGCCGCAATAAGCGAAAATGAGGAATTTAAAAGAAAAACCGAGCTGCTCGAAAGCTTTTGTAAATCGGGAAATTTTTCTTTAATCCCCGAAAATTCTTCAAGGCTTTTTTCTGACAGCATTTTTCTTTCTGCCTCTAAACTTGAGACATTTAATTCCTGCAGATTTATGTTTTTCTGCAAATACGGGCTCAATATCAAATCCTTACAGCCTGCGCTTTTTGATAATATGCAAAGGGGAACCTTCGTTCATTACTGCCTTGAAAGGCTTATAAGCGTTTACAAAAAGAAGATCTGTACAATGCCTCAAAGTGAGTTAGACAGTGCCGTTGAAGTCTTTGCGGAGGAATATCTCGATAAAATCAAGGGTTACAGAACAGTTGAGGACGCATATTTAAAATATATTAAATCCGTGCTTTTAAAATCCGTTAAATTCACCGCTCGGTTTATTGCGGCGGACCTTGCCCAGTCGGGTTTTGAACCTGTAAAGTGCGAGCTTAAAATCGGCGGAGAAAATGCGGATATTGAAGCTGTTACCATACCCGTAGATAATGAAACAAATGTAAAAATAACCGGCTCTGTCGACAGGGTGGACAAGTATAACAGTTATATCAGAATTATAGATTATAAAACAGGCTCTAAGGTGTTTAAGCTGCCGGATGTTTTGGTGGGGCAGAATATGCAGATGTTAGTTTACCTCTATGCGCTTATCAAAAACAGCAACGGCAAAAATTTACCGGCGGGGATATTTTATCTGCATGCAAAAAGAGGAATTGAGCTTTCGGAGCTTCGCATGAACGGATTGATGTCCGATGACCCTGAGGTTTTACAAGCGCTTGAAGAAGAGTCAGCAGGTGAATTTATTCCATCAAAGCGAAGCAGAAACAGCTTTATTTCAAGCGACGATTTTGATGAGCTTTTTAAATTTATTGAGGGGAAAATCAGAAATTCGGGAAAACTTATCAAATCAGGCGATATAAGCGCTGTTCCGATCGACGGTTCAAACGGCGCAAAGACTGCATGCGAGTATTGCGAGTTTTACGCAATCTGCAAAGCTCGGGATGAAAAGCATTTAAGAGCCGAAAAGCTTTCTAATGAAGAGTGTATGGAACAAATCAGAAAGGAGAATTCGCAAAGTGGCAATCAGTTATACCAAGTCGCAAAATGAGGCAATTAAGACCGATGGCTCCGTTATCGTTTCCGCAGCGGCAGGCTCAGGAAAAACAGCGGTTTTAGCCGAACGTGTTTTAAGGCTTATTACAGATAAATTAAATCCCGTAAGCGCCGACAGACTGTTGATAGTAACATTCACAAACGACGCCGCGGCGGAAATGCGATCGAGAATTGAAAAGAAGCTTTATGAAAAATGTCTTGAAAACCCTGCCGACCGAGGACTGTTAAGACAGAAATATCTTTTGCAATCGGCGGATATCTGTACAATTGATTCATTCTGTATCAATCTTGTAAGGGATAATTTTGAGCTTTGCGGAGTTTCTCCGGATTTCAAGGTAGGTGACGGCTCCGAGTTAAACGAAGCAAAGAATCTCATTTTAAAGAGCATTTTCGAAAAAAATATTAGCGGAAATAAAAATTTCGATATGCTTCTTGATATGGCGGGCTGTAATTACAATGAACAGAATCTTTTAAATCTTATTTCCGATATTTATGATTACAGTCTTAATATGCCTTTCCCCGACGAATTTTTAAATAACCTTGTTGACCTTTATAAAATACCGTTTGATAATTCCCATCCATGGTATAAAATGATGTTCGATTCGGCAAAAGAAACAGCGCTTGCATTAAAAGAACATGTAAAAGCGGCAGCGGACGCGTCGGTTTTTATAGAAAAAAGCAAGGAAAGCTTAAAGCGCGACTGCGAAACCCTTTCTTTGCTTGCCGATGAATTATGCGATATTTTAAGAGAAGGGGATTGGGATAGGGCTGTAAATGCAATGCCTGCCGCAAATATTGCGCGCTCGCCGTCCTTAGAAAAGGATAATCCGTTTAGCGCGGTTTATAAATTGCACAGAGAAGAGTTTAAAAAATCGGTTTTAAAGCTAAAGGATATTTTCGATAAAAATAAGGCGGAAACCGAAAGAGAACTTAAAATGTGTTTTGAGCCTGTTGCACTTTTGTGCGGACTTGTAAAGGAATTCTCTGAGGAATTCTTTAAGCTCTGTGCAGATAAGAATTATCTTACCTTTGCCCTAAGTGAACAGCTTGCTTTTAACCTTTTGTGCGAGAAAAACGGTGAAAACGCTAAAATCCGCGAAAGGATAATCTCAGGATATGACGGGGTTTTGGTAGATGAATTTCAGGATGTAAACGATTTGCAGAGCAGAATGTTTGAAATCCTGTCAGATAGCGGAAAGCGTCTTTTTACGGTAGGCGATGTCAAACAAAGTATTTACGGCTTTCGCGGTTCAAACCCCGATAATTTTATAAACAGAAAAGAAAACGGGTCGGTAAAAAGGATAATTCTTGCCGAAAATTTCAGAAGCCGAAAGGAAATCTGCGATTTTACAAATTTTATATTTGAAAACATTATGGACGGCAGAATGGGGAAAATTGTATATGATGTAAATGAGGCTTTAAAGCCGTCGGGAAATTTTCCCGAAGCGGAATTTAATAAAACGGAAATAATTCTTGCCGACGCATTGTCCGATACCGATTCTGACGATGAAACAAAGGCAATTGCCGAATTTGAGGCAATTGCAGTCGCCGATAAAATCGAGGCATTGATGAATGAAAAAATGCAGATAGAAAAGGACGGAAAATCAAGAGCTTTAAAATACAGTGATATTACCGTTCTTTTGCCGACCGTTTCGGGTAAAGCCGACTATTATTTCGACGAATTTTCCGCAAGAAAAATTCCCGTTGCATTAGGGAGCGAGGATTTTTTTGAAACCTATGAAATTTCAGTGTTTATTTCACTGCTTAAAATTGTTGATAATCCGAAATCCGATGTTGATATGCTCTGCGTAATGATGTCCCCGATTTTCGGGTTTACGCCCGATGATTTGGCGGAAATCCGGACGGGAAATAAAAATATCAGCCTTTTTTCTTCTGTTATTGCCGCAGCTAAAAACGGAAATGAAAAATGCAGTGAGTTTTTAGATTATTTAAAGGCTTTGAGACTGCGGGCAACCGTTCTTCCTTGTGATAAATTTGCTTTCGAATGTATGGAAAAAACTGATTTTTTAAGTATTTGTTCTACTCTCGCCGGAGGAGATAAAAGAAGAAAAAATCTTTTAAAGCTTATGTCTGTTATTTCAGGTATTTCTGCTGACGCGGCAGGCAACCTGTCCTCGCTTTTAAAACGGCTTAACGGACTTAAAAATTCCGGTATCTCCGTTTCCTGCGGTGATGATGACTGTGTAGCCTTAAAATCAATGCACAAATCAAAGGGTTTGCAGTTTCCTGTATGTATTGTTGCCGGTCTCTGCACAAAATTCAATAATAAGGATACTATGCCTAATATTATATATGATGAAAGCTGCGGAATTGGTATTAAGTATACCGATTTTGACCGCGGTCTGAAAATCTGCAATGTCGGACATAAATGCGTCTCAGAGTATAAAAGGGTTAAAAATATAGAGGAGAGAATGCGCCTTTTATATGTTGCGATGACAAGGGCAAAGGAAAGGCTCATTCTTGTCTGTTCCTCAAAAAATATGGAAAAATCGGTTAAATCCGCCGCGGATTCCGTTAATGCGGAAGCTCTGAAATTAAGCACCGAAAGCCTTAAAAGGTCGGACAATATGCAGGGCTGGATTCTTTCCTGTCTGCTTATGCACCCGTCATCCAAAGAAATTAAAAAGCTCTATGATGTGTATGTTCCGCAAAAGGCCTCCGATTTTAAGCTTGATATCGAGGTTAAAACAAAGCTTAACCGTAAGACAGGCGCGAATAAGCACATGGAGGAAATTAAGCCCGATCTTGAGGTTGTTAAACAAATGAAAAAGAATTTCAGCTTTGTTTACCCCTTTGAGCCTTTGAGTAAAATAAGAGCCAAGGCGTCGGTTTCGCTGCTTGCGAATAAGGAAGAAAGCGACAGCTTTGCGTTTACGGCTCTTCCGTCCTTTGCACCGTCTGCTGTAAGCGGAGCAAAACGCGGTACAGCCGTGCATAAGGTTATGCAGTTTTTTGATTTTAATGCCTGCGGCAATATAGAGGGCGAGCTTGAAAGATTAAAAGAATGGCAGTTTATAACAGAAGAGGAGTTTGAGCTTGCGGACAGAAACAAGCTTGAATTATTCTTTAAAAGCGAAATCTTTAAAAGAATTAAAGCTTCAAATGATGTCAGACGCGAAATGCGGTTTTTAACAGAGCTTCCTGCTTCCCGCTTAGATCCGTCGCTTGTCGGGGACTGCGCAAAAGCGGATATTATCGTTCAGGGAGCCGTTGACCTTTGTTTTGTTGAAAACGGCGGCGTAGTGGTTGTTGATTTCAAAACCGACAGGATTAAAAGCGAGGAAGAATTGACTCAAAAATATAAAGAGCAGATTTCGATTTATTCGGACGCATGTAAGAAAATTTTCCGCCTGCCGGTAAAAGAAAAAATACTTTATTCTTTTGCTCTTTCAAAGAGTATAAATGTATAAAATAAAATACGGCGCAATCAAATTTTAAAGCGTCATGAAAGACAGACCGCGGATGCATTTAACATCCGCGGTTTCATATACCGATTTTTTATTTTTCATCTGTGTTTTTTTGGAGTCTTTTTTTCATTTTTTCTTCCGTCATTGTCTGATATAGTCCGTCAACAAAATCAAAAACTCTTTGCTGATCGGGCTTTGCAAGAATATGAATTACCTTTAAAATATTCAGCTCCGATCTCGACGGTAAAAACGGGAGATACTCCGAAAACGGGTTTGACGGCGAATGAAGTCTTTGCGGCCGCCTCGGAGGCTGCAGCAAGGAGGCAAATGTACAGTATACACCCTTATCGCCGTACAAAAGCCAGTCGGCGGAGACCTTAAAAAGCTCGCTGATCATTTTAAGCTCACTTATTGTAGGATTTCCGAGCCGCTCCATTCTCGCATAGGTATTTCTTTTCATATTCATGAGGTCGGCAGCCTCCTGTTGAGTGTAACCCATATTTTTGCGCGCTTCCGCTATTCTTCTGTTTGTTTCGCTTGCATATTCGGTTTTCATAATTCCCTCTTGACTTGATAAAGTTTTATTGATATAATTATCTTGCTTTTTAAATCCGCTGAAGTGGCTCAGTTGGTAGAGCAGCTGATTCGTAATCAGCAGGTCGTGGGTTCAAGTCCCATCTTCAGCTCCAAAGCGAAAATCCTATCGCGAAAGCGGTGGGATTTTCGTTTTATATTTTTAATAATGAAAATTTAGGTGTACCTGCGGCACGGAATTTAAAAAAGCTTTCTTTTTTGCGTTTATTCTCTTTTAATTGTATTTTATTTGTCAGAAAATGTCAAGTAATTAAACGGGAAAGAAAAAAATGTTGTTTTTTTAATAATCCAATGATATAATACATAATATCAATTGTAATCGCAATAACGGAGGTAACAAAATTGAGTAATTCCAATATAGTAATAACCAGCGACAGCACAACCGATTTAGGTCCCGCCCTGCTTGAGCGTTACGGAATATCCGTGCTTCCGCTCGGAGTAACCCTCGGCGATAAAGCTTTTAAGGACGGCGTCGATATCGCTCCGGACGATATCTATAAGCACCATGATATTACAGGCGAGCTTCCGAAAACTACAGCTACAAATGTCGGCGAATGCACCGAGTTCTTTTCAAAATTCGTAAATGAGGGTAAAACCGTCATTCATTTCACAATAAGCTCCGAAATGTCTTCAACCTATAATAATTCCTGTATCGCGGCGGAGGAGATAGGAAATGTTTATGTCGTTGATACAAGAAACCTTTCTACGGGCGGCGGACTGCTTGTTCTCGCGGCAGAGGATATGGTCGAGCAGGGCCTTGAAGCTGAAGAAATCGTAAAAAGAGTAAATGAGCTTGCGGGCAAGGTGGACGCGTCTTTTGTTATAAACAGTCTTGAATACCTTTATAAGGGCGGCAGATGCTCGGCGCTTTCTATGCTCGGCGCAAATCTTTTAAAATTAAAACCCTGTATTGAGGTTAAAAACGGGAAAATGGGTGTAGGCAAAAAATACCGCGGAAAATTCGGTGATGTTTTGCTTGAATATGTTAAGGAACGCTTATCGGATAAGGACGATATTGTTACAAACCGTGTATTTATCACACATGCGGGCTGTGATGAGGAAATCGTTAAATCTGTTACAGAGCTTGTAAAATCGCTTGTTTCGTTTGACGAAGTATTTATCACAAGGGCAGGCTGCACTATTTCTTCACACTGCGGCGCTGATACATTGGGAGTGCTTTTCTTAAGAAAAAGCGATGTTTCGTAACACCTGATAAAACCTGACATAGTATGAATCAGGGGAAAATGGGAATATTCCGAAATTTCGGCGGCGAAAAGCTTTCGCCCTCAGACTACCGAAATCCCCTTTAAAATATAAGCCCGTACTGTTTTATTAAAGCGGTACGGGCTTGGACTTTGCTTGAGACTTGCTGAAACCCAAGCTTCCCCTTTAGTTGAAAGGGGAAGCTTGGGTTTGGTTATATCATGTGCCGTTAGGCACACCATGGTCTAATATCTAAAATCTAATATCTAGCATCTAGAACGACAGCTCCCTTCTGTATTGACATTCGTCAATAAGAAGGGAGCCTATTTATTGTTTGTTTTTAATTTTTTTAATAGCGCATTTTTCGAGTCTTGAAACCTGTGCCTGAGAAATTCCTATTTCTTCGGAAACCTCAATTTGAGTTTTTCCCTGCATAAACCTTAAAGAAAGAATGGATTTTTCGCGGTCGCTCAAATGCTTTATTGAATCCTTGAGTGCCAGCTCGTCGAGCCAGCAGTCGGCGTCGGAATTATCACCGATTTGGTCAAGAACATATATTGTGTCTCCGCCGTCGCTGTAAACGGGATCGTAAAGCGAAATAGGGTCTATTATGCTTTCAAGCGCTATTACAACATCCTCTCTTTTCATATCAATTTCCTTTGCAATTTCGCTTACGGTCGGCTCGCGCATATATTTTGCCGTGAGCTTTTCTTTTGCCTGCATTGCTTTATAGGCGGTGTCCTTTATCGAGCGGCTTACTCTTACCGAATTATTGTCCCTTAAATATCTTCTGATTTCACCTATTATCATAGGAACGGCATAGGTCGAAAACCGAACATTCTGATTGACATCGAAATTGTCAATTGATTTCATAAGCCCTATACAGCCTATCTGAAACAGATCGTCCGGGGCTTCGCCTCTTCCCGAAAAGCGTTGAACAACGCTTAAAACCAATCTTAAATTTCCGTTTACAAGCTCGTCTCTTGCCGATTTATCACCGTTTTTCACCCGTTTTAAAAGCTCGATTTTTTCCTTTTCCTTTAAAAGCGGGAGACTTGAAGTATCCACCCCGCAGATGTTCACTTTGTTATTATACATAGCTTTCAAGGCACCTCCGTTGTTTTAATTTATTATTGCCTGAAAAGAAAAAACTAAACATTTTCTGTCCCCCCTTGACAAGTCGGGAAGAAAAAAGTAATATTTAATATACGGTGATATAATGATTAAGAAATACAGAATATATTCTGCTCTGTTTTATTATATATCATTTGTTTTTGCAGTCTTCTTTTTCGGAAGCAATATTAAAAATACCGGTATAAACCACATTGTAAGACCCGTTTGGGCGGTTTTGATGATGGTTTTTGCTCATATCGGCTCTTATATAAGATGTAAAAATCATAAGGCGGAAGATTCACGCAAAATTATGCTTTGCACCTTTAAGGTTATGCTGGCGGTTTATTCTTGCGCGGTTTTGGAGCTTACCCTGTTTGACGGAACGTTCGGCAGGGATATAACGGTATTTTTCACGGCTTCCCGGGAGCAAAGAATTGATTATATTAAATACAGAACAAATTTCATTCCCTTAAAAACATTTATGATTTTTATAAACGGCTATAATCACGGACTGCTCTCGTTTTCTGATATTTTTGTAAATATTATCGGTAATTTAGCGGTCTTTATGCCGTTTGCGCTTCTGTTCCCGACTGTTTTCAGAAAGTCACGCAAGGCTCATATATTTGCGCTTTTTTGTGCCTCGGTGATTATCGCAATCGAGCTTTTGCAGTTTATATTTATGACGGGCTCCTGCGATATAGACGATTTTATTTTGAATTTTTCGGGTGCAACTGCCGCTTTTTATATTTTGAGGATAAAGCCGATAAAAGAAGGCTTAAATAAAATTACTTTCGGAGTTTATTAAATGTATATCAGAGCAAATGCCAAGATAAATTTAACCCTTGATATTTTAAATAAGCGCGAGGACGGATATCATAATATTGATACGGTTATGCAGTCGGTTTCGCTTTTTGACGAGGTTTTTATTGAGAAAAGCGACAGGATTTCATTTTCTGCCGATTTAAAGGAGCTTTGCTCCGAAGATAATACTGCCTTTATTGCGGCAAAGCACTTTTTTGAGTTTACAAAAATTAAAGGCGGAGCGGAAATACAAATAAAAAAGCATATTCCGCTAAGAGCCGGACTCGGCGGACCCAGCGCTGACGCGGCGGCTGTAATAATAGGTCTTGATAGGCTTTATGAGACAAATTTAAGCAAAGAAGCTTTGATAAATATAGGCTTAAAGGTCGGAGCGGACGTGCCGTTTTGCCTTTTCGGAGGAACGGCGAGAGCGAGGGGAATAGGAGAAGAATTAGAAAAAATCAGCCCCCTCAAAAATTTTTATACTCTGCTTTTAAGGGACGGGGAAAAGAAATCTACCGCCGAAATGTATAAAAAAGCGGATTCGGAAGCATTAAAAAGAAACGGAACAGAGGCTTTTTTAAATGCACTTTATAACAATTTTGAAAATCCTTTTAAATTTTTAAAAAATGACTTTGATTTTGACGGCTTGCATAATAAGACCTTTGAGCTATTAAAGGAATTCGGGGCATTAGGTTCAGGGCTTTCGGGCAGCGGACCGTTTGTTTTTGGAATTTTTTCATCATATACCAAGGCGCAAAAAGCAAAGGAAGAAATATTAAAGCAAAAAGAATTTGAGGCTTACATTGCAGTCTTTTGCGAAAAAGGAATAATAACAGAATAAACTGATTAAAAATTTTTATTTCTGCCGATAATTGGATTAAGTTCAATGAAAGCAGGAAATAAAAATGAAAAACATAAAAGAAAAAAGCATACATTTCGGAATTCTTTTCGGGCTTATTGCCTCGGTGCTGTTAAGCTTTACGGATTTTAACGCCAAGTGTGACAATTTAAGAGAAAATGTTTTAAGGCTTCACATTCTTGCAAATTCGGATTCTGAAGAGGATCAGGCACTTAAGCTAAAAGTCAGGGACGCAATACTTAAGGAATGCTCCTCTAAGCTTTCGGACTGTGACAGCTTAGAGGACGCGATTGATATATCAAATTCCGAAACCGAAAGAATAAAGAAAGCTGCCGAAAGGGTAATAAAAGAAAACGGATATGATTATAAAGCCGAAGTAAGCATAGGGGAGAGTTATTTTGATACAAGGGTTTATGACAGCTTTACTCTTCCTGCGGGGAAATATCCTGCGCTGATAGTCAGGCTCGGAAAAGCAGAGGGACACAACTGGTGGTGCGTGGTTTTTCCGTCGGTTTGTATTCCGTCAGCCGCAAAAGGAAAGCTCTCGGACAGTGCAAGCGAAAGTGCAAGCAAAATGGCTGAAAATCCGCAGAAATATGTTATGAAATTCAAAGCGGTAGAATGGTATGAAGCAATCAGGAAAAAAATTTCTTAATTTAAATTAAAATATGCTTGCATTTTGAGATAATGTGTGTTAAAATGTCAATGTTATATTGATTACAGAATGTTGAAAGGGGTGACCGGAATGAAGGAAGGAATACATCCGCAGTATGAAAAGGTAACTATTAAATGTGCCTGCGGTGCAGAATTTGAAACACGCTCAACAAAGAAGGACATTCGTTTGGATATTTGTTCTAAATGTCATCCGTTTTTTACAGGTAAGCAGAAGCTGGTAGATACCGGCGGTCGTGTTGACAGATTTAAAAAGCGCTTTAACATGGATAAATAATTGCCTGAAATTTAAGCCGTCTGTTTTGCAGACGGCTATTTTTGAATTTAATTTTAAATTGTCATTTTTCAATTTTAATTTGTTGGGAGCAATTTATGCCGGAAATTAAAACAGTTAGGAAAAAGGCTTTCGGAGAGTATTCCGAAAAGCGGTCGAGATTTATAGCGCAGATTTGCCATGTTAAAACTGAAGAGGAAGCATTAGCAATAATATCGGCTGTTAAAGCAAAATATCATGATGCAAAGCATAATGTTTATGCGTTTTCTTTAAGCTGCGGCACGGTAAAATATTCCGATGACGGCGAACCTCACGGAACCGCCGGCAAGCCTGTAAGCGATATCATAAGCGGGGCAGGCTTAAGCGATGTTGTTGTAACGGTGACAAGGTATTTCGGCGGTGTGCTTTTAGGTACGGGCGGACTTATGCGGGCATATCAGCAGGCGGTTAAAACCGCTCTTGAAAGTGCGGATTTTGTTACGCTTACACTTATGACGGAATGCTCCGTTTGCTGCGATTATGCGCAGGCAAATGAGATAAAAAAGCTTGTAACAGAAAACGGCGCTGTATTAACGGATATAAATTACGGAGAATTCGTCAAAATAGATTTTGCCGTAAAAACAGAAGCATACGAAGCCTTTGAAAGCTCTTTTAATGAAAAATTTTATAATAAAATTTCGGTAAATGCGGGCAAAGAAAAATTTTTTCCGCTTTAAAAAGAGGAAAAAGGGTTTTTTTGTCTAATAACATATATAGAAAGTTGTAATTAAGGGGTGGGTAGAAACGGAAAACATAAGGCTCAGAAGCGAGAAAAACGAGCATTTGATTCTTTGCTCTTACGCGGCTTTCAGCGATGAAAGCAAAGGCAGAAAAATAAAGGAAGAGCAATGCGAATTAAGGACGGATTTTCAAAGAGACCGTGACAGGATTATTCACTGCAAGGCATTCAGAAGACTCAAGCATAAAACGCAGGTTTTCCTTTCTCCCGAGTCGGACCATTACAGAACCCGTCTCACACATACCTTAGAGGTGGCTCAGATTGCAAGAACGGTAGCGCGGGCATTAAGGCTCAATGAGGATTTAACCGAGGCTGTCGCATTAGGTCATGACTTGGGACATACACCTTTCGGCCATGCGGGAGAGCGGGCTTTAAACGAGCTTTACTCTCATGGGTTTACCCATTTTGAACAGAGCGTGAGAGTTTGCGAAAAGCTTGAAAAAAACGGCAAAGGCCTTAATCTTACATACGAGGTTTTAGACGGCATTTTAACCCACACGAGAGGTGATTGGGCAAAGACTGCCGAGGGGAAAATAGTGAGAATTGCCGACCATATCGCCTACATGAATCATGATATTGACGACGCGGTCAGAGCAGGCGTGATTAAGGCTTCGGATATTCCCGAAAAAGTCTGTAAAAATTTAGGCGACACAAAAAGCAAGAGAATTACAAGTCTTGTAAAATCCCTTATCAATTCAAGCGAGAAAAGGGATATAAAATTTGATGAAGAAACCGAGAAGTACTATAATATGCTTCACGATTTTCTTTTTGAGGCGGTTTATCTTAATCCGAAGGCAAAGTCGGAGGAAAGCAAGGTTAAAGGGCTTATCGAAAAGCTTTACGGATATTATATTTCAAATCCGGACAAGCTTACCGACGAATACCGTATTATTTATGAAAGAGAAGGAAAGGAACGCGCGGCGGTCGATTATATCGCAGGTATGACCGACCATTTCGCGGTTTTGACATATTCGGATATCTGCATTCCGAAATCGTGGGGAATGTAACAAACAAAAAAGGGAGGAATCAAATGCCTATTCCGGAAGAGGTTATAAATGAGATAAAATATAAAAATCCCATTGAATCGGTGATTTCGCAGTATGTGAATTTAAAACACCGCGGAAAGAATATGGTAGGACTTTGCCCTTTTCATAACGAAAAGACCCCCTCGTTTACGGTCTATCCTCAGAACGGCTCCTTTTATTGCTTCGGCTGCGGAGCAGGGGGAGATGTTTTCAGCTTTGTAAGGCTTATGGACAAGGTCGATTATATCGACGCTGTAAGGCTGCTTGCGGAGAGAAGCGGAATAAGTATTGTTTCGGACGGGTTTTCCGATTCCATGCAGAAGTTAAAATCGAAAATTTATGAAATAAATCAGGAAACCGCTCTTTTTTATTATAAATTTTTAATTTCTCCCGAGGGCAAATGGGCGCTTGATTATTATTTGTCACGGGGACTTAAGATGTCAACGATTAAGCATTTCGGGCTCGGAGCCGCTCCCGACAGCTGGGATTCGCTTTTAAAGCATTTAAGGGCAAAGGGCTTTTCTGATAACGATATGCTTCAGGCGAATGTAATAGTCAAGGGAAAAAACGGCGGATATTATGACAGGTTCAGAAACAGAACGGTATTTCCGATTATAAACATAAGAGGAAAGGTAATAGGCTTCAGCGGAAGAGCGAGACCCGAAAACGAAAAGCAGGGCGGAAAGTATGTAAACACTGCTGATACACCTGTTTATAAAAAAAGCGAGAATCTTTTTGGAATGAATTTCGCGAAAAACTATTGCTCGGAGCAGATAATTTTAGTTGAGGGCAATATGGATGTTATAAGCGTTCATCAGGCAGGGCTTCAGAATACGGTTGCTGCTCTCGGAACAGCTTTTACAACTCAGCAGGCAAAGCTGATGTCAAGATATACAAAGGAAGTCGTCCTTACTATGGATGCGGACGAGGCAGGGCAGAAAGCTGTTAAAAAAGCTGCTGAAATTTTAAAAAGTACGGGGCTTGAAATAAAGGTTGCCGTAGTTCCCGACGGGAAAGACCCTGACGAGTATATAAAGAAAAACGGAGCGGATAAGTTTAAAAAAGTGATCGAAAATGCCGTTCCGCTTATTGAATATGACCTTCTTGCCGCAGCCGGAAATATCGACGCGACGGACGATAACGGAAAGATAAAGTATTTAAACGCCGCGGCGGAAATAATAGCTAACACAACGGATATAGTCGAAAGAGATTTATATATCAGCCGTATTTGCGAGAAGTTTTCGGTTTCGAGAACGGCTTTTGAAATAAAGGTAAAAGAGCTTAGAAAGAGAAATGTCCGTTATGAAAAGAAAAAAGAAATAAACAATATTATTCATCCGAAATACAGCTTTGACGATATAAACCCTCAGCGCCGTATCTCGCCTTACGGTACAAATGCCGAAGAAACGGTTATCAGCGCTGTTTTACAGCATCCCGATCTTTGCGGACATGCAATAAATGAGATTGAGCCTAAGGAATTTATAACGGCGCTTAACAGAAAGATCTTTGAAAGAATAAAGGAAAGATATGAGGAAGGAAATCCTACTGATGTTTCGTCCTTCGGGGATATTTTAAGTCCTGCAGAATCGGGCTATGTTGCAATGCTTTTCAACAGTGACAAATGCGAAAAAAATCCGCTTACTGTTTTAAATGACAGCATAAGGGTCCTAAAGGATGAAAAGACAAGACTTTTGTCGGCAAATGTAAAGGATATGTCGGTTGACGATTGGGCTGCTAATATGAAAAAAATAATCGAAGAAAAGAAAAAGGGGAACTGAATATGGAAAATCAGGAAAATAAAAATCTTAACGAAGAGGTTAAAAACAGCATAGAGGAAGAAGGCTTTGAGGAAAAGGACGCTTCAATTGATGAAATTGAAAACGCCCCCGAAGAGGAAACCGAGCTTTATGCCGAGCCTCCGATCTTAGAGAGAGATTTCGATGAAGAGCCTACCGAGGACGAATTAGAGCTTGAGGAAATGAATATCGACAATCTTGACGATGACAGCTTTATCGACAATATATCTCTTGATGATCCCGTTAAGGTATATCTTCGCGAAATAGGAAGAGTTCCGCTTTTAAGCTATGACGAGGAAATAGAGCTTGCCGTTAAAATAAGCGAGGGAGATGAATATGCAAAAAAGCGTCTTACCGAAGCAAATTTAAGACTTGTTGTAAGTATCGCAAAGAAGTATGTCGGCAGAGGAATGTATTTCCTTGACCTTATTCAGGAGGGCAATGTCGGTCTTATAAAGGCGGTAGATAAGTTTGACTACACAAAGGGCTTTAAATTTTCGACCTATGCCACATGGTGGATAAGACAGGCTATTACAAGGGCCATTGCCGATCAGGCGAGAACAATCAGAATTCCCGTTCACATGGTCGAAACCATAAACAGGCTCAAAAAGGTTCAGAGCCAGCTTCTCCATGAAAACGGTTATGAGCCGAGCGAGGAACTGATAGCGCAAAAAATGGATCTTCCGGTTGAAAGAGTCCGTGAGATAATGAGAATAGCGCAGGAGCCTGTTTCCATGGAAACTCCGATAGGTCCTGAGGAGGATTCGCGTCTTATGGACTTTATCCGTGACGAAGAGGCATTGGCACCCGATGATGCGGCGCTTAAAACCATTACAAACGAGGATATTGACAGCGTTCTTCATACCCTTACTCCGAGAGAGGAATCCGTAATCCGTCTGCGTTTCGGCCTTCATGACGGAAGATGCCACACCTTAGAAGAGGTCGGAACAGAGTTCAATGTAACACGTGAGCGTATCCGTCAGATAGAGGCAAAGGCATTAAGAAAGCTCCGTCATCCTGTAAGAAGCAATAAATTCAAAGAAAAATAAGAGGAATAAAGACAATGAAATTTACATATAAAACTAAAGGGGTTTGTTCTTCGTCAATTGAACTTGAAATTGATGACGGACAGGTTAAATCCGTTCGTTTTACAGGCGGCTGCAACGGCAATCTTCAAGGCATAGGAAGTCTTGTTGAGGGCATGAAGGTCGATGATGTTATCAAAAAGCTCAGCGGAATAAAATGCGGTTTTAAGGGGACATCATGTCCCGATCAGCTGGCAGAAGCTTTAAGGGAATATAAATCTACCGCGAGGTGAAAAACAGTGTGTCAGGATAAGGACATAAAAATATTCGGAAAAAAACTGGTGTCTGTTTCTTCCGTAACAGATTTGCCGGAACCGACTTCGGAGGAGTTAAGCCGTGCAAGGTCATGCGGACAAAAGGTTGCCGTCTGCTTTGTCGAGGCTGTAAGGTCAAACGAAGAGGGAGAAATCAATGACTATGAGCTTCTTATTCAAAGAAGGCTTTTGCTGTCATTTACCGCAAATATCTGCTTCGAACGGTTTATAAAAAATCCGGCGCTCAGCGAAAAAGCCCACAGGCGCTTTTTAAACTATCTTAAAACAAATGAAAAAGAGATTTACGATACCGCTGTCGATACGGGCGCGTTTTCGTTTTATTACCTTGCTTACCGCAGAAATAACGAAGTAGAGCGCAGAATGGGTCAAACCTTTGCAATGCTTTGCTCGCATGACGGTGACCCGATTTTTCAGGAGCTGGGAGAGGCGATGTACTGCTGGTTTTCCGCAGAGGTCAAAAAAATAATTTCGGAAGAATTCGAGTAATAAAAATATCCTCCTTTTAATAAATTGATATAAAAGGAGGATATTTTTATGCCCAGAATTTATTTAAGTCCGTCTACGCAGGAGTTTAATCCTTATATAATAGGCGGAACGGAAGAATACTATATGAATTTGATTGCAGACGCTATGGAGCCTTATTTATACGCGACGGGAATTGAGTTTGACAGAAACACTCCCGATATGACTGCCGCATCTTCCATAGCGGCTTCGAATGCGGGAAGATATGATTTGCATTTGGCTCTTCATTCAAACGCAACAGCGAGCGGCAAGGGCGATGTCAGAGGCAGCGAGGTGTATTATTACCCGACAAGTATAAACGGCAGACGGGCGGCGGATATAATTGCCAATAATCTGCAAATGATATATCCTGTTCCGGAAAATGTCAGGACAGTTGAAACAAAGACGCTCGGCGAGGTAAGAAGAACCAGAGCGCCGAGCGTTTTGATAGAATTTGCGTATCACGATAATTATGACGACGCGGTTTGGATCAGGGATAATATTGACGAAATCGCAAGGAACGTCGTTTTGTCCCTTGCCGATTATTTTGATCTGCCGTTCAGACAAGAGGTGTAAGCTTTGGTTTCGGCACGAACCCAAGCCTCCACTTCAGCCGGAAGGGTTTGATTATATTCGCGGCAAAGCCGCACATTTATCTAATATCCAAAGTCTAATATCTAGCATCTAGAAGAATACCCCTCAGTCAGCTAACGCTGACAGCTCCCCTCTATATGCTGGCGCATAAGAAGGGAGCCTAACTTTAGTTTCAGCAGAAACCCAAGCCTCCCCTTTAGACGAAAGGGGAGGTGGCAAAGCGAAGCTTTGGCGGAAGGGTTTGGTTATATTAAGTGCCGACAGGCACATATTTGTTTTAAAACTAAATCTTAAACAGCAAGTCTCCGTAGGTAGGATAAGGCCAGTATTCTCTTGCCGTGATACTTTCCGCACGGTCGGTAAGATATCTGATTTTTTCCATTAAGGGAAGAACCTCTTTGTTGTAGACAGTCGCTGTTTCAAGTATTCCTGTTTCGCAGGACGCTTTTTGCACGGCGTTTTCAAGTTCAAGAATCAAGGAGTAAAGCTTTGAAGAAATATCCGAGAGTCTGAATGCGAGATCCTTTTCAACAGTTGCACTTATTCCGATATCAGCCTTGTTTGAGGCGGTAGAACTCAATTTATCGGAATATTTAATAATTGCGGGCATAACATCCCGTTTTATCATTTCGCAAAGTGTAAGCGCCTCTATATGCAGGATTTTGCTGTATTTTTCGAGCATTGTGTCAGCTCGGCAGGTAAGCTCGGTTTTGTTTAAAACACCGTGACGCCTGAATAATTCAATATTAGCGGTACTGCAAAGATAAGGTACCGCATCAACAGTGCTTTTAAGATTTAAAAGACCCCTGCTTTTCGCTTCCGCTTCCCATGTTTTTGAGTAGCCGTCTCCGTCAAACAGAATTCTTTTGTGCGACGAGATGGTTTCTTTTATTATTGCCGCAACCTCACCGTCAAAATCGTCGGTCATTTCAAGCCGGTCTGCAAACTGCATGAAAACATCGGCAACCATGGTGTTTATCATAATGTTTGTATCGGAAACCGAGGCTGAAGAACCAAGCATGCGGAACTCGAATTTATTGCCCGTAAAGGCGAAAGGCGAAGTTCTGTTCCTGTCGGTGTTGTCCTTTCTGATATAAGGGATCGTATCGGTTCCTATTGTCATTTTAACCTTGCCTGCGTCATTATGATGCGCGCCGCGGTCAATATCTCTTAGAAGCGCCGTAAGCTCTTCGCCCAAGTACAATGAAACAATGGCGGGAGGAGCCTCGGAGGCGCCCAATCTATGGTCGTTCCCTGCGGAGGCTACGGAAATTCTCAAAAGGTCCTGATGGTCGTCAACCGCTTTTATAACGGCGCAAAGCGTGAGCAAAAACAGCTTGTTTTCACTCGGATTTTTCCCCGGCTTTAACAGATTTAAACCCGTGTCTGTAGACAGCGACCAGTTGTTGTGCTTTCCTGAACCGTTTACACCCGCAAAAGGCTTTTCATGAAGCAGGCAGACAAGTCCGTGTTTATCTGCGAGTTTTTTCATAAGTTCCATTGTAAGCTGATTGTGGTCCGCGGCAATGTTGGTGGTGGTAAAAATCGGGGCAAGCTCATGCTGAGCGGGAGCAACCTCGTTATGCTCTGTTTTGGCAAGCACTCCGAGCTTCCAGAGTTCATTGTCGAGCTCACGCATAAATGCGGCTACCCTCGGTTTTATAACACCGAAATAATGATCGTCCATCTCCTGTCCCTTAGGGGGAAGCGCACCTATAAGCGTTCTACCGCAGAACATTAAATCGGGGCGCTTTTTAAAAAGCTCGCGGTCGATAAGGAAATATTCCTGCTCGGGACCGACGGTGGTATCAATATGCTCAACATCCGGAATTTTAAACAGCCTTATTATTCGCATAACCTGCTTGTTTAAAGCGTCCATACTGCGAAGAAGCGGAGTTTTCTGGTCGAGAGCCTCGCCGCCGTAGGAGCAAAACGCAGTAGGAATGCAAAGCGTATTATCCTTCACAAAGGCATAAGAGCTGGGATCCCAAGCGGTATAGCCTCTTGCCTCAAAGGTCGCTCTTATTCCGCCTGAGGGAAATGAAGAAGCGTCCGGCTCGCCTTTTATTAGCTCCTTTCCGGAGAATTCCATTAAAACCTTTCCGTCCGAGGAAGGGGCGATAAAGCTGTCGTGCTTTTCGGCGGTAATTCCTGTAAGCGGCTGAAACCAGTGCGTAAAATGTGTGGCGCCCTTTTCTATTGCCCAGTCTTTCATGACATTTGCGACAGTATCCGCAATGCGGCTGTCAATGCCTATTCCTAATTTTATCGCCTGTTTTATTGTATTGTAGGTAGTATCGGGCAGACGCTCTTTCATAACGGTATCGTTAAAAACCATACTTCCGAATAATTTTTCAATTTTAGTCAAAATACACCCTCCGAAACAAAAAAGAAGAATTAAAAAGTTAATATTATTATAGTTTATTCTTAAAATAAAGTCAATAAAAGGCGGATTTCCTTTGATTTGTTATGTAAAAACAAAAAATACTTAAAAAAATAAACCACGGCTGATTTTAACCTAATAAAATAAGCCGTAGTTTTGGGTTTATAAGTTTAAAAGTAAACTATAATATAATTCGTATGCTGTATCAAAATCATTCCGGTCAGGGTTAAGCTTATAACCTGCATTGAATCGGCAATCCTGCTTTGAAGTGCCGAGGCGTCCGCTAAAAGGCTTTGATTTGTCACCTTTATCTGGGCGAAACGATTTCCGCGGTTAAGCTGCCATTTGATATAAGAGGACAGTTCTCCGATTTCGTTTTCATTGCTTAATATAAGGTTTTCATGAATAAAATAGTTCATTTCAGCAGCAGTGCAAATATTCTTTGTAAGATTAAATAATTCTTTTTCGTCCGCCGCTCCCGATTTAGGATTGATATGGGAGGCAGGCGTGTGGTCAATGTTTAGTTCAGCATCGGTTAAATTAAAATAACTGTAGGTCGGATTTCCGTTTATGTTCTGATCGTCCCAAGTGACATCTATGTTATACCAAGCGTTATCAATATTAACGGTGTTCCACATGTGGTTTTGCTCCTTACTCACACCTCTTACAAGAAATGAGTTTATTCCTGCCTTAGAGCAAAGCAGAGCAAATGCTTTAGAATAGCCCTCACAAACGGCATTTTTGTCTACAAGCGCTCCGTAAGCCGAATAGATATATTTCCCGTTTATATTATAGGCGGTGTTATTGCATATAAAATCATGAATATAAAGCTCGGCTTCAAACTGTGAGCTTAAGCTTTTCGTTGCGGCGGTAACCGAATTAACTACCTCGTCAAGCCTTGCTTTCATAGTTTTTGCTTCGGATTTTGAGGCAATGTAAGAAAGAGAATGGGATTCTGTTTTACCCTCAAACATAACTGCTATTTCGCCCGTTTCCGTGTGGCTCAGCAAATAAGCTGACGGCAGCCAGAACATTTCGGGATAATCATCGCATAATGCCTGATAAGAAACAGAAATATCGCTTTTAAAATCGCCGCCGAGCTTTCCTAAATCTATCCAGCCCGTTGTGAATTCTTCGGTTGCCGCGAGCAGTTTTTTATATATTTCCTGTCTTGACGCACCGAGTGATGAAAAAACAGTCAGCCTGTCGCTTTTTATTCTTATTCCGGTGTAAGGAACTCTTTTTATTTCCTTGTTATTTATAACGGTTTCTATAATTGCTGCGCCGGAGGAGGGTGCAGGTGAGTGCGAGGATTTTTCCGTAATTTCTGTTCCGGATTGTTCAGACTCAGAGCTTTCAACCGAACTGCCGGAATTTTCTTCAAATATAAAAAAGGAAGAGGAATCGGAAATTCCCGGTATTTTTTTCTTACAAGAGCAAAGAGTTAAAACTAACGATAAGGATAAAATAATTCCGAGAAATTTTGCTGTTTTTTTCATAGATTTTCTCCGTTTCAGTTATAGCTTGAGTTTTTACAAAGCTTAGGGATAAGCTCGCCCCAATAATATGCGTCAAGAGCAGTAATATCGGTTTCGCATGAATTCAGTATATCTGATATTTTATTTTCGGTAAGACTATCGGGCGCCTTTTTTAAAAAGCCTTCGATAATCTGTTTTTTATTAAGAAGTTCCTGCCTGTATTGCAATACCGCCTGAACGCCGGTGAGTCTCAAACCGCCTGTTTCGATTCCTCCGATAATGTCTATAATTTCAGCAGCGGAATTTTCGCTTACATTTAAAAACCTGTCGGTTTTCGTTTCGCACTCATTCTCTTTTAAAATAAGTTTTGAATTTTTAAAATCAAATTCAGCTAAAGTTACACTGCCGTCAAAAAAGCGGATCAAAACCGTTATATTTTCGGGAATTTCCCTGATATAAGGAATTTTACTTTGCTTTGTTTCAGCGGATCTGTAATTTGCTTCATCCGTTTTTTCACAGAGTTTTATAAATCCGAATACAAACATTAAGAATACGCATGCACTTATTGCGGTTGAAAAAACAACCCTTAAAATATCCTTGGTTTTTTCTTTAAGTCTCATAATATCGCCTCAATGGCTATTATGGGCTATTATTTTTCCAAAAATTCAAGAATATCCTCTATCATTTCGTTCCTGCAGGTGTCATTATGAATTTCATGTCTGCAGTTTTCATAAAGCTTTAAGGTAACATCTCTGCCGTTTTTGAGTCTGTTATAAACTTTTTTGACACCCTTAGAATAGTCGCCTACGGGGTCGCTGTCGCCTGAAACTATCAGCACGGGGATCGATTTATCAAGCTTTTTAAAGAATTTTCTGCTGTTTGCTATTCTGTTTAATTTAACAAGATCGTGCATTGCGCTTACAGTAAATTTGAATGTGCAAAGCTCGTCTTTTGAGTAAGCTTCCGTGATTTCGTGATTTTTTGTCAGCCAGCTATATTCCGAAGTGCCCTCAAAGCGCTTATTGAATGCTCCGAAAGCGATTTTGTCGACCGCTTTAGAAATGTATTTTTCACCTTTAAACAGCTTTAAAATATCCGTAATTAAAAGTCCTGCGGCTGAAAAATGATTGGGGCCGCCGGTTCCGCAGATTATCAGCTTATCGGGGTCGGTTACATAATTAACAGCAGTTCCTCTTACTATAAACGAACCCATGCTGTGTCCCATTAAAATATAAGGGACTTTCGGGTAGTTCTTTCTTATTTTATCGGAGAACACTTTCACATCCCGCATAAGAAAATCATAGCCTTTCTTGTGCGCGATAAAGCCCAATTCATCCTTTTTGCCAACGGTTTTGCCGTGACCTAAGTTATCATATCCGCAGCAGACATAACCGTTTTTCGCAAATTCCGCAAAAAACGAATCGTAGCGGTTTATATGCTCGGTCATACCATGGACAAAATGGAGTATGCCTTTGATTTCACCCGAAGGGATAAAGATTTTACCTCTAAGCGTGTGAATTCCGTCGCTTGATTTTACCTTTACCGATTTGATTTCGAAATCCATAATAATTCTCCTTTTTATTTTAGTTCAAACCGCATTTTACCGTCTTGATTTTTATTTTGCCTTTTTAGAAATATATTAAGGATAAATTAAACAACTGTCCTTATAACCCTTTTTGAAATTCCGCAAAGAATTTCATAATTTATTGTTCCGACAAGCTCGGCAAGTTCGTTTACCGAGAGTTCCTTGCCGAAAAGAGTTACCTCTGTTCCGATATGAACATCTTCTATGTCTGAAATATCAACCAACATCTGGTCCATACAGATTCTCCCTGTAATTTTTGCCCTTTTTCCGTTAATCAGGACACAGCCTTTATTTGAAAGCTGTCTCGGATAACCGTCTGCATAGCCTATGGCAACGGTTGCAAGACGCATTTTTTTGTCTGCCGTAAAGGTCCTTCCGTAGCTGACGGTTTCGCCCTTACTTATTTCTTTAACCATTGAAACGGTGGATTTTAAAGTCATAACAGGTATAAAATCCCCGATATCTTTAAGCTTAGGCTCTGGAGAAAGTCCGTAAAGAATAATCCCGGGTCTGACCATATCAAGCCTTTTGTCACTGTCCAGACATATAGCTGCGGAGTTGGAGCAATGAACAACCTTTGGGCTTAGCCCTTTGGATTTAAGAATATTCACCGCTTTTATAAACCTGTTATATTGCTCGTTTGTAAATCCGTCCTCCGAGTCGGGAGTGCGGTCCGAAACCGCAAAATGCGTGAATATCCCCTCGCAGTCAAAGCAGGGAAGAGAGGCGGCAGCATAAGCGTCATCTAGCCCCGAAAGTGAGTCGTTTCTGCAGTCAAAGCCTATTCTGCCCATTCCCGAATCCAGCTTTAAATGGATTTTAAGGGTCTTGCTTAAGGCGCAGGCGGCTTTCGAAAGCTCTTTTGCATAATCAAGCGAATAAACGCACTGGGAAATATCGTTTTCAATAAGCGCGTCACAGTGGTCGGTAGGAGTGTAGCCTAAAATAAGAATAGGCTTTGTAATTTTGCAGTTTCTAAGCTCAATAGCTTCTTCTATATTTGAAACCGCAAATGCGTCAGTGCCTAATGTTTCAAGCACGGGTGCGATTGTTTTTGCGCCGTGACCGTATGCGTCCGCCTTGACTACCGCCGCAATTTTTGTATTTCCTGCTTTTTTTCTGATAATATCAAAATTGTTTTTAAGAGCATTCAGGTCTATTTCAGCCCAAGTCCGCCTTAAAAAATCCATTTGAATTTACCCTCTTTCGATTATTTTATCAATTTAAGCTTTCTTAAAAGCTTTTCGGGAAGAACTGTTTTAAGCTCCGCGAAATTTATAAATATATAGATTCCTCCGACAATTATTCCGGAAATAACTATAAAAAGCATACTCTTTATTCTTGATCCGCCGCTTATTGCAAACCTGTTGAAAACAGTGCAGAGAACAATAAGAACGGCATAAGAAAACAATGCTCTCGGCAATGCCTTTAAGGTTTCCGTAAAGGTTATCGCCATGTTTCTTTTAAGATAAAGAAGACTCATGGTGTTAGAAACAAGGAAGCCTGCAAGAGTTGCGGTTATTGCTCCGTAGTAAGCCTTTAACCCCATAAATTTAAAAAGATACATAAAAGGAACATCTAAAATAAGATTGATAATAAGTCCCGTTATAACGCTTTTATAAATTATATGCTTTTTGTTAAGGCTCTGGAGCAGGGAATTAAGCACCATATAAAGACAGTCGAAAATAGTTACTGTTATTGTAAATTTTATTATTGAAGAGCCGGTTTTATTCTGACCGTAAAAAACAGTCCAGAAGTTGTCCGCTTCAAGGCTTATGAAAAGCGAAAGCGGTGCGATTATTAAAAGAATTATTTTAAGACACTTGTTGAAATTTGTATTTACGAGCTTATAGTCCTTACAGGTATAATCGTGAACAATATTCGGAATAAGACTTACGATAAGACCTGTTGAAACGGCGGTTATAATCGCATTGAATTTGGTTCCCCAAGTTGTGAAAACACTGCTTATGAATTCGGTTTCTTTGCCCGTAAAGCCGAGTCGGGGAAGAGTGTGAAGCACCAAAATCATATCGGTGCTCGTATACAGCGTATTTGCAAGATTTATTATAATAAACGGAATTGAGCAAAGGATAATATCTTTAATTATCGTTTTGTCAAGAGAAGTATCGGAAGCTTTGATATTAAGGCTTAAATCCTCTTTGTTTCTGCGGACGGTTTTAGATAAATAAAGATATGCGATAAATCCGCCGACGGCCGCCGCAAAAACAGAAATTCCCACGGCAAATCTTATCGGAAGCTTAAAAACGAAAACGAAGAGATAGCTTCCGATTAAAATAACTATTATTCTTACAAGCTGTTCTATAACCTGACTTATTGAGGGCTGGCTTATATATTTATGACCCTGCAGGTATCCTCTTTTTATGCTTAAAAGCGGCACGATAAGCAGGGTGAACGCAATACAGCGGATAACAAATTTAACATCTTCAAATGTGTTTCCGCCCTCAATATCGCCTATAATAAGCTTTGAAAGCGGACCTGCAAAGAAAAAGCAGATCAAAAACGAAATAACGGAAAACGCCGCGATTATGCTTGTGGCCAGCCTGTACATTCTTACCTTTTTTTCCGTAAGTCCGAGCGCGTCATATTCGCTCGCAAGCTTGCAGATAGCAAATGGAATACCTACGCTTGAAATCGTAAGAAAAATATTATAAATATTATATGCATAGCCGTAAAGCGCGCCGCCGTCGTCCCCGATAATTTTTTTAAAGGGGATAACATAGATAATGCCAAGTATTTTGCTGATAAAAATACAAACGGTCGCAATAAAAGCGCCCTCTAAAAATGAGGATTTTTTCAGCTTACCCATTTACTGTTCTCCCCGAAATAAACATCGTACCAAATAAGGAAAGTATAGATATTATAGATTTTTCTGCCGTTGTTCTTAATACCGCTTTTGTGTTCCTCGAGCAGCTTTAAAATTGCGTTTTTGTCAAAGAAAAGAGATGTGGCGTCTTTTTCAAACATTTCTTTTACACGGTTATAGTATCTATCTTCCTTAACCCATTTTGAAAAAGGAACGGGAAAACCCAGTTTTCTTCTTTTGCTCCATTCCTCAGGCATTTTTTCTTCCGCAACATCGCGGAATATTGCCTTTGTCTTTTTACCTTTGATCAGATATTTTGTTGGAATTTGCGAAGCAACGCTCCACACCTCTTTGTCAAGAAAAGGAACCCTTAGCTCAAGAGAATTTGCCATTGTCATTTTATCCGCCTTTAAGAGGATATCCTGAGGCAGCCAGAAGTGCATATCGATATACATTTTTTGCAGACAATCGTCCTCATTTTTAACCTTATCGTAAAAAGGCTTTAAAACCTCGGTTGTTGTGGAATTATCCTTTAAATCATCACATAAAATCTCATTTGCCTCGTCCTCGTCCATTATCTGGGCATGGCCTAAGTACCTTTCACAAAAAGGCTTTGCGTATTTTATAATCGTGTTTTTGCCGGGGAAGTGCGGAAGCTTTTTTGCGATTTTCGACGCGGTGTTTTTAATTCCGGACGGAAGCGCCATATAAGTCTTTACTCCCAAGGTTTCGGGATATTCGTTATATCCGCCGAACATCTCGTCAGATCCCTCGCCCGATAAAACAACCTTTACCTTTTCGCTTGCAAGCTTTGATAGAAAAAGCAGGGGAACTGCCGAAAGGTTAGCCTCAGGCTCATCGGTATGGTACTGCACCTTAGGAAGCGCATCAAAAAACTCGTCCTTTGAAATATATTCGCTGAAATTATGAATCCCGCAGCTTTCCGAAAAATCGTGAGCCATTTTTGTTTCGTCAAACCCGTTTACATCAAAGCCTACCGTAAAGGTCTTATCTGGCTTAGCTACGCTTACAACATAAGAGGAATCAACACCGCCCGAAAGATATGATCCTACCTCGACATCTGCCGACAGCTTATGACAGTTTACCGAGTTTTCAAGAGCTTCTTTGATTTCCTTTTTGTATTCGTCATAGCCCTTGTCAACCTTGTTGTATTTAACCTCGAAATACTGCTTGATCTCTAAATTTCCGTCTTTATATTTAAAATAATGTCCCGGATTCAGCTTATAGACATTTTTAAAAAATGTTTCTTCAAATACCGAATACTGGAATAAAAGGAACATTTTAAGAGCACCCCTGTTTACTTCCTTTTCAAAATCAGGGTGCGCAAGCATAGCCTTGATTTCGGAGGCAAACATAAAGGTGTCGTTTTTTCTGTAATAATAAAACGGTTTTATTCCGAACGGGTCCCTTGCTCCCACAAGCTCCTTTGTTTTTAAATCATAAATAACAAAAGCAAACATTCCGCGAAGCTTGTTAAAAAGTGCGTCGCCATATTCCTCGTAGCCGTGAAGAATTGCCTCGGTGTCGGCATTGCTTGAAAATATATGTCCTTTTTTTTCAAGCTCGCGTCTTAATTCCTTATGATTGTAAATCTCGCCGTTAAAAACTATTACCTTTGTTTTATCTTCGTTATATATCGGCTGATCTCCGCCTGCCAAGTCGACTATAGAGAGCCTTCTGAATCCGAGAGCAACAGTATCGTCGGTAAAATACCCGTCGCTGTCGGGTCCGCGGTGAATTATTCTGTCAGCCATGCTTTTGACGATTATTTTCTTTTCTTCTTTAGGTCTTAAATCGGTAAAGCCTACAAAACCGCACATATTCAATCAACCTTCCAGTATCCGTGTTTATACTCTTTATAATATCTGAGAGCTTTTTTAATAAGATAAAGCTTTCGCTTAAAGTTTTTGTCCTCTTTAAAATACAGGGGATTTACATGTCCCTTTTTCCAAAGGGTAAGCGCTTTTTTTGCGTACTCTTTATTTACAATGTATTTTTTTATAATACCGCGCGGAACGAATGACAGAAGAATTTCTTCCTTTATAAGTCCGTAGCTTTTCGGTTTGTTATCAATTAAATCCTCTTTTAAAATTTCAATCGGATTATAGCCTAAAGCGTCAATATAATAACTGCTCCTGCCTTGCCTTGCATTTATTTCAAGCACCTTGAATTTGCCGTCGCGCTTATCATACTTCAAATCGAATTCTGCAAAGCCTGTGTATCCGACATCCTCGAGGAAGCTTTTTAATTCCCCGCATATCTGCGCGGTGTTGCCGAACTGATTGTAGCCGTTTATTAAAACAGCCGCATTGCCGACCATATTTTTCGTATGCTCCTGAAGTCCTATCTGAGCAAAGGAAAGAAGCCTTAATTTCTTATCTGAGGAGCAGTAGGCTACAGCGTCAAAGAGGCAGCTGTCGTCACCCGGGATAAAATCCTGAATAATAAGCCTGTCCGAATATCCGCTGTTTTTTATAAGTGAAACGGTGCTTTCAAGCTCTTCTTTTGAATTTATCTTATAAATCTTATTTTTCCCCGCAAAGGATAAATGATTATACTCAATAACATTGCTCGGCTTTAGAATAACGGGATAGGTAAAGCCGCCGCATAATTTGTCGTCCCTCGAACAATCAAAGTATTCGGTTTTAGGAAGATTTAAAATGCTGTTTTCATAACTCTTGTAAAAGGACTCTTTGTACATAAACGAATGTAAAAGCCCGATATCGGGATAATTGAAAACATAACCTAACGAGTTAAGCTTTTCTTTGTTCTTAGAAATAAATTCCGCATAGGTCTCGTTAGAGCTTATAAGGATTATTTTTTTGTCGGGAGAGGTCTTTTTATACTCGGTAAGTGCTTTTAAAAAGCCTTCCTCTGCCCAGATGCTTTTATCATATTTGACGGTCAGGATATCGGTGTAGGTGGTGTAGGGAAGAGGAGAGTGACCGAGCAAAACGGCTTTTTTACCGTATTTTTCATAATAGCACCGCGCCATATAATATGCGTTTGCATCGGTGCCGATAATAAGTATATCAAATTCCATAGCCGACCTCTTTTAAATATATAATTCTTCCTCGCCGTAAACCCTCGGCACTCTTGAAGATACCGAGCATAAAAGTTTGTAGGAGCTTATACCGCTCTGCGCCGCCGCTGATTTAACGGAAACCTTGTCTCCGAAGATCTCGGCTTTGTCTCCCGTTTTGACGTCTGCGTCCGCCTTAATGCTTATCATATCCATGCAATGCTCGCCGATTATTCTGTAATTCTTTCCGTTTATATTGACGGTTTTAAGTCCGTCGGGTATTCCGTCATAATAGCCTATCGCCAAGGTCGCGGCATAGCCGTCCTCTTCGAAAACATATTCGGCACCGTAGCCTGCGAATTCGCCTTTTTTTACCTTCTTTACGGCAATAACCTCGGAATACAGCGACATAGCGGTTTTAACATCTAATTGGTTTTTGAATATAACATCGCTTATGCCCGACTTTTTAACATAAAAATCCCTCTTGATTTTTCTAAGTCCCGTCGGTTCGTTAAGGCTTTGGGAAAATCCGTACATACAGATACCGAGTCTCACGCCGTTTACAAACGGCTGTTTTTTGTGATGAACCAATGTAAGCGAGCGGTCAATGTGAATTATGGGTATTTCGTTTAAGTCAATCCCTGCAATATTTATTATGCCGTAAAAATTATCTATCTGCCGGTCATAATAAGAATCGTTTAGCCCTGAGGTTGCAAGATGTGTAAAAATTCCTTCAAGGGTAATGTTTCCGTTTTCCTTAATTGCTTTAAAGGCTTCTTTCAGTTCGTTCGGGTCTTTAAAGCCGAGACGGTTCATTCCGCTGTCGATTTTAATGTGAAGCTTTATATTTTTACTTTTTTCAGCCTTTAAAACAGCGTCTAATGTATTTAAGCTGTCGACCGTCAAGGTGATTTTATGGTCAAGCAAGGCATTTATTGCCGAAAAATCTGCAGGCTCCAAGCATAAAACGGGTATCTCGCCGTTGAATTCTCTTACTTTTAAAGCCTCGTCGGGCGTAGCAACGGCAAGATAATTTATTCCGCCCTCAATCAGTGCGTTTACGGTGTGAAAGCCGTGCCCGTAGGCATTGCCCTTGACAACGCCGAAATAATATTTATATCCGCCGTAATTCTGCTTTATATTTTTAATGTTGCTTTTAAGGGTTTCTTCATTTATTTCAGCATAGGTCTTTCGCAGCATAGCCTGTCCCTCCGAAAATTAAGAATATCAAACATTAAACCTGAAAAGGACGATATCTCCGTCGTTCATGACGTAGTCCTTGCCCTCGCTTCTTACTAAGCCCTTTTCCTTTGCGGTAACCATATTCCCGCCGCATTTGTCTATAAAATCGTTATATGCTATAACCTCTGCCCTGATAAATCCGCGCTCAAAATCGGAATGAATCTTTCCTGCCGCCTGAGGCGCTTTCGTGCCTTTCGTTATGGTCCATGCCCTGACTTCCGGCTTTCCTGCCGTAAGATAGGAAATAAGACCTAAGAGGCGGTAGCATTTTTGAATCATTCGGTCAAGTCCCGATCTTTCAAGTCCGATTTCCTCTAAGAACATCATTTTTTCCTCGTCCGAAAGCTCTGAAATCTCGGCTTCGAGGGATGCGCATATCGGGAGAATTTCCGCCTTTTCACGCTCGGCGATTTCTTTTACCGTAAGATAGTTTTTATTATCCTCAATTCCCGATGTAAAGTCCTCTTCGCTCATATTGCACGCATATATAACAGGCTTTAAGGAAAGAAGAGCGGTAGAATGGAGAATTTCGTATTCAGTATCGTCCTCAGTCTCCATAGAGCGCGCGGGAAGTCCCGATTCAAGATGGGAATTAAGCCTCTTTAAGAAATCGACCTCTTTTAAAGCCGATTTATCGCCCTTAGCCGCCTTCTGTGCCTTGTCAATCCTTCTTGCAACGATTTCCATATCCGAAAAAATAAGCTCTAAATTTATGGTTTCAATATCCCTTGCAGGATCAACGGAGCCATCAACATGAATTATGTCGCTGCTTTCAAAGCAGCGGACAACATGAACAATCGCGTCGACCTCTCTTATATTGCTTAAAAATTTGTTTCCGAGTCCCTCGCCCTTTGAGGCGCCCTTAACAAGACCTGCAATGTCAACAAATTCTATTACAGCCGGCGTAAACTTGTCGGGATTATAAATTTCCTTTAATTTCTCAAGTCTTTCGTCGGGAACGCTTACAACACCGACATTAGGCTCTATGGTGCAGAAAGGATAGTTAGCCGACTGCGCTCCGGCATTCGTTATAGCATTGAATAGGGTTGACTTTCCGACATTCGGAAGTCCTACCATTCCGAGTTTCATATATATGCCTCCAAAATACAATAAATCAATATAATTATACATTCAAACCTTCCTTATATCAAGGAAAAATAATAATTTTTAAAAAAATCATTCCAAATTAAGGAAAAGTATAGTATAATAAATTTAAAATATATATGGGAGCGTGCGTATGAAGACAAATTATACCGTATCTCTGAAAAAAATTATTGATGAATTCGGTCTTGAAGAGTTTTATCTTCCCGACAATCCGGAAAACATATTGGTATCAAGCACCGAAATCAACCGTCCGGGACTTCAGATAGCGGGATTTTTCAATTATTTTGACGCGGACCGTATTCAGATCTTCGGTCTGAGCGAAATGAGCTTTATAGAATGCTTTGTGCCTGAAAAGGCTATTGGCAGGGCAAAGGAATTTTTCTCAAGAAAGCCGGTAGCGGTCGTGCTTTCAAGAGAACTTGATATGCCTGAATATTTTATCGAAGAGGCAAAGGAATTCGGAGTTCCGCTGCTTCGGACTAAGGATACCACTTCGGGCTTTTCCGCGGCGCTTATCGCTTTTTTAAGCCTTAATCTCGCCCCGAGAATTACAAGACACGGAGTTTTGGTCGAGGTTTACGGCGAGGGAATTTTGCTGCTCGGCGAGAGCGGAGTAGGAAAAAGCGAAACGGCAATTGAGCTTGTAAAGCGAGGTCACCGTCTTATTGCGGACGACGCGGTGGAAATAAGAAGGGTATCAAGCAAATCGCTTGTAGGCTCGGCTCCCGAAAATATCCGTCATTTTATCGAGCTTCGCGGAATAGGTATAATAAATGCGAGCAGAATATTCGGTGTAGGAGCAGTAAAGCTTACGGAGAAGATTGATTTGGTAGTAAATCTTGAGCCGTGGGATGTAAATAAGGTTTATGACAGAATGGGACTTGAGGACCAGTCAACAGAAATTTTAGGACTTACGGTTCCGTCTCTTACGGTACCTGTAAGACCCGGGCGTAACCTTGCGGTAATTATCGAAATCGCCGCTATGAACAACCGTCAGAAAAAGCTCGGCTATAATGCCGCAGAGGACCTTTTAAGCAGGCTTGGAATGACGGACGATTTTAAAGACAGCAAAAACTGATTTATCGGAGGAAAATACATGTTAAGACTTGGAATTGATTTAGGCGGAACTAATATAGTTGCAGGCGTTGTGGATGAGGATTATAAAATCATTGCAACCCATAAGGTTAAAACTAATTTGCCCAGACCATCGGAAGAAATAGTTGACGATATAGCAACGGTAAGTATCGAAGCGGCAAAGGCCGCAGGCGTTAAGATAAAGGACATAGCGGCGGTGGGAATAGGAACACCGGGGTCTATAAATCCGCAAACCGGAATTGTCACCTATTCGAATAATTTGGGATTTTATGACCTTCCGCTCGGAGATATGTTAAGAGAAAGGCTCGGAGTTGACCTTTTTCTTGAAAACGACGCAAATGCCGCGGCATACGGCGAATATATCGCCGGCGCAGGCAGAGGCACCAAAAACTTTATAGCCGTAACCTTGGGAACAGGCGTAGGCGGAGGAATTATTATCGACGGCAAGCTTTATTCGGGCTCTAATTATGCCGGCGGAGAGCTGGGACATACCGTTATTCAGATGAACGGTGAGGCATGCACCTGCGGAAGACTCGGCTGTTATGAGGCTTATGCTTCGGCTACCGCTCTTATAAGACAGACAAAGCAGGCTATGATAAGATTTCCTGAAAGTGCAATGTGGCAGCTTTGCGACGGCAGACTTGACAATGCAAGCGGAAAAACCTCGTTTAACGCAATGAGAAACGGGGACGAGGCGGGAAAAGCGGTTGTCGATAATTATATAGGCTATGTTGCGGTAGGACTTGCAAATATCATAAACACATTTCAGCCTGATGTTATATGCATAGGCGGCGGAATTTCAAAAGAGGGAGAAACGCTTATTGCGCCGATAAGAGAAATAATAAACGGTGAAAATTATGCGAGAAGTATCCCCGCAAAAACCGTTATTAAAGCGGCCGATCTCGGAAATGACGCAGGAATTATCGGCGCGGCTTTCCTTGACAGGCTCTATAAATAAGTATGAAAAATTCTGAGTTTTTAAGAGAACTTGAAAAAAAAGGATATGAATTAAAGCAAAACGAAAAGATGAGCGCCCATACAAGCTTTAAAATAGGAGGAGCGGCGGATTTTTATATTTATCCGTCCTCTTCGGATGAGCTTGTTAAACTTATAAAGCTTTGCAAAGAGTTTGATGTTCCTTTTTTTGTAATTGGAAAAGGCTCAAATCTTCTGGTATCCGATCTTGGAATTGAAGGCGCTGTTATCGACACTTCGAAGTTGAACGCAATTAAGCAAAAAAGTGAAAATGTGATTTTTTGCGAATGCGGAGCATCGCTTATGAGGCTTTGTATTTTTGCCCTTGAAGCAGGACTTTCGGGGCTTGAATTTGCTTTCGGAATTCCGGGCAGCGTAGGCGGAGCGACGGTTATGAATGCAGGGGCTTACGGCGGCGAGATTTCCGATGTAATTAAGAACTGTTTTTGCATAGACCGAGACGGAAATGCTTTGACACTCTTAAAAAAAGATATGGCTTTAGGCTACAGAACAAGCGTTTTTAAAGAAAAAGGTTTAATTGTTCTAAGCGCCGAATTTGAGCTTTCAATGGGAGATAAATCCGAGATCAAAGAAAAAATGAACGGTTTTATGGAAAGAAGAAAGCAAAAGCAGCCGCTTGAATTTCCGAGCGCGGGAAGCACATTTAAAAGACCTGAGGGTTATTTTGCAGGCGCGCTTATAGAAAAAAACGGCTTTAAGGGCAAAATGTGCGGCGGCGCGCAGGTCAGCGAAAAACATGCAGGCTTTATAATAAATAAAGACAATGCAAAGGCTGAAGATATTAAAAATCTTATCAGCGATATAAAAGAAACGGTTTTGAAAAACGATAATGTTTTGCTTGAACCGGAGGTTATTTTCATAGGAAGAAAAGAGGAAGGATAAATGAATCTGCTGATTGTTACAGGCATGTCGGGAGCAGGAAAAACTCAGGCGGCGAATACTCTTGAGGACTTGGGATTTTATTGCGTCGATAATATTCCGCCTGCGATAATTCCCGCTTTTATAAATCTTTCCGCAAGAGGAAATAACGAGCTTGAAAAAATCGCAATCGTCACCGATATAAGAACAGGCGATATGTTTGCGGAAATCGGGAGCGTGCTTGAAGCTCTTAAAAAGGATAATGTAAATTATAAAATCCTTTTCTTGGACTGTGACGATAAGGTTTTAGTAAGAAGATTTAAAGAAAACAGAAGAAAGCATCCGCTTTGCGAAAAGGATAATTATTCCGTTTCGGACGCTGTAAAGGCAGAGCGGGAAATGCTTAAAAGGCTCAGATTTCAGTCGGATTATCTTATTGATACCACAAACCTGTCTATTGCTCAGCTAAAAAAGCAGCTTACCGAAATTTTTTTAAACGACGCGAAAAACGGAATGCACATTCAGTGCCGTTCCTTCGGGTTTAAATACGGAATAGACGAGGACGCGGATATAGTGCTTGATGTAAGGTGTCTGCCCAATCCTTTTTATATCGAAAGCCTTAAGAATAAGACAGGTCTTGACAAAGAGGTCAGGGATTATGTAATGGGCTTTGAGGAAAGCCGGAAGCTTTTTGAAAAAATAAAGGACTTTATAGATTATTCTCTTCCGCTTTATTCAAAAGAGGGCAAAAGCCAGCTTGTAATATCCTTTGGATGTACGGGCGGCAAGCACAGATCCGTAACATTTGCGGAGCTTATTTACAAGCACCTTATCGAAAACGGTTATGTAGCTTCTTCTTTGCACAGAGACATCTATAAGGGGGCATAATTATGTCGTTTAATACCGACATAAAAAACGAGCTTTCGCATATAAGACCGTCTGAATGCTGCAAACAACCGCTGGTTTACGGATTTTTGCTCTTTAGCCGGTCTTTTTCAATAAAAAAGATTTGCATGCAGACTGAAAACGAAAATACCGCCGTCTTTTATGCAAGGCTTTTAAAGGAAGTTTATTCGGTAGAAACCGCGCTTTATAAGGGCGGCGGCGTGAAGACAACCTACAGGGTTGAGGTGCCCGCCGAGGCGGACAGGCTCAAAGTCTTAGCCTCGGTGGATTTCGGAATATATGAGGGAAGAATAAATAGGGAAAGCTTTGTTAGAGACTGCTGCTGTGCAAGCTTTATAAGAGGAGCTTTTCTTGCCTGCGGCCATTTGTGCGACCCCGATAAGGGCTATAGGGTGGATTTCCCCGTAAGAGAAAGGGCGCTTGCCGAGGAATTTAAGTGTCTGCTTTTTGAGAACGGAATTTCCGCTAATATTTCCACGCGCGGCAAAGGTTTTGTGGTTTACATAAAACGGAACGAGGCCATAGGCGATTTGCTTGCTTTAATGGGCGCGTCAGCAAGAAGCCTTGAACTTATCGAGACGGCAATTCTTAAAAGTGTTAAAAATAATATTAACAGGGCGAGAAACTGCGACAGCGCAAATATAGGGAAGACGGTTGAGGCTTCCATTGCTCAGAGAAGAGCCATTGATTATCTTAAAAGCCATGATATTTTAGAAAGCCTTCCGCCAAAGCTGCAAAGTGTCGCGAATTTAAGACTTTCCGCTCCCGAAGCGTCTTTAAAAGAGCTTTGCAAATTAAGCCGCGAGGATATTACAGTATCAGGTCTTAATCATAGGCTTAAAAAAATAATTGAAATCTATGAAGAAAAAATAAAATAAAAGAAGAGGTGTTCGTTACGGATTTTGTTCATCTTCATGTTCACTCGGAATACAGCTTATTGGACGGCTGCTGCCGTATCGGACAGCTTGTTGAAAAAGCTTATAATAACGGACAGAAAGCGGTAGCGATTACCGACCACGGCGTTATGTACGGTGCCGTTGAGTTTTATAAAAAAGCAATAAAAAAAGGAATTAAGCCTATTATCGGCTGTGAGGTATATGTCGCCCCGAGAAAGCGCACGGACAAGCTTAAAGGACCGGACAGCGAATATACCCATCTTGTACTGCTTTGTAAAAACAATACGGGTTATCAGAATCTTATTAAAATGGTTTCCCTTTCTTTTATTGAGGGCTTTTATAATAAGCCGCGAATAGATAAAGAGCTTCTTGAAAAGTATCACGAGGGGCTTATTGCAAGCTCTGCATGCTTAGCCGGGGAAATTCCTAAAGCGCTTTTAAAGGGCGATCTTGAATCTGCCGCCTCCTCGGCTCTTTATTTTAAAGAGCTTTTCGGAAAGGATAATTTTTATTTAGAGCTGCAGGACCATGGGCTTGATGAACAAAAAAAGATAAATCCGTTTTTAATAAAGCTCTCAAAACAGCTTGATATTCCGCTTATTGCCACTAATGACGCGCATTATATAAATAAAGAGGACAGCCTTATGCATAAGGTTTTACTCTGTATTCAGACGGGAACAAAAATAACCGAAAAGCTTCCTCTTGAATTTAAAACGGATGAATTCTATTTAAAATCGACTGAGGAAATGGCGGAGCTTTTTAAAGATGTTCCCGAGGCAATTTCGAATACCGCGAAAATTGCAGATATGTGCAATGTAAGCTTTGAATTCGGAAAAATAAAGCTTCCCTTTTTTGATACCGGAGACGAGAACCATTTTGAGTTCTTTAAAAGAAAATGCTTTGAGGGAATGCACAGAATTTACGGGCAAAATCCCGAAAAGCAGGTGACGGACAGATTAAACTATGAGCTTTCCGTAATAGATAAAATGGGTTATACCGACTATTATCTTATAGTCTGGGACTTTGTAAATTTCGCAAAAACCCATGATATCCCCGTAGGCCCCGGAAGAGGCTCGGGGGCGGGAAGTCTTGCGGCTTACTGTATAGGGATAACGGGTATTGACCCGTTAAGATACGATTTGCTTTTTGAGCGGTTTTTAAACCCCGAAAGAGTCTCAATGCCCGATTTCGATATAGATTTTTGTTATGTAAAAAGGCAAAAGGTAATAGATTATGTTATAAATAAATACGGCTCCGACAGGGTCGCTCAGATTGTTACATTCGGTACAATGGCGGCAAGAGCGGCTGTAAGAGATGTTGGCAGGGTTATGGACATTCCGTATGCCCTTTGCGATAAAACCGCCAAGCTTATTCCTCAGGCAATAGGCATGACTATAAATAAAGCTCTTTCCTCTTCAAGGGAATTAAAAGAGCTTTATGAAAACGACGGGCGGATAAAAGAGCTTATTGATATGGCAATTAAGCTTGAGGGTATGCCGAGGCATGCTTCGACCCATGCGGCAGGCGTTGTTATTTCGGATAAGCCCGTAAGCGAATATGTTCCGCTGTCATTGAATGACGGCGCAGTAGTAACGCAGTATACAATGACGGCTCTTGAAGAATTAGGGCTTTTGAAAATGGATTTTTTGGGACTGAGAAACCTTACTGTTATTGACGATACAGAAAAATTCATCCGCCGCTATAAACCTGATTTTAATATTGAATCCGTTCCTATGAACGATAAAAAGACTCTTGAAATGATGGGCGAGGGTCAGACCGACGGCGTATTTCAGTTTGAGTCCGAGGGTATGAAAAATGTGCTGAGAAAATTTAAGCCCGAAAGCATAGAGGACCTTATTGCAATTATCTCGCTTTACCGCCCCGGTCCTATGGATTCAATTCCAAGGTATATTCATAACCGTCATAATCCGCAGGATGTTAAATATGACACTCCGCTTTTAGAGCCGATTTTAAAGGTAACCTACGGCTGTATCGTTTATCAGGAGCAGGTAATGCAGATATTCAGAAGTCTTGCCGGTTATTCTTTGGGCAGAGCGGATATCGTAAGACGGGCTATGGCAAAGAAAAAGCATGAGGTTATGCAAAAGGAAAGAAAAGCTTTTATTTACGGAGAAAAGGACGAATTCGGAAATATCGTTTGCGAGGGCGCGGTAAACCGAGGCGTGAGCGAGGAAACCGCGCAGAAGATATTCGACGAAATGTCGGCTTTCAGTTCCTATGCTTTTAATAAATCCCATGCGGCGGCTTATGCCGTTGTATCTTACAGAACGGCTTATCTTAAGGTTCATTATAAAAAAGAATATTTTGCGTCTCTGCTTACAAGCGTGCTTGACAGCGCGGGAAAAATTTCTTTGTATACAGGCGAATGCAAAAAACTCGGAATTAAGGTATTGGCTCCGAGTGTAAACGAAAGCTTTGAAAGCTTCACACCCTGCGAAAACGGTATTCGTTTCGGGCTTTGCGCGGTTAAGAACTTAGGCAACGCGGTCATTGATAAAATAATTTCGGAAAGAAAAGAAAACGGTCCGTATAAAAGTATGTACGACTTGATTTTAAGAAATTCTTCAAGAGAATTCAACCGCAGGGCGCTTGAAAGTCTGATTAAAAGCGGCGCGCTTGACGGGCTTGAAAAAAACCGCAGAACAATGCTTTATAATGCCGATAAAATTTTAGGAATTGTTGAAGAACAGAGAAAGTACACCGGAACCGATCAGCTTGACCTGTTCAGCTTTGAAGAGCAAAGGCCCGAGCCTGAGCTTGAAGAGGTGGAGGAGCTTGATAAAATAAAGCTTCTTTCAATGGAAAAGGAGGTTTCGGGGCTGTATCTTTCGGGTCATCCGCTTGACGGCTGCAAAAGCTTTATTAAGAAAGGAAATTATATTTCCTTAGGAGATATAAACCTTAGAAAATATCCGGACGGATATCGGATAAGAGCCGTTGCGGTCA
This sequence comes from uncultured Eubacteriales bacterium, assembly GCA_934457415.1. GTDB lineage: Bacteria > Bacillota > Clostridia > Oscillospirales > Acutalibacteraceae > UBA737. Next base: position 58,630 of record CAKSHM010000006.1, on the reverse strand, counting down.
TAGACGGAATAAAGGTAAGAGAACTTAAAAACGGCAATATTATGATGAGTGCTGTTTGCGAGGATAAAACCGGAAGAACGGATGTAACTGCATTTTCCTCGGTATATAATAAATATAAAGGCTTTTTATCGGATAATTCGGTTATAATAATTAGCGGAAAGATTTCCGAAAGAGAGGACAGGGAACCCGAAATATTATTAGACGGTGTTTCTCCTCTGCCAGAAGGGGCAATGAATTTTACATCGGAGGGTAAAAATATCCCTGAGGGACTTTACCTTAAGGTGAAAAATACCGAGTGTGAGGAAATGAAAGCCGTTAAGGATATTCTTCTTAAGAACCGCGGAAGCGAGGATGTTTATATTTATTGTACGGAAACTGGGAAAAAGCTTAAAGCTCCCGAAAGCCTTAAATTCAGCGGAAACGAAAATGCGCTTAAAGAGCTGGAATTGCTGCTTGGCAAAGAATGTGTAAAAAAAGTGTAAAGTTTTAATTTTTCTGTTGCCAAAAGCCCTGAAATGGTATATAATAACAAAATGTATATGGAGATGATGATATTATGAAAACTATAGGTGTTTTAACAAGCGGAGGAGACGCCCCGGGAATGAATGCGGCAATCCGTGCCGTTGTCCGTACAGGTGTTTCTCTCGGAATGAATGTAAAAGGAATTATGCGCGGATATAACGGACTTATCGAAGGCGATATTATTGATATGGATGTCCGTTCGGTATCCGATATAATTCACAGAGGCGGAACACTTCTTTATACCGCCAGAAGTCCCAAATTCAAAACAGAAGAGGGAATGCGGGCGGCTATTGAAACCTGCAAGAAGCACGGTATCGAGGGTATCGTTGTTATCGGAGGAGACGGATCTTACAGAGGCGCGAGAGACCTTTCCGAGCGCGGAGTTTTATGCGTAGGCGTCCCGGGAACTATTGATAACGATATTTCTTCTACAGATTACACTATCGGTTATGATACGGCTATGAATACAGCCATTGAAATGATTGATAAAATCCGCGATACGGCTCAGTCGCATGACCGCTGCAGTGTTATCGAGGTTATGGGAAGAAATGCCGGATATATTGCGATAAATACAGGTATTGCCGTAGGAGCCACCGATATTCTTATACCGGAGGTAACTCCCGATGTAAATAAAACAATCGAAAAAATCGAAGAGGCAAGAAAGACCGGAAAGCAGCATTTTATAATTGTTGTTGCCGAGGGTGTTGATAAACAAACCGGCGGAGTGTTCGAGATTGCAAAGAATATCGAAGAAAATACAGGCATTGAAACCAGAGCTACCGTTCTCGGCCATGTTCAGCGCGGAGGTTCTCCATCTTTAAGAGACCGCGTAAGAGCAACCGTGATGGGAAATGCCGCCGTTCATCTTTTGAATAAGGGTATAGGAAACAGGGTTGTTTGCTATAAGGGCGGAGATATTGTCGATTATGATATCTTTGAGGCTCTGCAGATGAAAAAATCGCTTGATCCCGAGCTTTTGAGGATTGCAAGCGAAACATCAATCTAAGATAAAAAACGGAGCTTTATTTAAAAGCTCCGTTTTTATCATTTATTTTTAACAGTTTTAATTATCTTCTTTATAACTTCCGTAATTCCGGCGGTTGAATTTCGGTCTGACGACTCAATAGCAATAAGCCGTGCTTTTCCTTCGCTGATTACAATATAATTAACAGGAACAATATCAACCTTAGCTCCGGCACCTGCGGGAGAATTGATTTTTTTCTTTTTGCCGTCGTTTATATCGGCGCCGCCTCCTGCAAAGCCGACCGAAAGCTTTGAAACGGGAATAACGGTTATTCCGTCTGCCGAATAGGGAGCGCCGAAAACGGATTTTGAGTCAGTCAGCTCTAAAACCTTTTGGGTTGTGATATTCATAACATCTATTAGATTGCCAATAGGTCTCGATTGAGAATGCTTTCCCATTTCAAAACCTCCTTTTTTATTTATTTGCTTTCTTCTAAATATCTTTTAATAAGATTTATTGCGGTTTTAAGCAGAAAATATGCTTTGATGCTTGCTTTCGCTTCGATATTGAAACGGGGCTTGTCCGCGTCAAAATCACATTTTACATCCAATAGAATGTTATCTTTTCCGTTTGTTACAGCCTGAATATAGCCTGAAACGGGAAAAACCGCAGAGCATGCAATTCCGTAACCGAAAGCGGCTGAGGAAGCGCTGTCACCGCCGCTGATATATGTTATGTTGAGTTTTTTAAGCTTAATATGATTTAAAACCTCTTTAAGCTGCTTTAAAACAAATTTGATTATACCCAAGGTTTTCGAAAAGGTTCCGTCAATTCCGCCTTTTTTTACATTGTTGTAAAGCTTTTCAAAAGAATCGAAACGGTCAATTCCGAGAACATGCTTTATCCTTTTATATTTATCGGAATTCTGCTCTTTTTCGCTGCTTTTTTGTTCTTTTTCCGAAGAGTCGGATTTTTTCTTTTTTTCTGATTTTAAAGAAGAAAATACCGTGAAAAAAAGAATTTTTATTTTAAATTCGGTTTTTTTGGTGTCAGAAGAAGTAATACTCGCACTCACGGGGAGAATAAGAACAATAAAAATCAAAGCTGCTAAAAAGCCGAGTACGGTTCCTATGATTTTAAGAGCCGTCAGATATATCATCCCCTTTTTGGGTATTTTAACACATATTATTTAATAATTCAAGAGGTGTGTCATTCATGCAAAAAGACAGACTAAGCGTTATACAGAATATTTTAACACAGGACGAAGCAGTTATTATAACCTCTGACGCAAACCGTTTTTATCTTACAGGTTATCAATCGGATACGGGAAGTCTTGTTATTACAAAAAATCAAGCAAAATTCTTTATTGATTTCCGCTATATCGAAAAGGCTAAAAAGGCGATAAGCGTGTGCGAGACAGAACTGACTGTAAAGCTTTACTCACAAATAAAGGAAATGCTTTTTAAGCAGAATGTTAAAACGGTTTATTTAGAGGCAAATCATACCTCTGTCAATGAGTTAAGAGCTTATAAAAGCTGTTTAGGGGAATTTGATGTCTCTGACAGCGACAGATTCGATGTTTTGTTAAATCAAATGCGTGCCGTAAAATCAAAGGAAGAGCAGGAAAGCATTATTTTAGCTCAAAAGCTTACCGATGACACCTTTAATTATATTATTGACAGAATTAAGGTCGGTAAAACAGAAAAAGAAATAATGCTCGATATGGAGTTTCATATAAGAAGGCTCGGGAGCGAGGGAGTTTCCTTTGATTTTATCGTGGTTTCGGGCAAAAACTCTTCTCTTCCGCACGGCGTACCTACCGATAAAAAAATACAAAAAGGCGATTTTGTCACTATGGATTTCGGTGCCGTTGTGAACGGATATCATTCCGATATGACAAGAACCGTCGCCGTAGGATTTGCTACCGATGAAATGAAAACGGTTTATAATACCGTACTTTCGGCACAGGAAACGGCTTTGGGCGAAATAAGGGCAGGGGCAGTCTGCTCCGATATTGACCGTGCCGCAAGGGATATAATTGAAAATGCAGGCTTTAAAAACTGCTTTGGACACGCTCTCGGACACAGCTTGGGAATTGAGATCCATGAGTTCCCGACTCTGTCGCCGAAATGCTTAAGCAAGCTAAAAACGGGTAATGCCGTGACAGTGGAGCCGGGGATTTATATAGAGGATAAATTCGGAGTAAGAATAGAAGACACTGTTTTTGTGACCGATAACGGATGTTTTGATATAACAAAGAGTAAAAAAGAGCTTATTATTATTTAATCTTCGGGGTAATTTATGAAAGTATTATTTAAACATGCGGCCGAGAACAAGGCTTATTGTATCTGCGGACCTGCCTTTAAGGCATTGGAAGCAACCTTTGAGCTTTGCGTTCCGCTTGTTATGAGCAAAATTATTGATATCGGTATTAAACAGGGTGATACGGGGTATATCCTTAAAATGGCGGGGATTCTTATAATCTTAGGAATTTTAGGCTTTGCCGCTACCGTAAGTGCGCAGTATTTTTCTGCGGCGGCAAGCGTAAGGATTGTTGACGGAATAAAGAGGGATATGTTTGAAAAAATCCAGTCTTTTTCCTATTCCGATTTAGATAATATCGGAACCTCTTCGCTTATCACACGGCTTACAAGCGACGCAAATCAGGTGCTTACGGGAATTAACCTTACTTTAAGGCTTTTTATACGTTCTCCGTTTATCGTATTCGGAGCAATGATAATGGCTTTTACCGTCGATACTAAGGCGGCAGTTACCTTTGCGGTTGTTATCCCGCTTTTAAGTATAGTTGTATTCGGAATAATGCTTATCTGTATTCCGCTTTATAAAAAGGTCCAGTCAGCATTGGATGGATTAACCTTATCTTCGCTTGAAAACCTTAAGGGAGTGAGGGTTATAAGAGCTTTCAATAATCAGGACAGGGAAACGGGCGAATTTAAAGAAAAAACCCAGATGCTTTTTAACAGACAGACGCTTGTCGGAGAAATTTCAGCGCTTATGAATCCGCTTACCTATGTACTGATAAATTTTGCCGTTGCGGCGCTGATTTATGTGGGCGCTTTCAGGGTGAACAGCGGAGCGCTCACTCAGGGACAGGTTGTTTCGCTTTATAATTATATGCTCTTAATTTTGGTTGAGCTTATTAAGCTTGCAAACCTGATTATAACAATGACAAAGTCCGCGGCATGCGAAAACAGAATTGAAAGTATAATAAACATGCCTGTTTCACAAAGTTTTGAAAAAGAGCATGTAAACCTTAAAAAGAGCGATATTGCCGTAGAATTCAAGAATGTCAGTCTTAAGTATTCTCCCGATTCCGCAAACAGTCTGAGCGGTATCAGCTTTTGTGCGAAAAGGGGAGAAAAAATAGGTATTATCGGAGCTACGGGCAGCGGGAAATCAAGCCTTGTGAGCTTAATTCCGAGATTTTATGACGCAACCTCAGGCGAGGTTCTGTTAAACGGCGAAAATGTTAATTGTTATCCTAAAGATGAGCTTTGTAAAAAAATAGGCACGGTTCCGCAAAAAGCAATGCTGTTTGCCGGAACAATAAGAGACAATATGCTTATCGGCAACCGTGATGCCGGCGACGAGGATATAAAATATGCTCTTACTGCCGCTCAGGCGATAGACTTCGTAAATGAAAAAGGGCTTGATTTCAAGGTCGAGCAGGGCGGAAAAAACTTTTCCGGCGGACAGCGCCAAAGGCTTACGATTGCAAGAGCCTTGGTTAAAAAGCCCGAGGTCTTAATTCTTGACGATTCCGCGAGTGCCCTTGACTTTGCGACGGATTTAAAGCTTAGAAAAGCGATTTCCGCACTTGATTTTAAAACTACTGTTTTTATTGTTTCTCAGCGAACATCCAGTATAAGAGACTGCGATAAAATAATCGTGCTTGACGAAGGAAAGTGCGTAGGAATGGGAAGCCATGAATATCTGCTTGAAAACTGCGGCGAATATAAAGAAATTTACGATTCTCAATTTAAAAAGGAGGACGAAAAATGAAAAAGCCGTCTTCTTTAAAAAGAATTGCCGTCTTTATTAAGCCCGATATAAAATATATTGTTTTTTCGGCTGTGCTGTCTCTTGTTACGGTAGGTCTTACCCTTTATTTCCCTATCCTTATCGGCAAGGCAATAGACTGCATTGTAAAAAAAGGCGATGTTGATTTTGTAAGCCTTAAAGAATATCTGCTAAAAGCGTGTATCTGCGTAGTTTTGAATGCCGCATTTCAGTGGCTCATGTCGACTTTCAATAACAGGATTACCTTTAAAACTGTTAAAAGAATGAGAGAAACGGTATTTGATAAGCTTCAGAAGCTTCCTGTTTCTTATATAGACTCTCATCCGCACGGAGATATTGTAAACAGAATGATTTCGGATATTGACACTTTTGCCGACGGTCTTTTAATGGGCTTCACGCAGTTCTTTACAGGTGTTATGACGATACTCGGTACGCTGATATTTATGTTTGCGCTGAATTTTTATATTGCGCTTGCGGTTGTTGTGATAACCCCCGTTTCGCTTTTTGTCGCTAAATTTATTTCCGGTAAAACCTATTCGATGTTTAACGATCAGTCGATTTTAAGAGGAAAGCAGACAACGGTTATAGAAGAAACCGTAACGGGCGCCAAGGTTTTAAAGGCTTTCGGCTATGAGGATAAAATGCTTGAAAGGTATAATATGATAAGCGAAAACCTTAAAAAAGCCTCGGTTAAAGCGATATTCTTTTCATCGCTTGTAAATCCGTCTACTCGGCTCATAAACAATTTTGTTTATGCTGCCGTCGGAGCTTTCGGTGCGCTTTCGGTAATAGGGGTATTGGGAGGAAGCAGTATAACGGTCGGAATTCTTTCAAGCTTTTTAAATTATGCAAATCAGTATACAAAGCCTTTTAATGAAATTTCCGGAGTTATAACCGAGCTGCAAAACGCTATAGCCTGCGCGAGCAGAGTTTTTGATTTCCTTGATGCCGAAAGTATTTCCGACGACAGCGAAAGCCTAAAGCTCGGCGAGGTGAACGGAGATGTCGAAATCAAAGATGTCAGCTTTTCTTATACGCCAGAAAAGCCGCTTATAAAGGATTTTAATTTAAGCGTGAAAAAAGGCAGCAGGGTAGCGATCGTTGGCCCTACGGGCTGCGGAAAAACAACCGTTATAAATCTTCTTATGCGTTTTTATGATGTTGACGGCGGCGCGATTTATGTTGACGGAGTTAACACAAAAGATGTTACAAGAAAATCATTAAGAAAAAACTTCGGTCTTGTCTTGCAGGATACATTTATTAAAAACGGCACGGTTTATGAAAATATTTCGGTAGGAAATCCTGATGCTTCAAAGGAAGAAATAATTGCTGCTGCCAAAGCCGCTCACGCCCATGGATTTATAACAAGGCTTAAAAACGGATACGACACCGTGATTTCTGACGAGGGCTCGCTTTCCTTAGGCCAAAGGCAGCTTATAAGCATTGCGAGAGTTATGCTCTGTATTCCGCCTATGCTTATTTTAGATGAGGCAACTTCTTCTATAGACACACGTACCGAGCTTAGAATTCAGAGCGCGTTTAATAAAATGATGCAGGGAAGAACAAGCTTTATTGTAGCACACAGGCTTTCAACAATAAGAGAAGCGGATATAATTCTTGTAATGAAAGACGGGAATATTATCGAAACCGGAAATCATGAACAGCTGCTTAAAAAGAAAGGGTTTTATTTTAATCTTTATAACAGTCAGTTTGAAAGCTGAATTATTGTCCGCGGCATTGACAAAAGTAATAAGAATGTATATAATTAGTAGGTATTTTAAAGATTAAACGCCGTTTAGGCAAGCTAAAAGGAATGGTCACAAAAATGATATGGACATCGCTTAATGATTTAAGAGAAAAATATTTGTCCTTTTTTGAATCTAAGGGACATTTAAGGCTCGGAAGCTTTTCCTTGGTGCCGAATAATGATAAGTCGCTTCTTCTTATCAATTCGGGAATGGCACCGATGAAGAAGTATTTCACGGGAGAGGTAGTTCCTCCGTCAAAGAGGGTCACAACATGTCAGAAATGTATCAGAACTCCCGATCTTGAGCGTGTCGGACATACCGCGCGCCACGGCACATATTTTGAAATGCTCGGAAATTTCTCTTTCGGAGATTATTTTAAGGAGCAGGCGATAGAATGGGCATGGGAATTTTTGACCGAAACTCTCCAAATACCTAAGGAACTGTTATGGCCGTCTGTTTATGAGGAGGACGATGAGGCCTATGCTATCTGGCGTGATAAAATAGGGGTTGACGAAAGCCATATCGTAAAGCTCGGAAAAGAGGATAACTTCTGGGAGCACGGAACGGGTCCGTGCGGTCCGTGCAGTGAAATTTATTTTGACCGCGGCGAGAAGTACGGCTGCGGAAGCCCCGATTGTAAACCGGGGTGCGACTGTGACCGCTATATGGAAATATGGAACAATGTTTTCTCGCAGTTCAATAATATGGGAGACGGCACATATACCGAGCTTGAGCATAAGAATATTGATACAGGTATGGGTCTTGAAAGACTTGCCTGCGTTATGCAGGGCGTCGATAATATGTTCGAGGTTGATACAATCAGAAATATTTTAAATAAGGTCTGCGAGCTTGCCGGAAAAGAATACGGTAAGGACGAAAAGGCGGATATTTCCATCCGTGCCGTAACAGACCATATAAGAGCTTCTGTTTTTATGATAAGCGACGGTATAATTCCTTCAAACGAAGGAAGAGGATATGTACTGAGAAGACTTATTAGGAGAGCCGCCCGTCACGGAAAGCTTATCGGGATTGATAAGCCCTTTCTTTGCGGTCTTTGCGACGCGGTAATCGCCGAAAATAAGGCGGGTTATCCGGAGCTTGTCGAAAAAGAACAGCTTATAAAAAAGGTTATTTCAAACGAAGAATTGAATTTCAATAAAACTATCGATCAAGGTCTTAATCTTCTCAACTCTCTTATAAAAGAAGGCGGAGTGCTTTCGGGTGAGGACGCATTCAGACTTTATGATACCTTCGGTTTCCCGCTTGACCTTACTAAGGATATTCTTTCCGAAAAGAATATGACGGTAGATGAGCAGGGATTTGCCGAGCTTATGGAAAAACAGCGCGAGCTTGCCAGAACTTCAAGAAAAGCCGCTGACGCAGAAAGCTGGAAAAGCGACGGAATTTCCTTTGATGATGTCTCAAAAACCGACTTTTTGGGATATACGGAAAATAACTGCTCCGCTAAGGTATTGGATATCGTTTGTGACGGAGAACATACCGAAAGCGTATCGGCAGGGCAAAAGGCGATAGTCGTGCTTGACAGAACCGTTTTCTACGGAGAGTCGGGCGGACAGGTGGGGGATAACGGCGCACTTGTCGGCAAGGATAAGATATTTACCGTAAGCGATACTAAAAAGACGGCAGGCGGAGTTATTACACACTTAGGTACTTTAGATAAAGGAATACTAAGCGTAGGGGATACCGTTATTGCGGAAATAAATACAGCAAGACGGGATGCGATAAGAAGAAATCATACTGCGGCACATCTTTTGCAGGCGGCATTAAGAAAGGTCCTTGGAACCCATGTCGAGCAGGCCGGACAGCTTGTGAATGAATTTGCGGTCCGTTTCGATTTTACCCATTTTTCTGCACTTTCCGCTGAAGAAATCGCTCAGGTTGAAGAATTTGTCAACAAGGCAATTCTTGACGGAATAGATATAGAAAACACCGAAATGCCTATCGAAGAGGCCAAGAAATTAGGCGCTATGGCGCTGTTTGGCGAGAAATACGGAAATATCGTAAGAGTAGTAAATATCCCGGGCCGTTCTGTAGAGCTTTGCGGTGGAACTCATGCCGCAAATACTGCTAAGCTCGGACTTTTCAAAATTATTTCCGAGGCGAGCGTAGCCGCAGGCGTAAGACGAATAGAAGCGGTTACCGGTTTTGAGGTTTTAAAGCTGATTGACGGATATAAGAATTCGCTTTTAAAAACCGCTGAGGTTTTAAAGTGCAATAATACCTCCGATATTCCTCAGAAAGCCGCTCAGCTGACAGCCGTTCTTAAAGAAACAGAAAAGAAGGTTGAAAGCCTTGAGGCCAAAATAGCATCCGGTAAGCTTAACGACATTCTTAAAAATACCGTTTCTGTTAATAATTTAAAGGTTGCAACGGCAGTGCTTAATGCAAACGCCGATGAGCTTAAGAAAATGGCGGATACGGTTAAGGCTGATAATGAAGATACCGTAGCGGTGTTTGCAAGTGTAAACGGGGATAAGATCACATTCTGCGTAGGCTGCGGCAAAGAGGCTGTAAAGCTGGGAGCGCATGCAGGAAACGCGGTTCGCGAAATCGCAAAAATTGCAGGCGGAAACGGCGGCGGAAAACCCGATCTTGCAATGGCAGGCGGAAAAGATATTTCAAAGCTTGATGAGGCAATGGAAAAAGCGGTCGGAATAATAGCCGATCAGACAGAGGTGAACCGGTAATGGAAGACTGTTTGTTTTGTAAAATAGTAAAAGGCGAAATTCCAAGCACAAAGATTTATGAGGACGAATTTGTCTATGCTTTTAAAGATATCGACCCTAAAGCGCCTTTTCATGCTATTGTAATTCCCAAAAAGCATATCGGCTCGGCTGATGAGATAAATTCGTCTAACAGCGAAGCCGTTGCAAAGGTTTTTGAGGCCATTGCTAAAATTTCAAAGCAGGAAAATCTTGAAAAGGGTTACCGCGTTGTAAATAACTGCGGCGAGGACGGCGGACAGACTGTTCATCATATTCATTTCCATTTGCTTGCGCGCAGAAACCTTGCTTGGCCTCCGGGCTGAAAACATAATCGGGAGAGATAAAAATGTCAGAGTATTATACAATGAAAATTGCGGGGCTTGAAAGAAAGCTTGAAAAGTTTCCTGTAAATGAAAAAATGGATATTGCCGCCTTTATAATTTTCGGCGATGTCGAGCTTACGATAAAAGGCTGCGAGGAATTAAGGAAAAAACTGCCTGAGTTTGATGTTATATTAACTCCAGAGGCTAAGAGCATTCCTATTGCCTATGAAATGGCAAGACAGACGAATAAGCCTTACATTATCGCAAGAAAAGGCTTAAAGGTCTATATGCGAAATCCTTTGGAGGTCAATGTAACCTCAATAACGACTCAGCATGAACAGCACCTTTTTTTAGGCGAGTCGGAAACCGCGCTTATTAAAGGCAAAAGAGTGCTTATAATCGACGATGTTATTTCAACAGGCGAATCATTGACGGCTGTAAGAGAGCTTGTCAGGGAAGCCGGCGGAACAGAAGCCGCCTCCTGTGCTTTTCTTGCCGAGGGAGACGCAGCGGACAGAAAGGATATTATTTTCCTTGAAAAGCTCCCGCTTTTCTTTAAATAAAAACAGATAAAAGTTATGCTCCTGTATATTCCGATTAAGCGGAATATACAGGAGCAGTTTTTTTGAAATTATTAACAAATTGTAAAAGTCAAAGAAAGTCAAAAATATTTTTCAAAAAAGTGTTGACAAATGAAAAACAACGGCTATAATATAATTATTGGCACTCGGAAGTTTAGAGTGCTAAAAAGATTTCGGTGGTGAGATTATGGAGTTGACACCGCGGAAAAAGGCAATTTTAGAAGCGGTTGTAAATTCTTATGTTTTAACAGGCGAGCCTGTCGGCTCTAAGGCTTTGGCTGCCGCTATCGAAAATTCGCCGTCGTCGGCAACTATAAGAAACGAAATGAATGAGCTTTGCTCCTTGGGACTTTTATTTCAGCCGCATGTTTCGGCAGGGAGAGTTCCGACAAGCTTAGGTTTCAAGGTTTATGTTTCTTCTATAATGCGGACTTCAGGTTTGGATGAAAGAACAAAGCGGTATCTTGATAATGCTCTGAACTTCACGGCATGCGATTCAAGCTCTGTTTTATCAGCCGCCTCGAAGGCGCTTAACAGGATATTCGGTCTGCCGTCTGTATATTCTTTCATTTCCGATGAAAACGCGTATCTTAAAACCTCAAAGCTTTTCATGCTTTCGAAAAAAGCGGCGGCGATAATCGCCGTTTCTTCGGACGGAAGATTTATCAGCAGGGTTATAAGAATAACCGCGGGAAACAGGGGACATACAGAACTTCTTTACAGAAAGCTCTTTGAAGAAAAGCTTAGAAATAAAAAGCTTTCGGATTTTTCAAAGGCGGGACTTCAAAATTTCATAGCGTGTTTAAATGCCGATGAAATTTCATTGATACCTGTTTTAAGCGAGCTTTTCGATATGATAGCCTCGGGATTCTGCGCAGGAACGGAAATCTTCGGAACAGAAAGTCTTTACAATCTGTTTCCGGAAAATGAAGCGGTTGAAATTCAGAGACTTTTTGCCGCAACCGACCCGCTGGATGCGGTGAATTCCAAATCAAATGTTGTTTTCGGCAGCGATATGCCTTTTAAGGCTCTTTATAATAAGGCATTTGTCGTGGCAGATTATTATACCGATAATAAGCATTGCGGTAAAATAGGTGTTTTAGGACCCGACAGAATGTCCTACGGGCAGATAATACCGGCTGTCAGATATGCGTCGGAAATTTTAAGCGGTGTTCTGAGTATTGCCGCAAAAGATATGGAGGAATAACAAGTGGCAGAAGAAATCAAGAAAGAAAAAGAAGAGAAAAACGAAAAAGCGGAAAAAACCGAAAAAAAGAAAAGCAAGAAAGAGCTTGAAATCGAAAAGCTTAAATCCGAGCTTGACTCAAAAAACGATCTTCTTATAAGAACCGCCGCTGAGTTTGATAATTATAAAAAGCGCACCGAGCGCGAGAGACTCAGTATTGCGCAGTATGCAAAAGCCGAAATGGCTAAAAAGCTTCTGCCGATACTTGATAATATCGACAGAGCCCAGTCAAGCGACACTTCAAGCGACGATTATATAAAAGGCATTGAAATGATAGTCAAGCAGTTTCTGGGATTGTCCGAGCAGCTTGAACTGACTGAAATCGGCGCTCAGGGTGAGCCGTTCGACCCTAATCTTCATGAGGCGGTTATGCACATTGAGGATGAGAATTTAGGTGAAAATGTTATTGCCGAGGTTCTGCAAAAGGGCTATAAGCTCGGAGATACCGTTATCCGCGCCGCCATGGTTAAGGTGGCAAATTAAAAGGCTTAAAATTCCATAAGGATTTTAAAATAAATAAAGTAAATTGATTTTTCGGAGGAATTTATTATGGGAAAAATTATAGGTATAGACTTAGGTACAACTAACTCATGCGTAGCAGTAATGGAAGGCGGCGAGCCGGTAGTTATCGCTAATGCTGAGGGTGCAAGAACAACACCGAGTGTTGTTGCGTTTTCAAAAACAGGTGAAAGAATGGTAGGTCAGGTTGCAAAGCGTCAGGCTATTACAAATCCTGAAAGAACCATAAGCTCAATCAAGCGTGAAATGGGTACTGATTATACCGTTGAGATCGACGGCAAGAAGTACACTCCTCAGGAGATTTCCGCAATAATTCTGCAGAAGCTTAAAACAGACGCTGAAAGCTATCTCGGTCAGCCGGTTACAGAAGCTGTTATTACCGTTCCTGCTTACTTTACCGACTCTCAGCGTCAGGCAACTAAGGACGCAGGTAAAATTGCGGGTCTTGATGTAAAGCGTATTATAAACGAGCCTACAGCCGCGGCTCTTGCTTACAGCATTGATAAAGAAGACGACCAAAAGGTTATGGTTTACGACCTCGGCGGCGGTACATTCGATGTTTCTATAATCGAAATGGGTGACGGCGTTCAGGAGGTTCTTGCTACAGCCGGTAATAACCGTCTCGGCGGCGATGACTTTGATAAGCGTATCATGGACTACATTGTAAACACCTTTAAAGCTGAGCAGGGAATTGATCTCTCGGGCGATAAGATGGCAATGCAGAGAGTAAAGGAAGCTGCTGAAAAAGCTAAAATCGACCTTTCCGGTATGACCTCGGCAGAAATCAATCTTCCTTTTATTACGGCTGATTCCACAGGTCCTAAGCACTTTGAAACAACCCTTACAAGAGCTAAATTCAATGAGCTTACAGCAGACCTTGTTGAAGCTACAATGGGTCCTGTCCGTCAGGCTCTTAGCGATTCGGGTCTTAACAAGGGCGATATCCATAAGGTTCTTATGGTAGGCGGTTCTTCAAGAATTCCGGCAGTTCAGGAGGCTGTAAAGGCATTTATGGGCTCTGAGCCGTTTAAGGGAATCAACCCCGACGAATGCGTTGCTATCGGTGCCGCTCTTCAGGCGGGCGTTCTCGGCGGTGATGTAAAGGGACTTCTTCTTCTTGATGTAACTCCGCTTTCACTCGGTATCGAAACCATGGGCGGCGTTTCAACAAAGGTTATTGAAAGAAACACCACCATTCCTACAAAAAAGAGTCAGATATTCTCTACCGCTGCTGACGGTCAGACCTCTGTTGAGGTTCATGTTCTTCAGGGCGAAAGAGAATTTGCCAAGGATAATAAGACCCTCGGCGTATTCCACCTTGACGGAATCGCTCCCGCTCCGCGCGGAATTCCTCAGATTGAGGTAACCTTTGATATCGACGCAAACGGTATCGTTCATGTTTCCGCTAAGGACTTAGGAACAGGCAAGGAAAACAATATTACAATCACTTCAAACACCAATATGTCTAAAGACGATATTGATAAGGCTGTCAAAGAGGCTGAAGCTTATGCCGCAGAGGATAAGAAGCGCCGCGAGGCAGTAGATGTCCGCAACAATGCGGATCAGATGATCTATCAGACCGAAAAGACCGTAACCGAGTTCGGAGATAAGCTTTCCGAGGATGAAAAGAACAAGATAAATGCCGCTAAAGAGGCTTTGAAAGAGGCACTCAAGGGTGAGGATATCGAAGCTATCAAGTCTAAGCAGGAAGAGCTTCAGAAAGAAGTATATGCTGTAAGCGAAAAGGTTTATAAGGCAGCGGCCGAGGCACAGAATGCACAGGGAAATCCTGCGGGCAGCGAGCAGGCTCAGGGCAATGGTCCTGACGGCAATGTTTATGAAGCCGACTACACCGATGTTGACGATAACAACAAAAAGTGATATAATGTTTTAATCTGTATGGGCGTGAGTTCCGCACGCCCATATAAATTTGATAAAATGGAGAAATTTTCGTGGCTGAAGAGAAGAGAGATTATTATGACGTCCTCGGTGTCGATAAATCCGTTAGTGACGACGATTTAAAAAAAGCATACAGAAAAGCCGCAAAAAAATATCATCCGGATCTTCATCCCGGAGACGCTGAGGCAGAGAAAAAATTCAAAGAAGTTAACGAGGCTTATGAAGTCCTTTCCGATAAAGAAAAGCGCGCAAGGTACGATCAATTCGGCCATGCCGGTGTTGATCCGAATTTCGGTGCCGGCGGAGGACAGGGAGGCTACGGCGGCGGATTTACAGGAGATTTCGGCGATTTAGGCGATATATTCAGTTCATTCTTCGGCGGAGGATTCGGCGGAGGACAGCGCTCAAACCCGAATGCTCCGAGACGCGGAAACGATGCGTCTGCCGCGGTTAATGTTTCCTTTGAAGAAGCCGCAAAGGGCTGTAAGAAAACAATTAAAATCACAAAAATTGATAATTGTCCCGATTGTGGGGGTACCGGCGCCGAGAAGGGAAGCACGCCCAAAACCTGTCCCGTTTGCCACGGCAGCGGTCAGGTAACGAGCGTTCAGAGAACGCCTTTCGGTCAGATGAGAACGCAGCATGTCTGCGATAATTGCCGAGGAAGAGGCAAAATCGTTGATAAGCCATGCCATACCTGCGCAGGAAAGGGAAGAATAAGACATACGGTTGAAAAGACCGTAGATATTCCAGCCGGAATTGACGACGGGCAGATAATAAATCTCCGCGGCGGCGGAGACGCCGGAGTTAACGGCGGACCTGCCGGAGATCTTCGCATAAATGTCAATATGCGCCCACATCCTATTTTTGAGCGCAGAGGCTTTGATGTTTACTGCGATATTCCGATAACCTTTGCTCAGGCGGCTTTAGGCGCCGAGATTACCGTTCCTACGCTTGACGGCAAGGTAAAATTCACAATTCATGAGGGAACCCAACCGAATGATGAATTTAAATTAAAGGGCAAGGGAATACAGCGCCTTAATTATATCGGAAAAGGCGATCAGTATGTAAAAATAATCGTCGAGGTTCCGAGAGATCTTTCCAAAGCCCAAAGAGAAAAGCTAAAGGAATTTGACTCTATAACCGACGATAAGAACTATAAAAGCAAAAAATCCTTTGCCGATAAGGTCAAAAGATTTTTCGGAGATAAATAGAATAAGTCCTCAGGCTGTAAAACCTGAGGACTTATTCTGTTATATCAGCTCTTTAAAGCTTTTAATATATTTATCGGCAACCTTTCGCATTTGTTCTTCGCAGTCAGAAGATGAAATGTCATAAACTCCTACTGTAAAAAGACCTGCTTTCTTAGCCGCTTTGACAGCCGAGATATTGTCATCATAAAATACCGCGTCCTGCGGACTGCAACCGATAATATCTGTCAGCTTTAAATAAATTTCGGGGTTGCTTTTAGGAAGAGAAAAAGTGTCAGAAGAATAAATTTCCGAAAATTTGTCAATAATACTGTTTCTCTTAAAGCACATTTTTATATGTTTTTGCGCACTTGCCGAAAGAGCGTATAGCTTACAGCCGTTTTTATACAAATATTCAATATAATCCTTTGCAAAGGGCTTTAATTCTATCTGGTCGCCGTAAGCCTTATCGGCAATGCCGTTTGTAAATTCTATAACTTCATTTACGGATTTTGCCGCACCTAATTTTACAAGATATTCAGCGCCTAAAAGTCCTCCCATAGGCGTTAAAATCTGAATTATATTTTCGGGATACTCTACACCCGAGTTTTTAAGCAAACTTAAAAGATTTTGAGCAAATACGGGCATTGAATCGGCAAGGGTTCCGTCCATATCGAAAATATGATATTTTTTCATGTTTACCACCGTTTTGTTTTTTGATATTTTATCATGTTTTTTAATGTTTGTAAAGCAAGGTAGAATACATTTTTTTAATTCTACTCACGGTAGAAGGCAAGTAGAGCGGTAGAATTTATTATAGCTTGACTTAAAAACGGTATTTATGTTAAAATTCTTGTTAAAAGAGGTGAGCGGTTTGAATATTCTTTACTGCGGTGACGCAAATATGGAAAACGGAATTCTTTTAAGCACTTTATCCTTGATTTCCTGTACCGAGGAAGAGCTTTGCGTTTATATACTTACGGCGGGAATGACGCAAGAAAAAAGGTTTCCCATATCAAAAGATTTTGAAAATAAGCTTACAAAAACGCTAAAAAGGAAAAACGAAAATTCTTATGCTTGCGTCATAGATATCAGTGAAATGTTTTTTAAAAATATTCCGCAGGCGAATATTAAAACAAGATTTACACCCTTTTGCATGCTGCGCCTTTTTGCGGATGAGGTTAAGGAAATTCCAGATAGAATTCTTTATCTTGATACCGATGTTCTTTGCAGAAAAGATTTTGTTGACTTTTATAATAAAAAAATGTCTGACTGCGACATCTGCGGAGCGTTAGACCGTTACGGAAAATATTTCTTTAAAAAATCGCCTTTTAAATTCAATTATATAAATTCAGGCGTTTTACTTATAAATATGAAAAGGGTAAGAGAAAACAAAACCTTTTTAAAATGCAGAGAGCTTTGTAAGAATAAAAAAATGTTTATGCCGGATCAGAGCGCTCTTAATAAAATCTGCGAAAAAAATATTATAAGCAGAATTTATAATGAGCAGGGAGATCCGAACGATAAAACGGTTTTCCAGCATTTTTCTACCCGATTTCTGTTTTTCCCATATATAAGAACGAGAACAGTTAAGCCGTGGGAAACCGAGCGGGTTAAAAATGTCCTTAAAATAAATGATTATAATAAGCTTTTTGAAAGCTATAAAAAGGAGAAAGAAAACTATGAAAAATGAAATCCCCGTATTTTTTACAGTAGACGATAATTATGCGCCGTTTTTGGCGGCGGCGATAAATTCTGCTGTCAAGAATTCTTCACAGGATAAGAATTACAGAGCGGTTGTGCTTTATCAGGAATTAAACGACAATAATAAAATTAAGCTTAAAAAGCTTGCAAGGGATAATTTTAAGGTTGACTGCATTCCGATTAAAAACAGCTTTGAGACTATAACCGACCGTATGAGCAATAGGCTACGCTGCGATTATTTTACGCTTACTATCTATTTCAGACTTTTTATTCCTCTTATGTTTCCGGAGTATGACAAGGGAATATATATCGACAGCGATGTTGTAATAACAGGCGATATAGCAGAGCTTTATGAAACAGAAATAGGAGATAATTTTATCGGCGCATGCAGAGATTATTCCATAGCCGATGTTCCCCCGCTTGTAGCTTATACCGAAAACGCGGTGGGAGTAAGGGGAAACGAGTATATAAATTCCGGCGTTCTTCTTATGAATCTTAAAAAAATGAGAGACACAGGTTTTGAAGAACATTTCTTAAATCTTTTAAACACTTATCATTTTGATTCAATAGCGCCCGATCAGGATTATATCAATGCAATCTGCAACGGCAAGATTTATTATCTTGACCAGAAGTGGGATACCATGCCCGACAGCTCGGTTCCTGTTTCAGAGCCTAAGCTTATTCATTATAATCTGTTTTCAAAGCCTTGGTGCTATGACGGAATAAAATATGAAAATGAATTTTTCAAATATGCCGAGGACTGCGGATATATTGACAAAATAAAGGAATATAAGAATAACTATTCCGATGAACAGAAAAAATCCGATAAGGATTGTATGGAGCTTCTAATAAAGCGCGGCACAGAAATTCAGAACAATGAGGTAACCTTTAAAAAAATGCTTGAAAAAGGAGTTAAAATCCGTTTATGAGTAAGGAAAACGGCCGTATCGAAGTGATTGAAAACATAAAAAAATATTCGCAGTCGGGTGAGTTTCATAATAAAGTCGAGCTTAACGACCCTGTGCTGACAAACGACCAGAATAAGCTTATAACCGATAATTTCATTAAAAGCAGAAATACATTTAATTATAAAATGAAAAGAAACGCGGCGGTTTTTATCGCAAAAACCGCAACTGCTTTTATAAATCATGATACAGTCATAAAGGGTCTAGAAAAAATTCCCGAAAATTTGGGCGGAGTTATAATAACAAGCAATCATTTCAGTCCTTTTGAAAATACTGTTGTGAGATACCTAACAAATAAGCTTGATAAAAGGCTCAATATTATAAGCCAGACTTCAAACTTTGCAATGACGGGAATAATCGGATTTCTTATGAACTATGCCGATACCATTCCGATTTCACCTGAGCCTCATTATCTCGCCCGTGATTTTATGAAAATTTTAAAGGAAAAAATAATTGATAAAAAAGAGGCGGTTTTGCTTTATCCCGAACAGGAAATGTGGTTTAATTACCGCAAGCCACGTCCGCCTAAAAAAGGAGCATATTATTATGCGGCAAAGCTTAATGTTCCAGTTCTTTCCTGCTTTGTCGAGGTTATTGATACAGATAAGGACGCGTCCGAGCAGTTTAAAAAGGTAAGATATGTTATGCATGTTTTAGGTTTGTTGACACCGGATAAAACAAAAAGCGCCAAGGAGAATTCTCAACTTCTTGCCGACCGTGATTATGAGCTTAAAAAGAAGTGCTATGAAGAGGTATATAATAAGCCGCTTGATTATTCTTTCGATATTTCGGATATAGCAGGATTTAAGGGTGAGTCTTTTGAATATTAAAAAAAGATATTATGAAAGTCTTACGCAGGATTTTGAGAAAACAAAAAATCAGGACATAAAATTAGGCGATGATTATAAATTTATCAAAACCGGTTTTTTTGACAGATTTCTCTCTGCTGCAATTTACGGCGCCGCGGTAATTTTATCATATCCTTATTGCAGATTTTTTCTGCATATAAAATTTGAGGGAAGAAAAAAGCTTAAGGATTTTAAAAATACGGGTTATTTCCTGTTTGCAAACCATACCCAGCCTGTCGGCGATGTTTTCACTCCTGCGCATGCGCTATTTCCGAAAAGAATATATACAATTGTCAGCACCGCGAATTACGGAATTCCCGTAATAGGAAAAATCTTGCCTTATCTCGGCGCTTTGCCTGTGATAGAGAGCGTAAAAGGGCTTAAAAATCTTACTCAAAGCATAAAAACAAGACTGAGCGAAAATAAATGTATCGTAATCTATCCCGAGGCGCATGTATGGGAGTACTGCACATTTATAAGACCCTTTTCGGACACATCATTTAAATTCCCCGTAAAATTCGAAAAACCGTCATTTTGTATGACGGTTACTTATAATAAATCAAAGCTTTTCAAAAGACCTAAGGCTATCGCTTTTATTGACGGACCCTTTTATCCTGAGGGAGAAAGCGTTAAGGAAAAAGCCGAAAGCCTAAAAAATCAGGTTGCTGACGCAATGAAGAAAAGAAGCAGTAACAGCGATTATAATTATATCGAATATTTTAAAAAATAAACAAGGCTCAAGAATTGAGCCTGTCTGAAAAAGCAGTAGATAGTTTTTAATTTAACCGTATTTTAAGTGTTTTAAGATAAGCCTTTTGTTCGTCTGTTATTCTGAAGCTTTCGACGCATTTTTGGATTGTCTTGTTATGTACCCAAACGGGCAGACGGCGGTTTTCTAAAAGAACGATTATTTCCTCCCACCTTATTGCCAAAGCCGTTGCGAAATACCAAGCAATCATCATGTTTATATAATATTCGCCGCTTTTTACAGCGGCGATTTTTTCAGCCTGACTTATTTTGAAATCTTCTTTTAAATACACGCTCATCAGCGTGCCTATCGCATACCTTACGGTATAGGTGTGCGAGGATTCAAGCCATAAGTAAATTTTCTTTTCCAAATCCTTTTTATTTTTATTAAAGCATATAGGTCTTTTAATATCGCAGGTCGCCCAGTTGTCAATAAAAGGAAGAAAACGGTCAAGCGCTTTTATACAGCAGCTGAAATCCTTTATTCTGTTTATAAGCATAATATGAATATTGTTTTCCTCATAATAATCGTGAGGAAGCAAGTTTAAAAAATCCGAATTAAAAAGCGCATTATAATTGTCATTGACGAATTTTTTAAGCACCGGCATTCTTATTCCGATAATTTTTTCGCTGTCAATATTAGGTATCAGCCTTGAATGAAATTCCTTGTATTTTTCGTCTTTCAACTTAAAAAGCTCTGTTTGCAAGTCTGTCATTTAAAAAATTACCTCGCAGGTGTATGCTTTTTCGCTTTCTTCGGTTTCGCCGCTTATAACCGCTCTGCCGTTTTCCTCGAAAACCGATAATATCAGCTTTTCATAAGGCTTTATCTCATTATGATAATCTATCTGAAAGGCTTTAAGCCTTGAATTTTCGGGATTGAGCGCGTCAAATGCCATGTCCGCGTATTTTATATTGTTGACATGCCCGTTAACATCTGCGTAGGAAAATGCAGGGGTTATTTCAAAAGTCCTGTCAAAGGATTCCGCGGGCTTTATTCTTCTTAATCTTTCTTCGGTCATGCAGTCGGTCAGAAATTCCGAATTCTTAGGGTAAATTCCGTCAGGTCTTACGGGTTTTCTCGTGCTTTTGTCAATAACAAGCCAATCCGAGCTTCCTTTAATTAAAACGCTTGAGTCCTTATCCGTCATAAGATATTCTCTTCTGCAAACAAGACCTTTAGGAGAAAGGGGCCATGTTTTTATATTTATTTCAGAGTATTTTTCGGGATTTTTCACCGTTTCGAATTTTGTTCTCGCTACAACCCATAAAAGATTTTTGCTGTCAAGCGCATTAAATCCTATTCCCAAAAGCTCCGCATGGGCGCTTGCTATATCCTGAAATATATCAAGCACCGAGCTTGGCTTTATATTTGAAAATTTATCAAAATCCGAAAAGCGAAGATAATATTTGCGGTCAAGTTCAAGCTTCATAATAATTTCTCCGATAGTTTTTTATAATTATATCACTCAAAGTTTCTTTTTTCAACCCGATAAAATCGCATAAATATCCTCAAATCCGATTTTAATGCCGTCAATACTCATATATTTGAAATCAAGATTTATTTCGGATATTTTTCCGCTTATATATGTATCATGTAATCCGTGATAGCAAAAAAGCGAAATATAATCATTCTTTTTAAGACGGAGAATTATTTTTGAGTTTTCATACTTTTCTTCGTCGGAAATTCCGTGCCGTTTTACCCGCGAATTCTTTTCGTCCTTTAAAGAAAGCGCCTCTCTCAGCCCTTTCATCGCGTCAAACGGAATAAATTGCTTTGCTCTTTCTTCTCTCGGCATCATTTAAGCCTTGTGTCCTCCTATCATTTCGTTTCTTTCACGCTGGGTAGCGAATTCCAAAAAATCCGTTCCCGTAAGCACCGAGTTTTTCCCGAATTTTTCATATAAGGAAAGAACGGCGCTTTCACGCTTTTTCTCTTTCATAACGGCTTCAAAATCCGTAAATAAATCATACCCCTCGCTTTCTTCACTGCTTATTCTGCCAAACGATATCCCGAGACGGCGGATAGGAATATTTCTTTTTGCGGTCTTTGAAAATGCCGACATTACAGGAGGCAGTATTTTGGAATAGAGTGCTGTTGAATGTTCAAGCCTTATACGCGCTCGGTCAGGGTCGCAAGTGCCGTTTGAATAACCTATGCCGATGCTTATACCGCCTGCAATCTGCTTCCGCTTTGTAAGCTCGCGCACACCGTTTAGTGTCATTTCTTTCATCACCGTTTCAGATTGAGAAAATGTGTAATCGCAGGGAAGAATTTGCGATAGGGAAACAGACTTGCTTTTTGCGCGGTAATTTTTTATATCCGAAATAAGACAGCTTTCTTTCCCATAGGCATGGTCTATAAGAAGCTCGGCATTTTTACCGAAAAGCTTGTAAATAAGCTCTTCGGGGGCCTCGGTTATATCGCGCATTGTAAATATTCCGCATTCCTTAAGCCGTCTTGCCGTTCCCGAGGCTACCATCCAGAAATCCGTTATCGGAGTATGCGTCCATAGAGTGCTGCGGTATTTTTCCTCATCTAAAAAGCCTATGTGCAACGGCGTATGCTTTGCGGTTATGTCAAGCGCCGCCTTTGCAAGATAAAGATTTGTTCCCACCCCTGCGGTGGCAGGAATGTGCAATTTGTCCGCAATTTCGTCAATAAGCTTTTTTGCAAGAGTTACGGCGTCGGTTTTCATTATGCGGAGATAATTTGTTACATCTATAAAAGATTCGTCTATCGAGTAGGTGTGAATATCCTCGGAAGAAAAATAATTAAGATACAATTCATAAATATCCGCGCAGTAGTCAATATAAAGCTTCATTCTCGGCATTGCCGTTATATAGCTTATCCCTTTCGGTATTTCCGATATTCTGCATCTGTTTTTAACACCTAAGCTTTTAAGCCTCGGTGATATCGCAAGACAAAGTGCGTTTTTCCCTCTTGTCGGGTCAGCGACGACAAGATTTGTTTCAAACGGATTAAGGCTTCTTTCGGCACATTCAACCGAGGCATAAAAGCATTTCATATCAATACATAAATAATATCTGTTTTCAGACAAGTTGATCATCACCAAAGAAATAAATATTAAGAACAAATGTTCGACGATTTAATTATATTCTTTCCGGGAAATAAAGTCAATGGAAATATATGGATATTTATTGACAGATAAATTTTTAGGTGATATAACAAGAAACTGATCCAGTGCAACAAGTGCTTTCTTAGTGTGACAGGTTAGAGTCATGTCACACTAGGCAAGTGATAATAATCCGAACTTGCCTAAAATGGCATATTTTAACTTGCCGTCTTTATGAGGCAGACATATTGTGAGAAAAAGGCAATAAAGCCGATAACTGCACCGTTTTTTCAAAAAAGCATTGTACACTGATTGTATTGTCTGACACAATTTTATATATTGACAATTTAATTTTTAAATTTTATAATAAAAGTCCGGTATAACGGACTTTTATTATTTTTATTTAAGGGGAGCAATTATGGAAAGAGAATCCTTTAAATCGCGGCTCGGATTTTTGCTTGTCAGCGCAGGGTGCGCTATCGGAATAGGAAATGTCTGGAGATTTCCTTTTATAGTAGGACAAAACGGCGGCGGCCTTTTTGTTCTGATTTATCTTATAATGCTTGTTATAATGGGTCTTCCGGTGCTTACAATGGAGCTTGCAGTCGGAAGAGCAAGCCGCAAAAGTGCGGTGCTTGCTTATAAAACGCTTGAAAAGAAAGGCTCAAAATGGCATATTCACGGCTGGTTTGCGATACTCGGCTGCTATGTGCTTATGATGTATTATACAAATGTTTCGGGCTGGATGTTAAACTATTTCTTTAAATTCGCGACAGGAACATTCAAGTCCGGAATGAATTCTGAGGTAAGCGGCAAGGTATTTTCCGATATGCTTGCAAATCCAAAAGAAATGGGCTTTTTTATGGCGGTTACCGTAATCGTAGGCGTGCTTATCTGCAGCTTCGGTGTTCAAAAGGGTTTAGAGCGCGTCAGTAAGGTTATGATGAGCGCGCTTTTTGTGCTGATTTTAATTCTTGCTGTTCACAGTTTCACTCTTTCAGGCGCTAAAGAAGGACTTCGATTTTATCTTGTTCCTAATATCGAAAGCGTTAAATCTGTGGGTCTCAATAATGTTTTGGCGGCAGCTATGAATCAGTCCTTTTTTACTCTGAGCTTAGGTATCGCCGCCATGGAAATTTTCGGCAGCTATATGAGCAGGGAAACGTCTCTTTTAAAAGAGGGTGCTTATATCTGTCTGCTCGATACTTTTGTAGCAGTCTGTGCGGGACTTATCATTTTCCCTGCCTGCTTTAGCTTCGGAGTTGAGGCTGATTCCGGACCGAGCCTCATTTTCGTAACTCTGCCAAATGTATTTGTAAATATGTCGGGCGGAAGAGTTTGGGGTGCGCTGTTTTTCCTCTTTATGACCTTTGCGTCGTTTTCAACCGTAATTGCGGTTTTTGAGAATATAATGGCATCATGTATGGATAATTTCGGCTGGAGCAGAAAAAAGACCTCGCTTATTAACGGAATAATAATTCTGATTATAAGCGTTCCGTGCGTGCTTGGGTATAATG
The DNA here is from genome assembly GCA_934457415.1 of uncultured Eubacteriales bacterium. Taxonomy (GTDB): domain Bacteria; phylum Bacillota; class Clostridia; order Oscillospirales; family Acutalibacteraceae; genus UBA737. Next base: position 34,013 of record CAKSHM010000006.1, on the reverse strand, counting down.
TGCTTAAAAGCGTTCATATTATAGGCGCAAGAGATATTCTTGACAGCGAGGATTTCATAGTAAGCAATCTGCTTTTGCCGCTCGGCTCTCTTGTTTATCTGCTGTTCTGCACGACCCGTTTCGGCTGGGGCTTTAAAAATTATCAGAATGAAGCAAACCTCGGAAAGGGATTAAAGGTCAAAAACTGGATGAAATGGTATTTTATCATAGTCTTGCCGATTATGATAACAGCCGTATTTTTGTTAGGATTATTTTAATAAAGGAAGTTTTAAATGAAAATAGTAAATGAACTTATAGAAAAGTATCTTAAAGGTCATTCCGAGGATTTTATAATTGAGGAAATTCAGCCTGAAAACGGCTGCGATACATGGGAGCTTGATACAAGGGATAATAAAATCGTTCTTAAGGGAAATAACGCAGGCTCTGTTGCGGCGGCTTTCGGTTATTATCTTAAATATACCGTTAAGGCTAACCTTTCTTGGTGCGGCAAAAGAATTCCGGATTTTTGCGGTAAAGAGCTGCCCCTGCCTCAGGCTTATAAAAGAGTTATAAAGCAAAAATACAGAGTTTATATGAACTACTGTACCCATTCCTACAGCGCCGCTTGGTGGAATTGGGACAGATGGGAATATGAAATAGATATGATGGCTTTAAACGGTATAAATATGCCGCTTGCCGTCACCGGAACCGAGGGTGTATGGTATGACACTCTGCTTGAGCTTGGATTTACGGATATAGAGGCAAGGTCATTTTTAGTCGGTCCTGCTTTTCTTGCATGGCAGCTGATGACCAATATCGAGGGGCACGGCGGACCTTTGCCGAAAGCTTGGATTGACGGGCATGTAGCTCTTGGACAGAAGATAATTGCGCGCGAGCTTGAATTCGGAATGAAGCCAATTCAGCAGGGATATTCGGGATTTGTGCCGAACCTTATGAAGGAAAAATTCAAAGACAGCAAATTTCTTATAAAAAAGACATGGAACAATATCGGTCATACTACCGAAATTGACCCTCTTGACCCGCTGTTTAAAAAGGTCGGAGAGGTGTTTATGAAAAATCAGCGCAAGCTGTTCGGCGCGCACGGCTTTTATGCCTGCGACCCGTTTCACGAGGGAACGCCCCCTGTTGACGGCGACGAGTACTTAAACACCGTCGGTAAGACGATATCCGATTTTTATTATTCGTTTGATAAAAATTATATCTGGGTCATGCAGGCATGGTCCATAAGAAAACCGATTGCAACAGCCGTAGATAAAAAGCATTTGCTTATTCTTGACCTTGACTGTCAGTTTCCCGTAGAGCATGAGGGTTACTGGGGCTATGACTATGTTGTCGGCAGACTTCATAACTTCGGCGCGAGAATGAGCAGCTTGCACGGCGATATGCATCTTGCCGCGGAAAACGGCTTTATTAAGGCTAAGAAGTATGCTAAAGCCGCCGTAGGCGCAGGCGTTTTAATGGAGGGAATAGGTCAGAATCCTGCATTTTATGATTTAAGCCTTGAAATGCTCACCCGCCCCGATTCGGTTGATGTATATGAGTGGGTAAAGGGATATATTGAGCGCAGATATGCCGTAACAGGCGATGATAAGGAAAAATGCTTTAAGGCATGGAAGCTTTTACTTGATAAGATTTATATTAAAGGCACCGATTATGTTGAACGCGGAACCGTTATCTGCACAAGACCCTGTTTAAAGCTTCGCGGAACAGGTCCCTGCGATACCTTTGAAATTCACTATGATAATAAAGTTCTGCTTGAAATTATCAATCTGCTTAAAACGGTTAAGTGTGATACCGAGGGATTTAAATATGATATAAGCGATTTTTCAAGACAGCTTATTTCAAACTATGCTCAAAAGCTTTATGCCGAATTAAAAGACGCTTATTGCGAAAAGCGCTTTGATGATTTTAAAGCCAAAAAGCGTGAATTTATCGAACTGCTTGACGATATGGACGATATGCTTTCATCAAGACCAGAATGGACTCTGCAGAAATGGATTGCCGACGCAAGGAGCCACGGAACCACAGAGGAAGAAAAAAATCTTTATGAGTATAACGCCCGTATGCAGGTGACAATTTGGGGCAACGAAGAGGAAAGCCTGCTCTTTGATTATGCATGGAAAGAATGGGCAGGGCTTATAAAAAGCTATTATAAGCCGCGCTGGGAAAAATTCTTCAAAATGCTTGAAGCCAAGGCGGAGCAGGGATTCGATTACCCGAAATACGAGGATACCTTAAAGGTATTTGAAAACCGTATAATCTGGAATGCGGACGAGTTTTATATAAATCTCGGAAAATGGGAATCCGCTTGGGAGCATAGCACCGACCGAATTCCATTAGGGAATACCGCTCCCGATAAAATCTTTGAGCTTACAGAAAAATATAAAAACAGAATATAAAATATAAACCGAGCGTGTCGAAAAAATCGACACGCTCATATTTTCTTTAAATTATTTTAATCAGTATCATGACGGTTCTTGCAAGCAGGGCGCAAACCCATGCTATAAGGCATTGTACTATAACAATAAGTGCCGCCCATTTTCCTCCCAGCTCGCGTTTTACAGCCGCAATTGCCGCAACGCAGGGGGTGTAAAGCAAGCAGAAAACAAGCATGCTCACCGCGGAAACAGGGGACATAAAAGAAGATATTCCGACACCTGCGGTTAAAACCTCAAGGGTGGAGACAACACTTTCTTTTGCCATGAAGCCTGCGGCAAGAGCTGTTACAATTCTCCAGTCATTAAGACCTATCGGAGCAAAAACAGGGGTGATAAAGCCTGCAATAATACTTAATATACTGTCCTTTGAATTTGAAACGATATTGAATCTGAAATCAAAGGTCTGTAAAAACCAAACTATCAGTGAGGCTAAGAAAATAACGGTAAAGGCACGGCTTAAGAAGTCCTTAGCCTTTTCCCATAAAAGCATTAAAACATTTTTTGCCTCAGGCAGACGGTAATTCGGAAGCTCCATTACAAACGGAACGGCTTCGCCTTTAAATACGGTATTTTTTGAGATTAAGGCGACCGCTGTCCCGACCGCTATTCCCAAAAGATATATGCCAATCATAATAATTCCGCTGTATTTCGGGAAAAAGTTCTGAATAAAAAATCCGTAGATAGGTAGCTTTGCTGTACAGCTCATAAAGGGGGTAAGAATAACCGTCATTCTGCGGTCCCGCTGAGAGGGAAGAGTCCTGCTTGCCATAACGGCGGGTACTGTACATCCGAAGCCTATAAGCATCGGCACTATACTTCTTCCCGAAAGTCCGATTTTCCTTAAAAGCTTGTCGGTTACAAATGCCACGCGCGCCATATATCCGCTGTCCTCAAGCATCGAAAGGAAGAAAAACAAAACAACGATTATCGGAACGAAGCTTACAACGCTTCCCACACCCGTGAAGATTCCGTCCACTATCAATGAGCGGATTATTTCGCTGACATTTGCCTTTATAAGCAGGGAGCTTACGGTTGCGGTCAGACTGTCTATCCCCATTTGCAGAAGATTCTGAAGAGCGGAGCCTATTACATTAAAGGTAAGATAAAATATAAGCGCCATGATAAGAATAAAAGAGGGAATAGCGGTATATTTACCCGTTAAAAGCTTATCTATCTTTCGGCTTCTTATATGTTCCTTGCTTTCCTTGGGCTTTATAACGGTTTTTGAGCATAGCTCGTTTATAAAAGCAAAACGCATGTCTGCCATTGCTGCGGCTCGGTCAAGCCCGCGTTCTTGCTCCATCTGAGAAATAATATGCTCCACGGTTTCTTTTTCGTTTTCATCAAGGTCAAGCATATCTAAAACTTTTTTATCGCCCTCGATAAGCTTTCCTGCGGCAAATCTTACGGGAATCTGAGCGGATTTTGCATGGTCTTCAATAAGGTGCATTATGCTATGTATTGCCCTGTGAACTGCACAGGTTTGTCCGCTGTCACGGCAAAAATCCGTTCTTCTCGGCTTTTCGGCATATTCCGCAACATGCAGAGCATGGCGGATAAGCTCGTCAACACCTTCATTTTTGCTAGCCGAAATCGGTACGACGGGAATACCTAAAAGGTTTTCCATATCGTTGATTTTTACCGTGCCGCCGTTTGAGCGGACCTCGTCCATCATATTGAGAGCCAGCACCATAGGTGTGTCAAGCTCCATAAGCTGTAAAGTAAGATATAAGTTCCTCTCAATGTTCGTTGCGTCAACTATATTTATTATTCCTTTTGGCTTTTCGTCTAAAATAAACTGCCTTGAAACTATTTCTTCCGAGGTGTACGGAGACAGGGAATAAATTCCTGGCAGGTCGGTAACCAAAGTGTTTTCATGACCTTTTATCGGCCCGCTTTTGCGGTCTACGGTCACTCCCGGGAAATTTCCGACATGCTGATTTGCACCCGTAAGCTGATTAAAAAGTGTGGTTTTTCCGCAGTTTTGATTTCCTGCCAAGGCAAATGATAATATAGTTCCTTTAGGGAGCGGACTTTCATTTGTTTTATCATGATAAATGCCGTCCTCACCAAGCCCCGGATGAATTTCAGGGGCTATCGGGGCGATTTTACATGCGCTTTTATAAACGGTTTTTTCCGTCAGCGGGACAACCTTGATTTTTTCCGCGTCCGCAAGCCGCAATGTTAATTCATAGCTTTGAATTCTAAGCTCCATAGGGTCGCCCATAGGGGCATATTTCACAAGAGTTATTTCGGCATTCGGAATAACTCCCATATCTAAAAAATGCTGTCTTAAGCTCCCCTCGCCGCCAACCTCTGTTATAACGGCGCTCTGCCCGATTTCAAGCTCTTTCAGTGTCATATTTTTTCTCCTTAAATTCCGAATAATTTTAAATATCTGTCAAGTCCTGAAGTAACCGTTAAAATGTAAGCCAAATAAATTACAAGCATCAAAACGCCCTGCCATCGGCTGAACTTCTTGGTTTTAACCGTCGGAACTGCTGCGATAAGCGTAACAGCTATAGCTATCGGAAAATCAAGATAAATATTTTGTTTTGAAACAGGGAGCTTTCCTCCGTATATAAAGGAGCATATTGCAAGGATAAGCGTTGTGTCAATAATATTCGCTCCTATAACATTTCCGACAGACATTGAGGTCTGCTTTTTAACAACCGCCGTAACCGCCGTTACAAGCTCCGGCAGCGAGGTGCCTATAGCTACAATGGTGACACCGATTACCGCTTCTGATACTCCGAAGGACGCGGCAATTTTGCTCCCGTTATTTACAAGAAGCTCGCTTCCTATAACAATGCCTGCGGCACCTACAGAAACCTTTAAAATGTTTGTTATTACAGTACTTTTGCCGGCGGCGGTTTTTTCTGCGGTACCGTCTTTTACAGTCGCTTTGCCCGAGCGGATATTTTCGGCTATATAAAAAGCGAAAATAATCAGCAGCACTATTGCTCCTAAAATAGAAAGCGAGCCCTTTAAAGAAAATAAAAATAATACTGTAACAGCCGCAATCAGAAAAAAGGTTTTCGGCGCAAAATCTTTTTTATTTATCGCTATCGGCATGAAGATTATACTTATCGCAAGAATCAAAGCGGTATTACAGATAACCGAGCCTATTCCGTTTCCTATTGCCATTCCGACTTTGTCCTGAGAAGCGGCAACGGCATTTGCGGCACCGGATAATAAAATATTATGTCCGTCTAAGGCAGCAATAGTTGAAACTATGATTTCGGGCAGTGTAGTCGCAAGACTTATTATCGTTGCCCCGATAATGAATTTCGGTATTTTCGTTACCTCGGCTATCCATACCGCGCCGTCAACAAACCAGTCTCCGCCTTTTACAATAAAGAAAATTCCCGCCGCAAAAAGGAAATACATCATGAATGTTTCCATTATTTTCCCCCGACTTTTCTATCTTGTTATAAAATTATATTAAAAGCAAAAAAATTATATTATAATAAGTTTATTTAAATATTTTTTGTGAATTTACATTTGGGATAGTTAGAACAGCCTAAAAATTTTTTTCCGATATTAGGGCCTCTTTTTACTGTTCTGACAACAAGGTTCCCTCCGCATTTTGGGCATATTGTTTTACTTTCAAATCTATTTTTTATATTATTGATATGATTTTGTTTTATTTCTTGATTTATGTTTGATAAAGGCAAAAGTCTTTTATATATCCTATCGATTTGGCTGTTGCTTAAATTTTCTGAAGAATTTTTTTTAATTTTATTTATGTATGACCTTAACAATGAATGATTGCAAACATAAGTATAATCAGATGTTATTTTGATATTCTTAAGAATGCCTCGGTTACTGAAAGCTATTAAAGAATATATTTTTAAATCATAATTCAGATATTTTTTTAAATTTTTAATATGATTATAATTTTGCCAAGTAGGATTATAAAACTTAAATTTTTCAACAGTTTTTCTCCTTGGTGAATATAAAGTAACAGTCCAGTATTTATCTTTTTCATGTCCGAAAATATAACCGGCATAATTCTTGTTCTCTATAACAAATATGCCTTTTTTTGTTAAGTGAATTATGTCAATTTCCGAAGTGTAGCCATTATCGCAAGGAATTAAAACATTGGTCAAAGTTTTAGAACTATCTTTATCTTCAGAAAAGAAAGAATTTATATTTAGTAAATGAGCAACTTTTTTTTCACTTAATTTACCTTTAACTTCGGGAGAATGTAAAGATAAAAACAATATAATTACTAAAATTGCCAAAAAGTAAATTATTATCATTTACATATCTCCTTTATTATTTTGATCTTTGTTATTAATCAATTTTAATCAGATTTTCATAGAATCTTACAGCTCCCGCAAGGCAGTTGTATTCTATATTTTCGTTAAGTCCGTGCATTCCCTTCATCTGCTCAGGCTTAAAAATCACGGGTGCGAAGCGAATACAGTTTTTGCAAACAGGCTGATAAAACTGTGCGTCGGTAGCGCCTGTCATAATATAAGGACTTTTTGCAAGCCCCGGAAATGTTTTTTCAACAGCCTTTTCGATTGTTTTATATCCTTCGCCATTTATATCTGCGGGTTCGGTATAATCGTTAGAGTGCAAAACTTCCATGCTTAGACCGAATTTTTCGGCTTTTTTTCTTATTATTTCAAGACTTTCCTTTTCGCCCTGATGGGGAATAAACCGCATATTTGCGCTGACGGTAGCCTCCTGAGGAATAACATTGCAAGCGTCGGAGCCTGACTGCATCGTAAATGCAATTGTGGTTTTAAGCATAGCGCCTGCCTGAGCGCTCACCATAGGAAGAACTGCCTTTAAAAGCGGACCGAACAGCCAGAGGTTTGAAAAAAGAAGTTTCATTCCGAAAGGCGCGAAAGGGGCGAGAGTTTTAAACATCGCCGCAACCTCTTTTGAAATTTTCTTTTTAAAAGGAGAATGCTTTTCGGTTTCATTAACAAATGCCGAAAGCCTTGCGATCGGAGAGTTTTTTGAAGGTGCGCTTGCATGGCCTCCTGTGCTTTTTGCGGTGAATTTCACATCAGCCTTTCCTTTTTCGAAAATTCCTATCATAGCGAAATTTCCCTTTATTCCTCCGATAGGCTCTGAAATTATCGCTCCGCCTTCATCGCAGAGAAGAAATAATTCAACGCCTCTTCTTTGTAATTCCTTAACGATTTTCGGCGCTCCGTCACCTGCCCATTCTTCGGTGCAGGAGGAAGCAAGATAGACATCTTGCGGCGGAACAAATCCCTCTTTTAAAAGCCTTTCTGCAGCTTCGAAAAACGCCATAACAGAAGATTTTGTGTCGGAGGCTCCGCGCCCCCAGACCTTGCCCTCGGCAATTTCACCCGAAAAAGGCGGATATTTCCATTCGCCCTCAGCAGGAACGACATCCTGATGGCTCATAAGCAAAATCGGCTTATCATGTTTTTCGCCTTTCCAGTAAAACAGCAGATTTCCGTCAATTTCGGTTTTTTCAAGCTTTTCAAACACAAGCGGAAAAAGCTTTTGGAGCACCTTATGAAAGTCGCGGAATTTTTCGGCTTCTGAGACCTGAGGGTGCGAGGTAGTATCGAATTGTATCATTTGCGAAAGCTTTTCTGCAAGCTCTAATGATTCTTCCTCGTTTTCATTCGGCTCATAGGCGGATTTTTTTGACGGAATAAGCAATGTATGAATAACCGCCGCCAAAAGCAATAAAACAAGCAATCCGATTAAGCTTAAAAGTATATAAACTATTATCATTTTTTATTCTTCCTTCCGTCTCTCTTGTATAAAAAGTAAGCAATTCCTATCGCCATTGCGCCCGAAGGGATAATCATAAAGCTTGTAGAGCCCGTAAGCGAGGGGACGATCATAAACAGAATGCTCATAACCGTAAGCGGTAAAAGAGCGGTTTTTAAATTGCTTTTGTAATACTTATAAGCCATTGCACCGAAAAGAGCCGGAACAACATTATCAAACGCGGGCTGTAAAACAGGCTCCTGCAAAAGCGGGCGCAGGGGAGTCAGCAATGCAACGCCGACTGCTAAAACAATAATCGTAACAAGAGAAGAGGTGGCAATTGAAAGTGTTGAGATTATTTCGTTTTCCTTTGTGCCGGATTTTGCGCCGACCATGTCTCTCGCGTTTACAGCACAGGGAATTTTCATGTTTATAAGATTACCTGTTATAAACGCAAGATAACCGCCGCCCGATCCTAACATCGGAGTATATATAAGAAATTCGGCGATACTGCTTATCATCCAAATAAGACCGACTGAAAAGAAGCCCTTTCCTGCGGCTTTTAAGTCGGGATATGCACCTAAATATTTACCTATTAAAAAGGGAGCGCCGACAAGCATTATCAGAACTAAAATGCTTGCGATTTTGCCGATTTTATGCGTTGTCTTGGTATATTTTTCAAAAATAAGATTTTCTTTATTTTCCATGATTTAACTCCTTATTAAGTTATGTTCGTTTTAAACAAGGTTTATAAGCACTGCCGCCGCCATGCCTACAAGCATGCTCACGGCAATAGAAAAGTTTTCAACAAACGCAAGCTTAGGCTTCTTGCCGAGCCACATAAATAAGCCCATAACAGCTGCGGAAACCGCAACGACAACGAGCGGTGTAAAGTCTCCCGTGAATGTGAAAAGACCGTTTGAAGAGACAAACCCTCCGATATAACTTCCTATGTATGCGCTGACAAGACCTATAAACATAGCCGTCATCGCCGTATCGCCGAAACCGACGGCGGCGCCTTTGGGTCCGCTGCCGCTTAATTTTTTGGTGTATTTTTTATTAAAGAGAACTGAAAGAATCATTCCCCACATTATGCAAACGCTCATTAAAAGCGCAATTGTAGCAAAGCCTGAGGCGGTCATATACTCGCCCGAAAGCTTTTCCATGTCGACCTGCTCCGCTGCTGCCTGAGCAACCTGCGTTTCATAATGAAGCGCTCCTATAACCGAAAGTCTCAGCCAAGGCCACGGAATTCCGAGACTCCCCGAAAGTGCTATAACACCCAAAAGAATTCCGATGCTCGGAAGAACCGAAAATGTCGCGCTTGAAACGATAACGCGTTTCATTTTTCCCGTGTCCATTCCTATTGCTTTTCCTGCCTTATAGGCTCTTACCATGAAAATTACGCAAAGCAAGGCAACAAAGGCGATAATTCCGCCGCAAATAAGATAAAGCGGCGCACTGCTGAGCTTTTCTAAAATACTCATATTTTAAAACTCCTTAAAATTATATTTATAATTATATTTATTATAAAGGCTTTATTAGGAATTTGCAATATTATGTCGGGAAAAAGAAAAAATTACATTTAAAAAACAAACGGCAGTGTTTCATTAAAAAGGAAAACACTGCCGTTTGCTCTTTGGATTTGATTTTCAGTCAAGAATTGTGCCGTCTGTACCGATTGTAACTACCTGCCACGGAATAAACTTTCCGCTTTTTTGCAAAGCGGTTTTTGCCGCCTGTTCAAGACCGCCGCAGCAGGGAACTTCCATGCGTACTACTGTTACGCTTTTGATATCGTTGTTGCTGATGATTTCGGTAAGCTTTTCGGAATAATCTATGCTGTCAAGCTTCGGACAGCCGATAAGCGTGATATGCCCCTTTATAAACCGCTCGTGAAAAGCAGCATAGGCATATGCTGTGCAGTCAGCGGCGATAAGCAGCTTTGCGCCGTCAAAATAAGGCGCATTGTAAGGTACGAGCTTTATCTGAACGGGCCACTGTGAAAGACGGCTGACAGGTGCGGCAGGTACGTCCGCGACAACTTCAGGTCCTTCGTGCCTGATCGTTTTCATGCGCATTCCGGGGCATCCGCCGTGCAGGCTCATACCTTGCTCTCTCATTTTCTTTTGCTTGTTCTCAAGCACCGCCTGCTCGTTATATGCGGCTGCCTCTCTTTCAACAAAGGATATAGCCCCCGTCGGACAGGCGGGAAGACAGTCGCCAAGACCGTCGCAGTAGTCGTCGCGCATAAGCTGTGCTTTGCCGTCAACCATCGCTATGGCGCCTTCATGGCAAGCCGCGGCGCATGCTCCGCAGCCGTTGCATTTATCTTTATCAATCTCAATAATTCTTCTTTTCATAAAAAGTCCTCCTTGATTTTGTAATTTTATTATAGTATAATAAATTAGACAAGTCGGTTGAATTTTCAACGAAACAGGTGCTTTTATGAAAAATTTTTTATCAGTTATTAAAGCTTCTCAGCTTTTTTCCGGAATTTCAGAAATTGAACTTAATGCCATGCTTTCCTGCCTTGAATCGAGAAAAGAAAGCTTTTCTAAAGATACATTTTTGCTGCGGGTCGGAGAAAGAGCGGATTCAATAGGGCTTGTGCTGTCAGGAAACGTGCTTGTAATACAGGAGGATATCTGGGGAAACAGAAATATTTTATCGAAAGCAGGTCAGGGACAGACCTTTGCCGCCGCCTATGCCTGCGCCGCAGGCTCGGTACTTAATGTCAGCGTTGTTGCCGAAACTGATGTTACAGTGATGTTTATGAATGTGAACAGGATCTTGAATATTTGCCCGTCCGCCTGTTCGTACCACAGCCGAATTGTGAGAAATCTGTTGGGAGAGCTTGCGGAGAAAAACCTGCGTTTTTCGGAAAAGCTTACTCATATTGTACAGCGCACTACCCGTGCAAAGCTTATGTCCTATTTATCGGCGGTGGCGCAAAGCAAATGCAAATATGAATTCGATATCCCTTTTTCAAGGCAGCAGCTTGCCGATTATCTTTCGGTTGAACGCAGCGGACTGTCTCTTGAGCTTAGTAAAATGAAAAGAGACGGAATTCTTGATTATCATAAAAATCATTTTGTTTTGAATCCGAAGGATACAAGGATACTATAAAATTAACCTGTCTTGAAAACGGGAAAAAAGCGTAAAACTCTGCTTTGATGTTTTTGGTTTTCTGCCGGAGTAAGAATTCAGCCTTAATCAAATATTATCGGTTATTATAATATTCTTGGGGCTTGCAGAAATAATCCTGTTTCTCTTTATGGGCTTTACCGAGGCAGAAGCCGTAAAGCTGTTTTCAAAACATAACGCACTGGCGCTGAGCGCGGTAAAAACCCATAAAATGTAGCAGAAATTATTATATTTCTATGCGGCTCAGCATATCCTTTCTGTATTTTAAAGGCGAAACGCCCATTTCTGCTTTAAATTTATAATAAAATACGACTGTGAGGAAAAGCCGCAGTCAAAAGCAATTTCGGCTATACTGCTGTCGGTTGCAATAAGCGCCTGTTTTGCGGCTGTGAGCACGAGCGCGGAAATATATGTAGACGGCGACACCCCGAAATACGCGGTGAAAAGTCAGACAAAATAATTTATACTTAAGCGTCATCCAAATGGATGGCGCTTTTATTATGTTAAAAACACAAAACTGCGAGGTTTTAACAGCAGGTAAAATTATCAACGAAAAGTGCAAAATGTTCATGTATACACAATAAATGACGAATGTTATAATAATTATGTAAATAATAAACAAATTAGAAAAGGGGATATGTTGGGTAAAATGAAGACTAATAAAATCAAATCCAATTTGGCAAACACAAGCAAAATCAAGCAAAATGTTGCTCTTTCATTGCTTTGCCTTCCGGGAGTTATATGGGTTATATGCTTTTGTTATCTTCCAATGTTCGGCGTTATAGTAGCATTTAAGGATTACAACTATATTGACGGCATTTTGCATAGTCCGTGGGTGGGATTCAGGTATTTCAAGTACTTTTTTACATCAAATGACGCGGGCGTGGTAATCCGCAATACTTTGGGTTATAACCTGATTTTTATGTTTATAAATCAGATTGCTCCGCTTTTTGTGGCACTTTGCCTGTATGAAATGAAAAAATCGGTAAAAGTATATCAGACGGCGATGATTTTGCCTAATTTTATTTCATGGGTTTTAGTAGCTTATATAGGTTATGCTTTTTTCAGTCAGGACACAGGAATTATAAATGCCGCGTTAAAGTCGCTTGGAGGAAAAGGCATTCAATGGTATTCAGAGCCGAAATACTGGCCGGCTATACTTGTTATTTTCAATCTTTGGAAGAATACAGGTATGGGCTCGATTCTTTATTATGCGAGTCTTTGTGCAATAGATGCGTCATTGTTTGAGGCGGCGGAAATTGACGGAGCAAAGCGCTTTAAACAGATTATTTATATTTCACTTCCTGAAATTGCCCCTGTTATATGTATTCTTCTCATTATGTCTGTCGGAACTATAATGGGCGGTGACTTCGGACTGTTTTATCAGGTGCCGAGAGATTCAGGTGCGCTTTACTCTGTAACCGATATTATTCCTACATATATATATAGATTGCTTCAAAACGGAAATATGAGCTACGGCTCCGCCGTCGGTCTTTTCCAAAACTTGGTCGGTGCGGCTTTGCTTCTGGTTGCAAACTTTGTAATCAAGAAGATAAATCCCGAAAATGCGCTGTTTTGAGAAAGGATGTCGAAATTGCATAAGAAATTCTTTAATTATAAAACCTTGATACATATTTTCTTTATCTTCACAACAATCATCAGCGTATTACCTTTCATTCTAATAATATCAATCTCGTTTTCAAACGAGACGGATATAGTAAACTACGGATTTAGATTTATACCTAAAGAGATAACAACAGTTGCTTATAAATTTGTTTTCGGTAATGGTTCAAAGGTTGTGAAAGCATACCTTGTTACTGCGTTTTATGCAGTGCTTGGTTCCGCTTTAAGCGTAGTGCTGATGGCAATGATTGCATATCCGCTTTCAAGAGACGGATTTAAGTTTAAAAAACCGCTGACAATTTTCCTTACCGTAACTATGTTTTTAAGCGGAGGACTGATTCCAAGCTATGTAATCAACACACAGGTTTTTCATTTGGGAAATAAGCTTATGATGTATTTACTTTATGGACTTATAAGCGCTTATACGGTATTTGTTTTCAGAACTTTCTTTAAATCAATCCCAGAATCGCTTACAGAGGCAGCGTGCATAGACGGTGCGTCGGAAGCAAAAATTCTTTATAAAATAATAATTCCGCTTTCCGTTCCTGTTCTTATGACTTTCGGATTTGCGAATCTCGTTTCAAGATGGAATGATTATACCGTTTCTATGTACTACATGCAGGACGAAAATCTGTATACACTTCAGTTTTTGCTTCAAAATCTTCTTAACGAAGTTGAATATCTGCGCCAGATGAAATATGCCATGCCGCAGTTGGTAAATGTTGCAACACCGAGCGAAACACTTAAATTTGCAATGTGTGTTGTGGCGGCGGGACCGATGGTTATTATTTTTCCGTTCTTCCAGAAGTATTTTTCAAAAGGTATGATGCTCGGTGCCGTTAAGGGATAATTTATTATTAAAGAAAGAGGTAAAATTATGAAAAAAATTATCAGTTTGTTGTTGGCTGTCTCCATGATTGCTGTTTTCTTTGCCGGCTGCGGTAATAAGAAAGGCAATTCAGGTAAAACTCAGCTTGTCTGGGCAATGCCTTTTTATCCTCAGACCGATGACGCAAAGGTTCTTGAAGAAATCAATAAAGAGCTTGAAAATGTTATGCCGGGAACTGAGCTTTCATTTATCTATGATATGTCAATGTCGAAAAAGTGGTCCTTATATATGGCAGGCAAGCAACAGATAGATATAGCTCATGCCGGCTTTGCAAATGACCTTGCGACAGAAATCAATAAGAAGTCGTATAGACCTCTTGATGAGCTTATCGAAAAATATGCGCCCACAATTAAAAAAGATTGGGAAGCTTATTCCGATGAATTTCTGACAGGTACTTCCGGCGGTAAGCTTTATGCTATTCCGAATGTTCAGAACCAAGTGCTTGATACGGTTTATTTGAGAATTCCGGTTAAGGTCTATAATCTTTTTGATGTTGATGAATTTAAAAAACTTGTAAATTCAAGCAGTATTCTCACCGAAGAAATTTGCGTAATGCTTGATAAATATATGGATGCCGCCGCTGCTTACATTAAAGCTAATCCTAACAGCGGTATGACCAATCCTTATATTGATGTAGAATATTTTTACAAATATTTTGTAAAACGCGGATATGAGTTTTTCTCATCGGATTCAAACCTTTGCTATCAGATATTCCCTGAAAAAGATAATGTGGAAATAGTTCCGTTTAACGAGACTTCGGCATTTAAAACTTATGCAAAATGGGCAAGCACTTGGTATAAAAAAGGATACATTCCGCAGGATGTTCTTACCGGAATGAGCACATCGGGACGCACATGTATGCTTTTTGCTTCTATTGCGGACTTCAACCTTCATGATTCAAACTCAGACGGTATAATAGGGCCTGACGAATCTCCGATTATCAGCGATCCCGATTATTATATTGTAGGCGCAACTCCGAATTCACAAAAGTACAGAGGCTGCAGCGTTATAGGCTCCCAGCTTACTTATAACACAATTCCTACCACAGCTAAATATCCTGAAAAAGCTATGCAGCTTTTAGAGCTTTTAAGAACAGAAAAGGGTAAAAAGCTTCTTAATCTTATAATTTACGGAATTGAAGGCAAGCATTATTCAAAAACCGGTGACGATACAATTAAAGCAATAGGTTATGAAGGAACTCAGGGAACATCTTCTTCACCTTATGGTAAGGCAGGATGGATGGTTTCGAATATGATGAGTAATCAGTATATAATCGAACCGTTTACCGCAGATAGTCGTGATATAGCTAATAAGTATCTTACAGAAACTGCAAAATCATTTTATAAAACACCGATATGCGGTATGCAGGTGGATAATGCCAAGATAACGAATGAACTTTCGCAAATTTCCGCCGTGCTTAAGGAATATGAGCTTCAGATTACAGGCGGTGTTTCCGAAAATTATGAGTCGATTATGTCGGATATGAAGAATAAGATGGCTTCGGCAGGACTTGATACTGTTAAAAAAGATTACCAAAAGCAAGTAAAGGATTATATTAAGTCTAAAAAATAATATCAGTTAAAACCGGTTTCTTCCTTTTTATTCTTATTGTAATTTTGTACAAATAAGCTATAATTATTTTAATGAGCACTGATAATAAAGTAAAAATTGAATAAAATGAGAGGTTTGTTCGATGGAGAAGTTAAAAATAATTATTGCGGATGATGAGCTGATAATAAGGGAAGGACTTTCGGAATTTATAAAGAAAGAATGTCCGCAGCTAAGTCTTGTCGGAGTTTATAAAAACGGCATTCAGGTCATAGAGCATTTAAAAAAAGAGCATGTGGATATTATTATTACCGATATATCAATGCCGTTGAAAAACGGCATTGATATACTTCAATTTCTTTATGATACAAAGACCGACACAAAGACAATTGTTTTTACAGGATACAGAGATTTCGAATATGCTCATAAAGCAATAAATCTCGGAGCATTTTATTTGCTTACTAAACCGCTTGATTTAAAACAGCTGCTTGATACAATTTCAAATGCCGAAAAAAGTATTGCTTCGGGTCATGAGAAATTTATCGATGAAGCTGAGAACAATCCGAATCGTATTGAACTTTTCAGAAGCGAATTAAAGCTTATGTTTTCCGGTATATCAGAGATTAATTTCAATAATTCTTACATAAAATACTGCACCGATATGCCTTTTGCAAGATGCGCTGTTTATTCGGTGGATATTGAAAAAAGCAATCAGAATAATTCATTGATAAATTGGCTTATGCTTGAAGAAAATGTTGACGGCAATTATTCTTCGTTTTGCATTGAAAACCGACTGACATTTGCAAAATACATAATATTTATTTATGAAAGCAATCCTACAGCCAGTCTTGATAAATTCGAAAAGCGGTTGCTCAGAAATTTAAAAATTCATAAGATAGTCGGTTTTAAAAAAAGCTCACATTGTTTTGATAATTTTGAAGCCGCCTGTATCAATAATTTTGAAAAAAATGCGGTGAAATATCTTGACTGTATTGCAGAAAATAAAAACACGGCTAAAGCAGAATATCTCAATGCCCTAAAAAGCAGTTATAACGACTGTATGTGCCGATATTTTGTAAAGGCATTTTTGTTAAAAAGCAGACAGCAGTACGATATTGAGACAGAAGCGCTTGAAAAGCTTATCCCGAAAGGATGCAAAAAAGAAGAATGTTTTAATGTCCTTTCTAAAGCCGAAGAAGAGATCATCGGAAAATTATCGGATAATGACGACTTGATCGTGCGTATCAAAAATTATATGTATAACCATTGTGAAGGCGATTTCAGTCTGAAAAGTATTTCGGATAAATTTGAAATCAGTCCTGCTTACCTAAGCAGAATATTTAAGAAAAAAAACGGAGCAAATTTCAACAAGTTTGCAATGGAAGTAAAAATGACCCGCGCTCAGGAGCTTTTAAGAGATGAATCACTCAGCATGGCAGAGGTTATTGAAAGCCTCGGTTATACAGGAAATGATTATTTTGTTCGGGTATTCCGTTCATATTTCGGAATGACACCCCGTGAATATCGCCATAAAAGAGGTATTCACAATGAATAGTAAAATAAATAGGATATTCAAAAAAAGCCTTGCCTTTGTTATCTTCGCTATTTTCTTAGCTGTTGCGGCTTCTCTTTCAATATATTTATCTTTAAGCAATAAGGCATTTAATGAACATATTAAATCTATTGAAAAGCAAAAAAATTATAATACCGTTACATCACTTAATTTAACCTTTAAACAAATTGCTACTGCCGCACATTATTTCGGAACCGTAAATATGCGGATTCTTTACGATGTAAATTCTAAAAATGACTTCATGGAAAGAAGTAATCTTATCAATCAGATTGATAGTGCCTTGACACTTCTTGATTCTGTCGAAGCGCTTACCGTCGAACGCGGAAATGTAAGAATAGGCTCTAAAATGAGCGTGTCGCCGGATGAAAGCATTTATGATCCGGAGGTCATAAATAAAAAATTCTACGGTTATTTTCAAAATGTCGGAATTTATGATGTTTCGGATTACGGTTATCAATATGACCTCTATATGAAACTGTCTCAAAAATCGCAAAGCAGTATTTATAATAATGTCTATATCGGTGTTGATTCGATGAAATTTGCGGAGTCTGTTTTCAAAAACAGCGGTAATAACAGACAAGAGCTGCTAATAGATGATTCAGGAAGAATAATCGTTTCTACAATCGGCTCCAACATAAACAAAACGCTCGGAGAAATATATGATTTCAATATAGATTTCAGCGAAGAAAAAACACCGCAGATTGTTAAGCTTAACGGTAAAAAAAGCATAGTTACAATTGACGGAATTGAAAATCTTAAGCTTTATGTTGTCAATATAGTAGATTTAAATGAATATTCGGATTATATAAGTAAAAATACGGTTCATCGAATAGTTTTCGGATTTGTGCTTTTTATATCCATATCCGCAATTGCGTTTTTTGTTTTTAAATTCACCTACAGACCTATACGCCGGATTGCGGATAATATTTCAAGCTATCCGATGTTTGTTCCGGAAACGGGTTTGTCAGATGTTGAGTATATCAACAGTAAGTTTAATACTCTTGTAACGGAGAATAAACGGCTTACTGATACCGTAAACAAAAAAATGGGAGAATTAAGATTTCAGCAGGTCCTTACATTGCAAACGCAAATTTGTCCGCATTTTATGTATAACACCTTAGAAACCCTTAACTGGATAGCATATAGGGAATTAGATAAATACGATAATCCCATATCTTATTCTCTTAATAATATTGCGGAGCTTTTGGAGCTTTCAATGGACCTTTTGACGGTTTTCAGAACTATCCGCGATGAAATTTACACAACAAATAAATATATCAACATTTTAAATGTCAGATACGGTAATCAGTTTAAGTTTAATTGGTCTGTTGATGAAGAACTGCTTGACTGCAAAATCTTAAAAATGTGTATTCAGCCGCTTATTGAAAATACAGTTATCCATGCCTTTGAAAATTGCGATAAATCACCTGAAATTGATATAAGTATAAATTCTTTTGAAGGAAATATCAAAATATCGGTATCGGATAACGGAAACGGAATAGAGCCTGAAAAGCTTGCGGAATTGCAGGCAGGAATAAATGATTTTTCAAGCGTATCTAAACGGCATATAGGTATAAAAAATATAAATCACCGTATAAAGCTTCTTTACGGCGAAAGCTATGGAATCAGTATAGAAAGTAAGCAGGGCGTAGGAACGGTTTGCAGTTTCACTATTCCTGACGACAGATAAATAAAATATCTTTGCAAAAATAACAGGAGGAAATTATGAAAAAATGCTTTTCTAAGTGTCTGGCAGCATTTATTACAATGCTTATTATAGGGGGACTGTTCGGAATAGTTTCTTTTGCGGCTCCTTCTTATGAGGGAAGCGGAACTGTAAGCTCACCCTATCTTGTAAAAACAGCCGAACAGCTTGACGGTATAAGAAATAATCTTTCGGCACATTATAAGCTTTCGAACACAATTGATCTTTCTTCCTTCGGTGAGTTTACTCCGATAGGAATTCTTTCAAGACCTTTTTCCGGTTCGTTTACCTGCGATATGAACGGTGACGGTACTCCTAAATACATAATTAAAAACCTGAAAGTATACAACCATGCCGGAGAAAAGTTCAAGCATACTTATAATGCGGTTCAGTCCGATTATGCAAAGGATAATTCCAAATGGGAAACTGCTTTGTTCGGCGCAACAAGCGGTGCGTCTTTAAAAGGAATATATATTCTTAATGCCGATGTTACAAGTACCGTAATCGGTCAGGAGGATATGAATAATGACTATTCTCTGAACTACGGACAGAAAGACGAGCAGGGAACGGCAGTGCTTATCGGAATTGCTAAATCCACAACGGTCCAGAACTGTTTTGCGAGCGGAACAGTAAAATCCGCTTCAAACGGAAACGGCGGTCTTGTAGGTCAGGCTATAGGCGGTTGTACATTTAAAAACTGCGGTGCCGAGGTAACGGTTAATACTACCGGTATTTATTATTCGGGCGGATTTGCAGGCAAGATGGAAACAGGTACTGTGACCGGTTGTTATGCTACAGGCAATGTAACTCTTACTAAATCCTACGGAGCAAAGTCTTATCATATGGCTGGCTTTATTTGCAGAGCAAACGATGTTACTGTTTCAAATTGCTATTCTACAGGCTCCGTCACTCACGGTCAGAGCTTTATTCTTTCGGCAAATACCGGAACTCAGACAAATAAATGCTTTGCGACCGGCTTAGTTACCGAAACAAAAAATGATTGGAGCGAAATGACAGCTTCTTCGAGCTATGTTCTCAATTCCGGTTTCCAGCCTGATTTTGAGTCAAAGGATAAAGCAGGAATTTTAAGCGCGTTTTCAGGAGCTTCCGGCTGGAACACTTCGGGGACCGAACTCCCTACTCTTACCGGTGTCGGTAAAGTAAGCGCAGATGCTTATAAACCTGAAACGGTGACTCAAACTCCCAGCTCGCCTGATTCGAAAAACGAATCATCCGCAACAGAAACTACGGCTTTGACTGTTGACGAGGTGGCAGAGCTTGCAAGCAAGCTTCCCGATGACCCTGAAACGGTCGATATTTCAATGAAGGGCGCTATTAAAAAGGCAAAAAAAGCTCTCGACAGTTTGGCTGATTCGGATTACACCAAGGTTCCCACCGAGGCGGTTGCTAAAATTACAAATTGCTATGAAGCTTTGTGCCCGTTGCTTTTAAGCGATATTGCGGACAGAATAGAAAAATTGCCCGATGTTAAAAAGCTTACTGCTAAGGATGCCGATAAGGTAAATGAAATTTATGACGACTTTGAGTTTCTTCCTTCGGAAATGCAGGAAATACTTGCTTCAAATCTTAAAACTAAGCTTGAAAATGCGAAAAAGGCAATTGAAGAGCTTTCGGGCGGCAGTGATGTTATGGTAGTCCGTCCCGACCATAATCAGTCTGAAACTATACTTATTATTGTGCTTTCGGTGATTGCGGTTCTTATGCTTGCGGCAGAGGTATTTATCGTTCTTACATTTTTAAAGAAGATGAAAAGCGGTAAAAAAAGCTCTGAAAATATTATATCCGTTGAGGAGAGTAAAAAAACGGTATAGGAAGGAGGTAGATTGAGTGAATATCAAAAAAATTATTGTCACGGCATTATGTCTTGCCTTGTGCTTTTCAATGGTTTTGGTGCCGTTTTCAACTTTTGCGGCCGCCGCTCCGATGGAACTTGAAATCTACGGGACTTCAAGTGTTAAAGCCGAAGAACCGTTTACATTAACGGTGCGAAATAAAAGGCAGATTTCCCTTGCGGGCTTTTATGCTGTATTGAATTACAGCAGTCGTGATTTTTCCGCTTCAAAGGTCACATTCTTAAATAAAGAAATGTCGGCAGGCGCAGATTACGGCTTCGTAAATGCGGGAAGCGTTGTATTGACATGGGACAGCGATTCAGATATCGTTTTGCCGGCCGGAGATCTCATTAAAATTCAGTTTGTCACCCGCTCACAGACAGAAACAGGCGATAAGAAATTTGTGCTTTCCGATTTTGAAGTTTATAATCAAGCCTTCGAAAATCTGAAGCCGAAAAGCAACCCTGAGTGTACTGTTAAAATTGACGCCGCCTCGATAAGCGAAAGTGTCAGAAATACAATAGAGCTTATAAATGCTATCGGAATTGTTGACGCGTCAACAGCAAGCTATAATGCAATTCATAAAGCGTTAGATGCTTATAACGCACTTTCCGCCGCCGAAAAAAAGCAGGTGGAAAATTATGAGGTTTTAAAAAACGCTTTGGCGGAATATGAAAAAAAGCGTGAAGAACAGCTGAAAAAGGAACATGATGAGCAGATAGCCGCAACACTTTTGGGACTAAGAAACGATTGGAAGCCATATTTTGATACTTCCGGTGTTATTAAAGACGATTTAATGGGCAGCTTTTCATATGATGCCTTTTTAAAAGCTCAACTTCCGTTCGACCCGACAACTCAGGATATTCCTGAGGATTGGGAGCCGAATTATGAAAAGGCTCTGTCGGATTATGAGGCTTTGCTTGATTTGAAAATTCAGGGAACCAAGAATGCTGTTGACAGTTATAAATCGCAAAGCAATTATATTAAGTCTCAGCTAATAACCGAAAAGGCTTCTCTTGACAGCGCAATTTCAGCGCTCAGAGCTGCTAAGCAAGATTTGCTGTCATATAAACAGCAACTTAAATCAACGCCTCAGGCGGTCAAGGATTATTTAACGAATAATAATTCCGCTCTGAATTTTCCGAAAAGCAATTTAAAGCTTGATGAAACAGAAGCCGTTCCTAATATGCTGCTTTCCGCAATCGGCGAATATAAAACTTTGAATGATATCGCAAAAGCTCAGCTTGTTGATAAGTATAATTATGTCTGCGAGCTTCATGATGAATATTTAAGGCTTGAAGCCAAGGCAAATCCGAATGAAGAACAAGCAGTAATCGCGGCAGGCGAATTCAGAAAAAAATACAGCGATCTGCTGATTTTAAGTCCGTCCGAAGTTGATTCCTCTCGCCTTTTGGTAATTAACGCCGCAATAGCCGAGTTCAATTCTTTGCCTACGGCTGTAAAAGGAAGGCTTACAACTCAGTTTAAACTTCTTTGCGAACAGCTTTATGCACTTACAAACATCCGTGCAGAGCTTGACGGAAACAATCAGGTTATTTATATAACCAAAGACGGCGAAATTCAAAAGCAGCCGAGCACACCTGATACTGCCGATAGCGTTACAACCGATAATAAAACCGCTCAGGTCAAACCGAGCAGTATAAAAATTTCAGACCTTAAAACTTCTTCGGTTGTCTACATCCTCTTGATATTTATAGGTTTTGAAACGTTTGTAATAATAAGCTCGCTTATTTTATTCAGATATATACAAAAAAAGAAAGGAGATGACAGACTGTATGAAGTTTAAGAAAATTCTTTCGGCTTCACTTTGTTTAGCGCTTGTGCTGAGCTGCGGACTGTTTTCGGTTACAAGTAAAGCGCAGACGCTTAAAGAAGATAATAATCCAAAGTTTAATGAATATCTTCTTGACGGAGTTGAACCCGGCGGAGTTTACTATAAGCCCGAGGCTGAATTTGTTCAGGATCAAAGCGCAGGACACTATTCGATTGATACCAATGCAAATGTTTTGTGGTGGTATGAAGACGGAGCGGCGTTGCTTTGTAAAAAATATGCTCTTGATTACGGTGACCTTTCTACGCTTACAGTAGAAGCAACCGTGAAAAATCTTGAATCGACAGGCAGCGCTTCGGCAATTTTTGAAAGTGCTTCTGCAGGAATTATAATCCGAAACAGCGAAGCAAACAATTCGCCTTATGTTTTCCTTCATGTTAGAAGAGATTATATTTGGATAGTTTACCGCACTGCGGACGGAAACCTTTGTGAGGCGACAACTCAGCGAATCGAATCGCCTGTTTATCCGATTAAATTAAAAATGGTGAAATCGGGAAATGCAATCGCCTGCTATGCTCAAAACGGAAATAAAACAGCTTATACAAGAATAGCAACCGTAAATATTAAAATGAATAATGTTGTTTTAGCCGGTCTCGGCGTGCATTCCTGTCAGCAGGATAATACTGTTAAGGGAACATTCGAGGATGTCAATATCAAGGTCGAAGCTCCCGACGGAGACGATTATGTCTATAATGACCCTGATAAATCAGGCGGTAAGGATGACGGCGACGGCGAGGATTATTCAAATGAGCCTTATCCCGATCCTCCGATAGACGATACATCTGTTCTTCTCCGCGAAACCTTTACGGACGGCAGTCTTATCAATACCCCAGAAACGGTAACAAACCCTGTATGGGGAACAGCCGATTCGGATGCGGCACTTGCAAATATTATTTGTGAGACCGAGGCTGACGGCAAAAAGAACCGAGTTCTTCACCGAAAGTTTTCATCGGGTTATTTTCCTCTCGGAAATAAGGGCTGGACAGATTATTCGCTTTCGGTTGACCTGAAATTCGGCGAAGACACAAACCTTGACCTCAAAAATGAGGTTGACCTTTATGTAAGATATCATCCTGTCGATATGTACGGATATTTCCATTACCGCGTGGCACTTGAACATAATAAATATATTCGTATTTATAAGATGTTCATAACTTATGAAAGCAAGATTGCCGAGTTGGTTTTGCCGGACGGCTATATTACAGATGATTGGGTGACTTGGACGGTAGACGCATTTGATAATAAAATCACTGTCTACCGTACGGAAAAGGACGAGGCAACAGGGCAGATAAATAAGGTTGAAAAGCTGTCCGTTACCGATGATAAAATTGCATCAAACCAGATAAGCAGACCGTATGTTATTTCAAAAGGCAGAATAGCTATAGGCTCGGAAGAAGCGGATGTTTTCATGGATAATATAATAGTTCGTAAGCTTGAGGATCTTTTAGGCGGAGATTATGATAATGAGATCTGCGGCAATTGGGATCAGCCGAAGCCCGACTATCTGTCAGGCTGGAAATAATATTAAGCCGCTCAGGTTTGATGAAAAATATTTAATTTAAGGAGAGTAAAAATGAAAAAAGAAAAACTTACAGCATTTATCTCATTTTTAACCGGTATCATTTTGTTATGCACTGCTGTATTTGTGCCGTTATCGGTTACGGCAAGCAGCTCGGATAAAACCTTGTATAACGAGGATTATCAGAGCTCTGACGGAGCGCAGACAAGTGAAAATGAAAATGTTAAGCTTAATGTTAAGAACGAATCGGCAGACAGCGGTTTCGAAGGCTATGACAGCTCAAATAAATATCTTGAGGTCGGCTATGCCGGAACCGGTTACATCAAGGCATTTTCTCTTATTAACAAATCATCTTTCAGCAGTGATGAAATTGAAGCTCCTCTTACACTTGAAGATGTCAGCGTGACAGGTCAGTCCTTCAGATTTAATCTTGCTAAGATGACACGTACTCATTCAGCAGGCGGTTACGGTCTCGTTTACAGCTATTGGTATAAGAATGATAAAAGCTATCAGCAGTTGGTTATCGGAAGAAAATCAGACAATCAGATGGGCGTTTGGGTAGGACACGATTACGAAGGATATGAAAATTATTATACCGCTAAGGATACGCTTTATGTCTGCTCCGACCGTTCTACAACCAAGGAAAGTAAAGAGATCATGACAGGCTACACTATTGATATTACCGAAAGCGGAAATCAGTGGTTTACCTGCTCAATAAAGTTTGAAAGCGCAACCAAAGTTACCGTTACGCTCACTGATGAGAATAGCAATCAGAGCTATACGGATTCCTTTGAAGACTATACTTTAAAGGGTTGGCTTTATAAAAATTCAGACGGTACCGGTATTGTCAATAACGGCGAGGCTCAGCAGATGAGCTTTGAGGGCGGTCTGGCTCAGGAAGACCTCAGAAAGACAAAGGGAATAGGAATCGGTATTGCTTCAAATGTCGAAAGTAACGCAATCGCCGCCATTGACGATATTAAGGTAACTGTAGACGGTGAAACTTATGCTTCCGAGCTTGCGGCAGCAAATGAAAATGCAAAAGCGCCTGAAATTATAGCAAGCTTTAAGAATAAGTATTCATCTGAGCTTGCATATACATCTGAATCATTTGAAGCTTTATATTCTGCTGATGTTTCAGCATTTAAGATTGCAGCGGCTAAGGTTAATGCGGCAATAATTGAATATAACAGCTTAAGTGCTCTTGTTAAAGCAGGACTTTCAAGCGAATTTGCAACGCTTGATTCTTTAAATAAAATTTCCGATAAATATGCTTATTCTTACGGCGAAACCTATACCCGTAACTTTAATGACGGCGCTTCCGCAGGAAATTGGACTGTTGCCAATAAAGACGAAGTGCTTGCCTATGCAACCTCAATTTCTGTAACAGGTCAGTATAATGATGCGTCATTTATCTCATCTAATGTCGGTACATTAGGTTACAGCCCTGCTCATATCAGAAGCACTAATAAGTTTGAGGATATGTCATTGCGCCTTATCTCTGTAATGGATGATATTTCGCCCGAAAGCAGAGGCAGCTATAAATATTCTTCAATCAGCTTTGATACCATTGTTCAGTCAGGCCGTCAGGGCTCCGATTACATTTATTGGTATAAGGATAAAAACAATTATAAGTGGTTTACGATTTTTACAAACGGACATTGGCTTGGTTATTATGCCGGCGCTGTAATTGACGGATATACAGTTACAACAAAAAAAGTTGAACCTTTATCTTATGACGGTACCGCGCTTGCGCATGCCGCAGGAAATTTTGATACTAACGGTTCTCCCGTAAACATAACAGTTTTGTATAAAGACGACGGCGCTTATTGCTATGCCGGCTTTGTTAAGGATAATGTTTCTTACAAAACCGTTCAGATAAAGCTTGACGGCGAGTTTGAAATAACAAACGGAACAGACAGCTATACTGATTATAATGCACTGGAAAAAGCAAATACGACTCTTAAAGGCATAGGAAACAGCACAAACGGCGGTTTCGGAATTTTAGCTTCTCCTTGGTTCGGTGCCCGTAACTATATTGACAATTTCAAGGTTAATTACAATCTTCCGTTTACAATTGAAATGGAAAACGGAGCATATCTCAGAACAAAAATGCCTACAGGCTTAAGATTCGGTGCAGATGTAAAGGTCAATGACAACTTTACAGGCAGCAATATTAAGCTCATTTCCGGCGGTGTACTTTATATGCCGGAAGATAAGGCTGACGGCAAGCTCACTTATGAATCGGCAACCGTAGCAAACTCAAACGGTGCAAAGGCATTCAATATCGAAGCCGCTTTTTCTTCTGAAACCTCTTCGCCGTCAAAACTCTATGCCGCTATGTTCGGAGAAAACATGGTTAATACTTATTTTGAGAGAACATTTGTTGCAAGAGCTTATATAAAATACAGATTTGATACAGATGCCGAGGGTGTTTACAGGATAATGTATGCAGATGAAAATTCGGCTGCAAGGTCACTTTCGGATGTTGCAATTGCCTGTGCAAATGATAAATTGAAACCCGATGTAGAATATACCGATGGAAAAACGGCTCTTGAAGCTTTAATCAGTGCAGGGATTATTGCAGAATGATAGGAGGTAAAGAGATGTCAGAAAAGAAACTCTATATTTCACCCAAAGCCGAAGCTTATCTGTTCGATGCAGATGAAAGCTTGGCAGCGTATACAACAGACGGCGGCAGCTCCTACACCGAAAGAAATCTCGATGAAGCCGGCGACTTAGGTTGGTAAAATGAAAAAGAAAATATTATACAGTGCAATTATAATTATGTGTCTTGCCGCAGCTCTTACAGGCTGCGGCAAGGGAAAGAACAATACCGGCAAAAATCAGAAAATCTCTTCTGCCGTCTCGGCGCCGGACTCTGAAGTTTCGGGCAGTAACAGTTTAAATTCCGAAGAGAAAAATTCTTCTGCCGAAAGCAAGGAAACAAAAACCGCGAAATCTTCCGAAAACAAAACGCTCGGCATAAGCGAAGAGATAACAATAGAAAACAATTCTTCAAAAAACTCTTCTGAAGAAACCGGAAAAAATTCGGAGTCTTCTCAAAGCGGAGAAACCTCTGAATGGATAGGACCGTATTGAGTCTGATTTTTGCACGAAAGGAGAAAAGCAAGTGCAAAAAAAATTATATAACCGCTTTTTATCGGTTCTCCTTTGTTTTTGTATTATAATTTCCTGCAACATCGGCTTAGTCAGCCTTGCTGATTCAAGTGAAAATGAAGGCGGAATTCTCAATTACAGCTTTGATTTTGAAAAAGCTTCCGACATTGATTATTGGCAGGCTGATTCCGATGAAAGCAACAGACTTATATTTGAAATAAAGGATAACAGTAAAAAGAGCGGCACCAATATCAGCGATAAGGTGTTGGGGCTGCGTGCGGCAATGGATCCCAAAACAAATCAAAGAGTAGACAGTGTTTTCAAGCTGAAGAATTCTGTTTGGGATAAGGAAAATAAACAAATATCCCGCATTTCTTTTGATTATTATCCGCAGGGCTCTTGGTCTGCATCCATGAGATGTCTTTATTGGTATCAGGATAAGGACAATTGGAAAGGTTTTGAACTGCTTTATCAAAAGGGCGAATATTGGCTGGTTATGTATTCGAAAATCGACGGTTATTGCGATTCTCAGGGAAACAGCCTTATATCTGTAACCCCTAAAGGCTGTACCATAGGATTAAACGGCTATGAAAATCAGTTCATAAAAGTCAATCTTGATTACACAGCCAAAACAGTCGTTTTAAGGCTTACTTCAAGTGACGGCAAAAAAAGCTCTGAATACACCTTTGAACAAAATCATTTAAAAACTTTCTATAAACCTGATGACCTTGTAAATTATGCTTCTGAGCCTGAATTTGATTTTACGGCAGGCGAATTTGCGTTTATCGGAGGAAGCTATCAGGAAAGCTTTGTAGATAATTTCACAATTGATTTTATTGACAAAGGCAGTGAAAAATCGGAAACGGAAAAGTTCCGCAACAAATTTTCAAATGTTTTAAGCTTGGATATATCAAAGCTTACACTTGAATCAAACAAGAACGATATCGAAAATCTTTACTCTGCGTTTATGAAGCTTCCGTTGGTGGTAAGAAATGCCGACAGCGACCTTAAAAGTACGGTAAATGCTCTTTATAACAGAATTGAAGATCTTGAAAACATGAAAAAGCTCGGAATTGACAGTTTTCCTGTTTTTTATGAAGGATATCCTGATACAACTATAGACTTTGAAAAAGACGACGATCTCCTTTTCTTTAAGCCTGAGGAGACTTCTTACAATGCGCGTTACGGCTCAAGTGTAGAGGATAACATATATGAAATAGCTGAGGATCCCGAAAACCCCGATAATAATTGTATTAAGATTTCGGGTAAAAGCGGCCGATATGTTCTGCGTGACTTCCTTTGGCCTGAGATGGGTACGGCTAAAAAGATAACTTATAAAATGCGCTTAGACATGCCTGTAAGAGGACAGGGTCAGAATTATCAGAATTTTTATATCAGTTATGTAGATGAAAATAACTTCGTTTATTTAAGTATCTTCCATAATTCTCCCGAATTTTACACAATGTGGCTTGTCACTGTCAAAGACGGTATCGAAGGAAGCATAAAACACACCCGCGTCACATTTGACCTTTCGCAATGGTTTGAGGTAGCGTGTGTAATTAACAGCAGTACTCTTATTGCTTCTGTTGATATTATGCCGATAAATCAGGATGGTGAAACAGCGTCTCTTTCAACTTCTCTGTTTACTCAGAACTCAAAGATTGCTATAGGCGCGCCCTTGAACAATGTAAATCTGGTCGACACAATGTGGTTAGACGACCTCACCATAAGCTTTGATCAGGGCGACTGGGACGAGGATATATCCGTAAGAGAACCCATTGTGTATAACTCCGGTAACACTGTATATAAACCCGGGGACGCGGTAATGATTTACGGTGAGGACCTTTACAGTACAGTATCGTATGTAGAGTTAATGCGTATAAGCGACAACAAAAGTGCAGATTCGGGTTACGTTATTTCTTCGTCTTATATAAATGCTGAGCAGAATACATCGAAGTATTCAAGTCCTAAGACGGCTTCAGATGTGTTTGAATTGGCAAATGCTGCAAATATTCATCGTTTGCAGATAGTTCAGGCCGCGACAGACAGTATAAAGTTTGTAATTCCCGAAACTCTCGAAGAGGGTATATTTGCGGTAAAGCTCGCGGCAAAATATAAGCCTGCCGCTTCTTCGGGAATAAGCTCCTATGATAAGATTATATATCTTAATACACCTGAGATAACCCAATTAAACGGTGACGACGGAACTATTGCAACCCCGGGCGGAAGCGTCCGAATAACGGGAAGAAATCTGGTGCAGTCTATCAATACGGTTGATAGTACAGTTACAGATTCTGCTAAAATTGCAGGAATGAATCTGCGTGCCGAGCTTAAATCTCAAAGCGGAAAAAAGACTGAGCTTACAATAACCAAGGTTTACAGTCCTTATTCGGTTGAGGCTTCAATACCCGACAGCCTTTCTAAGGGCAATTATGAGCTGACATATTATAGCGGATACGGCGACGGCTCTTGTTGGAGCATGCCTGTTTCTCTTAAGATATCAGACCCGATAAGAAGCAAATGGAAAACCGATGTTTTCAATGTTTGTGATTTCGGAGCTGTCAGCAATGATGATTATAACGATACATTTGCTTTTGTAAACGCTTTGGATGCCGCGGCTAAAAACGGCGGCGGAATTGTTTATGTTCCTGCCGGAATATATCATCTTGTAAATATGATAGTAATTCCCGAAAATGTTCATTTCATGGGTGACGGCAAGGAAGTATCTATTCTTTATTGGTCTCCGTATCTGTGGGACTGGGGCGAGCTTCCGGAGGCTTCCGTTCTTTGCTCTTCAAATACCGAAATTTCTGACATGAGCCTTTATGCGGCGCGTTCGGGTCACATGATATCTGTCACAACTCCCGATAAATCAGGGAGCAAAACAACCGGAAACGATTCAAGCTATGCCGCGAATGTTTATATACATGATTTGAAGATTAACGCAAGTCCTGCCGGAAACGGTGTTACAGGCGGCGGTGCATACGGAATAAATATAAGCGGACTCACAATGGAAGCATTAGAAGCGCTTATATATCAGGAATCGGGAGCAAATTCAAGAGGAATACAGTTTTCAAAGTGCGAAAATGCACAGGTTACGAATTGTGAGGTTTATGTTGCTTCTGCAGCGATAAGACCGAATTTCCAGAGCAATTCCTATATGGCTGATAACTACCTTGAGCTTATAAGCTCGGGCGGATACAGAAACCATTACTGGATAGATATAGAGGGAACAGACCTTTTATTTGAAAACAATACGCTTAAAAACAGTGTAATTCTTTTCGGTAATAAACAGTTTGACGGAGTATACTTTGCAAACAATAAAATGAGCACCGATTTCTGGAATAATACCGAACTTATAACGGGCGACCAGACATGGCATTGGGGTGCCGACCGAGACGGAATTATTCAAAAGGACGAAAGCGATATTTCAAACAGAACATATTTGCTTACATCGCAGAAGACCGATATTTCCACCAACAGATATAAGGGTGAGTTCCTCTGTATAAGAGACGGTCAGGGCTCAGGTCAGGTAAGACGCATAGTTTATTCAGACAAAAAATATGTTATTGTTGAATCTCCGTTTACTGTTGAACCCAACAGAAACTCCCGTGCTTCCATAGAAGCGGGAATAGCGGATGTTTTCTTTACGGGCAATGACCTGCAATACGGTTCCGGTATAGGCTCGTTCGGAATTATAACAGGTACTGTTATGTCGCACAACAAGCTTAGAAACTGCGATTGGATGCACTTATGGCCGTATTCCGATTCCTGTGACTGGTATGTAACAATGAGTGACAATTATCTTACTCAGGGTTATCATCACCTTGCAACCGGCGAAACCGACGGTGAGTCGGGATATTCGGAGCTGGGTCTTAGAGGCTGCGGAAAGGACGGAAGCATCAGAGGAATTACCATTAAGAATAACAAGATGTATGAGGGATGGTTTATAAATCTTGAGTCCATAAGCTATTCAAATGCAGTAAGAGATGTTTTGATTGATAATAACTATATAGACGGTGCTGAAACTGCAATAAGCTTTACAACCTCAAATATCAAAAACGGATTTGACGGTATCATGATGTACCGCAATACATTTGAAAATTGCAAAACGAATTTAGGCGGAAATTATAAGGCATGCTCGCTCATTAAGAATTCACAGGAATTCTATAAGGTTATGGTTCTTGAAACATTCAATGAATCTGATGACGGCTTTATTATCGGCGATGTTAATATGGACGGAAAGATTTCCCTTAAGGACAGCACCCTGATAAGATATTTTCTTATAGGAAAAATACAGCTTACAGATCAACAGCTTAAAAGAGCCGATGTAAACTTAAGCGGTAAAGTAACTATCTTGGATTCAACGCTTGTTAAAATGTTTATATGCGGTAAAGTTGCCGAGTTAGGCAAAGCAGTATCAGATATTAATATGGACGAGTCATCTTCGAGTGAAGCATCGTCGGAGCCTTCTTCGACGCCGTCTTCATCATCTTCTTCGGAGTCGTCGGATTCTTCTACATCAAGTTCTACTTCTTCGTCATCTTCGTCTGACAGCTCTCAAGGGAGTTTAACTTCAGGCAAATATGACACTTCTTCATCTTCATCAGAGTCCGGTGAGTGGGTAGGTCCGTATTGATATATCTTTAAAATGCAAGCAAAACCGTACGATTTTGCTTGCATTTTTACTATAAATATGAAAGGAAAATTCGATGATAAAAAATGCTGATTGGATAAAAAATGATATTCCGCTGGAGCATCACTGTCCCGTTTTCAGAAAAAGCTTTTCGGTTAACGGCGATATAAAGAAATGTACTCTCAGTATTACCGCGATGGGAGTTTATTCGGCTGAGGTTAATAATGAAAGAATAAGCAATATTGTTTTAGCCCCTGGTTGGACGGTATTTGAAAAGAGATTGCAGTATCAGATCTATGATATAACTTCTCTTATCGGGGAAAATAATACTCTTAAGGTTACAGTCGGTACAGGATGGTACAGAGGCAGGCTCCCGGGTCCTGTAGAAAAAAACAAATATAAATATAAAGAGCCTGCTGAGTTGATTTGTGAAATTATTATTTATTATAAGGACGGAAGAAAAGAAAGCATTTATTCTGATAAAACTTGGGAATACGCAAAAAGTAAAATTTTGCTTTCGGATATATATGACGGCGAAACTTATGACGCTGATTATAATGATACGGATTACAAATCAGTTGCAGTAGATAAGATTGCTGCTAAAAGTAATCTTATTTTACAGCGTAACAGCTTTGTAAAAGAGCAAGAAAGAGTAAAGCCGATGCGTTTTTTTGTAACGCCTAAGGGTGAAAAAGTTATTGATTTCGGTCAGGAGATAACAGGTTATACAGAATTTACGGTGACTGCAAAAAAAGGGGACAGAATAAAAATTTCGCACAGTGAGATTCTTGATAAGCAGGGGAATTTTTATAATGCGAATTACCGCAGTGCCGTTGCGGAGATAAATTATATTTGCAAAGACGGAAAGCAAACCTATAAGCCTCAGCTTACATTTTTCGGTTTCAGATATATCAGGCTTGATGAATTTCCTTTTGAGGTAGATCTTAATAATTTTACTGCAATTGCAGTTCACACCGAAATGGAAAGAACAGGAGATATAACTTGTTCGAATGAAAAAGTAAATCAATTGTTCAGCAATATTATCTGGGGACAAAAGGGCAATTTTTTGGATATACCTACCGATTGTCCTCAAAGAGACGAAAGACTCGGCTGGACAGGTGACGCGCAGGTATTTATAAGGACAGCAAGCTATAATTTTGATGTTGAGAATTTTTTTAAAAAATGGCTTGCCGATCTTGCTTGCGACCAAAGCGAAGAAGGTGAAATCCCGAGCTTTTGTCCGAATGTTTTATATCATAAAAAAGGGTATAAGGAGTGGTGCTCCGCTTCTGCATGGGGAGATGCCGCATGTATTTGCCCGTGGCAGCTTTATCTGACTTACGGAAACCGCAAAATTCTTGCAAGACAGTTTGAAAGTATGAAAAACTGGGTGCGGTTCTCCTTTAAACGTTCAAAGGATGAAAAAACTTTAAACGAATTGGGCGGAAGATACGGAGATTGGCTTGCGTTAGACGCGGAAGACGGGGCTTATAAGGGCAAAACCGATTATGGATTTATTGCCTTTGCATTTCTTGCGTATTCTGCTGATATTACTGTTAAGGCGGGTAAGGTTTTAGGACTTGATGTTTCGGAGTTTGAAAAAATTTATGATGATACCGTAAAAGAATTCAGAGCAAGATATTCTGTCTGCAGCACTCAGACTGAATGTGCTTTAGCAATATACTTTAATCTTTTACCGAACAAACAGGAAATAGGCGAAATTCTTAACAATATGATTTTAAAAAGCGGCAATCATTTAACCACCGGATTTGTAGGAACGCCTTATTTGCTTCACGCGCTAAGCATGACGGGGCACAACGATACGGCATACAGTCTGTTGCTTCAGGAGGAGTATCCATCTTGGCTTTATTCCGTTAATCAGGGTGCTACAACCGTTTGGGAGCATTGGGACAGCAAAAACGATAAGGGTGAATTCTGGAGCACCGATATGAATTCCTTTAATCACTATGCTTACGGTGCTGTCGCCGACTGGATATATTCAGTTGCTGCAGGAATAAATCCCGTTGAAGATTGTGCAGGATTTGAAAAAGTTATAATATCTCCTAAGCCTGATAAAAGGTTAAAATACCTTAAGGCTTCATTTAAAAGCCGTAAAGGAGAAATTGTTTCATTCTGGAAGTATACAGCAGACAAAACGATAAGATATGAAATCACAACGCCCTCTCCCGCAACAGTAATTGTGGGGGATAAAGAATATAATGTTGATAAGGGCAGCTATATTTTTTATTCGAAGCCTGAATGATTAGGCTAACACCTGCAAAAAACTATTGTTTAAAAGACAAGCATGCGACTCTAAAAACTGAAAGGAAATAATATGGCAAAATTACATTTGATAGGAAATGCTCATTTGGATCCTGTATGGCTGTGGCGCTGGCAA
>CAKSHM010000005.1 GCA_934457415.1 uncultured Eubacteriales bacterium | reverse complement strand
CGGTAAAAGGTGCGCGACCTTGATGTTTGCTCCATTTGCCGCCGATATATCCGAATATATCAAAGACGGCGAAAACGGGCTTAAAATAACACTTCTATCGGGAAACAGAAACCTTTTAGGTCCGCACCATAAGCCTCAGGGTGAAATATACAGTGTGGGTCCCTCAACATTTACCGATAAATACGGCTGGGCTGACGACAGATCAAAGCCTGCTTGGACCGATGATTACAGCTTTGTAAGGTTCGGCGGAGAATTACAAAAATAATATCTTTTAAAGCTGTTTAAAAAGCTTTAATTATTCACATAGGAGAATTCTATGCAATATACAATAACCGAACATTTTACAAAATATTATCCTGAAAAACTTAAGTATTCACATTCGGCGGATATAAAATCATTAAATGACGGGATAATAGTAAAAATAAAGCTGAATGAAACACCTAAGGCTGAAAGAAAAACAATTTTCGAAATAAGCGGAGCTATTAAAATAGAAATCGGTGTCTATAATTTTCCCGGGGACTTAAAAAGATTGGATCCTTATAGGAAAGATGAATATTATAATGTTTACGCCGATGAGAACGGAAATTCACCGTATATTGAAGCTGAAATATTACTTCACGAGGAATACGGAGAAAAAAGAGTGCGCAGTATGTCGCTCGGAGTGCCTCTCAATCTTTACAACGCAACGGAAAATGAAATCTATCTTTTATATGACGGCGTTCGTTTTGCATGGATATCAAACGGAGAAATTGTAAACATAAATTTTCCTATCGGTTTTATAAAAGCTGAAAATAAAAAGATTTTTATATCTGACGGTGCCGAAATCGGTATATGCAGCGATGTAAAACCGCTTGAAAGCGAAGAAAAGACCGAAACCAAGAAAGAAAGCATAGCTTTTTACTCCGCTCGGGGATATAATGCATGGGGCGGAGATATTGTAAACTTTTATCATGACGGTGTTTATCATTTCTTAGTGCTGCTTGACAGACATCATCATAAGAACCGTTTCGCGGGCGGTGCCCATACAACATATCATATGACTACCCGTGATTTTATACATTGGGAAAACCACGGTGAAATCTATCCTATACATAAACAGTGGGAATCATTCGGAACGGGAACAATGTTTTTTTGGAACGGAAAGTATTATTACTCACACGGTTTCCACACCGACCGCGTTATACCGAGAGATAAAGTTGGGACGCGTTTGCTTGAAAAAAATTATGAAAAAGACGGAGTCTTTTATGCGGTAACTTATGATGAGCTTAAAAGAAACGGTTTATATCCGGGCGGCTCAAACTATATGGTATCTGATGACGGAATACACTTTGAGCAGGGCAAAAAGCAGATCCATTGTTCCGAAAATCCGAGTATTTACAATGAAAATGATGAAGGACTTGTAATGTACGCGGGCTACGGCGCCGCCGGTGTCTGGAGGGCTTCCGATATCGACGGTCCATGGAAGAAGGAAAATACCGATATGCCTGTTTTTGATAACAGTTCTCCTGTCAGAAACAGCAGCGAATGCCCCTCGATATTTGAATGGAACGGTTATAAGTATATTATAATGGGATTCAGAGGTTATTGGCAAAGCGGATTACACAACAACAAATTTAAGGACCTCGCAGCCATCGGCGACGATATTTATGACGGTCTTTGCGTACCTATGGTTGCAAACTGCAACGGAAGATATATATTAGCCGGTTGGGTAGGCGGTTCGGGCTGGGCGTTCGTAACACAACACCGAGAACTTATTCAGCATGAAAACGGCAGACTCGGTATCCGTTGGATGCCGGAGCTGACTCCGAACCCCGATGAACTTGATAAAACAGCAGAAATCAAAAATGTCAAATCAGACAATGAATTAAAACTTGACGGATTTACCTCGTATTATTTGGAGTGCAGAATAAATCCGCAGAAAAACGGCAGAGTCGGTTTGGTAATTTCCGGCAGCGAAAAACCTTTTGTATTCGAACTTAACACAAAGCGGCAAAAGGTGCAGACACTTGAAACGGATAATGTAAACAGCTTTACCGAAGAGGTTAAAGCTCTGTACGAATATATTTCTGAAATGCCCGATGAACGAACCGGCTGCGACCAGATCCCCAGTGAAAATATTCATACAAACTCCCATGATTTTGCCATAGCTAATGTCAGAGAGTTAAGCAAAGAATATACACTTAAAATAATATTCCATTACGAGAAAAAATCGGACAATCTTGTAATGGACGCAGAAATAGGCGAAGGAAGAACATTTATATCCAACAGACCGGATTTCAGAGCAAACAGCATTAAATTTATTTCGGAAAATGCCGAAGTCTGTGATTTGAAGCTTTATAAATTAGGTGATTAAAATGCGAACGATAGGTCTCGATATCGGAACTACAAGTATAAGCGCGGTGGTTGCAGAGAACGGACGGGTTATTCGGTCTGTAACTGAGCAAAGCTGCGCTGCAATAAAACCTGAATTTGCAGAAAACCGCTTGCAAAGCGTGGAAACTATTACCGAAAAGGTTTTTTCAATTAAGGAAAGGCTTGCAAAAGAATTTGCCCCGATAGACGCAATAGGTGTTACGGGACAGATGCACGGAATTTTATATATTGACGATAACGCAAACGCAGTAAGCCCTCTGTACACTTGGCAGGACAGGTCTGGAGAATTAAAATATAAAGATAATACGGTTTCCGATTATCTGGCAGAGCTTACGGGTTATAGTTCCCCTTCGGGCTACGGAATTGTTACTGATTTTGCTAACCGCGTTTTCGGAAGAGTTCCCGATAATTCCGTAATGTTTTGTAATATTCAGGATTATATTACGATGAAGCTGGCAAATAATAAAATGCCTGTTACTCATATCAGCAATGCGGCAGGATTTGGATTTTATTCTATTGAAAAGCTTGATTTCGACAGCATAGCGACTGAAAAAATCTTATGTGACCGAAAGAGGCTTCCGAGAGTCACGGCGGAAGCCGAAATAATAGGAACTGACGGCGGAATACCGGTTACAGTAGCTATAGGAGACAATCAGGCAAGCTTTTTAGGATCCGTTTCGGATGAAAACAGTGTTCTTGTAAACATTGGAACAGGAAGTCAGGTTTCGATGCTGACAGATAAAAAAGAAGGCTTTGCCGAAGGAGAAATACGTCCTTTTTCCAAAACCGAAAATCTGCTTGTAGGTGCGCCCCTTTGCGGCGGAAGATCTTATGCATTGCTTAAAAGCTTTTTTGAAAAGACTCTTCAATGCTTCGACGTATCGGCTGATAAAATATATTCGGTTATGGATAAAATGGCGGCGGAGGATATTGATGATTGTTCGCTTTCGGTAGATACACGGTTTTGCGGAACAAGAAATGAGCCTGATTTAAAAGGCTCAATATCGCAAATAACCGAAGAAAATTTTTCGCCTCAGCAGCTTACAAGGGGATTTCTGAAAGGAATGTGCGGGGAATTATATTCATTTTATTTGGATATGGAGAAGCTGACGGGAAAAAGAAGAACAAAGCTGGTCGGCTCAGGAAACGGAGTAAGAAAAAATACAATTTTGCAGCATTATCTCGAACAAACATTTAAAATGCCGATTTCAATCCCTGAAAACTTAGAAGAGGCAGCTTTCGGAGCGGCAATTTTTGCAGAAAAAGCAAAAAAAGTTTAAAGACATAAAAATAAGCAGTTGATTGGCCGTAATGAGTATTTTCACGGCTGTCAACTGCTTTTTTGTTTTAAAATCCAAGTAATTCGGTTCCGCTTTTTTCTAAAGCTTTTCTTTTATATTCGGCATCTTTTTCTGTCTTTCCCACCGCGCTTAAATATATTTTTATTTTAGGCTCGGTACCGGAGGGGCGGACAATCAATGAGCTTCCGTCAGCTAAAATATAGCATAAAACATTTGAAATCGGAAGTTCAATTTTTGATTTTTCTCCGTTTTCAAGATTAAAGCTCAGCGATTTTTCATAGTCGTCAGCTCTTACGACCTTTTCATCGGCAATGCTTTTCGGAATATTGTTTCTTAAGGCTTCCATAATACCGTCGATTTGTTTCATTCCGCTTTCTCCCTCGCATGTAAAGCTTTTCTGAGAACAAAAATAATATCCGTATTTTTTATAAAGCCCTTCTAAAACATCGGTAAGTAAAAGACCTTTTTCTTTATAAAAAGCAGCCATTTCGCATATAAGCATTGATGCTATAACCGCATCTTTATCACGAACATAGCTGCCGCCTAAGTACCCGTAGCTTTCTTCCATTCCGAAAACAAAACGGTTTTCTTCACCTTTTTCTTCAAGCTTTGTTATTTGTTCGCCGATAAATTTAAATCCTGTCAGAACATCAATAATCTCACATTTATAATTATCGGCGATTTTTTTGCAAAGCTCTGTTGTAACAATGGTCTTTACCGCAATAGGATTATTTGGTAAAGTACCGTTTTCTTTTCGTCTTGAAAGTACAAAATCAAGCAATAATGCTCCGACATCGTTTCCGGAAAGTAATTTATATTCTTTTCCCGTATCTATTGCAATTCCAACTCTGTCGCAATCAGGATCCGTTGCCAGCAATAAATCCGGTTTTACGCTTTCTGCAAGCTTTAAAGCGCATTCAAATGCCTGTTTTATTTCGGGATTAGGATACGGCGCAGTCGGAAAATTTCCGTCCGGTAATTCCTGCTCCGGCACAACCGTAACTTTTTCAACTCCGATTTTTTCGAGGATTTTTCTTACAGGCTTGTTTCCGGTCCCGTGCAGGGGAGAATATATCACCTTAAGAAACTTAACATCGGCATTTGGTTCAACTCTGCAGGCAAGAACACAATTCAGGTAATCCTCAATAACGTTTTCTTTTATAAATTCTATTTTGTTATCATTAACGGCAGTTTCAAAATCAACTGATTTCACATCGTCGAAAATGTCAACCTTATTCATAATAGAAAGTACATATTCCGCAGCATCAAGTCCCAATTGACAGCCGTCAGGTCCGTAAGCCTTATATCCGTTATATTTTGCGGGATTGTGGCTTGCCGTTATGACAACACCTGCGTTGCAGCCGAGCTTTCGGACGGCATAAGAAAGCATAGGCGTCGGCATAAGCTCTTTATATATATAAACTTTAATTCCGTTTGCGGCAAAAACCGATGCCGCGGTACGGGCAAATAGCTCGCTTTTTATCCGGCTGTCATAAGCAATTGCTATTTTGCCTTTTTTATTTACTGAATTTACATATTCCGCAAGACCCTGCGAGGCTTTGCCGACAGTATAAACATTCATTCTGTTTGTTCCTGCGCCTATAATACCGCGAAGTCCTCCTGTTCCGAATTCAAGGTCTTTATAAAAAGCGTCCGAAATTGCTTCTTCGTTATCCTTAATTCTATCAAGTTCTTTTATTATGTCAGCATCTTTGACTGCCTTTTCGCACCATAAACGATATTTTTGGTTTGTCATCTTAAAGCTCCTTAATTTATTCTTTCCTTAAAACTAATGCCGTGGACAATTTTAAAAAATTATAATTTATTATAGCAGATATTTTCCGTTTTAGCAAGAATCATCCGACTAAGGTATAAAAAAAGCACCCAGCTTATGCTAAGTGCTTTTTTGGTGCCGCTGGCCGGACTTGAACCGGCACGGTGTTGCCACCGAGGGATTTTAAGTCCCTTGCGTCTGCCTATTCCGCCACAGCGGCATATTTAATATATTATATTAAATTCATGCTTTTGTCAAGGATTTTCTTTTTATATTTTTAATTTTAATTGAATTAAATTTGATAATATGTTAAAATAATTGTATAAGTCAAAACAATCACACTAAACGGGCTTTATTCGTAAAATAAACCGTAAGGGTGTGATTGAATTGAAAAGTAAATTTGCTTATATTGCGGTAAGATGGCTTATTCTTATTGCTTTTTTGATTTTCGTTTTGGGTATTGCGTTTTTCAGTTCGAGAAACCTTATTCTTGTCAGCGCCAGAAGCGATGCGGAGGCTATAATGCTGAATGCGGCAGACAAAGCCGTAATAGAAGTATTAAAAGAAGAAAATATTAAGTATGAAGAGCTTGCGATAATATCAAGGAACTCTGAAGGTAGAATTCTCGGAATTGAGATTGATTCTGTCAAGGCGGATATAATAAAAAGCAAATTATCTTTAAAAACAACAGAAATCTTAAAGAAGAATTCAAATTTTAAAATCAGTATTCCTTTAGGTAATTTTTTATCCAATGATTATACCTCAGGTCTCGGACCGGATTTGAAATTTGATATTCAGATGACCAATACAGCTTCTCTTGATTTTAAAAGCAATTTTAAAAACAGCGGCATTAACAACACTCTTCATCAGATACTTATAAATTTTGACATAACGGCAAATATAGTTATAAAAGGCGGATCGGACGCATTTAAGGTTAATACAAGTATTATTGTCGCGCAAACGGTAATCTCGGGCGAAATTCCGGATTCTTTTACAAATGTTACCGAAAACCCCGGAGACGATATAGCGGACGATATATTTAACTTTGCACAGTAAAATAAATTTCGGAGGAAAAAATGGATATCAAAGAAGTTAAAAGAAAAATTTCAGCTTTAAGGAAAACTATAAATTACCATAATAATCTTTATTATAATCAGGACGCTCCCGAAATAGAGGATTTTGAATATGACGCGCTTATGAGCGAGCTTAAAGATCTTGAAAAGAAATTTCCGGAGCTTATAACTTCCGATTCTCCGACTCAAAAGGTAGGAGGAGCGGCAGATAACCTTTTTTCGCCGGTTGTTCATTCGGTTAAAATGGAAAGCCTTCAGGATGTTTTCAGCATAAAAGAGCTTAAAGATTTTTCCGAAAAAATAGATATGAGCAAAACCGTGTTTTCCGTTGAACCTAAAATTGACGGACTTTCCGTTTCTCTTGAATATAACGGGGGAAAATTCGTCCGCGGTTCAACGCGCGGAGACGGTGTGACAGGCGAAGATGTTACCGCCAATTTAATGCAGATTAAAAGTATTCCGAAAGAAATAGATTTTAAAGGGTCATTAGAGGTAAGAGGGGAGGTCTATATGCCTAGGACAAGCTTTGAAAAGCTTGTCGAAAGACAGGAGCTTTTAGGAGAAACGCCTGCAAAAAATCCGAGAAATGCCGCCGCAGGCTCTTTAAGACAGAAAAATTCCGCCGTTACCGCTTCGCGCGACCTCGATATTTTTATTTTCAATATTCAGCACATTGACGGTAAGTTATTTACTTCTCATATTGAATCCCTTGATTTTCTTAAATCGCTCAATTTCAACACTCTTCCGCTTTATAAGCGCTGTGAAAATATTGAAGAGGCAATAGAAACGGTAAACAAAATAGGCAATATGCGCGGAAATATTCCTTATGATATTGACGGTGCCGTTATCAAGGTTGATAATTTAAATTACCGCGAAGAGCTTGGAAGCACGGCGAAATATCCGAGGTGGGCGGTTGCTTTTAAATATCCGCCTGAAGAAAAGGAAACGGTATTAAGAAAAATTGAAATAAATGTCGGCAGAACAGGCGCACTTACTCCGACTGCGGTTTTTGACCCTATTGAGCTTGCGGGGACAACCGTAAGCAGAGCGGTGCTTCATAACGAGGATTTTATAAATTCAAAGGAAATCGCCGTTGGCGATACAATTATTGTAAGAAAAGCAGGGGAAATAATCCCCGAGGTTTTATCGGTAAGCAAACATGCAGGAGAAAACGAGGTATTTAAAATGCCTGAATTTTGTCCGTCCTGCGGCGAGCCTGTAACAAGAGAAGAGGGCGAGGCGGTAATAAGATGCACTAACGCAGAATGCCCCGCTCAGCTTTTAAGACATCTTATCCACTTTACCTCGCGCGACGCCATGGATATAGAGGGAATGGGTCCGGCAGTTCTTGAACAGCTTTATAACGCAGGTCTGATAGGAAATATTGCGGATATTTATAAGCTTGATCCTAATGCTGTTCTTCAGCTTGAAAGAACAGGTATAAAAACCGTCAACAACCTAATGGTGTCTATTGAAAAATCTAAATCAAGAGATCTTTCAAGACTTTTGAATGCTCTGGGAATCAGGCATATCGGCGCTAAAGCTGCCGCTATCATTGCAGAAAATCTCAAGGACATTGATACTGTA
Organism: uncultured Eubacteriales bacterium; assembly: GCA_934457415.1. Lineage (GTDB taxonomy): Bacteria > Bacillota > Clostridia > Oscillospirales > Acutalibacteraceae > UBA737. Next base: position 186,756 of record CAKSHM010000005.1, on the reverse strand, counting down.
ATGAGCGCTGACACAGAAAAGCTTAAAAGTATAGACGGGATAGGTGATATTTCCGCCGTTTCTCTTCACGAATTTTTCTCACTTAACAGCAGCCGCGAGCTAATAGATGAGCTTAAAAAAGCGGGACTTAATATGAAATCGCAAAAGCAGCTTAAGGGTAATATTTTTGAGGGCAAGACCTTTGTCCTGACAGGCACCTTGCCGAGCCTTACAAGAAGCGCGGCTTCGGAAATCATTTCTTCCTACGGAGGAAAGGTTTCTTCTTCTGTTTCAAAGAAAACCGATTATGTTTTGGCAGGCGAAGAGGCTGGAAGCAAGCTTGAAAAGGCGCAAAAGCTCGGTGTGAGGATAATAGACGAAGAAGAATTTAAAAATTTGATTTCTTAATATTTTTAAAAAGCAAAAAACCGTCCTGATCAGGACGGTTTTTTGCTTTTACCTATGGAACTCAGCAGCCGCAGCCGTTTGAGCAGCCGTTGTCACAGCCGTTGTTTCCGCAGCCGCAGCAAACGAGAACGAGTATAAGGATAAGAATCCAAGAGCAATTTCCGCCAAAGTTACTGTTACACATAAAAAAGACCTCCTTTTTGTCTTCACAACATACTATGCAGATAAGTTATCAGCGGTTACAGATGCTTTTTTAAAAAAAATTAAAAAATACTATTGACTTTATTTGACTTTCGTGTATAATTAAAGTCAAGGAAAGTCAAAAAGGAGTTGTAAAGGTTGAGAATCAGCGATTTAATAACACAGGAAATAATAAAAATGCTTAATGAGTCAAAGGAAAATTCCGTTGAAATTCAGCGAAATGTTTTTGCAAACGGAATCGGCTGCGCTCCCAGTCAGATAAATTATGTTATTTCTTCAAGATTTACTCCGGAGCATGGCTATATTATAGAGAGCAGAAGAGGCGGCGGAGGATATATAAGAATTACGAGACTTATTATGGATCATTCCTCTGCAATAATGCATATAGTTAATTCTATCGGAGATTCCTTAGATCCTATGAGCGCAAGAGTTCTTATTGAAAACTGTCTGCAATCCGAAATAATAGATTTAGATAAAGCCCGTATAATGTATGCCGCCATGTCCAATAATGTTATGTCCAATATTCCTACAGATAAAAGAAATATGGTCAGAGCGGCACTATTAAAAGAAATGCTTTTAGTTCAGCTTTAATGAAAGAAGGAAAATTTATGCTTTGTGAAAAATGCGGAAAAAATAATGCGACCACGCATATACATTCAATAGTAAACGGAATTGTAACCGAAAAATACCTTTGTTCCTCATGCGCTGCGAAAGAAGGCTTCGAAGCTTTTGAAAGCGACAGTCTTACGGATATGCTTTCTTCAATGTTCGGGGACGCACTGAATATAAATCACTCCGTTTCCGAAAAGCGCTGCAAATGCTGCGGAATTTCTTTTTCCGATATAGCAGAAAGCGGAAAAGTAGGCTGCCCCGAATGCTATAAAACATTTTATAATGAGCTTATTCCGTATTTAAAAAGGGTACACGGAAGCACAAAGCATTCCGGTAAAATTCCGAATAAGGCACCGCTTGTTATAAAAAACGAAAAAGAAACCGTCGAATCATTAAAAATCCGTCTGGCCGGCTTAATCAGGGATGAAAAATTCGAAGAAGCGGCAAAGGTCAGAGATGAAATCAAAAAGCTTGAGGAGGAAAAGAAATGAGCTGGTATAACAAACCTGCCGTCTGTGATGATATTGCCGTAAGCACGAGAATAAGACTTGCCAGAAATTTAAACGGAATTCCTTTTCCGTCAAGACTTTCCGCCGAAGGAATAAAAAAAGTAAACTCTTGTGTAAAAAGTGCTATCGAGGACAGTAATACACCGTTTTCAAAAAGTCTTAAATATATCGAAATGCGCAACATACCTGAGAATGAAAGATATTCAATGGTTGAAAGGCATATTTTAAGTCCGGAATTTGTATCTGATTGCAATGATAAGGCAATAATTATATCCGAGGACGAAAGTATCAGCATTATGCTTTGCGAGGAGGATCATATCAGAATTCAGGTTATATACCCGGGTCTTAATCTCGAAGACGCTTATAATATTGCGGACAGTATCGATTCTTTGCTTTGTTCAAGCCTTGACATTGCCTTTGATAAGGATTTAGGGTTTTTAACCGAATGTCCGACAAATTTAGGCACCGGACTGCGTGCTTCTGTTATGCTTCATCTGCCTTTCCTTGAAGCCTCAAAGGAGTTAGGCGCAATTTCCGATTCAATAAGCAAGATCGGATTTACAGTAAGAGGAATGTACGGCGAAGGAACAAAGGCCGAGGCATCGCTTTATCAGATATCTAATGAAGTGACCTTGGGAATAAGCGAAAAGAACGCTATTGACAATCTTAAAATAATTGCAAATCAATTGATAGAAAAGGAAAGAGAAGAAAGAAAATCTGCCGACAAAATCAAAATTGCGGATATTTCAAACCGCGCATTGGCGATTTTAAAAAGCGCAAGAATTCTCAGCAGTTCTGAGCTGATTAAGCTGATCAGCGAAATAAAGGTAGGAGTCAGCACAGGGGAAATCAATGTAAAAAACGAACTTTTAACTTCAATTTTATTTGAAAATCAACCTTATACAATTATGTGCAAATACGGAAACTTAAGCTCAAAGGAGCGTGATGAAAAAAGAGCGGAACTTATAAGAGAAAGAATTAAAGATATTTAAAAACTGCTGTAGGCGGAAATTCCGCCGTATGAAGGGAGTTAATTTATATGAAATACAATTTTAACGGATTTACTGATAAAGCAAACCTTGCGTTAAATCAGGCTATAAATGCAGCCGAGCTTTTCGGACATACCTATGTAGGCAGCGAGCATTTGTTGTTGGGATTACTGAGATCCGGCGGAATTGCGGGAACAGTTCTTAACGACTGCGGAATAACGGAAGAAAAAATAGAGGAAATGATAGTCGCAAATATAGGAAGAGGAACTCCGACAAGGCTTTCGGTCGACTATTTTACACCTCGGACAAGAGTTATTCTCGACGTTGCAAGGAGCGGAGCTGAAAATTTAGGTAAAAGGCTTATAGGTACCGAACATCTTTTGCTTGCAATACTCGGTGAAGAGGACAGCTTTGCTGTAAAGTTTATAACAGGGCTTGGAGTTGATGTGACCGAGTTATGCACAAAAGCATTAAAAGCCGCCGATATTGATATCGACAGCTTCAATCAAAAGAACGGCTTTTCTTCCGATTCTTCTAATTCGAACGAGCAGGGCTCAAATAAGAACAGCGCCGTCGAAAAATACGGCAGGGATCTGACTAAAGCTGCAAAGGAGGGCAAGCTCGATCCTGTAATCGGAAGACAAAAGGAAATAGAAAGAGTAATTCAAATTCTTTGCAGAAGGACTAAAAACAATCCCTGCCTTATAGGTGAACCGGGAGTAGGAAAAACCGCGATTGTCGAGGGACTTGCCGAAAGGATAATTTCAGGCGATGTTCCGGATATTCTGCAAAATAAACGCGTTATTTCTCTTGACCTTACGGGAATGGTTGCAGGAGCCAAATACAGGGGTGATTTTGAGGAAAGAATTAAGTCTGTAATAGACGAAGTTTCAAAATCAAATGATATTATACTCTTTATAGATGAGGTTCACACCCTTGTCGGCGCAGGCTCTGCCGAAGGCTCGACTGATGCCGCAAATATCTTGAAGCCTATGCTTGCGCGCGGTGATTTTCAGCTTATAGGCGCTACAACAATTACCGAATACAGAAAGAACATTGAAAAGGACGCTGCTTTGGAGCGAAGATTTCAGCCTGTAACCGTCGGAGAACCGTCGGTTGAGGATGCTATACTCATTTTAAAAGGAATTAAGGGAATGTTCGAAAAGCATCATAAGGTAGAAATAACCGATGATGCGGTAGATGCCGCCGTTAAGCTTTCGGCAAGATATATCAATGACAGATATCTTCCGGATAAAGCAATTGACCTTATAGATGAAGCGGCTTCAAAAGTAAGAATAGGAAGCTCAACGGCAACCCCTGAGCTTAAAGAACTGAATGCTAAAATCGAAGAGCTTTCGGCAAAAAAGGATTCTGCCGTTGACTCGCAGGATTTCGAAACCGCCGCTCATTTAAGAGACGAAATCAAATCTCTTGAAGAAAAAAGAGAGAGTCTTAAAAAGAGCGCCTGCAAAGAAGGTACCTACGGTACCGTTACTCCCGAAAGTATTGCCGAAATTCTTTCTTCTTGGACGGGTATACCTGTTTCTCAGATGACCGAGGAAGAATCCGAGCGGCTCTTAAGGCTTGAAGAAGAGCTTCATAAGAGAATCATAGGTCAGGAACAGGCAGTAAGTGCCGTGGCAAGAGCAATAAGGAGAGGCAGAGTCGGTCTTAAAGACCCCAAGAGACCCATTGGCTCATTTATTTTCTTAGGTCCTACGGGCGTCGGCAAAACAGAACTCTGCAAGGCGCTTGCGGAATCAATGTTCGGCAGTGAAAATCTTATGATAAGACTTGATATGTCAGAATATATGGAAAAGCATACGGTTTCAAGACTTGTAGGTTCGCCCCCAGGATATGTCGGCTTCGAGGAAGGCGGTCAGTTGACCGAGCAGGTCCGCAGACATCCGTATTCAGTAGTTTTATTTGATGAAATTGAAAAAGCACATCCTGATGTTTTCAATATGCTTCTCCAAATTCTTGATGACGGTATTCTTACCGATTCGCAGGGCAGAAAGGTTGATTTTAAAAATACGGTTATAATAATGACCTCAAATATCGGGGCAAGACTTATAACCGAAAAGAAATTAAGCTTCGGCTTCGGTGATTTTGCGAACGGCGAGGAAAACAAGAACATCAAAGAAACGGTTCTTGCAGAGCTTAAAAATACATTCAGACCTGAATTTTTAAACCGTGTCGACGATATAATCGTCTTCAACAAGCTTACAAAGGAAGAGATTAAGCAAATTGCAAAGAATATGCTCAATAATCTCTCAAAACGGCTTGAGGATCTTAATATCACCGTTTCATTTGATGATGAAGTTGTTGATAAAATAAGCGAAAAAGGATTTGACGATATTTACGGTGCAAGACCTCTTCGCAGAACTATTCAGACGGATATAGAGGACGCTTTAAGTGAAAAAATTCTTGACAGAAGTATAAAAAACGGCGACAAAATAAAATGCCGTTTAAATAAAGAAACTCAGGAATATGTTTTCGAAAAAGAATAATCGCTTTTGCCCTGATGTCTTAAAATAAGGCGTCAGGGCTTTTTCGTATTGACTTAAAAGATAAAATATAATAAAATAATAAATAAGTATTTAATTTCACCTGAAAACATATATTTTAAAGATGTGTTTTCTGAGGTGATAAGATGAAACTTAAAAAAAGAATTATATTATCCTTGTCTTTTTTGGCGATTTCCGGAATTCTTGCGGTGTTCGGTTCTCTCAGCGGCAGATTTTATAAAAAAACTTCGGCAAAAAACGCGGACATTAAAACCGTTGTTATAGACAGCGGGCACGGAGGGTATGACGGGGGAGCTGTAGCCGAGGACGGAACAGTTGAAAAAAATATAAATCTTATGATTGCTTTAAAGCTTAGAGATATTTTTGAGTTTAACGGCTTCAGAGTTGTTATGACAAGAACAGAGGATGTTGATACGGATAATCCGAATTCCGGAAAATACAGTAAAAAGGGTGACCTTGAAAACAGACTTTCACTGATGAAAGAAAATCCCGATTCGATATTTTTAAGCATTCATCTTAATAAATTCACTTCAACTAAAGCTTCCGGCGCTCAGGTGTTTTATGCGCCTGATTTTGAAGAGGCAAAGGTGCTGGGCACCTGTATTCAAAAATCAATTAAGGATTTAATTCAAAATGATAACAGCAGAGTAATTAAAAAGGGGACAAAATCAACCTATCTGCTTTATAATGCCAAGGTTCCCGCCGTTATTATCGAATGCGGATTTATAAGCAATTTAAATGAGCTTAAAATGCTTAAAACGGAAGAGTATCAGTCTAAACTTGCTTTTGCAATATTCTGCGGAACAGAGAAATATTATTCAGAAATGAAAGGACGATAAAAATTGCCGGCTAAAACAAAAAGTGTCTTTATTTGTAATGAATGCGGTTATGAAAGTGCAAAATGGACGGGTCAATGCGGCGGCTGCGGAGCTTGGAACACAATGGAGGAGCATTTAAGCACAGCTAAAAAGGCTTCTGCCGCAAGCTCTGCCGTCAGCTCATATAAGCTTGAAAAGGGCAGCTCGCTTTCGCAAATAGATGCTGAAAACGAGCCGCGTTTTGTAACGGGGATAAGCGAGCTTGACAGGGTTTTAGGCGGCGGAATAGTAAAGGGTTCGGTAATTCTTTTAAGCGGAGACCCGGGAATAGGAAAATCAACGATTCTTTTACAGGTCTGCAATTCCTTTAAGGACGATAAAAACATTCTTTATGTTTCGGGCGAAGAATCTCCCGTGCAGATAAAAATAAGAGCGGACAGGCTCGGTGTAAAAGGGGACAATACCACCGTTATTTCTCAGACCGATACTCAGACCGTTTGCGAATATATAAATCAAATGAGACCCGATATTGTTATGATAGACTCTATTCAGACTATGCAGATTCCCGAGCTTACATCGAGTGCGGGAAGTATAGTTCAGGTAAGAGAATCAGCTAATCTCCTTTTAAAAACCGGCAAGAGTCTTGATATACCGATATTTATTGTCGGCCATGTGAATAAAGGCGGAGATATAGCGGGTCCTAAGGTGTTAGAGCATATAGTAGATACTGTTCTTTATTTTGAGGGAGAAAGAAATCAGTCATACAGAATTTTAAGGGCAGTTAAAAACCGTTTCGGTTCAACCAATGAGATCGGCGTTTTTGAAATGACTCAATCGGGACTTTGCGTTGTTGAAAACCCGTCGGCTATGATGCTTTCCGGAAGAATTTCAAGTGTTTCGGGAGGTTGTATAACCTGTGTAATGGAGGGTACAAGACCGATTTTAGCCGAAGTTCAGGGACTTGTAACCTCAACAGGCTTCGGTAATCCGCGAAGAATGTCCACAGGTTTCGATTATAACAGGCTTAATCTATTGCTTGCGGTTCTTGAAAAAAGATTGGGCCTTTATTTTTCAAATTTTGACACATATCTTAATATTGTCGGCGGAATGCGGATTGATGAGCCTGCTGCGGATTTGGCTGTTTGTATGTCGCTTGTTTCGGGACTTAGAGATATACCTGTCGACGAACATACCGTCTGTTTCGGTGAGGTCGGACTTTCGGGTGAAATAAGAAGTGTTCCGAGAATTAAAGCGAGAATAAACGAGGCGGCAAGACTCGGCTTTAACAAATGTATCTTTCCAAAAAGCTGTATGAGATCTCTTATCGATTATAAACCAAAAAATATAGAAATTATACCCGTAAGAAATCTTAAAGATGCAATAAGCTACATAGTGTGACAGAATGTTGCTGTCACACTTATTTTTTTCTTGCAAAAAAGCCCGAAATGTGTTAGAATAGCAATAAATTATTTGTTGTATGGGGGTTTGTTATGAATTCGGCTGATATATGCACACTTATAGCAATCGTTCTCTATTTGGTCGGAATGCTTTTGGTAGGTGCGTATTATTCAAAGAAAAATAAAAATTCCACCGATTTTTATCTCGGCGGAAGAAAGCTCGGTCCTTTAGTTACCGCAATGAGTGCGGAGGCGTCCGATATGAGCGCTTATCTGCTTATGGGTATTCCGGGACTTACGCTTATGTGCGGACTTGCAGAGGCAACATGGACCGCAATAGGACTTTCAATAGGAACTTACCTTAACTGGCTGTTTGTAGCAAAGCGTTTAAGAAAATATTCAGAAAGAATTGACGCTGTCACTATTCCTGAATTTTTCTCAAAAAGATTCAATGATAAAAAATGTATGCTTTCGCTGATTGCAGCTGTTGTTATTATAATTTTCTTTGTACCTTATACCGCTTCGGGATTTTCCGCATGCGGAAAGCTTTTTTCAAGCATGTTCGGAATGAATTATAAAACCGCTATGATTTTAAGCGCAATTGTAATAGTCGGTTATTGTACTCTCGGCGGATTTCTTGCCGCTTCGATTACCGATCTTATTCAGAGCATAGTTATGACAATAGCCTTGTTTGTTGTTCTCGGGTTAAGCGAGGGAATAATAGGCGGATTTGATAAGATATTTGATACCGCGAAAAATATGACCGGTTATTTTGATTTATTTAAAGGCTTTGATGTTGCGGCGGGAAAATCAGGCAGTTTCGGAGGATTTTCCGTTATAACGACTCTTGCATGGGGCTTGGGATATTTCGGAATGCCTCATATTCTTTTAAGATTTATGGCTATCGATGACCCGAAGAAATTAAAGACCTCAAGAAGAATAGCTTCTGTTTGGGTTGTATTTTCGCTCGGTATTGCCGTTTTAATAGGCGTTGCGGGGTTATCGCTTGTAAATGCAGGTATAGTAAAAGAATATGCCGACGCGTCTGCGGCAGAATCCATAATAGTTGATATATCAAGATTTTTATCAACGCGTGGATATATTCCGGCATTTGTTGCAGGTATATTCATTTCGGGAATCCTTGCGTCCACCATGTCTACCGCCGATTCACAGCTTATTGCGGCTTCATCAAGCGTAACAAAGGATATACTTGTAAACACCTTTAAAGTTAAGCTTTCGGAGAAAAAGGAAATGGTTATAGCAAGACTGAGTGTTATTGCGATTTCGGTAATAGCGGTTTTGCTTGCCCTTAACCCAAACGGATCTGTTTTCCGAATAGTATCCTTTGCATGGGCCGGTTTCGGCGCCGCATTCGGTCCTATTATGCTTTTCTCGCTGTTCTTCAAAAGAACAACAAAGTGGGGCGCGCTCGCAGGAATGCTCAGCGGTGGAGCTATGGTATTTATCTGGAAATTCCTGATTTCCAAGCTCGGCGGAATATTTGAAATTTATGAGCTTTTGCCGGGGTTTATAATAAGTTGTCTGTTTATACTGATTGTAAGTATGCTTACATCCAAACCCGAAGAGGAAATCACCGATATTTTTGATGAAATCAAGGTTTCCGTTAAAGAATAATGGTTTTATCTGCCGTCCGTTTTTAAAACGGACGGTTTTTTTAAAAATATTTAATAATTCGGCATAAAGTTGTTTTACTTTTTGCATTTATTGTGGTAAAATATTATTATATATGAGGAAAGGATGGGCGAGGATTATTTTGAATCTGTTGCAGATGAAATATGCGGTTTGTGTTGCTCAGACTCATTCCATCAATGAAGCGGCACGGCGTCTTTATGTAGGGCAGTCCGCTCTTAGCCGAGCTATCAAAGAGCTTGAAGCGAGCTTGGGCGTTGTTTTGTTTGACAGAAGTGCCAAGGGAATGACACTTACGGATGACGGAGAAATATTTATAAAATACGCAAAAACGATACTTGAAAATGTTGATACCGTAGAAAATATGTTTAAGGATAAGGATGCGCAAAAGCTTCACTTTTCATTGTCCGGTCCGAGAGCCAGCTATATTTCCTCGGCTTTCACCGAATTTTCCAAAGAATTAAGCAGGGAAGAAAATTCCGAGGCAATTTACCGAGAAACCAATTCCATGAGAACGCTTAAAAATATTTTGCAGGAAAACTATAAACTCGGAATAATCAGATATGCCGAAATTTATGATAAATACTATAAATCACTTTTTGATGAAAAAAACCTTAACAGTGAGCTTGTCTGCAAATTCAGATACAGAATTGCAGTCAGCTTGAATTCGCCGCTCTTGAAAAAGGAAAAAATAAGTGCGGACGATTTGAAGTCCCTTACTGAAATTTCTCATGCCGATCCTTATGTTCCTTCAATTCCTTTTGCCGAGGTTAAGAAAGAGGAATTGCCGGAGAATGCAAAAAACAGAATTTTTGTTTTTGAAAGAGCAAGTCAGTTTGAACTGTTATCTTCAAATGCTAATACCTTTATGTGGGTTTCTCCTTTGCCCGAGGAGTTAAAAAAACGGTATGCGATTAAAGAAATAATTTCCGATTTGAATAAAAAGGTTTATAAGGACATTCTGATTTTCAAAAAAGATTATACACTGTCTTCGCTTGATAAAAAGTTTATTGAAAAATTAGTTTTTAAAAAACGCGAAATAATCGGTAATTCATTATAAAAGCCAACAAAAACCAACAGGGTAAAACGGCTTTTTAAAAAAGAATGTTTTTCGTTTCAGAATTGAAATTTTAGGCAATACCTATATGAAAAAAATGCAATATACAAATGCCGATAATTTTGATAAAATTATATCAGCAATATTAAGGAGGAATAAGCTTTGAATCTTGATAGGATCATAGCTGTAAGAAATAATAAAACGCTTTACCGCGACGGTGACCGCTGTCTTAAGGTGTTTTGTGACGGTTATTCAAAAGCAGATGTTTTAAATGAAGCTTTAAATCAATCCAGAATGGAAGAAGCGGGACTTAATGTTCCGAAAATTCTTGAGGTTACTTCCATTGACGGAAAATGGACAATAGTTTCCGAATTTATTTCGGGTAAAACTCTTTCTCAGCTTATTAAAGCAGAACCTGAAAAAACTGAGGATTATATGAGCCTTTTTATTGAGCTTCAAAAGGAACTGAGTTTAAAGACCTGTCCGGGACTCAGTATGCTTAAGGATAAAATGAATTACAGAATTTGTAATACAGAGCTTCCCGCCACCGTCAGATTTGACTTACATACAAAGCTTAACAATATGCCTGAACACAGCAAAGTCTGCCACGGTGATTTCTATCCGACTAATATTATTATTTCCGATAAGGATAATAAGCCCTATTTTCTTGATTGGTCGCATGCGGCGCTTGGCAATGCTTCGGCGGACGCGGCGAGAACTTATATACTTTTCATTGCAAACGGCAGGGAAGACCTTGCAAAAATATATCTCGATTTATATTGCAAAAAAATCGGAACGGATTTGAATTATTTAAATAAGTGGATTCCCATCGTTGCAGCATCGCTCAGCTCTACCGCTAACAGCGAGGAGAAAAAAACATTGCTTTCAATGGTAAAATATTAAAAACGGTCGGTTTCCGCAAGCCGCAAAGGATAACCGGTCATAATAAAATTTTCTGCGGCAGTTAGGAGAATTTTTATGAAAATAACTGTATGTATCGGATCTTCCTGTCATATTAAGGGTTCAAGACAGGTTGTCGAAATGCTCCAGAAATTGATTGCCGAAAAAAATCTTTCCGATAAGGTTGACCTTTCGGGAACTTTTTGCATGGGCAAATGTCAGCAAGGGGTTTGTGTGACTGTTGACGGAGAATTTTTCTCTGTCGATCCCGAATCCGTTACAGGATTTTTTGAAGAAAATGTTTTAAAAAGGTTGGAAAAATAATTGATGATAATTCAGATCTGCGTCGGATCGGCATGCCATATAAAAGGCTCTGAAAAAATTGTCGAACTGTTTCAGAAAGCAATCGAAAAAAACGGTCTTGAGAATGAAATAACTTTAGCCGGCAGCTTCTGTACCGGAAGATGTAACCGCGAGGGTGTTACCGTTACCGTTGACGATGAGGTTTATACCGGTTTGACTCCCGAAAAATTTGATGAATTTTTTGAAGAAAAAATTTTAAAAAACATTTCTGAAGAAAGGAATTGAAATAAATGGATTGCCTGACTCTGAAAAAATCGAATTGCAAAAATTGCTATAAATGTATCAGACACTGTCCCGTAAAATCAATTCGTTTTTCCGGAAATCAAGCCTATATTATAGGGAATGAATGTATTTTGTGCGGTCAGTGCTTCGTAGTATGTCCTCAGAATGCGAAGCAGATCGTAAGTGAAACAGAAAAAGTCAAGGTTTTACTTCAGTCGGGAGAGCCTGTAATAGTAAGTCTCGCTCCGTCATTTGCTGCAAATTATGAGGGTATTGGTATAGCTTCCATGAGAGCCGCACTTAAAAAGCTCGGATTTTTTGATGTCGAAGAAACGGCAATAGGCGCAACTCTCGTAAAACGTGAATATGAAAGAATGATAAATGAAAAAAACAGGGATATTATCATTTCTTCATGCTGCCATTCCGTAAATCTGCTTATTCAGAAATATTTTCCCGATGAGCTTGGTTTTCTGGCAGATGTTTTATCTCCTATGCAGGCGCATTGCACCGATATCAAAACGAGAATTCCGAATGCAAAAACAGTTTTTATCGGTCCTTGTGTAGCTAAAAAGGATGAAGCTTCTCATTATGACGGAATTGTCGACGCAGTTCTTACTTTTGATGAGCTTACCGAGTGGCTTAAAGAAGAAAATATTTCTTTTGAGCCTGCCGAAGATACTGAAGACGGCGGAATAGAGCGTTTTTTTCCTACCACAGGCGGTATTTTAAAAACCATGGATACAAAATCCTCGGGTTATACATATATGGCTGTTGACGGTGTTGATAACTGCATATCCGCCCTTAAGGATATTCATAACGGAAACATCCATAAATGCTTTATAGAAATGTCGGCTTGCACAGGTAGCTGTATCGGCGGACCGGTTATGGAAAAATTTCATCGATCTCCCGTAAAGGATTATTCTGCTATATTCAATTTTGCGGGGAAAAACGATTTTCCCGTTTCACAGCCTGAGCCCGATGAGCTTGTTAAAGTTTTTGAAAAAATAAATCATAAGCTACAGATGCCGTCCGAAAGCGAAATCACCGAAGCATTAAAGCAGATGGGAAAGGTTAAGCCGTCCGACGAGCTTAACTGCGGTTCCTGCGGTTATAATACCTGCCGTGAAAAGGCAATTGCAATTTGTCAGGGCAAGGCAGAGGTATCAATGTGCCTTCCTTTTCTTAAGGAAAAGGCGGAAAGCTTTTCAGATACGATTGTCAGAAATACTCCTAACGGTCTTATAGTTTTAAACGAAAAGCTTGAGGTGCAGCAAATCAATAAATCAGCTCTTAAAATTCTTAATATCCGCTATGAATCCGATGTCTTAGGCGATCAGGTAGTAAGAATTATGGACCCGTCCGATTTCCTTTCGGTTTTGAGCAAAAACAGAAATATTTATAACAAAAGGGTATATCTTGCGGAATATGAAAAATATGTTGAGGAAACTGTTCTTTATGATAAGGAATACAGACTTCTTGTATGTATTCTCCGCGATGTTACAGATGAGGAAATTCAGCGGGAAAAGAAAGAAAGCATAAGTAAGCAAACGGTTGAAATTGCCGATAAGGTTGTAGACAAGCAGATGCGTATTGTTCAGGAAATTGCTTCCTTGCTCGGAGAAACTGCTGCCGAAACAAAAATTGCGTTAACAAAATTAAAGGAGTCGATCAGCGATGAATAACCTTTGTGCTGATATCGGCTGGAAAAGTATAAATCATGAGGGCGAACAGCTATGCGGCGATCATGTTGATATTATTGAGCAAAACGAGAATTCAACGGTTATCGTTTTGGCGGACGGTTTGGGAAGCGGCGTTAAAGCGAGCATCCTTTCAACGCTCACTTCAAAAATTATTTCAACTATGATTGCCGAGGGACTTCCGCTTGAGGACTGCGTTTCAACCATTGCCGCAACCTTACCTATATGCTCGGTAAGAGGAGTTGCGTATTCAACCTTTACAATTATTCATTTAATAAATAATTCGTATGCAGAAATCATTCAGTATGATAATCCGCAGGTTATTATTATAAGAAACAGCGAGATTTACGATTATCCGAAAACAGAGTTAAGTATAGGCGGGAAGACGATCTATAAATCCGAAATCAGTCTTACCGAAGGTGATGTTTTTATCGCCATGAGCGACGGCTGTCCTCATGCCGGAATAGGAATAGCATTTAATTTCGGCTGGAAAAGGGAAGATATAGCACAGTTTATGCTGTCAATAGCCGATGTCGGGTATACCGCAAAAACTCTTTCAACAATGCTTATAGACGAATGTAATAAGCAATACGGATATCACCCCGGAGACGACGCGACAGCATGCGTTATAAAAATAAGAAAGCGCGAGCCGATGAATATTCTTTTCGGTCCTCCGAGAAATCCTGATGACTGCGACAGAATGATGTCTCTTTTCTTTTCAAAAGAGGGAAAGCATATTGTCTGTGGAGGAACGACCTCAAAAATTGCCGCTAAATATTTGGGCCAAACCGTTAAAACATCTCTTAATTTTGAAAAAAGCGATGTTCCGCCCATAGCGGAGATTGAGGGTGTTGATTTGGTGACCGAGGGAGTTATAACGATAAATAAAGTCATTGAATATGCAAAGGATGCATTAGATAAAAATGAACTTTATGAGCATTGGAGCTTCAGCCGTGACGGAGCGTCGCTTATTTGCAGGCTTCTTTTTGAAGAAGCAACCGATATAAATTTCTTTGTCGGCAGAGCAGTTAATCCGGCGCATCAGAATCCGGATTTGCCAATCAATTTCAATATCAAAATGAACCTTGTTGAAGAATTGTCCGACTGTCTTAGAAAAATGGGCAAGCGAATTAAAGTAAGTTATTTTTAAAGGAGAAAAACGATGCATAAATTTGATACAAAAGTGCAGCATCTTAAATATAAGGTTTTAAGGGAGGTTGCAAGACTTGCATGGAATGATACTCTGCTTGAAAATATTCTTGATATTCCGAAAATAATAGTTCCGGGGAATACTCCTACTATGCGTTGCTGTGTTTATAAGGAAAGAGCAATACTCAGCGACAGGGTAAGGCTTGCGATGGGCGGAAATGCTGATAATCATAATGTTATTGAGGTTATCGAAACCGCTTGTGACGAATGTCCCATGGGCGGATATGAGGTTACTAACGCATGCAGAGGCTGCCTTGCGCACAGATGTGAGGACGCATGCCGTTTCGGTGCAATAACATTTGACGAAAATCATGTTGCTCACATTGATAAATCAAAATGCAAGGAATGCGGAGCATGTTCAAGAGTTTGTCCGTATACTGCTATAATCAGCCGCCGCAGACCGTGTGAAAACGCCTGCAAAATCAAGGCGATAACCATGAACGAGAACAAAGCCGCCGCAATTGATAATTCAAAATGTATTTCCTGCGGCGCATGTGTTTATCAGTGTCCTTTCGGCGCTATAAGCGATAAATCCTACATTCTTGACGCGATTGATATACTTAAAAAGAGCAAAAACAATTCAGAATATAAGGTTTTTGCGGTAGTTGCCCCTTCAATTTCAAGCCAGTTCAATTACGCAAAGCTGGGACAGGTAATAACAGGCTTAAAGCAGTTAGGCTTTCATACCGTTGTCGAAGCGGCATTGGGTGCCGATATGGTTGCGGACAAGGAATGTATGGAGCTTGCTCAAAAAGGATTTTTAACAAGTTCATGCTGTCCCGCATTTGTAAGTTATATTGAAAAATCGTTTCCTGATTTAAAGCACTACGTTTCCCATAATTTGTCGCCTATGGCTGAAATCGCAAAATATATAAAGGAGCATGAAGCACCCTGTAAGGTTATTTTCATCGGACCCTGCACCGCAAAGAAGGCAGAAGTAAAAAAGGAAAGCGTTAAGCCCTATGTTGATGTAGCTATGACATTTGAAGAGCTTCAGGCGCTTTTTGACAGCAGAGATCTTGACATTACTTCACTTGAAGAGGGATCCCTTGACAATGCTTCTTATTTCGGAAGAATATTTGCCCGCTGCGGCGGCCTTTCCGACGCAGTAGCCGAGGGATTGAAAGAGCATGGAGTTGAGAACTTTGAGCTTAAAGCTTGCTCCTGTGACGGAATAGAAGCTTGCAGAGTTGCTCTTTTGAAGAAAAGCAAAAATCTTCTTGATGCCAACTTTATTGAAGGCATGGCTTGCGTAGGAGGCTGTATTGGCGGAGCCGGCTGTCTTACACACGGCGAAAAAAACAAAGCAGAGGTAGATAAATACGGAAAGGAAGCTCTCGAAAAAACCATAAGCGACGCAATTTCCGTTTTAAAATAAATATGTTTAAAAAAACTTCGTTTCAAAAAAATGAAACGAAGTTTTTTTATTATCTGTTTTTATAAATATCGTTAAAATTATATTCTTTTCCGCCTGTTTTATATCCTACCATAGTATCTAAGCAAACGGAATGAATGCTGTTGAATATGCTTATCTCAAGATAGGGATTGTCTTTTTTGAGCTTTTTAATAAGATTTTTGATTTCCTGTCTTTTTGAACCGCCTCCGCCGTTGTCGCACATGGTGCAGTTTTCGGTAAAACGGCAGGCACACTGAATGAATTCAAGCTCGTTGTAGCGCTTAAAAGCAATAATATCTTCCTCATGTATACAGTACATCGGGCGAATAAGCTCCATGCCCTCAAAGTTCTTGCTGTGAAGCTTAGGGGGCATAGCCTGAAGCTGAGAGCCGTAGAACATGCCGATAAGCGTTGTTTCAATCACATCGCTGAAATGATGACCCAAAGCTATTTTATTGCACCCTAACTCCTTAGCTTTCGCGTATAAATGACCTCTTCGCATTTTGGCGCAGAGATAGCAGGGAGATTCGTCGGTGCTGTTTGCAATATCGAATATATTTGTTTCGAAAACAGTTATCGGAATATTCAAAAGCTTGGCATTGCTTTCGATTTTTGCTCTGTTAATTTCGTTATACCCCGGGTCCATAACCAAAAACACAAGCTCAAAAGGAACCTCGCTGTGCCTTTTTAACATCTGCATGAGTTTTGCCATAAGCATTGAATCTTTTCCGCCTGAGATACAAACTGCTATTTTATCTCCGCTCTCTATTAAATTGTAACGTTTTATTGCGGTAATAAATGGGTTCCATATTGTTTTTCTGAATTTTTTCTGAATACTTCTTTCGATATTCTGATAAACCTCAAGCTGTCTTTTCATTTTTTCTCCGTTTTTTTAAAAATTTCATCAATACAGTTTTTGAATATCTGTTTAAATTCCGATAGTTCTTCATCTGTTGTCAAGTGGCTTAAGCTTATTCTCCAAGAGGAAAGCGCATTTTTTCGGCTCCTGCTTATTTCATATACCGCCCTTGACGGTGTACCGTCCGAAGAACATGCGGATTTAACAGAAACATAAACGCCTTTTTCACTCAAAAATCTCTGGACTACCGTAGCTTTAACACCGTTTACACTGATATTAAGAATATGAGGTACGGCATCTTTTGGGCTGTTTATGGTAACGCAGTCAAATCCCGAAAAGAACTCTCTTAAATCGTTATTTAGCTTTTGAACTTTTTCAAATCTTTTATCGAAATTCTTAATAGCGAGATTTAGCGCCGTTTCGGCGGAAACCGCAAGAGACAGGGCAGGGGTGCCGCTTCTGTAAACAGTAGTGCTTTTACCTCCGTGAATTAAAGGCTCTAAAACAAGCTTGTTCTTTTTATAAAGGACTCCTACGCCGTTCAGGCCGTAAAATTTATGGGGCGCAAAAGCTGCAGTATCAATCCCGTCAAAGCTGAATTTTATTTTACCTATTGCCTGCGTCGCGTCAACATGAAGTCTGCAATCGGGAAAATCCTTTAAGATTTCTTCTATTTCATCAATAGGCTGAATAACGCCAAGCTCACTGTCAACAGCCGTAATTGCCAAAAGAACGGTGTTTTTATTGAGTAATTCTTTTAAACAGTTTAAATCAATTTTACCGTCCGAATTGATTTTTAAAACATCAATTTCATAACCGTTCTCCTGAAGATAAGTCAGACTTCCGCTTACGGAAGAATGTTCGAGAGGAGAGGTTATAATATGTTTCCCGATATGCCTTGCCGCCTTTGCAATTCCATTGATTGCGGTATTATTTGATTCGCTTGCTCCGGAAGTAAAAATGATTTCGGAGGGTAAAACATTAAGTAATTCTGCCGTTTTTCAACCGTGCAAGACATTTTTTCGCGCGCTTTTATTCCGCCCTCATGATTTGAATTCGGGTTTGAAATAAATTCGCGTTCGGTTTTTATAAACGCTTCAAGAACACTTTCATCGGCAGGTGTATTTGCCGAATAATCAAGATATATCATGCTCCAAATCCTTTTCCTCTGATATCGGTTAAGTCCTTAATAACCTCGCCTGCTATAATAAGACCTACAACGGGAGGTACGAAAGAAACGCTTCCGGGAATTTGCCTGCGGTTTTCGCTTTTTTCTTCACTTTCTTCAGGCTTTAACGGAAGTTCTTTTGAATAAACCACCTTAAGCTTTTTGATTTTTCTTTTTTTCAGCTCAGTTCTCATAACCTTTGCAAGAGGACAAACCGAGGTTTTATAAATATCGGTTACTTCAAAAGCAGTCGGATTGAGTTTGTTTCCCGCACCCATAGAGCTGATTATAGGGACGCTTGAATTATATGCTTTTTCTGCA
Source organism: uncultured Eubacteriales bacterium (assembly GCA_934457415.1). Lineage (GTDB taxonomy): Bacteria > Bacillota > Clostridia > Oscillospirales > Acutalibacteraceae > UBA737. The sequence goes on along the minus strand of CAKSHM010000005.1, from coordinate 168,473 downwards.
AGTAAAAGCTTTGAGGAAACTATATCTATCGCGTCTATGATATAATCGTAATCCGAAAAGATAAACTGTTCGGCATTTTCGGAATTATAATAACAGTTAAAGGCATTTATTCTGACATCGGGATTTATTTCCGAAAGTCTTTTAACGGCTGCGTCTGTTTTGTAAAGATCAAGAGTTAAATGCGTTGCAAAAAGCTGACGGTTAATATTTGAAAGACAGACCTTATCGCCGTCAATCAAATCCAAAGTTCCGATTCCCGCTCTTACAAGCGCCTCGGCGGCATAGCTTCCGACTCCGCCGATTCCGAACACGGCAATGCGGGAATTATTTAATTTTTTCATAGCGTCAGAGCCTAAAATCATTTCGGTTCTTGAAAACTGATTTAACATTTATTCCTCCGAAATCAGAATACTTTTTTTATGGTTCCGCCGCCTACGACGGTATCTTCATCGTATAAAACAACCGCCTGTCCGACTGTCATTGCTCTTTGCGGCTCATCAAAGGTAAGACAGATTTCACCGTTATCAAGAGGGGAGACGGTTGCCCATTGCTCCTTTTGCCTGTATCTTGTTTTTGCCTTTACCCTTAAATCGGCTGTAAGCTTATCAAAAGCAATCCAATTCATTTCATCCGCAATAAGGCGCTTTTTAAATAAAAGCTTTTCTTCTCCTATTGAAACGGTATTGTCTTCCATATTTTTATCGAAAACATAAACAGGTTCGCCCAAAGCGATTTTAAGCCCTTTTCTTTGTCCTATTGTATAATGAACGGCTCCCTCATGCGTTCCGATAACATTTCCGTTCTTGTCGAGGTAATTTCCCTTTTCGTAATGTTTTCCTGTGTAAGTCTCCATAAATTTTACATAGTCGCCGTCGGGAACAAAGCATATATCCTGACTGTCAGGCTTTTTAGAATTGACAAATCCGTTTTCTTCAGCAATTTTTCTTGTTTCGGATTTTTCATAATCCCCAAGCGGAAAGAGAGTATGTGCCAATTGCTCCTGTGTAAGAGAATAAAGAACATAACTTTGGTCTTTAGATAAATCACGGGCTTTTTTAAGCAAATATCTGCCGTTAATATAATCTATTCTCGCATAATGCCCCGTTACAACAAAATCCAGTTGTTTTTCCTTTGCAAACCCCATCAGCTTATCGAATTTCATAAACCTGTTGCAGTCAATACACGGGTTCGGAGTACCGCCGGCTTCATAAGTAGAAATAAATTTATCTATAATTTTATTTTTAAAATCAAAAGTGAAATCAAGCACTTCATACGGAATATCAAGATTAAAGGCAACCTCGGAGGCGTCATCAATATCCTTTTGTGAGCAGCATGTATGAAAATTGCAGAGTCCTAAATCTTCGTTTCTGTAAAGGCGCATGGTTGTTCCCATACATTTATAACCGCTTTTTACCGTTAAATATGCCGCAACACTGCTGTCAACGCCGCCGCTCATGGCAATGAGCGCAGTTTTTTCCATATGCACAGGATTCACTCCTTTATTTTTTCTATTTTTTTAACCGTAAGATTTTCTTTTTCAACAAAAAAAGTAAAATCATAATCATATAATCGCATTGTATATTCTTTTCCGTCTGAATGATAGGAGGGTCTCGGATCTTCGCTGAGACATTCGGCTGCAACACCGATAATATTTTTCGGGATCAGTGATTTGAGCTCTTCGCTTATAATAATATTAAGCTTATGGGATTTTTCCGATTCCGCAAAGCTTCCTTCAGCTTCGGGAATACTGTCGGCATAGGGTATATAAGGCTTAATATCATAAATCGGAGTTCCGTTTAACAGATCAATTCCGCTTACCTTTAATAGAATTTTACCGTTTTCCTTATATATTTTTAAAAGTCTGCAGACAGTCAAACCTAAATTATTGGGTCTGAACGGAGAACGGGTAGCAAAAACACCTACCCGTTTATTTCCTCCGAGCCTCGGCGGGCGGACGGTGGGAGACCATTTTTCTCTGTGAGCCTCGGAAAAATCAAAAATAAGCCATATATGCGAAAATTTTTCGAGACCGAAAAAAGCGTTTTCGTCACAAAATTCAGATTCGACCGAAATTGTACCTTCTGCAGATTCGGCTCTCAAGCTTTGGCGCGGTATACCGAATTTCTGCGTGAAAGGTGTTTTTATAAAAGCTATGGGCTTTATCTCCATTTTTAAATTTTACCGTTCTTTCTTAAGATAAGCTTAAAAATTTCGCTGTAGGGTATTATGGAAAGAGCGAGTAAAACGGCGTAAACAAAATTATTAAATTTCAGTATACTCAAGCCGAATACAGCTCCTGCAGGAGAAAGAACAAGGAAAAATACTATAAACAGAGCAAGCAGGGAAGAAAACAGCATAAATTCATTTGAAGTAACAGAAAGCCCGAAAACGGATTTCGTACTTCTGAGATTGTATGAATGGAATATCTGAATTGTGCTTAAGGTTACGAAAAGCATTGCCGCAGCAGTATTTATTCCTGATTTTATTCCAATGCCGTAAGAAATCAGCGATACCGCGGTTATAAATAAGATATCAACCGGAATCTGTATCAAAAATTCTTTTGAAAAAAGCCTGTGGTTTTTTCCTCTTACTTTTTTAAGAGCAGACTGTGAGCTTACAGGTTCCATACTGAGCGATATAGCAGGAGTGCAATCTGTAATTAGATTTATCCAAAGCAGCTGAACAGCCGCAAGAGGCGGAATTTTAAAAATAAGTAAACCTATAAAATATATAAACAACTCCGCAAAATTGCAGCTTAAAAGATAATGTACGCATTTTTGAATGTTTTCAAAAAGAGCCCTGCTTTCTTTTATTGCTTTTTTAAGACTGCCCAGATTATAATGCTCGTCAATTATGTCTGCTTTGCCCTTTGCAACATCAGTTCCCATTTTTCCCATTACACAGCCTGTATCGGCGGCGGCAAGAGCCTCGCTGTCGGAAACACTTTCGCCGGTAACGGTAACACATTCGCCTTTTTTCTTTAAAATATTGATTATTCTTAATTTATCGTCCGGCGATATTCTTGCAAAAACGGCAACCCTGTCAATTTTTTCATAAAGCTCCTCGTCGCTTATATTTTCAAGCTCTTTGCCGGTAAGCGCAATCATATCATCCTTAAGAATTCCTATCCTGCGGGCAACGGCTTTTGCAGTGATAACATTGTCGCCCGTTATCATTACGGTTCTGATACCTGCATTCGAAAAATCCGAAATAGATGAAACGGTGTCGGTTCTCGGCGGATCATCAAGACCGATAAGGCCGACAAAAATCATATCGGTTTCAATTTCTTCCGCATTCGGATTTGCAGGGATTTCATCAAGCTGCTTAATCGCGATTGCAACAACTCTTAATGATTCCTCCGCAAATGCTTCATTTACCTTAACAATTTTTTCACTGTCATTGCCGATACATTTTTCGGCAATAATTTCAGGCGCGCCTTTTGTAATGGCTACGGGATGACCGTTAATCATATTGACGCTTGTCATCGTTTTCCTTACACTGTCAAACGGAACGGTGCAAAGCCTCGGATAGAGCTTTTCTATATCGGTTTTTTTAACGCCGTTCATTTCAAAACAGGCATTTTCTATGGCATTTTCGGTAGGATCGTTTACAAGTGTTGCGCAGACAGCCGCAAGCTTTAAAACCATAGAGGTTTTAGCTCCTGCGGATTGCGTAATATCCTCTGTTATTTCATTTCCGTTAAATATTTTTCTGACCCGCATTTTGTTATGCGTTAAAATTCCTGTTTTATCGGCGCAGATCACGGTTGTATTTCCGACAGTTTCAAGCGCCTTTATTTTTTTTACGGTAATTCCGTCCTTTAAAAGACGCTGCATACCCAGAGCAACGACAATAGTTGAAATAGCAGGCAAGCCTTCCGGAATTGCTGCTACGGCAAGAGCCGAAGCATTTAAAAATGCTTTAACCGTTAAATAAGCAAAATGATTTCCCGAGCCTGTTTTTAAAGTGATTAAAAACTCGGCTGTAAAAACCGCGGCGCAAATAATAAGAATTGCGATATTTGCGGTTTTTCCGGTGTATACGAGAGAGTCCTGCAAGGGAATTGTGTTTTTTCCCGTTTGCTTTTCGATCGTATCGGTTTTCCCGATTTCTGTATTTATTCCCGTTCCTACAACTACAGCTTTGGCGCTTCCGTGTATAACGCTTGAACCGCAGTAAACCATATTTTTTCTTTGGTTCAGCGGGGTAATGTCCGGATAGATTTCCTGAGGATTTTTTTCAACGGGCACGCTTTCGCCTGTAACGGCGGATTCGTTACACCTTAATGAAACAGCTTCGATAAGCCTTGCGTCGGCGGAAATGTAGTCTCCCTCGCTGAATATAATTATATCGCCTATAACCAACTCCGATGAATCAATATATTTTTTTATTCCGTCTCTGATTACCGTAGCTTTCGGATCGGTCGTCTTTTTAAGCTTTTCAAGCATTGCTTTTCCCCGACTTAAATAAAAAGCGGAAATAAGCGCATTTAAAATAACGATTGCAATTATAAGCAACGGAGAGATAAAATCTTTATTTTTATAATAAACAGAAAAAGCAAAGGAAACAATGGCTATGGCAAAAAGTATGTAAACAAATTTATTATTAAGCTGAGATAAAAATTCCTTTAAAAAAAATTTTTTATTTTCATCATTTAAAACATTTTTTCCGAATTTATTTATTCTTTCGTTTGCTGTTCCGTTTGCAAGACCGCTGTCTTTATCGGTTTTAAGTTCTTTTAAAACATCTTCTGCGGAAGAGCTGTGCCAAATCATATTTTATCCTCCTTTGCTTTTAAATATTAAGCTCGATTTTTATATCTTCCCCGGCATATTTTTCAAGTATAGGGTCAACACAGGTGTCAACAAACTTTTCAACCTGACTGACGCATCTGCCGATAAATTTTTCCGGCTTTAATTCAGCCGTTATCTCTTCTTTGGTAAGAGGAATTCTTTTTTCTTCGGCTATCATGTCAATAAGCGGATTTTTTTTGCCTTCAAGTTTAATTTGTTTTGTTGCTTTATGTGACAGCTCGCGGATTATTTCATGAAGCTCCTGTCTGTCTCCGCCGCGTTTTACCGATTCCATCATTATGTTTTCGGTGGCCATAAACGGCAGCTTTTCCATAACACGCTTTTCGATAACCTTATCATAAACAACGATTCCGTCGGTAACATTTATAAAAATATTTAAAACCGCGTCGGTTGCAAGAAATGCTTCCGCGACAGAAATTCTTTTGTTTGCGCTGTCATCGAGCGTTCTTTCGAGCCACTGAACGGGAGCTGTAAAAGCCGGATTCTGCAGGTCGCATATTATATATCTTGCCAGAGCGCATATTCTCTCGCACCTCATCGGATTTCTTTTATACGGCATTGCCGAAGAACCGATCTGCTTTTTGCCGAAAGGCTCTTCCAATTCTTCAAAGGACTGTAAAATACGCAAATCATTTGCAAATTTATAGGCGCTCTGAGCTATTCCCGATAATGCGCTGAGAATAAAATAATCGGTTTTTCTTGAATATGTCTGTCCCGAAACAGGAACGCATTCTTTAAATCCGAAATCCTCGGCGATTTTAGTCTCTACCGCGTCAACCTTTTTCTCATCATTTTCGAAAAGCTCCATAAAGCTTGCCTGAGTTCCCGTAGTACCTTTTGAGCCTAAAAGCTTAAGGCAGGAAAGCTGAAATTCAAGATTTTTAATATCGCCGCATAATTCATTCATCCATAAGGCGGCTCTTTTTCCGACCGTGGTAAGCTGAGCCGGCTGAAGATGAGTATAAGCAAGGCAGGGAAGAGCTTTATATTTCAAAGCGAATTCCTTAAGGTTTTTTAAAACGGCGGCAGTTTTTTTAAGCACTAAATTTCCTGCCTCACGCATAGTTATAATATCGGTATTATCGCCGACATAACAGCTTGTAGCGCCTAAGTGTATAATAGGCTCGGCTTTCGGACACTGAATACCGTAAGCATAAACATGGCTCATAACATCATGTCTTACTTCTTTTTCTCTTTCCCGTGCAACTTCATAATTTATGTCCTCGGCATGAGCTTTTAATTCCGCTATCTGTTCGTCGGTTATATTAAGCCCCTGTTCTTTTTCAGCCTCTGCCAGTGAAATCCAAAGCCTGCGCCAAGTTCTGAATTTGAAATTATCGGAAAAGATATACTGCATTTCCTTACTTGCATATCTTGAAGAAAAAGGCGAATTGTATGCGTCGTGATTTATATTCATATTGGTCTCCTTTAGCCGTATATTTAACTTATTTATTTTATCATTCAGCAGGGTTTTTGTCAATCGAATGTAAGACTTACCTAAGGAAATTTTTAAAAAAATTGCATATATTCAAAAAAATTGAATATTTTTAAGTCTTTATTCTTGAAATGCAGGCGATCTTGTAGTATAATTTATTTTGAATTATTATGAAAGTTGGTGCGGCATGACCCGAAAACAAGCTCGCGAAGAAGCTTTTATTCTTATCTTTGAAAAATGCTTTAATGACGATACTTGCGAAAGCATTTTAGAACTGGCAGAGCAGGTGAGGGAAGTTAAACCTGACGATTATGTCCGTGAGGTATTTTGCGGGGTTTATTCACATCTTGACGTGACAGACGGTCTGATTTCCGAATTCTCAAACGGCTGGTCAATAAAAAGAATATCCAAAACCTCACTTAGCATAATGAGGCTTGCGATTTATGAAATAAAGTTCATGGAAAGTATTCCTGTTTCGGTTTCAATAAACGAGGCGGTTGAGCTTTGCAAAAAATATGCCACAGAAAGCGATGCTTCATTTGTAAACGGAATTCTTTCATCGGTTGTTAAAGCAGATGACTGAAGCAGTCAGCGTCTCTCAGCTTAATTTATATGTTAAGTCTCTGCTCGAAAGCGACAGCAGACTTTCGTATATCAGCGTAAAAGGCGAGATTTCGAACTTTAAAAATCATTTTTCAAGCGGACACTGGTATTTCACTTTGAAGGATTCTTCCGCCGCTGTAAAATGCGTTATGTTCAGGAATTCCAATATTCGTGTTAAGGCCGAGATTACGGACGGAACCGAGGTCGTTCTGTCAGGCAGAGTTTCTCTTTATGAAAAAGAGGGCGGTTATCAGTTCTATGCAGAGGAAATGTCTCTTTGCGGAGAAGGGGATTTGACTGCCGCTTTTAACGCAACCAAGGAAAAACTCGAAAAAGAAGGTCTTTTTGAGGCAGGTTCCAAAAGGAAGCTTCCGGCATTTCCGGGGATTATCGCCGTTATAACCTCTGCGTCAGGAGCGGCAATACAGGATATTATCAATATTACCTCTCGCAGATTCCCGCTTTGCAGTCTTGTTTTATGCCCTGTAAGCGTTCAGGGAGAGGGTGCTGCCGGCGAAATGGTAAGCATGCTTGAAAGGGTTTATAAAACCGAGGGAATTGATTTAATAATTATCGGCCGCGGCGGCGGAAGTGCTGAGGATCTTAGCGCATTCAATGATGAAATGCTTGCAAGAAAGATTTATGAGTCACCTGTTCCGGTAATTTCCGCCGTAGGACATGAAACAGATTTTTCTATTTCGGATTTTGTTGCCGACATGCGCGCTTCCACGCCTTCCGCGGCAGCAGAGCTTGCGGTTCCCGATATATCGGAACTGATTTTCAGAATCAAAAGGATTTCAAGGGTTATTTCAGCCTGTGCGGTTTCGGTGTGCAATTCGAATGAAGTGAAATTTCAAAAAGCTTCGGCACGGGCAAATCTCATGAATCCGGAAAGAATAATTACACAAAAATCGCTTACGGCAGATATGCTGAGCGACAGAATTATGAATATAATAAAATCGAAAATCGAAATTACCGGTCAGAAGCTTAATTCCGTTATATTAAAAATCGACGCGCTCAGTCCTTTAAAAACCCTTGCAAGGGGCTACGGCGAGATTAAAAAGGACGGGAAGAAAATCAGCAGTATAAATGAGCTTAAAAAAGACGATGAATTATCAATCTGTCTTTCGGACGGAAAGGCAAATTGTAAGGTTACCGAGCTTTTTGAAAGGAGCGCAGAATGAAAGAGAATATAAGCTTTGAAGAAAGTCTCAAAAAACTTGAAGAAATTGCCGAAAAACTTGAAAATAAGGATACATCCCTTGAAGAATCCATCACACTTTTCGAAGAGGGTATGAAATATTCAAAAAAATGTTCTGAAATCTTAAATAATGCCAAGCAAAAGATAATTTCACTTTCAGATTATGAAAGAGAGGTTTCAAAAAATGATTGATAATCTTATAAAAGAATATCAAACTAAAATTAACGCAAGACTTGATATTCTTACTATGCCTACAGGTCAGCACTATGATACTGTAAACGAAGCGATGCGTCACAGTCTCCTTTCGGGCGGGAAACGCATCAGACCGATTATTCTTCTTGAATTTTATAAGCTTTTCGGCGGTGATGACGACTGTGCGTATAACTTTGCATGCGCTCTTGAAATGATTCATACATATTCGCTTATCCATGACGATTTGCCTTGTATGGATAATGACGATTTGCGCAGAGGAAAGCCATCTTGCCACAAGGCTTTCGGAGAGGATATGGCTCTGCTTGCCGGTGATGCGCTTTTAACCGAGGCTTTCTCTGTTGCCGCCAAAACCAACGGAATAAGCGCCGACCGAATTGTAAACGCTTTAATTCAGCTTTCATCATACGCCGGAATAAACGGAATGATAGGCGGACAGGTAATAGACCTTAAAAACACCGATTGTACGGCATCCGACCTTATAAGAGAGATGTATTCTTTAAAAACCGCAGCCCTCATCAAAGCCGCATGCGTTTGCGGAGCGATTTTGGCGGGAGCAGATGAAGATAACTTAAAAAAATGCTCTGAGTACGGGGAGTGCGTAGGGACGGCATTTCAAATAATTGATGACTTTCTTGATAAGAATGCAAGCGAAAAAACTTTCGGAAAGCCTGTCGGCAGTGATGAGAAAAACGATAAAAAAACTTTACTTCGCGCTCTTGGCGAAGAGAATGCAATGAAGACCGCGATTGAGCTTACTCAAAAGGCGGACGCAATACTGTCTCTTATAGACGGAGATACCGGAAATCTCAAAGAGCTTACCGATATGCTTTTAAAAAGAAAGTTTTGACTTTAAAAGGAATGTTATTTCTTGAAATATGAAATTCTTGAAAATATAAAAAAAACCGATGATGTGAAAAATGTCTATCCTAAAGATTTAGACAAACTTTGTGCCGAAATAAGAGATAAAATCATTTCAACTGTTTCACAAAACGGCGGACATCTTGCCTCAAACCTCGGAACGGTGGAATTAACGGTTGCAATACATAGAGTTTTTAACTCGCCTGAGGACGCTATAATTTTCGATGTGGGACATCAGGCGTATACACATAAGCTGTTAACGGGCAGATATGAGGATTTTAATAATATAAGAACCTCCGGCGGAATTTCCGGATTTATGAGACCCGACGAAAGCGAGCATGACCCTGTTGTAACAGGACATAGCAGTAATTCCATTTCTGCTGCCTACGGAATTTTCAAAGCCAAAAAATTAAAAGGGGAAAACGGAACTGCCGTTGCCGTAATCGGAGACGGAGCCATGACGGGCGGTATGGCATATGAGGCAATAAACAATGCCGGAGGCGCAAAGGGCAATTTTATAGTTATTTTAAACGACAATAAAATGTCTATTTCAAAAAATGTCGGAGCCGTTGCAAGAACCTTTACACACCTAAGAAACAAAGCGGCTTATCATAGCTTTAAAGCTGCTTTTACCAAATTTATGCTGAAGCTTCCGTTCGGAAAAAGCATTATAAGCTTTCTTTTTAAAATTAAGGAGAGTATAAAATCGGCGGTTTATAAGGATAATATTTTTGCCAATCTCGGATTTAATTATTTAGGACCCGTAGACGGACATAATATTACGCTTATGGAAGAACTTTTCAGAGTCGCAAAGGACTATGACAGACCCAGCGTTATTCATGTTGTAACAAAAAAAGGCAAAGGCTATCCTTTTGCCGAAATAATGCCCGCCAATTATCACGGCGTATCTCCATTTGATGTTGACGAGGGCTCTTTAAATTGCTCAAAGCATGACTTTTCCAAGGTTGCGGGAGAAACCCTATGCGGTCTTGCCGAAAAAAACAAAAGGATTTGTGCCGTGACTGCTGCGATGTCAGAGGGTACGGGACTTGTTGAATTTTCAAAAAAATATAAAGAAAGATTTTTTGATGTCGGAATTGCCGAGGAGCATGCAGTCACGTTTTGTGCCGGACTTGCAAAAGGTGGAATGGTTCCTTTTTTTGCGGTATATTCAACATTTTTACAAAGAGGATACGACCAGATAATTCATGACCTTGCCATAGGTAAGGTTTCTGTTAAGCTTCTTGTTGACAGGGCGGGTATAGTCGGAGAGGACGGAGAGACCCACCAAGGTTTGTTTGACGCGGCATTTTTAAGCGAAATTCCAAATATGAATGTTTATTCGCCATCCTTTTATTCAGAGCTTATATACAGAATTGAAGAAACCGCGGAAAACAGCGAATTATGTGCCATCCGTTATCCGCGCGGCTGTTTTGATGATGATTATGACTTTGATTATAAAGCCGAGTATAATTTATTTAAAGGCAATAAAAAATCCTTAGCCGTGACCTACGGGCGGGAATTTAACGAGGTTTATAAGGCTTACGGCGATGGTAAGGATTTCAGCATTTTAAAGCTTAATAAAATACATCCGATATCGCAAAAAGCACTAGAAATCATTTTAGATTATAAAAACATTTTATTTTTTGAGGAGGGAATTAAGAGCGGCGGAATTGCCGAGCATATCGGCAATATGCTTTCAGAAAACGGATTTAAAGGGAATTATAAAATCAAAGCGGTTGAAAACGTCTTTGTTCCGTCAGGTAAAACCGAAGATTTGTTGAAAAAATACGGTTTTGATTCCGAAAGCATAAGTAAAGCTTTTAAAAATAATGCAGAATAAAGAGCGAATTGATATAGTTTTGGTTGAAAAGGGTCTTGCGCCGTCAAGAGAAAGAGCAAAGGCGCTTATAATGGAAGGTATTGTATTTGTAAATAATCAGAAATGCGATAAGGCAGGAACCTTTGTAAAGCCCGATGATACGGTTGAAGTAAGAGGTAAAACTCTGAAATATGTAAGCCGCGGCGGCTTAAAGCTTGAAAAGGCAATATCTAATTTTAACATTGATTTAAATAATTGTATTTGTGCTGATATCGGTGCTTCAACAGGCGGATTTACCGATTGTATGCTTCAAAACGGTGCTGTTAAGGTATATTCGGTCGATGTAGGTTACGGACAGCTTGCTTGGACCTTAAGGAACGACGAAAGAGTGATTAACCTTGAAAATACCAATTTCAGAAATGTCACAAGCAAGCAAATTCCCGACCCTCTTGACTTTGCTTCCGTTGATGTCTCTTTTATTTCTCTTTCGCTCATTTTGCCTGTTTTAAATCCGCTTTTAAAGGATTATGCTAAAGCCGTATGCCTTATTAAGCCGCAATTTGAAGCAGGCAGGGAAAATGTCGGCAAAAACGGAGTTGTCAGAGAAAAATCGGTGCATATTTCAGTAATAGAAAAGATTATTGATATTGTTTTAAAAAACGGATTTTCTGTTTTAAATCTTGATTTTTCGCCGATTAAAGGCCCTAAGGGAAATATAGAATATTTATGCTGTATCGAAAAAAATGAAAGCAGAGAAAATCTTTGCACAGTAACAGCAGAAGAGATAGTAGAAAGCTCCTATGCCGAGCTTAATAAATAATTACGGATCGGAGGGCAAAATGAAAGTTGCACTAATTCCAAATCTCGATAAACGCGGATCTTCCGAAATGGTGGAAAAAATAGGAGTGTTTCTCTCCTCAAACGGAATAGATGCATATCTTCCAAACAGCATCTGCTGCGAGGGTTATAAATTTGCGCCGGAAGATGAGCTTTATAAAATTTCAGATATTATAATCACCGTCGGCGGCGACGGAACAATTATCAGATATGCCAAGCGCGCGGCGGCGGATAATAAACCGATATTGGGTATAAACGCCGGTAGGCTCGGATATCTTGCCGATATCGAGCAAAGCGAATACAGCCTTTTATCGAAACTTAAAACAAAAGAATATTCAATAGAAAAAAGAATGATGCTAAGTATTCGTGTCTGTGAAAACGGAAAAACCGTATCAAGCTTTGAAGCGCTTAACGACGCGGTAATAACAAGCGGATATATTTCAAGAATAATTGATATTTCTTCTTTTATCGGCAGGGATAAAATCAACTATCTTGCAGACGGTCTGATTGTTTCTACCCCTACCGGTTCAACAGCTTATTCACTTTCCGCAGGAGGACCGATTATTGATCCGTTGAGCGAATGCGTTTGTATAACGCCTATCTGTTCACATTCACTTTCCGCAAAGCCGATTATTCTCGGCAGCGAAAGAGAAATAAAATTAAAAGCCTTTTCTAAAAAAAGAACCGATATTTATTTAACGGTAGACGGCAGAAAAGCCGCTAATATTAAGCCTTATACTGAAATTTATATTTCCCGTTCGGATAAGCATGTTCAGCTTGTCAGACTTAATGACCGTTCGTTTTATAAAACTCTTTCCTTAAAATTTTCAGAATCAAGAGGTATGAGCCATGAAAGATAGCAGACAAAAAAAGATTTTGGATATTATTTCCGAAAAAATCGTTTTGACTCAGGATGAAATTCAAAAAGAACTTAATTTACTCGGATTTAATGTTACTCAGTCAACAGTATCAAGAGATATTAAAGAATTAAGAATAATCAAAGGCCATGATGAAAACGGGGTTTACAGATACATTTCTATTGCTCCTTTTGCAAACAGCGACGGCGGCGGAAAATATAACGACCTGCTTAAGGGCTCAATAATAAGAGTTGACAGCGCAATGAATGATATCGTTATAAAATGCCGTACGGGTATGGCTTCAAGTGCGGCTGTGGCAATTGACAGTCTTTTCAGTGAGGATATGCTCGGAAGCGTTGCCGGAGATGATACGATTTTTATTATCACCAAAAGCACCGAAAAGGCCGATGAGCTTGCGGCTGAAATTAAAAATATTATTTAACGGCGGTAAGGAAAATGCTTAAATTCTTACATATCGAAAATATAGCCGTTATAGAAAAAACGGATATTGAGTTTTTTGATGGTTTGTCAGCCTTAACAGGAGAAACAGGCGCAGGAAAGTCCATAATTATCGACGCTATAAACGCAATTTTGGGAGAAAGAACTTCAAAGGAACTTATAAGGAACGGCAGCGTTACAGCAAATTTTACTGCCCAGTTCTGCAATTTATCCGAAGCTGCCAAAAACGCCGTAACAGAGGCAGGCTATGATTTAGAAACAGACGAAACGCTTCTTATCGACCGCACGCTTTCGCTTAAGGGAAACGGCAGCGTAAGAATTAACGGCAGACCTGCAGCAGTATCAATTTTAAAAAATATCGGCAGGTACTTAATAAATATTCACGGTCAGCATGACAATCAGAATCTTCTTGATCCCGAAAACCACTACATTTATGTTGACAGGCTTGCAGAAAATGAAAAGCTTAAAAGTGATTATTATACTGAATTTCATAATTTAAACACAATACGAAAAAGAATTGCTGAATTATCTTCGGATCTGGATGAAAAAAAACGCAGAAAAGAGCTTATTGAATTTGAAATAAATGAGCTTTCGGGCGCAGACCTGAAAATCGGTGAAACGGAAAATTTAAGAAAAAAACAAAAGATTGCCGAAAATTATTCAAAAATGATAACCTCTTTAAATGAGGCATATTCATTTATAAACGGAGACGATAATTTTGACGGCGCCGCGTCGCTTATAAAAAATGCCCAAAAAAGCCTGATTGCTTCGGATTGCGATGAAATGTCGGAAAGCATCTCAAAAGCAGCGGATATTCTTTCCGATCTTGAAGAAATATGCTCGGATATACGAACGGTAACCCATAACGAAGAATACAGTGAGCTTGATATTGAGACAATAAACCTCAGGCTTGATACGCTCAGAAGACTTTCGGTTAAATATAATGCCGATGAGGCGCAAATGCTTTCAAAGCTTGAAGAATTAAAAGACGAGCTTCAGATGATTGATACTGCCGATGAAAAAATCGAAAAACTGTCCGAAGAGCTTGATTTTTCTACCGAAAGATTGGTTGAGCTGGGTGAAAGACTTTCACAGTCAAGAATTAAAGCAGGGAATAAGTTCTGCAAGGAAGTGACATCGGTTTTAAAATTCCTTGATATGCCGAATGTTACATTTCAAATGAAGCATGAAAAGGGAAGATATACAAAATTCGGATGTGATATAATTGAATTTATGATCTGCACAAATATCGGAGAAGCTATGAAGCCGCTGCATAAAATCGCGTCGGGCGGCGAGCTTTCAAGAATAATGCTTGCCATAAAAAGTGTTCTTTCCGATAAGGACGGAATTGATACCCTGATTTTCGACGAAATCGACTCCGGTATAAGCGGTAGAGCAGCAGGAAAGGTCGGAATTCAGCTTAAGAAGGCATCCGCCGATAAGCAGGTGCTATGCGTAACACATCTTGCTCAGATAGCGGCAAATGCAGATAATCAGTATTTGATAGAAAAAACAGTCAAAGACGGTAAAACTTATACAAATGTTTCTCTGCTTTCTTACGAGGAACGTATAAAAGAAATAGCAAGAATTATGTCCGGAAACAGCTTAACGGACAGCTTATATAATTCGGCAAAAGAACTACTTGACAGGAGTAATAATAATGAAAATTTATGAAGAACTGGTTGCCAGAGGACTTATAGCCCAAGTTACCGACAAAGAGGAAATTAAAGAGCTAATCAATAACGGGAAAGCAACCTTTTATATTGGATTTGATCCAACTGCCGACAGTCTGCATGTAGGACATTTTATGGCGCTGTGCCTTATGAAAAGGCTCCAGATGGCAGGCAACCGCCCCGTTGCGCTTATCGGAGGGGGAACCGGATATATAGGCGACCCATCCGGAAGAACCGATATGCGCTCTATGATGACCCCCGAGCAAATTCAGCATAACTGTGATTGTTTTAAAAAGCAGATGAGCCGATTTATAGAGTTTGGCGAAGGAAAAGCTATGATGGTCAACAATGCCGACTGGCTTTTAAAGCTTAATTACATTGATTTATTAAGAGACGTAGGCGCTTGTTTTTCCGTAAATAACATGCTTAGGGCGGAATGCTACAAGCAGAGAATGGAAAAGGGCCTCAGCTTTCTTGAATTCAATTATATGATAATGCAAAGCTATGACTTTTATCATCTTTTTAAAAAATACGGCTGTAATATGCAGTTCGGCGGAGACGATCAGTGGTCTAACATGCTCGGCGGTACAGAACTTATAAGAAAAAAGCTCGGCAAGGACGCTTATGCCATGACTATTACGCTATTGCTTAATTCCGAGGGCAAAAAAATGGGAAAGACCGTCGGCGGTGCCGTATGGCTCGACCCTGAAAAAACCTCTCCTTATGAATTTTATCAGTATTGGCGCAATGTTGCCGACGCAGATGTTTTAAAATGTATAAGAATGCTCACATTCCTGCCGCTTGAAGAAATCGACAAGATGGATAAGTGGGAGGGAAGTCAGCTTAATACCGCTAAGGAAATTTTGGCTTATGAGCTTACAAAGCTTGTGCACGGCGAAGAAGAGGCTCAAAAGGCACAGGAAACCTCAAGAGCTGTTTTCTCGGGAAAAGGCTCACATGCCGATATGCCGAGCGTTAAGCTTGAAAACTCCGATTTTAATGAAACGCAGATAGGAATTCTTACCTTGCTTACAAAAGCCGGATTTGCCGCTTCAATCGGCGAGGCAAGAAGACTTGTTATACAGGGCGGAGTAAGCGTTAATGATGAAAAGATAAGCGACCCTAAAAAGACATTTAATGCCGATGAATTTAAAAATGACTTTATTCTTAAAAAAGGTAAAAAATCGGTAATAAAAATAATATTATAATAAATAAAATAAAAAAGTTCTGATATTGTTATATCGGAACTTTTTTCTTTTGCAGTAAAGATTTAATTTAATTGTAAAAGATAAACAGCAACTCTTGTTCTTATTTGAACATGGGTTGCTGTCGTTAAATACTATAAGCTTAAAATATCATTCATATCAAAAATTCCTGATTTTTTATTCTTTATAAACCTTGCGGCCTTTAAAGCGCCGTTTGCAAAAATCTTTTTTGAATATGCCGAGTGAGAAAGGGTAACTACCTCATCCTCGCCCGCAAAAATCACTTCATGCTCGCCGACTATCGTTCCGCCTCTTACCGAATGTATTCCTATCTCATTTTGAGGGCGTTTCATTCGTCTTGAATGGCGGTCAAACTCATAGCTATACTTATTACCGGTAACACCGTTTATGGCGTCCGCAAGCATTAAAGCCGTTCCGGACGGTGCGTCAATCTTCTGATTATGATGCTTTTCAATAATTTCTATATCAAAGCTGTCTCCTAAAACCGCGGCGGCTTTTTTGGAAAGCGCCGTTAATAAATTTACACCGAGCGAAAAATTGAATGTAAAGAAAACAGGTATTTTTTCCGAGGCTTTTTTTATATCCGCAATTTGCTCGTCTGAATATCCCGTGGTCGCAATTACAACAGGCAGGGAAGAAGATAAAGCAAACTCCAGCAGTGAAGAAAGATTATCAGCACTTGAAAAGTCGATTATTACATCCGGTTTTTCTTTAACGCTATCAAAATCGCCGTAAACAGGGAAATCCGAATATTGTTCCGCTTTGAATTTATCAACTCCGCAGATTATTGACAGGGTTTCGTCATTCTGTGCGCAAAGAGCAACGGTTTTTCCCATTTTCCCGCAGGCGCCCGAAAGTAAGATTTTAAGCAATTTTATCACGTCCTGTTAATTTAAAAATTAAATCCGCACTCTTTTAATTTTTCCTTAAGATTATTCTTTGCGCATTCGGTCATCGGATAAAGGGGAAGTCTGCAAGGTCCTGCATTAAAGCCTAAAATATTCATAGCCTCTTTAACAGGAATAGGGTTTACATCTGAGAAAAGCGCATTCATAAGACCTGTGTATTTAATCTGCAATTTGGAAGCCTTGTCGGTTTCGCCGTTTAAATAAGCCATGCAAAGCTCGTGCATCTGCTTCGGAGCGAAATTGGAAAGCACCGAAATGACACCTATTCCGCCGAGCGACATAATCGGAACGGTCTGATCGTCATTCCCCGAATAAATATCAAGGTCGTCTCCGCAAAGATATTTAGTCTGAGCGACAGAGGAAAGGTCGCCGTTTGCTTCCTTAACAGCAACGATATTTTCATGCTTTGAAAGCTCCTTGTAGGTTTCAGGCTTAATTGCGACGCCGGTTCTTGACGGAACATTGTAAAGAATAATCGGCTTATTTACTCTGTCCGCAATATAGTTATAATGCGCAACAAGGCCTCTTTGTGATGTTTTGTTATAATAAGGAGTTACCATCAAAAACGCATCTGCGCCGGCTTTTTCAGCATCTGCGCAAAGCTCTACGGAATAAACGGTATCGTTGCTTCCTGTACCGGCAATAATCGGCACTCTTTTATCGGCGGCCGCGCTTGCAGTTTCAATTACCTTAACATGCTCGTCATATCGCAGAGTGGACTTTTCTCCGGTTGTACCGCAGATAACGAGCGCGTCAATTCCGCCCTTTATCTGATTTTCAACCAAAGTCTTTAATCCTTCGAAATTAACGCTCCCGTCACTGTTCATAGGAGTGATAAGTGCAGTTGCCGCTCCGGTGAAAATTCTTTTTTTCATAAAAACTATCCCCTTTTAAAATTAGTCCATATAACCCTTTGCGCAAAGAAGTTCGGCTAATAAAACTCCGCCGCCTGCGGCTCCGCGCAAGGTGTTATGTGAAAGACAAACAAATTTATAATCATACTGTGTGTCTTCTCTGAGTCTGCCGAGGGAAATTGCCATTCCGCCCTCTAAATTTCTGTTTAGCTTTGTCTGAGGCATATCGTTCTCGGTAAAATAATTTAAAAACTGTTTAGGAGCATGGGGAAGATTAAGCTTTTGCGGTTCTCCGCTGAAAGACTCCCAAACCTTTAAAATTTGCTCTTTTGAGGGCTTATTTTTAAATTTGACAAAAACTGCCGCCATGTGTCCGTCTGAAACAGGAACTCTTAAGCATTGTGCCGTAAATTTCGGAGAGGAGGCAGGAATAATTTTTCCGTCTTCCACTTTACCCCAAATTTTAAGCGGCTCCTGCTCGCTTTTTTCTTCTTCTCCGCCGATATAAGGAATAACATTATCAATAATTTCGGGCCAGCGCTCAAAGGTCTTTCCGGCACCCGAGATTGCCTGATAGGTACAAACCAAGCATTTATCAACTCCGAATTCCTTATCAAGAGGGTAGAGAGCCGGAACATAGCTTTGAAGAGAACAGTTTGATTTAACGGCAACAAAACCTTTTTTAGTTCCGAGTCTTTTTCTTTGGCTGTCTATTATTTTAATATGCTCAGAATTAAGCTCGGGTATAACCATCGGAACATCTTCGGTCATTCTGTGAGCGCTGTTATTTGAAATAACAGGGCACTCATGTTTCGCATAACTATCCTCAAGTGCCTTAATTTCATCCTTTTTCATATCGACGGCGCAGAAAACAAAATCAACCTTTTTAGTAACGGTTTCTATATCAGCCGCATCATCAATAACAATATTTTTAAGATTTTCGGGAACAGGGGAAGTCATAGCCCATCTGTTGCTTACCGCTTCCCCGTATGTCTTACCCGCGCTTCTCGGACTTGCCGCAAGAGCGGTAACCTTAAACCACGGATGATCCGCGAGCAAAAGCGCAAATCTTTGGCCTACCATTCCCGTAGCGCCGATAATTCCGACATTATAATGTTTCATTTTACATTCTCCTTAAAAAAGTGTTGCCAAATTACATTTTGTGCAATATAATTGTATAGTATATAATAATTATTTATCTTTATAAATATACCATTATCTTATATAAAAGTCAATTAAAATACCTATTTTTACGGAGGATTTTCCAAATGAAAACAACCGATTTTTATTATGACCTGCCTCAGGAGCTTATTGCTCAGACTCCTGTTTATCCGAGAGACTCCTCGAGACTTCTGATTCTAAGCAAAGAAACAGGAGAATTAAAGCACGGTCATTTTTATGATATTGTTGATTATTTAAATGAAGGAGACTGTCTGGTTCTTAATAATACAAGAGTTTTGCCTGCCCGCCTTTACGGTGTCAGAGAGGATACAGGCTCTGTTGTTGAATTCGTTCTTTTAAAACAGCAGAATCTGCTCACTTGGGAATGCCTTGCAGGTCCGGGGAAAAAAGCAAAAGCAGGAAAAAAATTCAAGTTCTGCGATGACCTTTCCTGCGAGGTAATTGATGTTTTGGAGGACGGAAACAGAATTATTAAATTTTCCTGCAACGGAGAGTTTTTCTCGGTTCTTGATAAGGTCGGGCAAATGCCGTTTCCGCCTTACATAAAGGAAAAGCTTAAGGACAAGGAAAGATATCAGACCGTTTATTCAAAGGAGTTAGGGTCAGCCGCCGCTCCGACGGCAGGACTTCATTTTACCGAAGAATTACTCGAAAAGCTTAAAAACAAAGGCGTCAAGCTTGCTTATGTGACCTTGCATGTGGGGCTTGGAACATTCAGACCCGTCAAGGCGGAAAATATTGAGGACCATAAAATGCACTCTGAGCATTATTATATTCCTAAAGAGGCGGCAGATATGATAAACACCGCAAAAAGCAGCGGAAAAAGGGTAATATGCGTCGGCACTACTGGCTGCCGCACAATTGAAAGCGCGGCTACAAAATTCGGCGAAATAAAAGAATGTGCTGACGATACCTCGATTTTTATATACCCCGGGTATAATTTTAAGTGTATGGACGGACTTATCACTAATTTTCATCTTCCCGAAAGCACGCTTATAATGCTTGTTTCCGCCTTTGCGGGTTATAATAATACTATGAAGGCTTACAAAACCGCGGTTGACGAAAAATACAGATTTTTCAGCTTCGGCGATGCAATGCTGATATTATAAAAATCAGGAGAAATAAATGTACAAGCTAATTAAAGAAGAAAACGGCGCAAGACGCGGAGAATTCATAACAAACAGAGGAACCGTTCAGACCCCCGCTTTTATGAATGTTGCAACGGCGGCAGCCATAAAAGGCGCTGTTTCTGCCGAGGATCTTAAAGAGATAAAATGTCAGGTAATGCTATCAAATACCTATCACCTTCATGTTAGACCGAGTGACGAAACAGTAAAAAAATGCGGAGGTCTTCATAAATTTACTACTTGGGACGGCCCTATATTAACCGACAGCGGCGGTTTTCAGGTCTTTTCACTTGCAAAGCTTCGTCAAATCACTGAAGACGGTGTTACGTTTCACAGCCATGTTGACGGCAGAAAAATTTTTATGGGCCCGGAGCAGAGTATGCAAATCCAGTCTAATTTGGGGTCAACCGTTGCAATGGCTTTTGATGAGTGCGTTGAAAATCCTGCCGAATATTCATACTCAAAACAATCCTGCGAGCGCACTACACGCTGGCTTAAAAGATGTAAAGCGGAAATGAGCAGGCTTAATTCTCTTGACGAAACAATAAATAAAGAACAGCTCCTTTTCGGAATAAATCAAGGCTGTACCTTTAATGATTTGAGAATTGAACATATGAAACAAATAGCCGATCTGGAGCTTGACGGTTATGCCGTAGGCGGACTGGCTGTAGGAGAGCCTACAGAGGTTATGTACGATGTTCTTGAACATGTAACACCCGTAATGCCCAAAGATAAAATAAGATACCTTATGGGCGTCGGAACACCTGCCAATATTTTAAACGCCGTAGAGCGGGGAATAGACCTTTTCGACTGCGTTATGCCGAGCCGTAATGCAAGACACGGACATTTATTTACATCTCACGGTATTATAAACATAAATAATAATAAATACGAATACGATATGTCCCCGATAGACGATAACTGCGGCTGTCCCACATGCAAGCGGTATTCAAAAGCTTATCTAAGGCATTTGCTTAAGGCAGGAGAAATGCTTTCGCAGCGTCTGCTTGTGCTTCACAATCTTTGGTTTTATAATAATTTAATGACTGAAATCAGAAATGCTCTTGACGAGGGAAGATTTGCGGAATTTAAAAAGCAAAAAGAAAGCATTCTTTCAACAAGAATTTGATTTAACATTATATTTACAAATAATTCCTTGCAATTATGTAATGTTTTCTGTATAATTAAAATTGTTAAATTTAATGGAGGTTTAAAACACAATGAATTTTAATTTACTTACACTTGCGGCAAAGGCTTCCGGCGCAGCAGGAAGCGGAGCAGGCGGCTCTCTTATGATGATAGGCATGCTTGTGCTTATGTTCGGTCTTATGTATTTCATCATAATCCGTCCGCAGAAGAAAAAAGAAAAAGAAGAAAAGAAAATGCGTGAAAATCTGCAGATTGGCGATGAAGTAGTTACAATCGGCGGAATTTACGGAAGAGTAGTTTCTTTAAAGGACGATTCTTTTGTTATCGAATCCAAAAGCGATCACAGCAAGCTTACGTTTGCGCGCTGGGCTCTTCAGCAGAACTTAACCGTTCATGATGATGTTGCTTCTAAATAATGTGTAATTAAAATCCCCCCGTTTAAATATACTTAATTATAAGTTATTTAAATGGGGGATTTTAATGTCCGTTAAAAACAGCGAATTTTTCAAATCAGAAAATATCAAAAAATTCTTTATCGGTGTTTCCTTGGGTATTATCGCAACCGTGCTGCTTATTATTATATCGTCGGCGGCATTTTTAGTTTTTAATATCAGCCGCTCCTTTGCGGGGGCAACCGCTACCGTTTGTCTTGCTGCGGGTGCCTTATTAAGCGCTTTATATACGGCTCGAAAAATAGGGGAAAAAGGATACCTTACAGGACTTATAACAGGTCTGTTTTACTTTCTGTGCGTTACCTGCGCCGCGCTTGCGGTAAATAAAGGCGGAGTAACTTCAAATACGCTGTTTCATCTTATAATAATTATGCTTGCATCGCTTATCGGCGGAATTACAGGCGTTAATAAATCATCAAAAAAATATATTTAAAAGGAAAAACCTTGCAAACACAATTGCATCTATGCTGTGAAAGTGTTAGAAGAGGTGTTAGAAATTACCATTTTTTCTTAGTAAACAAAAAAAGAACCCGCTTAAACAGCGAGTTCTAATGGTGGCCTATCGGGGAATCGAACCCCGGACACCTTGATTAAAAGTCAAGTGCTCTACCGGCTGAGCTAATAGACCGTTTCAAAAACGACAGCTTAATCATTATATCAATATAAGGATTAAATGTCAAGAAAAAAATAGATATTTTTTAAATTATTTCTAAAATAGTCTGATATATTAAAATCCTGCATTATTTCTATATATTAACAGACCGAGCCCTCCGCTAATATAATGGTAGCGGAGGGTCAAAAAATGAAAAATTATATACTTATGGCTCTGCTTGCCACAATCGGCACATGGTTTGTAACAGCCTTGGGGGCAGGTACGGTCATCTTTTTTAAAAAGCCAAAAGAAAAAATATTAAATCTTATGCTCGGATTTTCGGCAGGTGTTATGATTGCCGCTTCTTTTTGGTCGCTGCTGCAGCCGGCAATTGACAGAGCAGATGCTCTCGACTCTGTAATACCTTCTTATTTAAGCGTTACAATCGGTTTTATATTCGGTGCGGTATTCTTACTGATTTCCGACAAAATCGTTTCTAAGACGATTTCAGGCGCTGATATGAACACAAATGAAAAATCGGGCAAAAACAGAATGTTTATGCTTATACTTTCAATAACACTTCATAACATTCCGGAGGGACTTGCGGTAGGAGTGGCTTTCGGAGCTCTAAAAAACTCAAACGCTTCTCCAGAACAGATAATGGGTGCGTTCAGTATAGCGATAGGTATTGCATTGCAGAATTTTCCGGAGGGAGCGGCAGTATCAATTCCGTTAAGAAGAGAAGGCAGGTCACGATTTAAAAGCTTTATAATCGGTCAGGCTTCAGGGCTTGTAGAACCGGTTGCCGGCATCATAGGAGCGGCGCTGGTAGTATATGTGAATGCCATTCTCCCTTATGCGCTGTCCTTTGCGGCAGGTGCCATGATACTTGTAGCCGTTCATGAGCTTATTCCGGAATGTCAGCAAAACAGGGAAGAGATGCCTTATTTTTCAACACTCGGAATTATTGCCGGATTTTCTGTTATGATGTTTTTAGATGTTGCATTGGGATAAACAAACACGGCTGTAAAGCTTACTCACTTTACAGCCGTGTTTGTTTAAATATAATATAATGTATTAACCGCCGAGATATGCTTTCTTGACCATATCGCTCTCCATAAGCTCTTTTCCTGTGCCTGTAAGAACGATTTTTCCGTTTTCAAGAACATAAGCTCTGTCGGAAATTGCAAGAGATTTACCTGCATTCTGCTCAACCAAAAGAATGGTTGTGCCGTCCTTGTTAATGTGCTTAATAAGTTCAAAAACTTCATCGACGAGCAGGGGAGAAAGTCCCATTGAAGGCTCGTCAAGCATTAGGAGCTTCGGTCTGCTCATAAGCGCTCTGCCCATAGCAAGCATCTGCTGTTCTCCTCCTGAGAGAGTCCCTGCAATCTGTCCTTTTCTCTCGCAAAGTCTCGGGAAAAGGTTATAAATTCTTTCTATATCTTCTTTAACGGATTTTTTGTCTTTATTAAGAAAAGCACCCATAAGTAAGTTTTCATATACGGTAAGCTCCTGAAAAATTCTTCTTCCTTCAGGTACCTGAGCCATACCGAGACCCACCAGCTTATGAGCAGGGGTATGTGTAATATCCTTACCGTTATAGGTTACTGTTCCGCCCTTTTTAGGAATAAGACCAATAACACTCTGCATGGTAGTGGTTTTTCCGGCACCGTTAGCACCAATAAGTGTTATTATTTCGCCCTCATCAACATTAAAGCTTATGCCCTTCAGAGCCTGTATTACACCATAGAATACTTCAAGATTTTTAATTTCAAGCAACGACATAGCTTACTCCTATCCGCCGATATAGGCTTTGATAACTTCAGGGTTGTTAAGTGCGTCTCGGGTTTTACCCTGAGCGAGAACCGTTCCGAAGTTAAGAACGGTAACCTCGTCGCAAAGACCCGAAACAAATTTCATATCGTGTTCAATAAGAAGAATAGTCATATCAAACTTATCGCGTATAAGAAATATTGTTTCCATAAGGTCTTTTGTTTCATTGGGGTTCATGCCTGCGGCAGGCTCGTCAAGAAGCAGAAGCTTCGGATTTGTTGCAAGCGCTCTCGCTATTTCAAGCTTACGCTGTTTTCCGTAAGGAAGGTTGCAGGCAAGATTGTTTCTTTCCTCTTCAAGGTCAAATATCCGAAGAATTTCCTTGGCGCGGTTTCTCATTGCTTTTTCAACCTTAAAATGTATAGGAAGTCTTAAAACAGAGGTAAGAAAACCGCATTTAAATTCAGGCTGATTTGAAAGGCCTACCATAACATTTCTGATGACGCTCATATTATTGAACAATCTGATATTCTGAAATGTTCGAGCAATGCCCTTATGATTGATTTTTTCCTGAGATTTTCCCTTTAAATCCTCGCCGTTAAGCAAAAATGTTCCGGTTGTGGGTTGATAAACACCGGTAAGAAGGTTAAAAATTGTAGTTTTTCCTGCACCGTTAGGACCGACAAGACCGTAAATCTGGTTTTTCTTTATTTTAATATTAACATCCTGAGCCGCTTTAAGACCGCCGAAGGAAATGCCGAGGTCAATAGTTTCAAGTACATATTCAGACATTATTTTTCCTCCTTAGGTGATTTATCGGGTTTAAGATTATTCTGATCAACGGGTGAAACATCAACAGAAAGAACTTCATCCATCGGAATTTTAGTTTGAATTCTGGTCCATTTTGCCGAATCGTCCTTAATGACAGAAGGATCCTTCTTTTTATGGAGATTATCAAACAGTTTCTTAAAGTCATATTTATCTCTGATTGATTTGAAGGCAGGGGAATTGTTATAAATTACTATCAGTATAAGAATGATTGCATAAAGCAAATTCTGAAGCACTGCAAGGTTTCCGGTAAGAATAGTTGCAAATTCGGTATTGATAAAGGTGATAAGGGCAGCAGCGATAATTGAGCCGTTTATCGAGCCGATTCCGCCGAGAACTACCATAACAAGTATTTCTATAGAATAGTTGTAGCCGAACTTTGAACTTTGAACATTGTAGTTGGAAAAGCTGTAAAGAACACCTGCAACACCCGCAAAGAATGATGAAACGATAAAAGCGAGAAGCTTATATTTAGTTACGCTTATTCCTGTTGCCTTTGCCGCAATTTCATTGTCACGGATAGAGGTTATTGCTCTTCCGTGTTTTGAACGCATTAAATTCTGAATTACAGCAAGGGTGATAAGAACTATTATAAAGCTGTAAATAAAAAGCGTATTTTTATCGTAACGGGGAGTCTCAAGGCCTAAAGCCCCGCCGAAGGATTCCTGACTGGTATTCTGGAAAACGGATTTGACTATTTCGCCGAATCCCAAAGTAACAATAGCAAGGTAATCGCCCTTAAGACGAAGAGCGGGAAGACCTACAACAAATCCGAAGAAGGCAGCACAAATTCCGCCGACTAAAACCGAAATCACGAATGAAAGAATACCGGTTGAACCAAGCTTATTTTCGAGAATGAGTGAGCATTTTCCTCCGATATAAGCGCCGATACACATAAATCCGGCATGACCTAATGAAAGCTCACCTAAGAAGCCTACAACAAGGTTTAAAGAAAGTGCAAGAACTATTGCGATTGAAATCTTTTCAACAAGATAAATAGTTGATTTTTCCAGACCGACAGTCAGAGAGGTTATAAGAAGAAAAAGAGTGAAAGCGGCAACTACAACATAATTTATATAATGCTTCCATTTGATTTTTGATAATTTTGAATTACCCATTATACTTTCTCCTTTCTCTTTTTACCGAGTATTCCCGTCGGTTTAACAAGAAGAATAACGATAAGTATTAAAAACTCTATTGCATCGGTATAAGCCGCCAAAGCGGGGATTTTATAAGAAAAGCATTCTATTATTCCGAGAACTATTCCGCCGATCATTGCACCGGGTATTGAACCGATTCCGCCGATAACCGCAGCGGTAAATGCCTTAATTCCGGGCATTGATCCAAAGGTATTTGAAATGCTCGGTGCTTTTATAAGATAGAAAAGACCTGCAATTGCGGCAAGAGCCGAGCCTATTGCGAATGTAACGGTTATAACCATGTTAACATTGATTCCCATTAACTGCGTTGCGTCTCTGTCCTCAGATGTGGCAACCATCGCTCTGCCCATCTTTGTAAACTTAACAAAAACGCTGAGGGCTGCCATAACAATAATTGTGCAGGCAAGAGTAAGCAGTGTGGCAACCTGAACTTTCATACCGCCGATTGTCACGGTTCCGAGCTCAAAAATCTTTACCATTTTCGGAGCTGATCCGAATATAATCTGAGCAAGGCTTTGTAAAAGATAGCTTACACCGATTGCAGTGATAAGAACAGCAAGCGGAGAGGAGCCTCGTAAAGGTTTATATGCAACTCTTTCAATTGTAATTCCGAGCAAAGTACAGAAAATAATTGCGGCTGTTATTGCAATTGCGGGGTGACCTGTAGTCGTCATAAACACATAGATAGTGTAACCGCCGACCATTATGATGTCACCATGAGCAAAGTTAAGCATTTTTGCAATTCCGTAAACCATGGTATAGCCGAGCGCTATCATGGCATAAATTCCGCCGATACTCAGACCGTTAATTAAGGTCGTAATAATTTCCATTTTAACACCTTACCATACAAATTTTTTAATATTAACCGACGCTTAATAGCTTGCGGTAATAACCAAGCGATTAAGTCTCGGTTAATATACAGAGCATATCTCCGGCATACCGAAAGATATGCCGGACGATATATTTTGATTAAAAAATTAAGCTTTGTCTGCTTCTTTTATAACAAACTTGATTGCGCTCTTCTTAACTTTTCCGTCTTTGTTCCAAGAAACATCGCTGCCGCCGCCTGTTACAGCATTTTTGAGCTTGTATGTCTTGAAAGAATCTTTAAGAACATCACAAAGATCAGATGCGGAAATGGTTACGTCGTCAACCTTAGCTTCTTTCATAGCGCCGTAAATAGCATATACGCAGTCATAAGCAGAAGCTCCGAACTGGTTAAGGGTCTCTTTGCCGTATTTCTCGGTATACTTCTTTATAAAGTCGCCTGCAGCGCCGGTAGTAGCGGATGAATCAAAGTGAGAAAGCATTGAAACTTCCTGAGGTATAGACTTTATGTCAAAGCCTTTAGTTGAATCAATTCCGTCAAATCCGTCACAGCCGTAGTAAACTGCGTCATCAGCTATTTTACCTTTAGCCTGAGTCATAAAGATAGTAGCAGGAGTATAGTAAATAGGCATGAAGATGAATTTACAGTCTTTAAGTTCATTTATCTGAGAATCGAAGCTGGTTGCGCCTGCGTCTGTAAACAGGGTTTCAACAACCTTTACGCTTGAGTCAAGGTTGCTCTTGAACTGCTTGAAAATTCCTGAGGAATAGTTATCATCGGATTTATAGAAAACACCGATTGTCTTTCCTTTGAAGTTTTCATTAACATAAGAAGCAGCTGCTTTACCTTGATCGCCGTCTGCAAAGCACATCTGATAGCCGTTGTCATATTTCGGGATATCGTCGTTTGAAGCAGAAGGAGTAAGGAAAAATACATTATCTTCATGAGAAAGGTTAGTCCACTCAGCGCAGGGAGCAGAGGTTACACATCCTAAAGAAACCTGCATTCCTTTTTCAAGGAGGGAAGCATAGTTGGTAGCAACCTTAGTTGCGTCATGCATATCATCGGTGACTTCAAGTCTGAACTTAACACCGTTAAGACCGCCTGCCGCGTTGATTTCGTCAACAGCGAGCGAAGCGCCGTTCTTAACACCGTTACCGTAAATTGCAGCGGCACCGGTAAGCGGGCCGGAAAGACCTATGACATACTCTTTGTTATTTGCAGTGTAGCTTTTCTTACCGCAACCTGCAAATGCCGCACACATCATAGCAGCTGCCATGACGAGGCTTAATACTTTTGCTGATTTTTTCATTTTTGTTTACCTCTTTCTTAAAAGTGATATATTTAAACGGTATGCAAAATAACAATTACCGATATATCCGTAATCTGCACTATATATTATAACTGTAATTTTAACTTACCGTAAAAACCTAATAAAAAAAGCTTTGCTTTTTCAAAAAGCAAAGCCCATCATTAAGCTCTAAATTTTATCCGGCA
The DNA here is from genome assembly GCA_934457415.1 of uncultured Eubacteriales bacterium. Classification (GTDB taxonomy): domain Bacteria; phylum Bacillota; class Clostridia; order Oscillospirales; family Acutalibacteraceae; genus UBA737. The sequence goes on along the minus strand of CAKSHM010000005.1, from coordinate 140,121 downwards.
ATCGGCAAAATTTCTTTTTTGCTTTTTGAAATAATTTTTATACAGCTGATAATATCAATAATGCTGATAATGACATTAATAAGTCGAAATACAAAAATAGACACTGCTGAGACGACAGTGCCTATAACTTTTAGAATATTAAATTTGAAGGCATTACAATTTTCAGCTGCAAAATTTGCACCTGTTGAATAGTTACTGTTCTTATTTTTGCTTGAACAAGTAAACATTAAAAACACCTTCCTTAAAATTTGTCCTTATTTTATCATACGATAATATGTTTGTCAATAGCAAATTACATATAAAATCTGTAGAGAATTGTTCAATATTTCTTCAAAAACTGTTCAATTTTCAGAAAAATGATATTTTCTTAGCAAAAAATGCCATTTTTACAGAATGATAAATCATTATATAATGAATTATTCCTTATTTTAAATGCCCCTTTTTTATGGTTATAAAAGCAGGGAAGTCTATTTACTACCGTTTATGGAACAACTTGGTTGTAATATAGTTGTAATATATATGTTTTTTACGGCTGAACAAATACAGGATTAAGGCAGATCTATGGACTAAACAGAATTACAGGCTGTATCATTTAAAAAAGTAAGAAATTTTCGTCGGTATATATATTATATGTTATAAACGGATTTTTCGGGGCTTAAAATGATACTCAACCGAGGCAGCAAAAGCGCGGAAAGGAGTAACCGCGCACAATGCTACAATAACGGGCATTTTGTAAGCGCATTAGGCGCGTGTAATTGCTGATGTTCAGAGGTAGGGCAAGCCTCTTTTTTCAGTTCCCAGCAATTATACAAAATGAATATTTTGTATAATTAGGGGAAGGAATTATCGTATATATCTAAAGTTAAAAGTTCTCCGATAAGAATAACAGCAACTGTTTAAGGAATTTTAGAAAACAGTTGCTGTTATTTTGCAAGCGGATGAAATTGTGTATACGATTTAACATACTTACTTTTCAGAACCTGTGCATAGATCTGAGTTGAAGTTATATCGGAGTGTCCTAAAATATCTTTCAAATCCTTGAGCTGTGCGCCGTTTTCAAGCAAATGCGTCGCAAATGAATGTCTGAGAGTCTGAGGAGTTATATCCTTTTTAATATTTGCTTTATCAGCATAATTTTTAATTATTTTCCAAAATCCCTGACGGGTCAGCGGCTTTCCGTTCATATTTGTAAACAGCCTATCCTCGGATTCATCGGTAACGATACCTGGCCGTGCATAATTCAAATAAATTTCAATATGCTTTAGCGCGTCACGGTAAATAGGAATGATTCTTTCATGCGATCCGCTGTGAGTATGTAAAATTCCAACCTGAAGGTTAACATCATAAACTTTTAAGTCTATGAGTTCGGAAACCTTTATACCTGTGGCATAATGAAGCTCCAGCATAGCCTTATCGCGTCTGCTTTTATAATCGGCTCCGTCCGGCTGAGAAAGCAGTCTTATTATCTCATTTACTTCAAGGACATCGGGAAGCTTTCTTTGGCTTTTGTGCACTCTTATAGCAGAAGTCGGATCGGAATTAACAGCTCCGATTGATTTAAGATATTTAAAAAAACATCTGACAGAGGCTGTGATTCTTGTTTTCGTAGATTCGCTTTTTCCGATTTCGGTCAAATGATTAAGGTACTCGGAAAAAGTTTTTTCGCCGGTAAGGCTTACATCTTTAATTCCGGCAACAGAAGTGCAAAAATCAGAAAACTGCAAAGCGTCCCTTAAATAAGCGTCAACCGTATTAAGCGAAGCTTTTTTTACATTAACAAGATAATTCTTATATCCGTCAATATAGTTATTCATGATCATAACACCTCCTTAAAAATTAAAAAACTTTATAAACAAGTACGAAAAAGCGCCGTCAACCAACGAGGATAAAACCATAAAAATTATAACAAACAGAAATTTATAAGTATAATCCTTAAAGCTTCCGTACAAATTAAGCGGACGGCACTTTGGAAAAATCAGCTTAATAAAATCAAGCGAAAAAAGAACCGAAATTTTAGCAGCAAAAAGATAAGCAACATACGATATCAATGTACCCGGAATTAAAATCATTGCGTTGAAAGCAACGCCCTTTAAAGAAAACGTTTTATATATGTAACCGCAAAGGCTGCCTAAAATCGCTCCGCGGAGCATAACGGTAAAAGGAACTGCTGCAACTCCTAAAATAGAAGCCCCCGAAATGTACAAGGGCAACAGCATTATAAGCGAAGCTAAAAAAGAGGAAAAGAAAATTTTTAAAAAAGCCTTTTTTTGCCTTACAGAATAATAATCCGAAAAAAATCTTTTCGACAGATCGGCAACAGCTTCATTTTTATTAAATAAAACCGTTCCGATAATAATTCCGGTAATAAAAGCCAAAAGCATAAGAATTATTATTTTGTTTTTTTCAAAAAGCTTATTGATTTTTAAACCTTTGACAGTTATAACAGCAGTTTTTCTCATAAATCATCTTCCCTTCTCAACGATAAATATTTATGCTGAGATAGGACAAGATATGAGAAAAATATAGGAAAGCTTTTAATGCGTATGGATTTATGTTGACCGATTTGCATAAAAAACAACCCAATGTTTTTGCAAAGTTACATAAAACAGAGGGCTTGTTAATCTGTTTATTAACCTGTACTGCGGCACTTTTAATTTCTCTACTTATATTTATACTACATTCTCGATTTTATGTCAACAATAAATTTTTGTTCTCTTATGTTTTATGTAAACTATTTATGTAAACTATACAATATATTATGTTTGTGTTTTTATGTTAACCCAATTTATTGTAAAAAATCTATTTATTTTTTTTTAAAATTATGATATGATAATCTTATAAAATTACGGAGGCAGTAAAATGTTAAAGACTGTGATAGTTACAGGAGGCTCCAGAGGCATCGGCGCGGCGATATCAAGTGAATTTGCGAGGCTTGGATATAATGTAATTATAAATTATAAATCAAATACAAAGCAGGCTTCCGCTCTTGCCTCTTCCCTGCGCTCTTATAATACCGAAATATATACTTTTAAAGCCGATGTTTCAAAATCGGACGAAGTACGATTGATGGCAGATTATGCTCTTGAAAAATTCGGCAGTGTAGATATACTTATAAATAACGCAGGAGTATCATATATAGACACAATAAACTATCTTGATGAATCAAAGTCAAACGAAATATTCGGGACTAATCTTATAGGTGCTTATAATTGCTGTAAAGAAATCTCTCGAATTATGATAAATCAAAAACGGGGTAAAATAATAAATATAACTTCAATGTGGGGTGAAACCGGCGCTTCATGCGAGGTGGCTTATTCCTCTTCAAAAGCCGGAGTAATAGGTTTGACAAAATCTCTTGCCAAAGAGCTTGCGCCCAGCGGAATAAATGTAAATGCAGTTTCCCCCGGACTTATAGCCACACAAATGAACAATAATATTTCAACCGATAATTTAAACTCATTTATTGAAGAAATTCCTCTCGGAAGAATAGGAACACCCGAGGATATAGCTTTTGCGGTTTCATTTCTTGCCTCTGATAAGGCGGATTATATAACAGGACAGGTTTTATCGGTAAACGGCGGATATGTAGTTTGAAGGCCGGTTGCTATATAAAAAGAGCAGAAAGCTTAGACTTTCTGCTCTTTTTAATCCAGAGTGACAATACTGACTCCGTTTTCGCCCTCTCCGAAAACGCCGAGGCGAAATGATTTAACGTGCTTATTTGATTTAAGATAGCTTTGAACGGCTTTTCTCAATGCTCCTGTTCCTTTGCCGTGAATAACAGTAACCTCGCCTAAACCGGCAAGAACCGCATTGTCAATGTATTTTTCAAGCTCTAAAATCGCTTCATCACCCGTCATACCGCGAAGATCAATTGAAGACGGAACAATTCTGTCGGCCTTTGATGACAAACCGGTAACCGAAGATTTTTTTGGTTTGCTCTTTTTTTCAGGGGAGCCTTTTTTATACAAAAGCCCGTCAAACTTTACCCAAGTTTTTAAAAATCCCGAAAGGACAAATGCTCTTTTTCCTTTTTCGTCGACCTCTAAAACCGTAGCTTCACTGTCAAGAGAAGAAATAATGACCGTGTCACCTGCTTTCGGTGCCGATTTCAATTTCTCGCCTTTGATATTAAGCTCTTTAACGGGATTTGAAATATCATCGAATTCTTTTTCCGAGGCTCTGTACGCAGTTCGTGCATTCTCAAGCAATGCTTTGGAATTTGACGGCGTCATATCCTTTTTCATTTGTTCAAGTCTGTTTAAAAGCTCGGATGATTTATTTCTTGCGCTTTCAATTATATCGGCAGCCTTAATTTCAGCTTTTTCTTTAATTTGCTCTGATTGTTTTTCAAGCTCCTTTAGCTTTAGGTCAATCTGAGCTTTTTCTTTTTCCAAGTCTCTTTTAAGGTTTTGGTTTTTATCATAAAGACTCTGAGCCTTCTGTCTTTCTTTTTCAAGAGCAGCTATTACCCTTTCAAGTCTTTCCGAATTTTCATCAACCTGAGATTCAGCGGTTTTAATAACATCCTCCGAAAGCCCGAGTCTTTTTGAAATAAGAAAAGCGTTTGACCTGCCTGGGGAGCCGATAATTAAACGGTAAGTCGGTCTTAAAGTGTTAATATCGAACTCACATCCGGCATTCTGAACACCGTTTGTATCCAGCGCATAACTCTTCAGCTCCGGATAATGGGTGGTGGCCGCTGTTTTTGCTTTAATTTTTAAAAGTCTGATTAAAATCGCTTTTGCAAGCGCCGCACCCTCAACAGGATCGGTTCCCGCACATAATTCATCGAATAAAACAAGCGAATTTTCATTACAGTTTTCAAGAATGCTTATTATATTTACAAGGTGGGAAGAAAATGTTGATAGTGACTGAGAAATACTTTGTTCATCGCCGATATCGGCAAAAATCATATCAAAAACCGCTATTTCACTTCCGTCTGAGGCAGGTATCATCAGTCCGCAGGCTGCCATCATTGTAAAAAGACCGAGTGTTTTAAGTGCGACTGTCTTTCCGCCGGTATTAGGACCTGTAATTACAAGTGTGTCAAACTTTTCACCTAAAGATATGTTTATCGGAACAACTGATTTTTTATCTATCAGCGGGTGCCTTGCGCCGTTAAGAACGATTTTCCCGTCGCTGTTTAAAATCGGTTTAACGGAATTTGAAGAATAGGCGTATTTTGACTTTGCAAACACGGCGTCAAGCTCGGTAAGCGCCTCATAAGAATTATAAATATCCTCGGAGTATTCTAAAACCCGCGAAGAAAGCTCAAAAAGAATTCTTTCAATTTCCTCCGATTCTCTTGCCTCTAAAATTCTTATTTCGTTGTTTATTTCAACAACGCTTACAGGCTCGATAAATACGGTTGAACCGCTTGATGACATGTCATGGACAATTCCCTTGATTTCGGCTCGGAATTCGGTTTTAACGGGAACGACATACCGTCCGTCACGCTGGGTGATTATTGCCTCCTGCAAATATTTTGATGCGGTGCCGCGAACTATCCTATCAAGATTTTCTCTGATTTTTGATGAATAAGAAGCTTTTTTTCTTCTGATACTGCTTAAAAGCTCGGAAGCGTTATCATTGATTTCGTCCTCGCTGCGGATTATAAAAAATATTTTTTCTTCAAGAAATTTATTCGGTGTAAGTCTTTCAAATAAAAAATCAAGACTTTTTTCACCTTGGATTCCCTCCGAATTTGTATACCATGCCTTTACATTTCGAACGGTTTTTAAACATTTTGCGGTATTTAAAAGTTCTCTTGCAGAAAGGACAGCGCCGATTTTCGCTCTCTCAAGTACATTGTTTATTCCGGAACAGTCAGAAAAAGGAGGAGCGGAATTAAGTGCTGTAAGATTATATGCACAAAAGGTTTTTTCAATAAGCTTTGACGCTTCATCAAATGAGCGTGCCGGAACAATACCCATAATATCATTCTTTGCTTTTTGTGTCACCGCGTGTTCAGCAACACTTTCAAGAACCTTATCAAGCTCAAGGATTTTTATATATTTTTCTACATTATATGACATACAGTCCTCACAATAAAGATTTATAAAATTTTAAAGTCGGAAATTCGTGTTCTGTCTGAAAAAGTATGTACTTTTCGCTGATTTCCGAAAGAGTTTTTTCATTTTCTTCTGTAATCGAAAAAGAATAAATATCCTTTAAATCGGAATAGATTATATGACGCATTGCCTTTAGCACCGCAGGACTTAAAAATTCAGTCTGCGCATGCTGTTGTTTGCAGTTGCCGCAAAGAAGAATACCTTCACTTAAGCTGAAATACATCTTTTCATCCTCAAAACTTCCGCAGCCGGCACATGCTGTAAGATCCGGCATATATCCGGAAAGCGACGCAATCCTCAGTTCGGTAACGGACTTTAAAAAGTTTCGGGATTTTTTTTGGGAGGTCAGAAGATAAAGAGAATTTAAAACAGTTCTTAAAAACGCTTCGCTGTTTTGCTCGTCGTTTCCCAATACCAAACAAATTTCGCAAAAATACTGCGAAAGGGCGAGATCCGCTATATCCTCGCCCATAATAAAGAAGCAATGCTTTACGCTTGCTTCTTTAACGGTAAAAACGCCTTTTCTTTCCTCAAGTTCAAAATCCGAATAAGTTAAAAGTCCGGTCCCCGCCCCTTTTTTACTTTTAACGCTTTTTGCCCCATGCGCAAAAGCACTGATAACTCCGTGATTTCGGGTCATCAGTGTTATAACTCTGTCATTTTCCTTTATCGTCTTTTCTTTTATCACCAGAGCGTCCGTCGAAATACGCACTTTTATCACTCCGTTTATAATCGCTTTCGAATTTTATAGAATTTATATAGCTTACATAGTCTGACGCTTTGCCCGAAACAATAAATTTAAGCCATTTTTTGTTTGATTCCAATTGCCTTACCTCCGGAATAATTTATATAAAAATTATTCCCCGTAAGTAATTCAATCATTCCGAGTCAAGACCTAAAGTGTGAATAATCCCCGATCTGTTTCTCCAATCTTCCTTAACCTTAACCCAAAGCTTTACCGAACATTTTGTTCCGAAAAATCTCTCAAGGTCCTGCCTTGCATAAGTGCCTATTTTTTTAAGCATTTCTCCGCCTTTGCCGATAATTATTCCTTTATGAGATTCTTTTTCGCAAATTATTGTAGCCTCAATTTCGATAATCGGCTCTCCGTTTTTTTTGCTGTCGCGCTCAAAAAAACGCTCAATATCAACAGCAATTCCGTGAGGAACCTCGCCCTTTAAAAGTCTTAATATCTTTTCTCTGATTATTTCGGATACAATAACCCTGTCGGGCTGGTCGGTATATTCATCATCCGAAAAGTAATGCTCAGATGGCTTTGCGAAAGTTTTGAGCTCGCTTTCGAGAATATTTATACCGTCACCTTTTTTAGCGGAAACAGGAACAACCGAGCTAAAATCAAAATAATCGGAATAACCCGAAATAAACTCAAGTAACTTATCTTTTTCATCCAAAAGATCAATTTTGTTTATAGCAAGTACACAAGGAATATTCCGATTTTTTAAACTTTTTAAAAGCTCCTTTTCGGCCTGCGGTATGTTTTCAGGGTCGAATTTGAATTTAGCAGCGCAGTCAACAACGAGAATTGCGGCATCGACATCGGTCATTCCGCTTTTAACAGCTTTTATCATATTATCGCCGAGTTTATTGTGCGGAATGTGAAAACCGGGAGTGTCAATAAAAACATACTGAATTTCACCCTCAGTCTTAACGCCCATAATACGCGTTCTCGTAGTCTGCGGCTTTGAAGATACTATTGAAATCTTTTGACCTATAATTCGGTTGACAAGCGAGGATTTGCCGACATTAGCCCTGCCGATCACAGATATAAACGCAGTTTTTTTCATTATATTACAGCTTATTTATCGAAAGACCGAGCTCGTCAAGAATAATCTCCTGCTTTTCGCGCATGATGCTTTCTTCAAGCTTGCTGTCAACATGGTCATAGCCTAAAAGATGAAGCATTGAATGAACGGCAAGAAAAGAAATTTCCCTTTCAATACCGTGACCGTAAAGCTCCGCCTGAGCATAAGCATGTTCAACCGAAATAACAATATCGCCGAGCATTTTCATACCGGTTTCGGGATTTTCATCGTACTCACCGTCAGAGCCGAGCGGAAATGAAAGAACATCCGTAGAAGAATCAATATTGCGAAACTTGCGGTTTAATTCGCGAATATTCTCATCATCGGTCAAAATCACCTCTACTTCTGCGTTATAAGGGAACTTTTCCTCTGTAAGTGTTGCAATACAGGCTTTTCTTATAAAAAGTCTTGTGCCTGTGGGCAGCTTAATCTTTTTTTGCTTGTCCGTGATATTTACCTTTGTTTTCATTTTTACCTCCGATTTTTTCATAAGCTTTTATTATTTCCTGAACCAATTTATGTCTTACGACATCTTTTTCAGTCAGTTTTATTATCGAAATATCTTTAATGTTTTTTAAAATTCCTATTGCCTCTTTAAGTCCGGATTTTTTCCCGTCAGGCAAATCTATTTGAGTTACATCTCCCGTAACAACAATTTTCGAATTAAATCCAAGCCTTGTAAGAAACATCTTCATCTGCTCGGATGTTGTATTCTGAGCCTCGTCGAGGATAATAAAGCTGTCGTCAAGCGTTCTGCCACGCATATAAGCAAGAGGAGCGACCTCTATATCCCCTCTTTCATGATACTTCTGAAAGCTTTCTGCACCTAACATTTCAAACAAAGCGTCATATAAAGGTCTTAAATAAGGATCGACCTTTTGCTGCAGATCTCCCGGCAAAAAGCCAAGTTTTTCTCCGGCTTCTACCGCTGGGCGGGTCAGAATAATTTTGCTTATCTTTTTTTCTTTAAACGCCTTAACGGCTTCGGCTACGGCAAGATAAGTTTTTCCGGTTCCGGCCGGTCCGACGCCTATAGTAACCGTATGGCTTTTAATGGCTTCAATATATTTTTTCTGACCGAGGGTTTTAGGTTTTACAGGCTTTCCTGATGCCGTAACATAGCCTGCCGAATCAAGAGACATTATCTCGCTTTCATTTCCGTCCTCAATCATATCCATAACGCAATTTACCTTCTGAATATCAGGAACAGTTCCTTTACTTGTAATTTCCAGGAGATACTCAACAGCTTTCGAAGCATTTATTACGGCTTTTTCTCCGCCAGATAATTTAAGCCTGCCGTCTCTGAGATTTATTTTGACATTATATTTGTTCTCAAGCTCTGCAATATTACTGTCATATTCACCGAACAATCCGTTTAAATCTTCTGTATCTGATAAATCAAAAAAATAATCTATAAGTAATCCCGCCCTGATTTATAATTCTTTTACACTAATTATACTACATTTTATACCTCTATGTCAATTTTTATATTCAACATTTATCGGTTCAAAAACGGCTATATTTTCTACACATTCAAGCACATATGTTACTGTTATTCCGTTTTCTTCATACTTAGTATTCATATCTATGATTTCGGCGCTTTCAACGCATAGCTTATTTATCATTTCACGGTTTTTTTGATTCAGCTCCGATAAAAGTTTTTCTTTGCTCTTTACAACCGTATTTTTTTTATTCAGATAGTATGTTTTTTCAGTAAGGAAAACAGGAGTTTCTCCGCCGAAAAGCTTAAGTTTTTTAATTTTTGTTTCGGTTCTGAATTTATCCGTCGGATTACCGCAAAAAAGAGGCAGGTTAAATTTAAAAAATGTTAAAACCGTTCTTCTCTCCTTTTTACCGTTTTCTGTCAGCAGCGTCTCCTTATATTTTCCGCTTGAAGAAACGGTTCTTACAGTTTTTGCAAGAACTGTACCTTTTGATTTTACAAATGCGGTTTTCGAACTGCTTTCAATAATACCCGACACTATAAGCTCATCTTTTGCGACACTGTCCCCTACCTTAACAAGCGGCATTCCCGATGATATATCTATTTTAACTATTTTTCCGTCGCTTAAACTTTTAATATTACTCGGCTTTTGATCCTCCTGCTTATTTTTTATTTCTGAAACATTCACTGTAAGTACACAGCCCTCAATATTCATAGAAGCCCATGACAAACCGTCCTCATTAAGCAGCAGCTCCTGTGCTTTTTTATTAAAATCGATTTTTTTATATCTTTGTCCGGTTTTGATACCTATTTGCGAACAGATTTCATTTAACCTTTTATCTGAAATTTTTTTATTTCCGCAAAAATGAATTTCCCAAATGAATCCCGATAAAAAATATATTACTGCAAAGAATAAAACAGTTCCCGTAAAAAAGCCTGCTCTTAATTTGTATTTTTTAAAAATAAAAGGGAGTCCGCACTTTTTAAATATCCTTATTTTTACATTTTTCTTTCTTTTTATTGCTCTTAAATTTTTAAAATCCCCTATTTTCATATAAGCATATACGCAGTTGTTTAAAAACTTTATATTAAAAAATGAAACACCGAAAATATTAGCGGAATTTATTATCTTTTCCCTATCGTCTCCGCTTATTTCAACTATCAGATATCCGTTTAAAAATCTCAGCAAACTATTCATTTAAAATCACCGTAAAACTCAATCGAGGAAATAATTCCTTTTATTCTGATGTTTTTGTTTTCAAAGCTCACTATGTAAAACCCTTCGCCGCCAAGTAAAAGAGAGCCTCCGTCCACGCATAATCTTATACACTGAGTATCATAATTAAGTATTCCTTGGCAACCGTCTATAATTATTTCCGTATTTGAAAAAATATCGATATGCGCACCTTTTTCCGAGGCCAAATCCAGAATATCCTCCGAACATTTAAAATAATTTATCTTAGCTTTTTTAGAAGTTTTAAATTTAAACTTTTTAGGCACACCTTTTCACCCCTTTAAAAAATAATATGATTTAACATTTATAATAATTCAGCCTGATGAATATTATTATTTAAAGGCGGTGTTTTAAAATTATGCTCAAAAAGCTTTTTTTGTTTTTTTCGGCTTTGTTAGGTGCTGCGATGCTTATTTTTTTTAAGGATGAATCCGTAAACGGTGCCGTTAACGGTCTTTACAGCTGTTCTGATGTACTTATTCCCTCGCTGTTTCCGTTTATGGTATGCGTAAATATGATTATAAAAACGGCAAACCTGTTAAACATAGGCAATTTGAGAATTCCAATTATTTTTTTTATGTCTTGTACGGGAGGATATCCTGTAGGCGCCGCCGTTTTAAACAGCTCTGTCAGGGACGGATTTCTTGATAAAGAAAAAGCGGGAAAGTGTTTGAATTTTTGCGTTAACGCAGGACCGGCTTTCTTAATATTCGCTGTAGGAATTCATTCATTTAATTCAGCCGCCGCAGGTACCGCGCTGCTCGCTTCATGCTTCCTTTCATCATTAACGATTTTTACTTATTATTTATTAAAGGATAAAACATTGCTTTACGGAAACAGTTGCCGTACCGAAAATAAAATCTTAGTAAGCGAAATGTTTGTTGAAAGCACCTCCTCGGCAGCTTCCGCAATGTTTTCCGTTTGTTCGTTCGTAGTAATTTTTTCGGTTATAAATGCGATTATTCTTGAAATCTCAAAAAAAATCAGAACTTTAAAAATTTTACTTATTCTGAATGAGGTTACTTATTCCTCATTTCACATTAAAAATATTTATATTTTATCTTTTGTAATAGGTTTTGGCGGATTTTGTGTTATAATGCAGATTTTTTCAATAGGTACTGATTTAAAAATAAACAAAATAAAGTTTTTTTTGTTCAGAATTGTTCACGGCTTTTTTTCTTCCTTTTACACCTTTATTATTTTTAAATTATTTAATATACCGATAAATACAGGTGTTGTATCCAATAATGTTTTAATAGAAATAAATACTCCCAAAACCGTCGCAGCGCTATCGGTTTTTGTCTTAATTTTTATTATTTCGCTGCAAAATGTAAAAAAGTATGGAAAGAAGTGAAAAAACATGATATAATTAAAAAAAATAATTCGGAGACAGCTATGGGTTTCAAATTCTTTGATAAAAAAATTAAAAAATCCTGCCTTTGGTGCAAATTCGGCAGGGTATCTGAATATGATAATTATATTTTCTGTTTAAAAAAAGGCGTAACGGGAAAACGGGATTATTGCAGACATTATAAATATGATGTTTTTAAGCGTAAACCCGAACAAATCGGAGTCATATCGGATTTTAAAGAAGATGATTTCAAATTATAAAAAAAGTTCTTGACAAATCTTATGGTTATGATATAATAGATTTTGCGTTACGGTGGGTGTAGCTTAGTTGGTTAAAGCGCCAGTTTGTGGCACTGGAGATCGTGGGTTCGAATCCCATCTCCCACCCCACATAAGCGTAAAAGCACCTGATTTTTCAAGTTTTTAGGTGCTTTATTTTTTTGTTGAATACTGGGGTGTCGTCAAGCGGTAAGACACAGCACTTTGACTGCTGCATTCGTGAGTTCGAATCTCGCCACCCCAGCCATAAGTCCACCGTAATTTCAATAGAATTGCGGCGGACTTTTTCTACGCCCCAAAACCGCTTGAAACAAGGCATTCAGGCTTATAACAAACCCCGTCATAGAGTACTTCTGCGGAAGAGTGATCCTGCCACACTGAACATGACGGTAGAATTTTTCATAATTCGGTGGTATAATTAATTCCGATCCGACCAATTGAATAAAACACATACATAGCTGCTTGGTTTTCTTTTGAGAATCAGGCGGCTTTCTTATTTCCGGAGGCAATGAAAAATATAATTGCAAAAGTAAAATTTTGTTGATAAGGGTACTGTTTATGATATTAACTCTGTTTTGTGTTTTTCTTTAGCACCGCTCTTACACGAATCGTCAAGGGTATCATGATAACATAAAACAGTATCAGGTAAAACGGGAAAATAACCATACCGAATGTCTGACCGAGCAATCCGCAAAGTGCGGGAGCGAGCATGATTCCGATATATGCCGATGCCATTTGAATTCCGATGACAGACTGTGAAATATCGCTGCCGAAGTTTTCGGGTGTAAGGTAATTAAAATTCGGGAACACCGGACCGTTTCCGAGTCCAATTAAAAACATTCCGGCGGCGCACAACAGATATACATTGCTCGGAAGAACCAAAAGCAACAGGGCTGCACCTAATACGATCTGCCCCAGCTTTATTATTTTCCAGCTATGCAATCTTGTTGCCAACACGCCGGACAAAAACCGTCCGAGAGTCAACCCGACATAGTATATCATTATAATTCGAGCTGCCTTTTCCGGGGACAAATGCTTGTATTCCACAAGAAATGTACTGCCCCATCCGCCGCAGGTGCATTCTATTGCACAGGAGGTGATAAACAGTCCGCACATCATTTTTACGCCCGGAATTTTCAATATGCTTCTAAGCGATAAGCTTTTAAATTCGGCTTCATCCGTGCTTTTTTCAGCACCGTGCACTTTATGCCATAAAGGAAGCGATATAAACAACAGCGCAGCTATGGCAAGCTGAATGATAAAAGTAATTCTGTATCCGCCTCGCCAACCGGATTTGCCTGCAATAACAAGTGATAAAATGTAGGGGCTTACGGATACGCCGACGCCGTAAAAGCAATGCAGAAAGCTCATATGTGTTGCGGAATAATGCAGAGCAACATAGTTATTCAGTGCTACATCTATTGAGCCGGCACCGATGCCGAGTATAACAGATAAAAAGCACATCACCCATAAATTCGGCGCAAAAGAATAGCCAAGTAAGGCAATCGCTGTCAGAAGCGTGCTGTATGCCGAAACCTTATTGGTTCCGAGCTTGGCGATTACTTTAGAGCTGATAATGCTTGATATAACAGTTCCGCATGACACTATGACCGTAACAAAGCTTCCGAATGAAAAAGGCAGACCGAAGTCGGAGTATATGGCAGGCCAAGCCGTACCGAAAAGCGAGTCCGGTATCCCCAAGCCGATAAAAGCGATATATATTATAATCAACAATACTGTCGCCATAGAATGCACCCCTGCAGCTTGCAAAAAAATTATGTTTTTTGAACTCTGAATATCAAGAATTATACTACAAGTCAATCAATAAATCAATAAAAACGAATAACAATGAAAGGACTGAACGATATGAGTAAAAGGAAAATCAGACTGCTTGCCGATTATGTCGTCCGGCAGATATTCGATTGCGTAGCGGTAGAGTCAAAAGCGAAAATCAAGGTGGTCTTTATCGGAGGCACCGAAATCGAAATGACGCTGTAAAAAAAACTTGAAAACAGAAACGGAGTAATGTAAAATGATTGTGCCGAGAGTGTTCAAATCAAGACAGCGAAAACGCAAAAACATCTCTATTGTCCTGTCTTCACAAAAAACGCAGGCTTTTGCCTGCGTTTTTTATTGGAAAAATTCGGACATAAAGATTTTACTGACTGAGTGATTTTTTCGGATGTGATGAATTAAACTCAGTACACCGGCATCTCGACGAAATACACACTTTTCGATTTTATTTTTCTCTTATTGCGTCAATCGGTCTTTTTGAGGCTATTTTCTTTACCGGAATAAAGCTTGCCGTAAATGCGACTGCAATACTTACCGCAAGCAGTAAAGCTATTTGCCTAATACCGAAGCTTAAAACGGTAATAAGTATGCCGTAATTTGTCCTTAAAATGCCGTTTATTATAATGGTTGCCGCAAGAACTCCCGCTGAAGATAAAATAAAGTTTACAAGAGCGATTATCGCGCTTTCACTGAAGAAAATTCTGAAAACATCATTGCTTCTTGAGCCTATTGCTCTTAAAATCCCTATATCCTTTTTCTTGTAGCTTATGCTTGTTCCGATAAAGTTTGAAAGCATTAAAGCTGCAAAAAGGGCAAATCCGATTCCGATATATAAGAAAACCTTTGAAAGACTTTTAAGAACAGAATTTATACTGTCAAGCTCATAGGTTACAGAATTCTGAATAGGATATTTAATATCCTTATCGGCGCTGTAGCAATAATTTACAACAGGGCTTATTTCTTTGTAACCGCCTTTAAGATTTCCTATAGCATAGGAATATCCCCTGTCGCTCTTGTCGCATAACAAATCAACAAGCTCGCTGTTTACAACCGCTGCAGAGCTTAGATATTCAAGCTTTTCATTTGCAGGAATTATTCCGACAATATTAAATTTCTCTCCGAAGCCTTTTTCCTTTAAAAAATCAGTTTCATAAGCATTATCTTTGAAAAGACTGCACCAATATTCCATCGGAAGAATTTTAGAGGCATTAAGATTTCCGTTTTCATCGAATATATCTTCGTTTTGAAGCGAGTTCTGATAGACTATAACCTCGTTTTTTGCAAGCTCGGTTTTAGCTCCGTTTATCCATTTGACATTTTTCAAATCGATTTTATCAATCGTAGTCAAATAATCGGGATTGACACTCATGCTTTCGTTTGACATGCCGAACCAACCATAGTTTATACGGTAAATATCAGGTTGTTGACTGATTATTGCGTTAAGCTTTGCCTTACCTGTCATTGCCACGGATAAAAAGCTGTTGCTTGCAGCCGTTGTAAATTCATTATTTAAAATATAATCAATCAAATTTTCGGATTTGGATTTGTTTTTTACCTTGACCGTAAGTCTTTCATATCTTGAAATATCAGTTTTTGTGTCAACAATTCCCGTAACCGTAAACTTCTTTCCGTTTAAGGTAAGCGTTTTTCCGATCAGGTCCTCATATAGATTTATATCCTGATAAACCGTAACCTCATTACCTTTTTCGTTTTTAACCTTTTTACCGTCTGTATACTGAGTTTTTTTGAAAACATCGAAGATATATTTGCTTACGGCTATCTCATCCTTATTCTCATCAGGCAGCGTTCCGCATAAAAGCTTGTAGCCGAACTCGTTCAGAATATCGGCGTCAACCGCAGCAAAACCGCTGAAAGATCTCCTGTAAATATCATAATCTGTCTCGGTTGTTTTCTTATCCGGATTTGTGTTTGACTCAAAGCTGAGTCCCGAGCCGTCAGAGAAAACTCCGTGCATATTTATATTCGTTTTATCGGAAATTTTTGAAAGCTCCTCATCGGAAAAATTATATCGGTTTGACACCCAGTAATCCTTACCCATTTTTCTTTCCTTTGCAATGGAAAGATAATCTATTTTTGAGTCAATGAGCGAGTTGGTGCAGGTTTTAACATGATTGTAAGAGCCGAAGGTATCGGCAAGTCCGAAAAGGCCGAACGCTATACAGGATAAAAGAATCGTTACCGCAAGTCTGATTTTTTTATGCTTAAGACCGCTTGCACCTATTCTTATTGCATTATGAAACGGAAGTCTTGATTTTATAAGACTGAATTTTCCGCCCGCTTCTTTTATTTTACTTTCATCTGTTTTAACAAATTTTTTACCCGAGCTTTTGCTGACGGTTATATTTATATCGCCTTTTGCAACTTTATCAATATAATCGTTTATTGCCTTTCTGTCTTCCTCTGTTAAGTGATACCCCGCACTTACTGTAATTCCTTCCGCCGAGAATTCAATGTTTTCAGAAACAGCCTCCGAATTTTCGTTTAACTCTACATCGCTTATTATGTGTCCGTCGCTAAGCTCGATTATTCTGTCGGCATATTTTTCGGCAAACTCTCTGTCATGCGATACTACGATTACCAGCTTTTCTTTCGAAAGCTTTTTTAAGGTATCAAAAACCTGCTTGCCGGTGTTTGAATCGAGCGCACCGGTAGGCTCGTCAGCCATTATAATTTCAGGCTTTTTGACGAGCGCCCTTGCAATTGCCACTCTCTGCTTCTGACCTCCCGATAATTCGTTTGGCTTTCTTGAACCGTATCCCTCTAAATCAACCTGTTTTAAAATTTCATTTATTTCACTGTCCTTAGCTTTTCTTCCCTGCAGTTCTATCGAAAGTGCAATGTTTGCTCCTACTGTGAAATCGTCAAGAACATTGTATTCCTGAAATATAAATCCAAGATAAGTATTTCTGTATGAATCAAAATGCTTTTGTTTAAAATCCTTTGAAGAAACACCTTTGATTTTGATTTCACCGCTGTCGTATTTATCAAGACCGCCTAAAAGATTTAAAAGCGTTGATTTGCCGCTTCCCGATTTTCCCAAAAGAAAAACCATTCCTCTTTCCGGAAACCGGATACTTACATTATCAAGCGCCTTGACAGGCACACCTTTTTTGATTTTATAAACCTTTGTAAGATTGATTGCTTCTAACATTCTTATCCTCCGTTTCTCGTTCTAACTGTTCTATTTCAGATAGTACACTAATAAGATAGCATATCTGAATAAATTTGTCAATAGTTTATTTTTTTAGATTTGAAAGCTCTGTTTTCACATCGCTTTTAAAATCGTTCCACTTATCCTCATGCTCGACAAAGTAAAGCGGACAAAGTTTTCCGGTTATATCATAATGTCTTATGACGTTTTCTTCATTAAGACCTGTTTCATTTAACAGCCATGCTGTAAGCTTAACTAAGGAATTATATGTTTCGGTGTTGAATTTTCCGCTTGCGTCGGGGTGGCAGACCTCAATTGAAATCGAATCCTTGTTTCTTTCGTTGCTTGCGGCAGACTTTTCATAAAGAGGAACGCACTGGATTATTTCCCCGTTTAACCCGACAACAAAATGCGAGCTGACCTTAGTATCGTCCTTATCGAAAAAATCACGGTTGTTTTGTGCGGTCGTTTTCGGATTTCCGACATAATGAATTACAATATTTTTTATATCGGACAGCTCTGTTCCGGTGCGGGCGGTGGAGTGGCGGTGGATCAGCTGAACGTCCACCCACTCCGGAACCGAAACTTTTTTAAGTTTTTCAACCCTGCTTTCGCTTTTAAAAAAGGGTTTTCTTTCCTTATAATCGGAGGCGCCGCTCTTGAAAAATGATTTTATTAGAAATATCAGTCCTACGGTAATTCCGATAAATAAAACTAATTTTGTTATTCTTCTGAAGACGATTTTTCTTCTGCGTCTTTTCCTTTTAATATAAAATTCCTTTTTTGAGTTCATTATTTTATCCCTTTAAAAATTACGGTTGCCTTGAAAAGATCTCCGTCAATATCAATGCAGAGCTTTCCGCCCTGAAGGTCGGTAAGATTCTTCGCTATGGAAAGTCCCAATCCGCTGCCCTCGGTATTTCTCGAAGAATCGCCTCTTACAAATCTTTCTGTCAGCTCTTCTCCCGAAATGTTAAGCTCATTTTTCGAAATGTTTTTGAAAGTTATGCAAACATTATCGCTGTCTTCATATATTTCAAGATATACTCTTGTTCCGCTTAATGAGTATTTGCAGATATTTGCGGTAAGATTTTCGAAAACTCTCCATAAATGTCTTCCGTCAGCCATTATATAAAGCGGATTTTCGGGATAGGAAATAACAGGTGTTAATCCCGCGTTTTTAAGCTTTTCGTCGAACTCACCTAAGGTTTGCGTAAGCAAAACCGCAGGTTCGCATTTGGTAAGTTCAACAGACAAATTTCCCGTTGAAGCTTTTGACGCCTCAACCAAATCTTCAATAAGCTTTTTAAGCCTTGCAGACTGTCTGTCAAGCACGCTTATATACTCCGTCACCTTTTCATTTTCTACATTTTCTTTTTTAATAAGGTCGACATAATTTATAATTGAAGTAAGCGGAGTTTTTATATCGTGTGAAACATTGGTTATAAGCTCGGTTTTAAGCCTTTCGCTTCTTATCTTTTCTTCCACGGCATTTTGCACCGCAGAATTTATATTATTCAGATATCCGCAGAATTCAACAAAATCAGGCAGCATTTTCTCTGAATTTATTTTGTTTTCAAAATTACCCTGCGACATTAGCTCTCCGCCCATTTTAATCTTTTGAAGGCAAATACTGATATAAACGGCAAAAATCATCATTAAAGCAATGATTATAAGAAGCAGGAAAGCAAAAAGTCCGGATGAATAAAATCCCATGCCCATAATACCCGCTAAGAACACCGCTGTTACTACCGCCGCCAATCCCAAAACAGTTTTTTTGACTATTGTCAGATTTTTTATTATGTACCAAAGAAAAGAAAACAGCTTTTTTATCCTTTTATATATAAACGCGAGTACGATATAAATTACATTATTTTTTATAATTGTTTTTTTCTTTATTCGGGTCACCATTGAAAGAAAAGCCGAAATAAGGCTGAAATAAAGGATAACCGCCGAAGCCGAAAACAATACATAATAAGCGTAATCAGCGTTTCTCCGATATGTTTCCGTTATGTCAATAAGGAAAAATGTAAGTATAAAGTTTATGAAAACAACAATGTCAAACGGTATTTTATCAAATCTGTTGAGCAGTATACTGCCGTCGGATCTTCTGCCGCAAGAAGCGCATAAGAAACAGAATGTGAAAATAAAAAGTATTAAAGATATAATCCCTATAAAATAGACCGCAAAACGCAAATTATAAACTATATCAAAGACCTTTAGCTTAAGCATCAGACTTTGAGTCAGATTAAAATCCTCGCCTGCATAGACTGTTACCTTTATAAGCCTTTTTGTATCTGCCTCCGGTTCCAAATCCTCGGAATCTGAAAGAAAATAAGTTGTCATATATCCGTGTTTTGCAATATATTTTTGACCCGTGTAATTTGAATAAAGAATTTCTCCGTTTTCATCCTCAAGTGTTGCGTAAATTCCGTTTTCGTCACAAAAAGCGTCAATTTCTTCATGAAATTCATAAAGCTCGACTGCATTTCCGCAATAGACAGAAAGCTTTTCCTCAAGGATACTGCTCCTGATTTCGTCCTTAGATTTAACATACATATCGCTGTCAACAGCGGCAATTGCCGTAACAACGCTTAAAACCGTAAACAGAGCGAAAACAAAAGATAAAAATACCGCTGTGATTTTAACGGCGGTGTTGCCCATAAGCTTTTTCATTACTTCACATCCTTTTCAAATTTATATCCGTGCGCCCAGACAACCTTTAGATATCTCGGCTCCGCCGGATTTATTTCTATTTTTTCTCTTAAATGCCTTATATGTACCGCAACGGTGCTTTCAGCGCCTATCGGTTCGTCTTTCCAGACGCTTTCATATATTTCCTTTGGCGATAAAACAGTGCCTTTATTTTTCATAAGAAGCTTCAAAATTTCGTATTCTGTGGGAGTTAAGTTTGTTTCTTCACCGTCAACAAATACCTGCTTTGCCTTATCGTCTAAGATAACAGAGCCGATTTTAATCGTCTTGTCCGAGCCGGCAGACTCCCCCGCACCCAATTTATAAAATCGTCTTAACTGAGAACGTATTCTCGCTATGACCTCTACCGGATTAAAAGGCTTAGTTATATAATCGTCAGCCCCGATATTGAGTCCTAAAATCTTATCGGTGTCCTCGCCTTTTGCGGTAAGCAAAATAACGGGAACATTTGAAATTTCACGGATTTTAAGCATTGCGGAAATTCCGTCGACCTGCGGCATCATTATATCCATAAGCACAAGGTCAACCTTGTTTGATTTTACCGTCTCAAAAGCCTGCAGACCGTTAAAAGCCTCCACGGTTTCATAGCCCTCTGCTTCTAAATATATTTTAAGAGCCGAAACGATATCGCGCTCATCATCACAAATAAGAATTCTGTACATATCCTCAACCTCCGATAAAATTATATCAAACCAAGCTTTAAAAATAAAGTATTAAAACTTTTAAGAATTGTTTAAGATTGAAAAATATTGAAAAAAGTGATATATTAAAAGAAAGTTTTTAAACGGAGATTTTTATATGAAACATGAAATACTTCTTTCGGCACCGCCGATTTTAAGAGATTTTCTTACATATAATGAAACCATTAAGGGTAAATCCGCCCTTTCTGTTGAGGAATACTATCATGATCTGCAGACTTTTTTCAGGTATCTTATGCTTGTCCGCGGTATCGCCGACAAAAATACACCGTTTGAAAAAATAGATATTTCGTCGGTTGACGCAGAGCTTATTTCTTCGGTTACTATTTCGGACCTCTATGCTTTTATAGTTTTCTGTAAAAATGAGCGAGGAAACAGTGCCGCCACAAGGGCGCGCAAAACTTCAACTCTTAGAATATTTTTTAAATACCTAACAAATCAGATACATCTGCTTGATGTAAACCCCGCCGAGCTTTTAGACTCCCCTAAGGTTAAATCGGGACTGCCCAAGCACCTGACCTTAGAGGACTCATTGGAGCTTTTAAATGCGGTAGAAGGCCCCAACAAAGAAAGAGACTACTGCATATTGACCCTCTTTTTAAACTGCGGAATGCGTCTTTCCGAGCTTTGCGGAATAAATTTAAGCGATATCAGGTCCGATAATACCTTAAGACTGCTCGGAAAAGGCAACAAGGAAAGAATTGTTTATTTAAACGACGCATGCCTTGACGCAATAAAGAAATATATGGCTGTAAGGCCTAATGATTCGGTCACTTTTACCGACAGAAACGCGCTTTTTATCAGCCGAAACAATCGAAGAATAAGCAATAAGACCGTTCAGCATATTGTTAAAACATATCTTGAAAAAGCAGGCCTCGGCGGAATGGGATTTTCAACCCATAAATTACGGCATACCGCCGCAACGCTGATGTATCAGCACGGGCATGTTGATATAAGAGTTTTAAAGGATATATTGGGACATGCTAACTTAGGCACTACGCAGATTTACACACATATTTCCGACGAACAGGTTAAAAACGCAATCGAGGCCAACCCTCTGAGTAAAGTAAAGCCAAAAGAAAAAAGCGAGCCATAAACCAGACATTAGACGCTATATTGTAGATATTAGACTTACAAGAATTTCTTTTTAATTTTCGTGCCGATAGGCACACATTGGTCTAATATCTAACATCTAATGTCTAAAATCTAATTGGAGATAAAATATGACTGAAATTCACCCCATTCCCCCGCTCTATTCAAAAAATTCGGAAATTCTTATATTAGGCAGCTTTCCCTCTGTTAAATCAAGGGAAAACGAATTCTTTTATGCCCATCCTCAAAACAGATTCTGGAAGGTGCTGAGCGCGGTTTTTAATTCTCCGCTGCCGCAAAATACAGACGAAAAAAAGGAGCTTGTTTTAAAAAACAAGCTCGCGCTTTTTGATGTTATAAAGCAGTGTGAAATTAAAGGCTCCGGCGATTCGACTATTAAAAATGTCATACCCAATGATTTAAAACCGATTATTGAAAACTCAAATATAAAGCATATATTTTTAAACGGCAAAACCGCCGAAAAATATTATATAAAATATTCAGCCCCGATTATAGATATCGAATTTACAACTCTCCCCTCCACCTCGCCTGCCAACGCCGCATATTCTCTCGACCGGCTGATAGAAGAGTGGAAAAGCATTGACAAAAAATTATAGACTCAAACAAGTTTATGTCTATTTTTTGTGCCGTAAGGCACACAAAGGTCTAATATCTAAAATCTAATGTCTAACATCTAGAACAATACCCCTCAGTCGCAATAAAATTGCGACAGCTGCTCCCCTCTTAGGAAGAAGGGAGCGTGACTTTAGACTTTGCAGAAACCCATGCCTCCACTTCAGTTGGAAGGGTTTGGTTCTATTAAGTGCCGTAAAGCACAAATTTTTTTAATCTTATAATAAATTAAAGAAGTATGCACACAAGGCCGTTACAGCCGTCGTTTATTACTCGTTCTATCGTTTCCTGAACGCGCATTCTCGCGTCGGTCGGCATGTGGGCAAGCTTTGCGTGAAGTCCCTCATTTACGAGGTCATGCAGCGACTTTCCGAATATATTGGAATCCCAGATTGAAACGGGGTCCTCTTCAAATCCGCTTAAGAGATACTTTATAAGATCCTCGCTTTGCTTTTCGCTGCCGACTATCGGGCTTACCTCGGTTGTTATATTTGCTTTCATAAGATGGATTGACGGAGCAGACGCGCGGAGCCTTACGCCGTATCTTCCGCCCTGTTTAACGATTTCAGGTTCTTCAAGCTTTAATTCCTCGGTTGTAGGCATTACTATGCCGTAGCCTGTTGCCTCTACCTCATCCAATGCGTCTTTTACGCGCATATAATTTTCTTTCATTTTTGCAAGCTGTAAAACCGTTTGCATAAGCGACTGTTCGTCGGCAATATCAAGACCGGTTGTTTCGGTGAGTATCTTATAAAACAGATTTCCGTTTACATCAATTCTTATAAGCGCACTGCCGTCGCCCAAGTTAATATATTCTACAGCTGCGCCTTTTATATTGCTGTTGCCGTCAAACGCGTTTTCGACAGAAGAAATATCCTTAATTCTTTTAAAGCCCGAAACGGCTGTTTTTATCGACTCGGTAACTTCGTTTCTTAAAGGATGCTCTACGGGAAGAGTATTTATCCATTTAGGGAAATTTATAGAAATTTCTTTTATCGGGAACTCGAAGAGAATTCTTGTGAGAATCCTTTTTATATCGTTTTCCGTAAGATCGGCACAGCTGACGGGGATTACGGCAACCTTATATTTTTCGGTTAATTTTGCCGCGCTTTCAAGAGCCTGAGCAGAGGCCGGATCTAAGCAGTTCAAAAGGACGATAAACGGCTTATTTATCTGCTGTAATTCTTCTATTACACGCTGTTCCGCCTCCTCGTATTCCTCGCGCGGAATATCGCTTATGCTTCCGTCGGTAGTAACAACAAGTCCGATTGTGGAATGTTCGTTTATAACCTTTCTTGTGCCGATTTCAGCCGCCATATTAAACGGAATAGGCTCTTCGTACCACGGCGTCATAACCATTCTCGGCTGATCGTTTTCGATATATCCGAGCGCGCTGGGTACTATGTATCCTACGCAGTCGATAAGCCTTACATTCATCACGGTATTTCCGTCAAGATGTATTTTTGTGCTTTTTTCCGGAATAAATTTAGGCTCTGTAGTCATAATTGTTCTGCCGGAAGAAGACTGCGGCAATTCATCGTTTGCCCTTTCCTTTTCGAATTCACCGTCTATATTAGGAAGCACCATTTTTTCCATAAACTGCTTTATAAAAGTCGATTTGCCCGTTCTTACGGGTCCGACAACTCCTATATAGATATCTCCTCCTGTTCTTGCGGCAATATCCTGATAAATACTTGTTCCTGTCATAAATTCTTCCTCCGATTAAATTTTAACTTGTTAAAGGTTATGCAGGGAAAAAAATAAATATGACAAAAGCCGCACCCTAAATTCAGGGTGCGGCTTAAAAATTTTAAAAAACGATTATTTAACCATACTTGCGACTTCGGAAGCGAAATCATCGACACGCTTTTCAATTCCCTCGCCCTTTTCAAAGCGAACAAAAGCGGAAATCTTGATATCCTTGCCGATTTCTTTAGCAGTTTTTTCAACATATTTACCGACTGTAAGATCGCCGTCCATAACAAACTGCTGGTCAACAAGACAGTTTTCCTTATAATACTTACCGATCTTGCCCTCAACGATTTTGCCGAGAACTGCATCGGGCTTGCCTGCCATTTTGGGGTCTTCCTTCATCTGGCTGATAAGGATTTCCTTTTCCTTTTCGATTACTTCTGCCGGAACGGAAGCCTCATCAAGATAAGACGGATTCATAGCCGCAATCTGCATTGCGACATTCTTACCCATAGCAACAAGCTCCGCATTATCGGAGTCAAGCTCGGTATCAAACTTAACCATAACACCGATTTTGCCGCCTGCATGAACATAAGAAACGATTTTGCCCTCAAATCTCTCAAAACGGCGGATTTTAATATTTTCACGAACCTTTAAGAAAAGCTCCTGAACCATTTCTTCAACGGTCTGTCCGTTTTCGGTGCATTTTAAAAGAGCATCCATATCCGCAGGATTCTGCTTAGCTATAACCTTAGCTACCTTAAGTGCAAGAGCCTTGAATTCCTCGCCGTTGGCAACGAAGTCGGTCTCGGCATTGATTTCAACAACAACACCGACATTGTTTTCGGTATAAGCGCAAACTGTACCCTCAGCGGCAATTCTGCTCGCCTTTTTAGCCTGAGAAGCAAGTCCCTTTTCTCTTAAAAAGTCCATTGCCGCGTCCATATCGCCGCCGCACTCAGTAAGAGCCTTTTTGCAATCCATCATTCCGCAGCCGGTCTTTTCTCTTAAAGCCTGAACATCTTTAGCTGTAAAAGCCATGATAGTTTCCTCCTGTTATATTTATATCAGTTAATTAAGCCTCGGTGTTTTCTGCCACTTCGACAGTATCTTCAGCAATTTCCTCTGCAGGCTCTTCTTCCTGAGCCGCTGTTCCCATTTCGCTGCCCTGTCTGCCTTCAATAACGGCATTAGCCATAGTTTCGGCAAGAAGCTTTACCGCACGTATAGCGTCATCATTTCCGGGGATAACAACATCAATTTCATCAGGATCGCAGTTGGTGTCAACAATTCCGACAATCGGAATGCCGAGCTTATGAGCCTCTGCAACCGCAATTCTTTCTTTTCTCGGGTCAACTATAAACATAGCGCTCGGAAGCTTCTTCATATCCTGAATTCCGCCGAGGAATTTTTCAAGCTTTTCTATTTCAAGGTTAAGCTTAACAACTTCCTTTTTGGGGAGAAGATCGAATGTTCCGTCGTCACGCATGGTGCGGAGCTGATTAAGACGGGCAATACGGGTGCGGATAGTTGAGAAGTTTGTGAGCATACCGCCGAGCCAACGCGCGTTGACATAAGGCATACCGCAATGCTCTGCTTCTTCCTTGATAGAATCCTGAGCCTGTTTCTTTGTTCCTACGAAAAGGATATCTCCGCCCTCAGCCGCAATGTCACGAACGAACATATAAGCTTCATTAAGCTTCTTTACCGTCTTCTGAAGATCGATAATGTAGATACCGTTACGCTCTGTAAAAATATACTGAGCCATTTTCGGATTCCAGCGTCTAGTCTGATGACCGAAATGAACGCCGGCTTCAAGTAACTGTTTCATTGATACTACTGCCATGATTTTTCCTCCTGAGGTTTTCCCTCCATCCCGTTTACTGCTGCGGCGACCGAAAAGTATCAGCTTCGGCACCTGCCGTCATCAAACGGAATGTGTGTAATATTTTGCCATGTACTCAACACAGCTGATAAATTATACCATAATAAAGGAATAATTGCAAGCTTTTTTTACTAAAATTTATTTAACACGGCAAAGCGGTTTTTTTACACAGATTTAACATAAAAATAATTTCGATTTTATATTCGTATGATATATTCAATTTGAAATTAAGGGGGCGTGAAAAAATGAATTTTTTCAGTTTTTTGAATATGCTTGGAGGCCTTTGCCTTTTTTTGTTCGGCATGAACATTATGGGTCAGGCGCTTGAAAGGCGTGCAGGGAGCCAATTAAGCTCCGTTCTCTGCAAAATGACAACAAATAAATTTGCCGGTTTCTTAACCGGATGCGGTGTTACCTCGGTTATACAAAGCTCTTCTGCGACAACGGTTATGGTAGTGGGCTTTGTAAATTCGGGTATAATGAATTTAAAGCAGGCTATAAATGTTATTATCGGAGCAAATGTCGGAACAACAATAACCGCTTGGATACTTTCCCTCAGCGGAATCAGCGGCGAAAGCTTTTTAATAAAACTTTTAAAACCGTCATCTTTTACACCGATACTTGCTTTGATAGGCATAATACTTTATATGTTCTGCAAAAATGCCAAAAAGCAGGACTCAGGCTTGATATTGCTCGGATTTGCGACTCTTATGTTCGGAATGGAAACAATGTCATCGTCGGTAAGCGGTCTTGCTCAGGTAAGCGCGTTCAGAGACGCATTTATAATGTTTTCAAATCCAATTCTGGGAGTTTTGGCAGGAGCTTTGTTAACAGGTATAATTCAGTCAAGCTCAGCTTCTGTAGGGATATTACAGGCGCTTGCAAGCACGGGTCAGGTAACATTCGGTGCCGCGATTCCGATTATAATGGGACAGAATATCGGAACATGTGTAACTGCGCTTATTTCCTCTGTAGGAGCAAATAAGAATGCAAAAAGAGCAGCCTTTGTGCATTTATCGTTTAATGTTATAGGAACGGTTATTTGTTTAAGCATTTTCTCGGCAGTCAAGGCAATTTTCTCACCTGCATTTTTAGGTACCGCAATTTCAAGCTTTCAAATCGCAATTGTACATACCTGTTTTAATCTGGTATGCGTAATTGTACTTTTGCCTATGACGGGTCTGCTTGAAAAAATCGCCCTTAAGGTTATTAAGGACGGCAAAAAACCGGACAAGATCATCGTGCTTGACGAACGCTTGCTCACTACCCCCGCCCTTGCGGTCAAGCAATGTGTTAACATAACAAACGAAATGGCAGGTTTAAGTGTTGAAAACCTCAAAAACAGCATTTCTTTAATAAATAATTTCGATTTTAAAACCTACGATAAAATTTTAAATACCGAAGAAAAGGTTGATAAATATGAGGACATGCTCGGCACTTATATTATTAAGCTCAGCTCTCAGAAAATGACCGACAGGGACAGTGAGCTTACAACCGAAATATTAAAAGCAATAGGAGATTTCGAAAGAATTTCGGACCATGCGGTCAATATCTCTAAATCCGCGCTTGAAATGAACGATAAAAAGCTTTCTTTCTCTGAATCCGCTATGAAAGATCTGACACAGCTATGCGGCGCTGTAAACGAAATAACGGAAATAACCTTTTTAAGCTTTATAAATTCAGATGTTAAAAAAGCGAAGAACGTAGAGCCGTTAGAACAGGTAATAGACGAGTTGAAAGAAACGGTAAGAAGCAGACATATCAAGAGAATGAAGGACGGAAAATGCAGTATCGAAGCGGGATTTATTCTTTCCGACCTTTTAACAAATCTTGAAAGGGTTTCGGACCACTGTTCAAATATTGCAGGCTGTCTTATAGATTCTTCCGAGCATAACCTTGATATTCATAAAACCCTAAGATATACAAAAAGTGAAAATGAAAGCTTTAAGAATATGTTTAAGGATTATGAAGAAAAATATATGGCGTTTTAAAAAGCAAAGAGCGGGAATATTTTATCCCCGCTCTTTTTAACTCTTTAATTTATTCTTTTTTCTCAGCCGTCTTTTCTGTCTTTTCTTGCTGAGGAGCGTCAAGAACATTTCCGGCATGCTCGTTACAGCTTTCCGGCAGATTGTTTTCTGAATACCAGCCGATATCCTTAGACGGACAGGCGTCGGTTGCGAGAAGTCCCGAAGAGGTGCAGTAATATCTCTTATGAACATAAGAGCTGTCGGTGAATTCTTTCGGCTGTAGACCATCGTGTATTTTGCTCATTACCGCTCCCCACATTCTAAGCGCTATAGTGCTTGTTGAAATTCCCTGCTGAGTATCGTAACCGCACCAGCAAGAGGCAACATAGTAAGGTGTTCCGCCGACAAACCAAAGGTCATTCTGGTCGTTTGTTGTACCGGTCTTGGCGTAAAACTTCATATTTTTTATATAGTTCTGCGCGTCCTTACCCGTTCCCTGAGAACCGTAAATTACATTCTGCAAAAGCTTATTCATTATAGTTGCGGTATCTTCTCCTATTGCAACAGTCGGTTTGACATTCTTTTCAAGAACAATATTGTCATACTGGTCGCAAACTTTGGTATAAAATGTCGGCTTATAATAAAGACCTCTATTCCCGAAAACCGCAAAGGCCGCCGCGGATTCAAGTGAGGTTATTCCCCCGTTTGTACCGCCCATGCCGAGAGCGGAAAGGCTTGACGCATCAGGGCTGTTAAGTGTAGTAATTCCCATTTTCTGAGTGAGAAAGTCAAAGCAGACCTGAGGGGTAAGCTTATTGACAATATATACAGGAATTGTATTCATTGACCTTTCAAGCGCAAATTTCACGGTCGTCTTTCCGCTGTAATAATTATACCAGTTTTTAGGCGTCCATCCTCTTGTATAGGCCGTAGCTGTATCCTCAAGCACCGTGGAATAATTTATGAGTCCGTTTTCAATTGCGGGCGCATAAGCGGCTATCGGCTTCATTGTAGAACCAGGCTGTCTTATTGCGTCAGTCGCACGGTTAAGACCTTTCGAACCTAAATTTACAGTTTTTTTACCTATTCCGCCTGCAAGACCCACAACATTTCCCTTGTAGTTTATAATTGTGAAAGAGCCCTGAAGCGTTTTTCCGTCCTTAGCCTTTAGAGCATAAGATTCGTCATTGAAAACCGAATCAATATCCGATTGAATTTCGGGATTAAGATTTGAATAGACCTTATATCCGCCGTTATAAAATTTTGTTAAAGCCTCTTCCTCTGTTATGCTCAAGGCTTTTGCCAAATCTTTTGTGACCTCTCTTATGAGGGCCTCAACATAATATGAATTGACCTCGGATTCACTTATAGCTTCCTTTGATGCGACAATTTTAAGCTCTTCCTTAAGCGCGTCATCATATTCCTTTTCGGAAATATATCCCTGATTTTTCATTTCACGAAGAACTACCTCGCGTCTTGCCTTATTATTTTCCGGATTGTCGTCCGGGGAATAATACGACGGGCTTTTTGTTATTGAAGCAAGTGCTGCGCATTCAAGAACGGAAAGCTCATTTGCGCTTTTTCCGAAATAATAATTGGAGGCAACTTCAACTCCGTACATTCCGTGTCCTAAAGCGATTGTATTTAGATAGCATTCCATTATTGTTTCTTTAGAATAAGTGCTTTCAATATATCTTGCACGCATTATTTCTCTTACTTTACGGCTTGCAGTCTTTTCTCTGTCGCTCATTATATTTTTTACAAGCTGCTGAGTAATAGTTGAGCCGCCGTAGCTCGTATTTGAATGAAGCGCCATATTTAAAAACGCCTTGACGGTTCTTTTCCAGTCGACACCGGGGTGAGAAAAAAAGCGCTTGTCCTCAATTGCAACAAATGCGTTTACAAGATTTTGCGGAATTCCCTCATAGGACTCGCTCTTGCTTTTCGCAGACTCCTGATTATAAGGAACCCATATTCGGTTGAACTCACCGTGCAGTCTCTGATACTCTTCCCAGTTTCCCGAGCCGTCCTTTGCGTAGACAGTAGTGGTAAAATTAAGCTTGAGGTCATTAAGGTCCTGATCTATTCTACCGTCAACCGTTGCGAAAACATACGCGACAAAGCCGCCTGCAATCAAACCTACAGATATAACCATTATTAGAAAAACAGTTATACAGAGCTTAATTATCTGCTTTTTATTACGTTTTTTAAAAAAACCGTATTTCCCGCTTTTTTCCTGTTTTATTTCTTCTTCCGTAGAAAAACTGTTAAGGTCAAGCGAAACTTCTTCTGTATTTTCATTTTCATTATGCGAACTGTAACTGAAAAAATCCTTTTCCTCGTTCAATTATGCAACACCTCTCTTAGTGTGACAGGTTCGAGTACTGTCATACAAAAAAATTATACCATATATTTTAAATCTTTTCAATATGTATATTTCCTTAAAAGCTTGCCCAAAATATTTAAGAAAAAACACTAAAGGGTGGCTTTTATGCTTAAAAAGAATTATATCTACATTTTTATAACTGCGGTTTTAATCGCTGCTTTTTCACTCACATCTTCAATTATGCTTGAAAAAATTGAAAACAGTCAGGAAAAAAGATATGTTCTAAAAGAATATGAAAATGAAATTGTGCTTTATGAAAACGAAAAAATAATAAAAAAATATAATGATGTTTCTGTTTCAGCACTTCCTATAAGAGACCGAAGCGACTTGGAAAAAGGAATAAGCGTTAAAAACGAAGCCGAGGCAGAACTTTTTATAGAAAATTATGACGGCTGAAATAAAACTTACTCTTGAAAGTGGAAGTTTAATAAAATATAATAGTATTAGAGTTTTAACCTAAGGAGAATGCTTTTTGGAAAACAATGCTTCCTCTGCCGGCGTTCGTCTCGGCGGACTTTTCAATACTACCGATATTAAAATTCTGATTTGCTATCTTTTAGCCTCAATTGACGAGCCTATTCCCGCAAACCAGCTTGCCAATCTTTTGCATTATGAAGGCATTGCAAACGCATTTGAGGTCAGCGACGCAATAGTTGCGCTCGTTAAAAGCGGTCAGATAAAGCAATTTGATAAAAATGACGATTCTTACATTATAACCGAAATGGGAAGGAACACTGCCGAAACCTTAAAGACTTCCATTTCATATTCGGTTAAGGACAGAGCCTATGCGGCTTCGATAAAAATGCTTGCAAAATTCAAAAACGCAAAGGATACGAAATTTGAGACAACTCATGAGAACGGTCATATTTATCTGACCTGCTCTATTTTAGATTCGGGAATTCCGTTTTTCAGCGTAAAACTCCAGTTAACAGACGAGGATCAGGCGCATATAATAAAAGAAAAGTTTTTAGAGGACCCTGCCGCCGTTTATTCTCTGCTTATTGAACATATTACAAAGTAAAAAATTTCTGCACATCTTTTTAATGTGCAGAAATTTTTTTAACAGTTGTTCTCAATAATTTTTTTATATTCAAAAAATGAATCCTTTTTAATTCTTTTCTTTGTTTTATAGTCGATATAAACCAATCCGAATCTCGGTTCATACCCTTCAGCCCATTCAAAGTTATCCATAAAGGACCACGCGAAATAGCCTTTTATATCAGCACCGTCATTCTGAGCCTTTTCAAGTTGGGACAAATATCTTTTCATAAATTCCGTTCTTAACGGGTCGTGAACCAAGCCGTCGGAAGAAACCGTATCATTTAAAGCAAATCCGTTTTCGCAAATTATTATCGGCAAGCCGTATCTTTTATAAGCAAAAATCGGACCGTAATACATAGCTTCGGGCGTGATCGGCCATCCGAGCGAATTCCGCGGCTCATTCGAACCATATGGCACGGGTTTAAAATTGCCGTTTTTATCCAAAGTCATTCTGTTCCCGTTATAAATATTCAGTCCGCAGAAATCGAGCGGCTGATATATTTCTGTTTTTATCTTTTCTTCATAATCACTCGGAAGGTATTTTTCTATTTGCTTTAAATTTTCACATTTTTCAAAGCCGCCTTTAAACACAGGGTCGCACCAAAAAGCCGCATGCCAGACCCAATACTCCGAATCAAGACCAAAGCTTTTATTATATGCCGTTTCAATTTCCTTTTCGGTATTATTTAAAGGCAGCTGAAATGATGTTGCCGAAACATATCCGATTTTGCAGCCGGAAACATTTTCACGGAGTATTTTAACAGCTTTTCCGTGCGATAAAAGCACATTGAAAGCGGCGTCGGTAAGCTCTCGAAGAGAATACTTTTTCCCCGGAGCATGCAGACCCGTAAAATGTCCGTGCCCCATAAAAACCTGAGGCTCATTGAATGTTGCGAACATTTTAACTCTGTCGCCGAAATTATCGGCGATAACCTCAGCATAATTTTCAAACCACTCAGGACTTTTAGGATTAAGCCATCCGCCCTTTTTATCAAGCTCATAGGGAAAATCCCAATGGAAAAGAGTTGCAAAAGGCGTAATTCCGTTTTCTAACAGCCCGTCAATAAGTCTATTATAAAAATCAATTCCCTCTTGATTGACCTTTCCTGTTCCGTTGGGTATTATTCTCGGCCAAGAAAATGAAAAGCGGTAGGAATTAACGCCCAATTCCTTTAAGAGCTTTATATCTTCTTTTAACAAATGATAATGGTCGCATGCGGTGTTTCCTGTATCGCCGTTTTTAACCGCACCTTTTCTTTCGCAGAACACATCCCAGACCGATTTGCCCTTGCCGCCCTCTTCAAAGCCGCCTTCAATCTGATAAGCGGCTGTAGCCGCGCCCCAAAGCATATCTTTTTTAAAGCTCATATCCCGACTCCTTATTTCCCAAGCTCAACGGTTCTTTTATAAGCCGACAAAACCGCCTTAATCGAAGCGGCTCTGAATCCGTTTTCCTCTAAGGCTCTTACTCCGCATATCGTACTTCCCGCAGGAGAACAGACCTCGTCTTTGAGCTGAGCCGAATGCTTATCTGATTTTTTCATAAGCTCGGCGGCACCGAGAATAGTCTGTACCGCATAATCTATCGCCTTATCTCTCGGCAATCCGCACTCAACACCTGCGTCCGCCAGAGCCTCAGCAAATATATAAACATAAGCAGGACCGCAGCCGGAAATCGCAGAGGCTGCGTCAATCTTCGTTTCGTCAATCATATCAAGCTCGCCCGAAAATTTAAGCAAGTCTTTAAATTCGGCTATTTCACCGTCTGTAATCTCACTGTCGGGTGAATATAAAATCATTCCGCTGTTTACGCTGACTGGCGTATTAGGCATTATGCGTATAACGGGATAATTTCCGCCCGAAAGAATTCTTATTTTATCTTTTGCCATTCCTGCCGCTATTGAAACAAGAATAAATCGGTCTTTTCTTCCTTTAAGAACTTCCGAAATTGATGAGAGCATATCCCCCATCATTTGCGGTTTTACAGCTAAAAATATAAATTTTGAATTCAAAGCCGTTTCTTTGTTATCACATGCTTTACAGCCGAGTTCATCAGAAAGATTTTTGATTTTTTCTTTCGAGCAATCGGAAATCGCAACATTTTCTCCGCCTACCGCTTTGCTTACGGCTCTTATAAGCGCCGAGCCCATATTACCGGCTCCGATAAAACCTGCTTTAAACATTTAAAAATCTCCTTTATCTTATGTTTCCGTTACCAAAAACGATATATTTATAAGCGGTTAGTTCTTTAAGCCCCATAGGACCTCTTGCGTGAAGTTTTTGAGTTGAAATACCCATTTCGCAGCCTAAACCGAACTCTCCGCCGTCGGTAAACCTCGTAGAAGCATTGACATACACCGCCGCGGAATCAACAAGCGAAACAAATTTTTCGGCGGCTTTGCCGTCCTCGGTTATAATTGCGTCGCTGTGATGCGTAGAATGCAGAGCAATATGCCAGATAGCCTCATCTTCATTTTCAACTGTTTTCACAGCCATGATATAATCCAAAAATTCGGTGTCAAAATCCTCTTTAGACGCAGGCTTTGCATTTATAATCCGGCAAACCTCTCCGTCGCCGCGTATCTCAATTTTATTCGGTCCTGTTTCAAAGGCATTTTTAAGCATAGGCAGAAATTTATCGGCAATATCCTTATGAACAAGACAGACTTCAGCCGCATTGCATACCGACGGACGGCTCGCCTTTGCATTAAGAATAATTTTAACCGCCATATCCAAATCCGCTGATTTATCGACATAAATATGACATATTCCCGTCCCTGTTTCAATGCACGGAACAGTCGCGCTTTCAACGCATGCCTTTATAAGACCTTTTCCGCCTCTCGGAATAAGCAAATCAACATATCCCTGCGCGGTCATAAGCTCCTTTGCGCTGTTTCTTGAGGTATCCTCTACAAGATTTATATAATCCTCGTTTATCCCTGCGCTTTTAAGTCCCTCTTTTAGCGCCGAAACAATTGCGTATGCGCTTTCAAAAGCTTCTTTTCCGCTGCGGAGAATACAAACATTACCGGATTTAAAGCAAAGCGCCGCCGCGTCCGAGGTAACATTGGGACGGCTTTCATAAATTATCGCAACAACGCCTAACGGTACGGATACTTTTTTGATTTTAAGCCCGTCTCCCCTGTCGGTTTCTGACAGAATATTACCTACAGGGTCTGAAAGCTTAGTTAATGCCTTTATCCCCTCTGCCATTGCTTCTATTCTTTTTTCATCAAGAAAAAGCCTGTCCAGCATAACATCGGATATTTTGCCCTTTGCTTTCTCAATATCTTCCTTGTTTGCTTTTAAAATTGATTCGGAATTTTTTACAAGGCTTACTGCCATTGATATTAGCCCCGCATCTTTAACCTCGGTACTTAATGCACTCTCATTTTTTACTTTTACAGCTCTTTTTAGAATTTCAGAGGTTTCAATCATAATTTTCATCTCTTTCCCGAAAATCTTGTGCCGACATCTTTGCCCTCGACTATATCATACAATATTTCCGCGTTCTCACCGTTTGCAATGACCATATCAATTCCTTTTTCTGTCGCAATTTTTGCCGCTTTCAATTTTGTTATCATTCCGCCTGTGCCCAACTTACCGTCCGAATCCGAAGTCATAGCGATTATTTGGGGAGTTATTTTATCAACATCATGTAAAAGAACGGCATTTTTATCCTTGTGAGGATCGGCGGTATAAAGCCCGTTTATATCGGAAAGAAGAATAAGCAGATCCGCATTAACAACCGTTGATACGATTGCCGAAATCGTATCGTTATCTCCGATTACGATTTCATCGGTGACTACCGAATCGTTTTCATTTATAATCGGAATTGCACCGAGTTCAAGCAATCTGCAAATCGTGTTCTGAAAGTTTTTTCGCCGGTCTTTATTCTCGATATCCGAACCGGTCAAAAGAATTTGCGCAACGCAATGATTATGCTCGGTGAAAAGCTTATCATAGGTATACATAAGCTCACACTGTCCTACCGCCGCAGCAGCCTGTTTCGTCGGGATATCCTTAGGCCTTTCGCTTAATGAAAGCTTGCCGACACCCATTCCTATTGCACCTGAGGAAACCAGAATAACCTCATGTCCTGCATTTTTTAGGTCTGACATTACCTTGCAGAGCGACTCAACACGCCTTATATTTATCAGTCCCGTCGAATGAGCAAGTGTTGAAGTTCCTATTTTAATTACAATCCGCATTTTTATAATTCCTGCTTTTCTTAAAAATAAATAGTGTGTGAAACATCGAATGTTCCCTTAGGTATAACCTTAGTTATTCCCTCTTTTTCGGTTATATCATAACCTGCATCAATGCTTGCCGGAATCCCAGTCCACGGCTCAAGACAAATATATCCGGCGTTCGGCTTTGTCCATAAAAGAAAATAATCAAATCCGTTAAAATCCAGAGAGATTTCTTTACCCGTTTTTCTGTTTCGCAAAGTCGCGAACCTTGATTTTAAATCCTTAAAAACAAGAGCATCGACCTTGAAATACTTATAATATAAAGGAAGATATTTTGAATTCTTTATAACCGGTGTAGTATTATGCGAAATAAGATTTCCGTCAAGGTCGCATGAATTCAAAGTTTCTTCGCGCTCGAAAATAATATCATAATCCTCTATGCCTTCGGGACAGGAATAAGCTTCATGAGCCCCGATTGACATATACATAGTTTCATCAGTTAAATTCTTTACCTCGTAGCCTACCTTAAGCGCGGAATTTTTAAGCTCATATTTAACCCTTAATTCAAATTCCCAAGGAAAGCTTTTTAAAGTTTCTTTATTACTTTTTAAGAGAAAAACAGCCGAGGTTTCAGTTTGCTTCTCAACCGAAAATTCGTTTCTTTTTGCAAAACCGTGCTTAAGAAGAGAATACTCTTTACCCATATGTGTAAACCTGTCGTCCTTAAGTCCTCCGCATATCGGGAAAAGTAAAGGAGCGGATTCCTTCCAGAATTCAGGATTTCTGTCCCAAATCAAATTTTCACCGTTTTTTATAACGCTTTTTAGCTGTGCGCCGAATGTCTCAATTTCAGCAATTAAGCTATCATTTTTTAATACAACCACTTTTATACTGCTCCCTTTTTTAAATTTAACTTTATTTTAGCATATTACAGACCTATTTGCAATACAGAATCATAACTAATGTATAACACATTGTTAATCCGTTTAATGTAGTCAGATGTGCATTAGATTGTGATGATTTATAATTCCGCATATTCTTGAAAAGTCAGTATTTTTACGGGTTTTTCGATAGATTTTGACCATTAGGCAGATATTTGTTCCTCTCTTTGGCATATAAAAATTACGAAAAAATATAGCAAAGAGAATATTTTGGGACACCGAACAGGTTAAAATTTATAATAACATAAAAATGAAAGGCGGAAAAATTATGAGCATAGCATTTGTATTGGCTTTCAGCCTGATTTCTGCAGCAGGAGCAGTAGGAGGCTTTTTTCTGGGTTGTAAGTATAAAAAAGATAAGTTTTTTGAGGGAGCCGTAAATGTCGTTTATAAACAGCCTGAAGGCAGTGAGGAAATCTTAGGGATTTCTATTTATTATTCGAGAGACCTTTTTGAAAAAGAAAATAAGATTTTTCTAAATGCCGAAGATTTTATTACAAAAGAAATAAAGTCCTTGAAGTGATTGATGCAATAGTAACTAAATATTTACAATTTTTTAATGCAAAAGCAATTTACAGGATGTTACCACCCAACTCGAGCCGTGGCTTTTCAAGTAGGAGAATAAATTATTAAATCTTAAGCAAAGGGAATATTTGGGGACACCGAACAGAATAAAATGATATCAGAAACAAAGGAAAGAGGTTAAGAAAATGACCGAACTAATCTGTATGATAATCGTATATTATATTATCTGTAAAATATGCGGTAAAAAAGGTGATTCCAATCCATCTGATATAGCCAAATATAAAGATATCAGAAAATCCGGTTTTAATCTTTCCGATGATGACGAGGAAAATTATATTCTTTATTTACGTACTCTCGGAATATTGGATGATGATAAGAAACGTAAAAAATAATACCTGAACGAACAAATTAAATTATTAGAGGAGATAATTTTATGAAATACGCTAAAATCCTTTTAATACCGATAGGAATTATTGTATTTATAATAGCGTGGATCTGCAGTATTGTAGAAGAAAATTCAAAACCCAACTACCTTTATTCGCATTATAATTACAGCAGCAGCTCAAGTATCCCAAGTTCTTATAAAAGGTCATATAATAATTACAGTTCAAGCGCGCAAAAAAGCTCTTCATATTATTCGCCTTCAAAATCATATAATTCCTCTTCAAGTAAAAATGAAAGCAGCGATCCTTATAATGCAAAGGATTATGCTGACGCAGAAGATTTTTATGACGACAATTATGATGATTTTTATGATTATTACGACGCAGAAGAATATTATAATGAACACAGCTGAATAAAAAAACTCCGACCGGTATTCAGTCAGAGCTAAAATTTTTACTTTTATTATTCTTCAAATTATGGGAAAAGTCCAAAGTGATAAATGGCGTGAAAAACGGGAAACGGTTTTCACGCCATATTTGCATAATAGCAGAAAGAGCAAGGCATATATTATAGACTATTTTGCCGAGCATATGTTTTTTATATAAAATATGAAACACTAGGGACTGTCGAATTAAGACAGTCCCATTTTTGTCTTTGTATCAGATTTCAACTCTTGTTACAAAATAGCCTTTGAAAAACAAGGTGTTCGTCTGAGTACGGTTTGGTGGAGCCGGGGAGAGTCGAACTCCCGTCCAAAAATCAATTCCCGTCGGCATCTCCGAGCGCAGATGCTTAATAAAATTCCCTCCGCTACAAGTTAAGCAACAAACCTATAACTTCGGTAGCCGAAAAAATCATGATTATCGCCGCGGCAGGCGATAATTCACGTTCACCGCTGATTGACGCCCGTTCCGGACCGCGGTACTTCCGGAAAAGACGGCAGCTTAATTAAGCTGCAAGTGCAACTGTATTGTTGTCAGTTAATTTTAAATTGCGGATTTTAAAGCGGTTCCGCACCGCTGCTCGCTTCCGACGGTTCAAAATCCCTGTCGAAACCTTTACGGCCCCATATTAAATTTATCTGTTTCTTTCCTTTAAGGCTCTGTCGATTGCACGGTTCGCGTCTTTTTTTGCGGCGACAGCTCTCTTATCGTGAAGCTGCTTACCCTTGCAAAGACCTATCTGCACTTTTATCAATGAGCCTTTGAAATAAACAGAAAGCGGAATAAGTGTTAACCCCTGCTGCTTTACAGCGCCTAAAAGACGCATTATTTCCTTTTTATGAAGCAGCAGTTTTCTGTTGCGCTTAGGATCACGGTTAAAAATATTGCCGTGGTCATAAGGACTGATATTCATTTGCTTGATAATCATTTCACCGTTATCAATACTGCACCATGCTTCTTTTAAGCTTACGCCACCCGCTCTTATCGATTTAACCTCGGTTCCCGAAAGAGAAATACCTGCCTCAAAGCTTTCAAGGACAAAATATTCATGATATGCTTTTTTATTTTTGGCAACCGTTTTTATATTATCCAAAGCATTTTTTCCTTTCAGAGAGTTTAAATCTTAAAAAGATTATAACACCAAATACTTAATCCGTCAAGAAAACCCTGTCGAAAAACAACAAAATGTACTTGACATTTATTTTTTAAAGGCTTATAATATTAAAAAATAAAGAAAGGCGGAATATTGATGCAGTTATTAAACAAGCGATTTTATTATTACCATCATTGCGGCCTTTCTGCCTTTGTCCGAAACGGCTGATCTGATGGCAATTTCTGCATGTCAGTCCGTTTTATATCAAAAGTATTTAAGGCTTGCTTTTTTGAAATTCATTTAAGAATTTCATATTGCAAGTCTTTTATTATGTAAGCAAAGCCGACAAGTTCGAACCCGCCTGAAACAGAGTAATTTCGGCATTTTTCGGCTTGTCGTCATAGCAAGGCGACAGCCTTGCGTCTTCCTCCGCACCAAAAACTACTCAAAATTCTTTCCGTTTCAGGTCAAAGAATTTTAAGGTGGAAAATTTTAGGGTTTGCGAGGCAAAAACGCAGTTAATCCTGTCGGATTAACGAGTATTTTAACAATGCAAAGACGAAAATTCGACCCTTAAAATCGGGCTCTAACTTGTCGGCTTTGCTTAAGGATGGTTTTATGAACGACTTAAATTCAGCACGGGAAAATATCAGCGAAATCGACAGAAAAATAGCAAAACTGTTTGAAGAGAGAATGCGCCAAGCCGAAGTAGTTGCAGCTTACAAAAAGGAAAACGGCTTTCCAATATATGACAGCGAAAGAGAAAGCTTTCTTATAAACAGGAATTCTGCTTTTGTTTCCGATGATATAAAGCCTTATTATAAAGAATTCTTAACCGATTTAATGAATGTTTCTAAGAAATATCAACAAAAGCTTATTAGCGGAATGACGGTTGCATTCAGCGGAGTCGAGGGAGCGTTTGCCCATATCGCCGCTTTAAAGATATTCGGAAATAATATCACCGCTCTTCCCTGTTCGGGTTTCGGCCATGCCTACAGAGCTGTGGAAAACGGAAGCGCCGATTGCGCGGTACTGCCGATTGAAAACAGCTATGCAGGTGATGTTGACAGAGTAATGGACCTTGCCTATAAAGGCGATCTTTCTGTCAGCGGAATTTATGATATGCCTCTTTCACAGTGTCTGATTGCAAAAAAGGGCGTTTTAATTTCAGATATCAGAGAAGTCATTTCACACCCGCAAGCACTGTCGCAATGCGTGCCCTATTTGAAAAAGCAAGGCTGGAAAATAACCGAAAGCGTTAATACGGCGGTTGCCGCAAAAACCGTTGCCGAGAGCGAAAGAACTGATATTGCCGTAATAGGCGCAAGAGAAGCTGCCGAAATTTACGGATTGAGCGTTTTAGAGGGTGAAATAAATGAAAACGGAGCTAATACCACC
The DNA here is from genome assembly GCA_934457415.1 of uncultured Eubacteriales bacterium. Lineage (GTDB taxonomy): Bacteria > Bacillota > Clostridia > Oscillospirales > Acutalibacteraceae > UBA737. Next base: position 99,862 of record CAKSHM010000005.1, on the reverse strand, counting down.
CGTTTTGCCGTCTTTTCCCGAGAAAAATGCAAAATTTCTCAAAACGACAAGCATTTCATTATGTTTTTCACCGCTAAAAACGAACCGGGGGCTTTAAGCAAAGCGATTTCAATAATCGGAAAGTACGGAATAAATTTAAGATGCCTTAAAAGCCATCCTACCGGAGACGAAAACTGGACATATTATTTCTATGCCGAGGGCGACGGAAATTTAGGCGAACAAAACGGAAAAGAAATGATAGCGCGGCTTAAGGATATCTGTGACAATGTAAAAATAAGCGGCAGCTTTTCAAAAGAAAAAATACTTTCAAAGCAAAGATAGTGTGATAAAAATGGCTGAATTAAATGTTAAAACTCAAAACGGCTCTTATAATATTCTCATTGAAAACGGTGCATTAAAAAAAGCAGGAAGTTTTTTCAACCTCAAAAGGAAGGTTTTGATTGTTACAGACTGCGGAGTTCCAAAAGAATATTCGGATACCGTGGCAAGCCTTTGCGAGTCTCCCGTTATTTTCAGGACCGAAAGCGGAGAACAGAATAAATGTATTTGCAAATACAGCGAGATTTTAAAGGTGCTGACTGAGAATAATTTTGACCGAAAGGACTGTGTCGCTGCGGTCGGCGGAGGCGTTATCGGTGATCTTGCAGGCTTCGCAGCGGCGACATATATGCGCGGAATTGATTTCTACAATTTTCCTACGACACTTCTTTCTCAGGTTGATTCTTCAATAGGCGGAAAAACCGCAATTGATTTTGAGGGCTGCAAAAATATCGTCGGAGCGTTTTATCCGCCGAAAGGTGTTCTTATAGACCCTGAGGTTCTTCAAACCCTTTCAAAGAGGCAGTTTGCCTGCGGAATGGCTGAGGCAATCAAAATGTTTACGACCTTTGACGCTTTAACCTTTGCAGAGCTTGAAAGCGGTAAATTAACCGATATATCGGAAATCATAATCAGAGCCTTAAAAGTTAAAAAATCCGTGGTCGAAAAGGACGAAAAAGAAAGCGGACTGAGAATGTCGCTCAATTTCGGGCATACAGTAGGTCATGCAATAGAAAGCGCAAGCGCAAAAACGGATAAACCCCTTTTGCATGGGGAATGCGTAAGTATAGGTATGATGAGCTTTTGTTCGGGCGAGGTTAAAAGCAGGCTTAAAAAGCTTCTTGAAAAGTATAATTTACCTACCGGTTACAGCGGAAGCAAGAAAGAAATAAAAGAGCTTCTGCTGCACGATAAAAAATGTGACGGAAACACCGTCAATGCCGTTTATACAGACAAAATCGGCAGTTTTGTCATAAAGAAAATGACTGCTGATGAAATTATCAGAAATTGTGAAGAGGTGTACAGGCTTAAATGAAGAACAGTTTCGGAAATAATTTAAAAATTACAATTTTCGGAGAAAGCCACGGTCCTGCCATAGGTGCTGTTATAGACGGTCTTGCTTCCGGATTAAAAATTGACTTGGATTACATTTCTAAAAAGCTGTCTAAAAGAAGACCGTCCGGACAAATTTCGACAGCAAGACAGGAAGCGGATAATTTTGAAATACTAAGCGGAGTTAAAAACGGATATTCCTGCGGAACTCCGATTTGCATAATGATTAGAAATTCCTCACAGCATTCCGCCGATTATAATTCTTTAAACTCTTTAGCGCGTCCGGGGCATGCCGACTATACGGCATTTTTAAAATATCACGGCTTTGAGGACAGGAGCGGCGGCGGACACCAGAGCGGAAGAATAACCGCGGCTGTTGTCGCAGCGGGAGCAATTATTCAAAGTGCGCTTGAAAGCAAAGGAATTTATATAGGAACTCATGTTAAAAAATGCGCAGGAATTTCTGACAGAGACTTTGATATTAAAAATCTTAAGACAGACATCGCGAATATTGCTTTTGAAAGTTTCCCTGTTTTAGACGGTCATGTTACAAAAGCTATGCAGGAAAAAATCCTTTCTGCAAAAAAAGAATGTGATTCTGTCGGCGGAATAACAGAAACCGTTGTTTTAAATGTTCCGCGGGGAATCGGAGAACCGTGGTTTGACAGTGCCGAAAGCATGATTTCCTCTGCTATGTTTTCCGTTCCTGCAGTTAAAGGAGTTGAATTCGGTGACGGATTTGCAATTTCCGATAAAAAAGGCAGCGAAGCAAATGACGGATATAAAATCTTTGGCGGAAAAATAATAAGCGAAACTAATCATAACGGCGGAATTATCGGCGGAATTACGGACGGAAGTCCCCTGCTCTTCCGCTGTGCGGTAAAGCCGACACCGTCAATAGCGAAAAAGCAAAAAACCGTTGATTTTGAGAAAAACGAGGATACCGAAATAGAAATAAAGGGCAGACATGACCCTTGTATCGTCCACCGCGCCGCGGCTGTTATAGACGCTATGACTGCCATAACTATTGCAGATTTATGCGTAACCCGTTTCGGAACAGACTGGCTTAGTTTTACAGGAGAAAAATAAATGGAATACGGACTGATAGGCGAAAAGCTTCCCCATAGCTTTTCAGCGGCAATTCATTCAATGCTCGCAGATTATAATTACGAATTAAAAGAGCTTGACAAATCGGAATTCGATTTATTTTTTAAAAAAAGAGACTTTAAAGCCATAAATGTTACGATTCCCTATAAGCAGGCTGTTATCCCCTATCTTTACGGGATTGATCCGCTTGCTAAAAAAATCGGAGCCGTTAATACCGTTATAAATAAAGACGGTAAGCTTTACGGTTACAACACCGATTTTTACGGAATGAAAGCGCTTATAAAAAGAAACGGAATTTCTTTAAAGAATAAAACAGTTGCAATATTAGGCACCGGCGGCACCTCGAAAACCGCCTATGCCGTTTCTCAAGACCTTGAAGCCAAGAAAATTTTTAATGTTTCAAGAAAAAAAAGCGACGGGTTCATAACCTACAGTAACCTTTGCGATATTTCCGACAGCATAGATATTATAATCAATACAACGCCCGTAGGAATGTTCCCGAATACTGACGGCTGTGTTATAAATATTTCTGAATTTAAAAACCTTTGCGGCGTTATAGACGCGATTTATAATCCTCTTAAAACAAACCTTATTCTTTCCGCCTTAAATTCGGGCATTAAAGCCGCAGGCGGACTATATATGCTTGTCGCACAGGCGGCTTTTGCCTCAAGGCTATTTACAGGCGATGAAAATGTTATTTCAAAAACAGATACTGTTTATAAAGAAATATTGGCGGGTAAACAAAATATAGTTTTAACCGGAATGCCCGGGAGCGGAAAAACGACTTTAGGCAAAAGAATTGCCGAAAAATTGAACCGCGAATTTATTGACACCGACGGGCTTTTTGAAAAAACCTTTAAAATCTCAATTCCCGAATTTTTCGAAAAATACGGCGAAGAGGAATTCAGAAAAAAAGAAACCGAAATTATAAAACCCGTTTGCGACAGGCAGTCTTTAGTTATCGCAACCGGCGGCGGTGTTGTAACACAAAGTATAAATATTTTATTGCTTAAAAGAAACGGAAAAATCTTTTTTATTGATAAAGAGCTTAAATTTCTGCAAACCGGTAACGGCAGACCTCTTACCCCCGATTTTGAAGCTCTTCAAAAAAAGTACAATGAGCGACTGCCGCTTTATATTAAAAGCGCCGATAAGCATTTAAAGCTTTCGGACGACCTTAACAGCAATCTTAAAATTCTTTTGAATTCCGTAAAGGAGTAATTTAAAATGAAAATTCTTGTGATAAACGGTCCTAATCTTAATATGCTGGGTATAAGAGAGCCTGATATCTACGGAAAAGAGACCTATTCCTCGTTAATTCAAAAAATAAAGAAATATGCCGAAGGAAAAAATGTTGAAACAGAATTTTATCAGTCAAATCACGAGGGCGATTTAGTAGACAAAATCCAATACGCTTATAACAGGTTTGACGGAATAATAATAAATCCGGGAGCCTACACACATACAAGCATTGCGCTTCTGGACGCTTTAAAGGCAGTAAATATTCCGGCAGTAGAGGTTCACATTTCAAAGGTCAACGAAAGAGAGCCTTTTCGGCTTAAAAGCTATATAAGAGCCGCCTGCATTGACAGTGTGATAGGTCAGGGCACAGACGGATATTTAACCGCTGTGGACATTCTTATTAAGGACGGGCTTAGCAAATAAAATGACTGTAACAATAGAAAAATCAACGGCAAAAGGAATTATTAAAATTCCGCCTTCAAAAAGCTATGCTCACCGAATGCTGATTGCGGCGGCTTTGACCCATGAAAAAATCAAGGTATCAAATATTTCCCTAAGCGACGACATAAAAGCAACTATAAGCTGTCTTGAGGCTTTGGGTGCTGAAATTTCATTTACTGAAAATGCGGCAGATGTATATTTTCCGAAATGCACAGAGAACTCAAAGATTGTTCTTAATTGCAGAGAAAGCGGAAGTACGCTGAGATTTTTAATCCCCATTGCACTTCTTTTAAACCGTGAAATAACTTTTACGGGTGAAAAAAGACTTTTTGAAAGACCGCTTGATATTTATGAAAGCATTTGTAAAGAAAGCGGATTTAAATGGATAAAAAATGAAAATCTATTAACCGTTAAAGGCAGATTAAAGCCGCAAAAATATTACATAAGCGGAAATATCAGCAGTCAGTTTATAACAGGTCTTATGTTTGCACTCCCGCTTCTTGAATATGACAGCGAAATAATTTTCACATCGGAAGTTGAGAGTATGTCGTATATAAGAATAACTGCCGATGTTTTAAAAAAATTCGGAATAAAATCAGAAATTTCCGATAAAGGAATTCACATAAAAGGAAATCAAAAATATATTTCCAATAAAAGTCTTTCTGTACCTTCAGACCATTCTTCCGCCGCGTTTTTCGGAGCGTTTAATTTTTTAGGCGGCGATGTTAGGCTATCGGATATTGAAGAAAACAGTCTGCAGGGCGACAGTGTCTGGAAAGAATATTTTGAAAAGCTGAAAAACGGATCCCCTATTCTAAGCGTTAAAAACTGTCCTGATCTCGCACCTGTTCTGACGGCGGTCGCCGCCGCACTGAACGGAGCAACCTTAACCGACACAAAACGGCTTAAATTCAAAGAAAGCGACCGTGCGCAGGCTATGAAAGAAGAGCTTAAAAAGCTCGGTGTTAAAATAACGGTTAATGAAAATGAGATAATTATTCCGAATTCCGTTCTTAAAGAACCCGCAGAAGCGCTTTACGGTCATAACGATCACAGAATAGTTATGTCGCTTGCCGTTCTGCTTACTCTTACCGGAGGAAAAATTTCCGACGCGCAGGCGGTCAATAAAAGCTTTCCGGAATTTTGGGATAAATTCAAAGAATGCGGAATAAAATTCAAAAAAGAGGATGACAAATGACAGAACTAAACAGAGATACAAACATACTCATTGTCGGACTCGGACTTATCGGCGGAAGCTATGCAAAAGCGCTTACGAAAAAAGGATATAAAATAAATGCGATATCTAAAGAACAAAGCGATATTGATTTTGCAATTTCAGAGGGCTTTATTGCCGACGGAACTACCGACAAGCTTGAGAAATTTATAAAGGCCGCGGATTTAATCATTCTGGCACTTTATCCGCACACCTTGATTAAATGGGTCGAAGAAAACCGAAATTTCTTTAAAAGCGGAACAATTATAACCGATGTTACAGGTGTTAAGGACTTCATTATAAATAAGGTTCAGGCGCTGATGCCGGAAAACGTCGAATTTATAGCGGCACACCCTATGGCGGGAAGAGAAAAAAGCGGCGTCAGATACAGCGATGACAGCGTATTCAAAAATGCCAACTACATAATTGTTCCTTCAGAAAAAAATTCCGAACACGCAAAGGAAATATGCAAAAAATTAGGCTTTGAGCTTGGCTTTCACAATATCAGTATTCTTAACGCAAAAGAGCATGACGAAATGATAGCGTTTTTATCCCAGCTTACGCACTGCATTGCGGTTTCACTTATGTGTACCGGTGAAACGGACGGATTTGAGGCTTATACCGGCGACTCTTTCAGAGACCTTACCCGAATTGCAAAAATAAACGATGAAATGTGGAGCGAGCTTTTCTTATGCAACAAGGAAGCGTTGCTTCACAAAATGAACGATTTTTCAAAACAGTTTGAAATATTTAAAAAGGCTCTTGAGAGCAATGACCGCGAAACAATGCGGAAAATGATGAAAAAATCAACCCTTAGACGGGAAAAATTTGATAAAACCCAAAAATAAAAAAAGAAGGAAATTTTACTATGAATATGATTTTTTACAGAAAACTGCCTATACCTAAGGAGGTAAAAGCTCAGTTTCCGCTTACAGAAGAAATGAAAAAATGCAAAGAAATAAGGGACGAAGAAATAAAAAAAGTTTTTACGGGTGAAAGTGATAAATTTATTCTTGTTATCGGCCCCTGCTCCGCCGATAATGATGTCTCGGTACTTGATTATATAGAAAGGCTTAAAAGGGTATCAGAAAAGGTTGAAGATAAAATTATAATAATTCCGCGTATTTATACCAATAAGCCCCGCACAACGGGTGACGGATACAAGGGTATGCTCCATCAGCCTGACCCTAACGAAAAGCCCGATATGCTCAAGGGTATAATTGCTATAAGGAAACTCCACATGCAGGCATTAAAGGACTACGGTCTTTCAAGCGCCGACGAAATGCTTTACCCCGACAATCACAGATATCTTTCGGACTTGCTTTCTTATATTGCCGTGGGAGCGCGTTCCGTTGAAAATCAGCAGCACAGACTTACCGCAAGCGGACTTGACATTCCTGCAGGACTTAAAAATCCGACCGGCGGCGATTTAAGCGTTATGATGAATTCAATTACTGCTGCTCAGCATCCTCATACTTTTATATACAGAGGCTGGGAGGTAGAAAGCACCGGCAATCCCCTCGCTCATGCGATTTTAAGAGGTTATCAGACTACAGACGGGAAAAATGTTTCCAATTACCACTATGAGGATCTGCTCAGACTCTGCGAGCTTTACGGTGAGAGAGGTCTTAATAATCCGGCAGTTATCATTGATACAAATCATGCGAATTCCGGAAAACGTTATAACGAGCAGATAAGAATTTCAATGGATGTTCTTCATTCAATGAAAGAAAACCGCGATATCAGGAAAATCTGCAAAGGACTTATGATTGAAAGCTATATTGAAGACGGCTGTCAAAAGGTTAACGGCGGTGTTTACGGTCAGTCAATCACAGACCCGTGTCTCGGATGGGAAAAAACCGAAAAACTGATTTACGATATAGCAGATAAGCTGTAAAATTAAAAACTCTCGGGAGACTTCTGAAGTTACCCGAGAGTTTTTTAATAAATCATTTTACTACAATATTTACAAGGCGCTTTTTGACATAAAGCTCTTTGACGATAGTTTTTGAAGCTATTTCCTTTGAAACTGCCGCAACACATTTTGCCTGACTGATTGCGTCCTCAGAAGAAACCTCGGCAGGAACCTGAATTCTCGCTTTGATCTTTCCGTTTACCTGAACTGCAATTTCAACATTTGAGTCAACGCATTTTGCTTCGTCGAACACAGGCCATTTTGTCTGATTGAGCATTCCATCAAATCCGCAGATTTCCCACATTTCTTCGGTGATATGAGGCGCAAAAGGATTAAGGAGGGTAATAAATGTTTTCATTTCCGCTTTATTGATTGACTTAACCTCATAAATTTCGTTAAGCAATGACATAAGAGCGGCAATGGCAGTATTCATTTTAAGGTTTTCAATATCCTCCGTAACCTTTTTAACGGTCTTATTAAAGCTGACTTCAAGCTTTTCGGAGTATTTGTCTCCGTCGCAAAGCATATCAGACATGGCAAAAACCTTATCAAGAAATCTTTTACTGCCCTTGATAGAAGCCTGACTCCAAGGCGCCGCCTTTTCAAAATCACCGATAAACATTTCATATACTCGCATGGTATCCGCGCCGTAATCTCTTACAATATCATCGGGATTTATAACATTGCCTCTTGATTTAGACATCTTTTCCCCGTTTTCACCCAAAATCATACCATGGCTTGTACGCTTTTTATAAGGCTCGGGATTCGGAACAACCCCTATATCATAAAGGAACCTATGCCAAAATCTGCTGTAAAGCAGGTGAAGTGTTGTATGCTCCATTCCTCCGTTGTACCAATCAACAGGCATCCAATATTCAAGAGCCTCTTTAGAAGCAAGCTCCTTATCGTTATGAGGGTCGCAGTATCTTAAAAAGTACCATGATGAGCCTGCCCACTGAGGCATCGTATCGGTTTCTCTTTTTGCTTTTCCTCCGCAGTGAGGACAGGTAGTGTTGACCCAGTCGGTTATAGCGCTGAGCGGTGATTCACCGTTATCCGTAGGCTCAAAGGACTCGACATTAGGAAGAGTCAAAGGAAGCTCGCTTTCATCAATCGGGACATAACCGCATTTCTCGCAGTAAACCATAGGAATAGGCTCGCCCCAATATCTCTGACGGGAAAAAACCCAGTCGCGAAGCTTATAATTTGTTTTCTTCACACCTATCTTGCGCTCTGAAAGCCACTGCTGGATTTTTGTCTTTGCCTCGTCGACCGAGAGTCCGTTAAGAAAATCGGAATTAACCATAGTTCCATTTGCGCAGTCGGTATACGGCTCTTCGGAAATATCCTTTCCGCCGGAAACAACCTCAATAATCGGAAGCCCGAACTTTTTGGCAAATTCAAAATCTCGCTCGTCGTGTCCGGGAACTGCCATAATAGCGCCTGTTCCGTAAGAAATAAGAACATAATCCGAAACAAAAATCGGAATTTCTTTATTATTAACAGGATTTATAGCTTTAATCCCTTTGATCATTACCCCGCTTTTGTCCTTAGCAAGCTCCGTTCGCTCAAAGTCGGATTTCTTAGCCGCCTCCGCTTTGTAGGCTTCAACCTCTTTAAGATTTTCAATCTGACAGCTCCACTTTTCGATAAGCGGATGCTCGGGCGACATAACCATATAGGTAACGCCGAATAAGGTGTCGGCACGGGTTGTGAAAACATCAAAGCTGTCTTTGTTTGTGGTATTAAATGTTACCTGAGTTCCGTAAGATTTACCTATCCAGTTTCTCTGCTGAGTCTTAACTCTTTCGATAAAATCAACATCGTCAAGTCCGTCTAAAAGCTTTTCGGCATAATCGGTGATTTTAAGCATCCACTGGCTTTTCTCTTTATGAATAACTTCGCTTCCGCAGCGCTCACAAACACCGTTAACCACCTCTTCGTTAGCAAGCACGCATTTACATGAGGTACACCAGTTAACGGACATTTTCTTTTTATAAGCAAGACCTTTTTTATAAAGCTGTAAAAAAATCCACTGAGTCCATTTATAATACTCGGGATCGGTAGTGTTAATTTCTCTGCTCCAATCAAAGGAAAAACCCAAGGATTTAAGCTGCCGCTTAAAGTTTGCAATATTTTTTTCAGTTACAACAGAAGGATGAATATGATTCTTTATGGCAAAGTTTTCAGTCGGAAGTCCGAAAGCGTCCCAGCCCATAGGATAAAGCACATTATATCCTTCAAGTCTTTTTTTTCGGGAAACTATATCAAGCGCAGTATATGAGCGCGGATGACCGACATGAAGTCCCTGCCCCGACGGATAAGGAAATTCAACGAGTCCGTAAAACTTAGGTAAAGTATAATCGTCCTTTGCGGCAAATGTCTGCTTTTCGTCCCAAATATCCTGCCACTTTTTTTCAATTTTTGAATAATCGTATTTCATTTCGGTGTCTTTCCTTTCACTCAATCGCCTGTAGCTTCGGTTAAAATTTTATCAAGGTTTATTTCTTCCGCGTCGCTCCAAATTCTGTCAAGCGAATAAAACTCTCTTTGGTCCGGAGTGAAAATATGCACGATAACACCTGAATAATCAAGTACTATCCAACCGGTGGTTTTTCCTTCAATATGATGAGGTCTTACTCCGTTTTTTTCCAAAACCTCTTCAACTTCGTCCGCAAGCGCCCTTACATGCGTTGATGAAGTAGCGGTAGCGATTACGAAATATTCCGCAAGCACCGTAAGCTCCTCAACCTTTAACACCTTAAGCTGTACGGCTTTTTTGGAATTTAAAGCATTAGCCGCCAAAACGGCAATATTTTTTGACTCCATAATCATTTTCCTTTCATAACAGTCTCGTTATAAGCTTCAACAGTATCGGGGTGAACCGCTTTTCTAAGATTAACAAGGTCGCAAACAGAATAAGCCAAAGCATATTCGAACGCATCATCAAGAGAAATATCAACAAGCTTTCTCAATATATCAACATCATTATAATCGCGGTCAGCGGAAGTAAAATCGGCAAGATAAAGAATTTTTGCCTGAAGCGACATTTTTGCTTTCGCAGTTGTATGATATCTTATTGCGTCTGTAATTTCCCTGTTTGAGATTTCAAGCTTATATTTCACATAAGCCGCTCCCGAGATAGCATGCCAAAGCTTTTCCGCATTTTTTTCAATTTCGCTCAGCGGAATTTTATACTGCTCAAAAATCTCAAAATGCTCTTCTTTTGAAGCATTCTTTGTAATATCATGAAGAAGTCCTGCAAGATAAGCGGTTTCGGGGTCTGCCCCGTATTTTATTGCAAGCCTCATAGCCTCGTCGGCAACGCATAATGAATGATAATATCTTTTATCTGTAAGCCTTTGCTTTAAAAGCGCTTTGTACTCAGGGAATTCATTATCAAACTTCATTATAAATTCCTTTCTTTCTGATATATTTATAAATCTTTTCGGGAATAAATTCAGGCAAAAGACAGTCTCTTAGACAAGTGGATGAAATTTCCGTGATTTCATTATCCATAACCTTAATTATCGCACCTTTTTCTCTCATTTTCAAGACATTTTTATTAAAATTTTCATAGTCGTTTCCACGCCTGAAAGCAACAAATGAGGCGTTCAGAAAAAGCTTTTTATAATCATGCCAAGTATCAAGAGTTTCAAGCATGTCGGATCCGACAGTGATGAATAAATCAGTATCGGGAAATCTTGATTTTAAAATTTCAACCGTGTCCGCTGTATAGCTTTTTTCTTCCCTTTCAAATTCGGTAAGAAGCAAATGCGCCTTTTTAAAATCTTCGCAGGCAATCCTGCACATATTTATTCTGTCTTCGTCGCTTGCTAAAAAGTCACAGGTTTTATGAGGAGGTATTTTATCGGGCATAACATAGACAATATCAAAGAGAGGATCGTTGCAAAGAGCCTTCAGCATTTCATAATGACCAATATGAAAAGGATTGAAGGTTCCACCGAAAATTGCGGCTTTTATGCTCATTTTCTTAACCTTATCTGTTTATTATCCTTACTTTCTCTGTAAAGAACAAATCTTGAACCGATAACCTGAACAACATCTGCTCCTACCGCCTCTGAAACGCTGTCGGCGGCTGAACGCGATGTTTCCGGAGAGGTTTCAAGCGTCCTTATTTTAATTAGCTCTCTTTTTTCAAGTGCCTCATCAATTTGTTTTATAAGTGCGTCGTTTATTCCGCCCTTTCCTATCTGAAAAATAGTATCATAGGAATTTGCAATTGACCTTAACTGTGCCCTCTGTCTGCTGTTTAACATTTATATCTTTTCTCCGTTTATCATTTCTTTTATTTTTTCTTCAAATTTTTTCAAAGCTCTTCCTCGATGGCTGATAGAATCCTTCTGCTCGTCGGAAAGCTCCGCAAAGCACCCTTTTTCACTTATAAAAATAGGATCATAACCAAACCCATGGTTTCCGTGAGGAGCAAAATCAATGTAACCTTCGCATTTACCCGTAACGGAAATTTTTCTTCCGTCAGGAAAAAGGCATACTACGGCACAGGAAAAATGCGCGGTCCTGTCCTCTTTTTTTACATTTTTAAGCTCATTTAAAAGCTTTTCGTTGTTAGCCTTATCATTTCCGTGAGAACCCGAATATCTTGCAGAATAAATTCCCGGCTTTCCGCCGAGATAATCAACGCAAAGGCCGGAATCGTCCGCAACGGTAGTAAGCCCCGTTGTCTTAAGACCTGCCTCGGCTTTGAGCAAAGCATTTTCTTCAAAGGTTTTTCCTGTTTCCTCAACCTCTTCAAGAGGCTGTCTTAAATCCTTTTCCGAAATTGTTTCGAAACCCAATGGCTCTAAAATTCTTTTGATTTCCTTTAACTTTTTTTCGTTTTTAGTTGCAATAAAAATTTTCATTCGTCTTCTCCAAGAGATATTATTCCGTCAGTAAATTCTTTTGAATTAAAAGGCTGCAAATCATCTGTTCCTTCACCTACGCCGACAAATTTAACCGGAATTCCGAGTTCTGCCTTAATTGGTATTATAATTCCACCCTTTGCGGTTCCGTCAAGCTTAGTAAGAACTATTCCCGTGATATCGGTAACCTCTTTGAATTCTTTTGCCTGATTTACCGCATTCTGTCCTGTTGCCGCGTCTAATACAAGCAGAGTTTCAAAATCGGCGTCGGGAAGTTCTCTTTTTATAACTCTGTTTATCTTGGCAAGCTCGTCCATAAGATTTTTCTTGTTATGAAGTCTGCCGGCGGTATCGCAGATAATAACATCGCTGCCTTTTGATTTTGCGGAATTTATCGTATCGAAAACTACCGATGCAGGATCTGTTCCCTCAACACTCTTAACCATACTTACACCCGCTCTTTCAGCCCAGATTCCGAGCTGGTCGATAGCGGCGGCGCGGAATGTATCGGCAGCGCCCAAGGTCACCTTTTTGCCCTGAGCCTTTAAAAATGCGGCAAGCTTACCTATTGAAGTTGTTTTACCGACTCCGTTTACCCCTATAACAAGAATTACAGATGGTTTTGTGGATATTTTAAGGCCTTCATCATTTCCTAACATTTCAACAATTATATCGTGTAAAAGACCTTTTATCATTTCGGGATCTGTAATTCCTGTTTCTTTAACCTTTTTTCTGAGTCTGTCGCAGATTTCTTCGGACGCCGCAAAACCTATATCCGAAGATATAAGAATTTCTTCTAACTCTTCAAACAAATCCTCATCAATTTTTGTAAAGCTGTTTATAACGCTTTGAATTCCGCCGCTTATAGAATTTTTGGTCTTTAAAAGACCTTCCTTTATTTTGCTGAAAAATCCCATTGTTTTACCTCGAAAAAAATTGTTTTAAGCTGTCTGTGAATTTAACAGAAGCTTCTTTTCAAGCTCGGCAACATTAAGCTCCAAAAGCTTTGTTACACCCTTTTCCTGCATGGTTACACCGTAAAGCATATCCGCAGCTTCCATAGTTCCTCTTCGGTGGGTAACGCAGATAAACTGTGTCGGAAAACCCGACCTTTTCATATAGTCCGCAAATCTGTCAACGTTTATATCGTCAAGCGCGGTATCAACCTCGTCTAAGAAGCAGAAAGGCGGAGCATTTACTTCCATTATAGCAAAATAAATCGAAAGCGCAACCAGTGCTTTTTCTCCGCCCGAAAGTCCGTCAAGGCTGGGAACATTTTTACCCGGCAGCCTTGCCTCGATATCAATTCCGCTTTCAAGTATGTTTTCCGGGTCTGTGAGCCTTAAGCTTGCCTCTCCGCCGCCGAAAAGCTCCTTAAAGGTTTTTGTAAAGTTTTCGTTTATCTTACCGAATCCTGCAACAAAAAGCTCCTGCATTTGAGAAGTCAGCTGATTTATAAGCTTATGAAGCTCTGTGCGCGATTTCTCAACATCGTCAATCTGAGCCTTCATAAAATCATAGCGTTCCTTGACCTCTTTATATTCCTCAATGGCCGAAACATTTACATTGCCTAAAGACCTGATTTTCGACTTGACTTCGTTAAGCTCTTTTTTGACCTCGCTCGGTTTTTCAACGGAAATTCCGATACTTTCAGCCTCGCTCTTAGTCAGCTGGTATTCGTCATAGAGCTGTCTTATGACATCGTCATACTCTCGCATCATAACATCTTTGCGCTCTGTAAGCCTTGCAAGCTCACCGCTTATCTTTTCGCGCTCGCCCGTGCGCTCTCGTTCATTGTTTCTAAGCTCTACGCCCGTTTTCTCAGTCTCGTTTCTTTCCTGCATAAGCTTTTCAATCAAGGTGTTTGCCTCTTTAACCTTAAAGGAAAGGTCATCTGTTTTGTCATTTGCAGAAACAATTTCCTCATTAAGACCTTTTATTTTAAAATCGACAGCGGCAATCTGAGAGTTGATATCTTCCGTTCTTAAAGCCCTGTCCTCGATCGAATTTTCCAAATCCTCAGCCTGATTTAAAAGAAGCTTTGCATCCTTTTCGTCTGAAACAGCTTTAAGCTTAACAGATGTTATTTTTTCCGAAAGCTCTTCCCTGTTTTCTGTCAATGTACTTCTTCCGCCTGTCATATCGTCAATCTTTGACTGAATTTCAAGCTTTGATGACGTTATTTCTTCAATTTTTATTTTAGCTTTATTATATTTATCAAGTAAAGCCTTTTCTTTTTCTTCTCCTGAGGTCTTTTCTTTTTCTAAGCTTTCAAGGTTTTCTTTCAATCCTTCAAGAATTCCTTCAAGCCTTTTAAGCTCGGAAACTGTTCTGATTTTATCCTCGTTTGAATTGGTCAAATCAGCTTTAACAGCGACAATATCGGCATTAACCGCATTCATATCCTGTTTTGCCGACTCTAAATCGGATTTTAAAGCGCTTTCCTTTTCTTCAAGCTTTTTAACCTGTTCTTTTATTCTTTCGATATCAGCCGCTCTGCTTAAAAGTCCCGCCTGCTTAACCAGCGAGCCGCCGGTAAGCGAGCCGCCCGCATTTATAACCTGTCCGTCAAGCGAAACCACCTTTACTCTGTAACCGTATTTCTTGGCAAGAGAAGCCGCGCTGTCAATATCCTCGGTAATAACAGTTGCTCCGAGAAGATATTTAATTATCGGCATATATTCCTTATCGGCATTAACAAGATCGCTTGCGATACCGACAAAACCATAAACCGAATCAAAGCCCGACTCCTTAAGCTCCCTCGGGCGCATAGAAGTCAGCGGCATAAATGTCGCTCTTCCGGAATTGCTTGTTTTAAGAGAATTTATTGCTCTTTTAGCGTCAGAATCGGTATCTACGATAATGTTCTGCAAAGTATTGCCGAGCGCGGTTTCAATAGCGACCGAATACTTTTTATCTACAGTTATTATCTTTGATACGGGACCGCGGATTCCGCGCAAAACTCCGCTTTTTGATAAATTCATAACGCTTTTTACAGCATGCGAAAAGCCCTCCATATTTCTTTCAAGCTCTTCAAGAATCTGAATTCTGCGTTTTTTTGCGTCAATATCCAATACTGTTTCATTGTATTTTGCAGTCAGGTCTTCAACGGTTTCGGTGCGGTTTTTAAGTCTTAATTCATAACCGCTTAGGGTGTTGGTGTATGAAGAAATATTTTCCTCTGTTTTCTTTAAAAGCTCTTCGGTTTCACCGACTTCCGCCTTAACCTCTTCAAGCTCGGATTTTGACTGTGAAATCAAACCGTCAAGCGATTTTCTCCTTTCGGTTATTTCTTCAGCGGCGGTTTTAGAGGTTATCATAGCAACCTTTGAGTCGGATTCTTCATTAGATAAACCGTTAAGCTTTAAAACAAGCTCTTCAATTTGTCTTGAAAGATTTTCACTGTCTGACAAAAGACCCGAAAGTTCTTCTTCCAGCCTTGAAAGCTCTTCATTATAAGAATTTACCTTTTCATTTTTTTCTGCGGCAAGTCGCTTTTTTAACTCAATTTCTTCTTTTACGGCATTATCCGTATTGTTAAGCTCGTTTTTTTCGTTTTCAAGTCTTAAAATTGTTTCTTTGTTATGTAAAATATCATTTTTAAGAACAGAAATCGAACCCTCAAGCTTTGCGGATTCTTCATTATATGAAGCGATATTATTTCTTTCGGTTTCAATCCTTGATGTCAGTTGACTGAATCTTTCGCTGTTTTCCTCAGCCATTTTATCAAAATCTGAAAGAGCGTTTTCAATCTCCTTGTATTTAAGCTCTGCGGCGGCAATTTTGCTTTCCTGCGACCTTAACATATCCTTTGAATTGTTAAGCGTATAAAGCCAGAGCCCGATTTCAAGCTTTTTTCTTCTCTCGGCAAAATCAAGGAATTTTTCGGCTTTTTCGCTCTGCTCCTTTAAAGGTCCCACGCGCGATTCAAGCTCATCCATAATGTCCTTAAGGCGAAGCAGGTTATCCTCGGCGGCAGTAAGCTTTCTTTCAGCCTCGGTTTTTCTGTATCTGTATTTCGATATTCCCGAAGCCTCTTCGAAAATATCGCGTCTTTCATCCGAACGGGAGCTTATAATGGTGTCAATTTTTCCCTGTCCTATCATTGAATAGCCGTCGCGTCCGAGTCCGGTATCCATAAAAAGCTCATGAACATCCTTAAGCCTTACCGAAACATTATTTATAAGATATTCGCTTTCATGTGAGCGGTAATATCTTCTTGTGACCGAAATCGAATCGTTATCAAAGTTCAGAGTTCTGTCGGAATTGTCAATATTAAGAGTTACCTCGCAATAGCCGTGCGGTCTTCTTTTATCCGTACCGCCGAAAATTACATCTTCCATTGACTGTCCGCGCAGACTTTTTGTCGACTGTTCTCCCAAAACCCATCTTACGGCGTCGGAAATATTGCTCTTGCCGCTTCCGTTAGGCCCGACAACAGCGGTTATTCCTTTTCCGAATTTTAAAACGGTTTTATCAGCAAAGGATTTAAAACCGACTATTTGAATTGAACTTAAAAGCACGCTTTTCACCCGCACCTTTCGATTTTTATTTCATAGTTTTTTAAATTCGGATCGCTTTTGACACGGCAGTCATAACCCGAATTTTTTAATTCGATTATATTTGATTTCTTCTGTCCGATAGTCTTTGAGACAAAATAATTATTTACATAAATTATATATTTTCCCTTTATATTAAGCTGTTCCTTAATTTTTTTAAGCATAATTTCCGATTGGCAAAGCTCGCTGAAAGCAGGATGCCACGGTCCCGCAACATAGGAGTCCGGCTCTATTGAATGAAGACCGAGCCTTATAACCTTTATACCGCGTTCGGTAAAAAAGGTAAAGAGCCTTGCGCAAAGCTTAACAGAGTCTTCAAGTGTCGGCGGAAAATATTCTTTTTCATGAAACTTTTTTTCAAGCTCGGTATTTTTTAAGGTGATTGTCGGATAAATCCTCACGGTTTTAGGTCTTATTTCCGCGAACCTTTCAGCCGTATAGATTTCGTCGCTTTCAGTACTTTTATAAAGCCCTGTCATCATCTGTAAGCCTAATGAAAACCCGTAATTCTTTATAAGTTCGCTTGCATTATAAACATCCTGAGCGGTATGTCCCCGGTTATTTGCCGAAAGCACCTCATCCTTCATGCTTTGCGCTCCGAGCTCGATTGAAGTCACTCCGTAGCATTTTAAAATATCGAGAATTTCCGTGTTTATCGCATCCGGCCTTGTTGAAATTCTGATTCCTGCAGTTTCTTTTGACAGAACATATTTATAAGCGGCTTTTAAAAGCTTTATCATATAGCTTTTTTCAATTGCCGTAAAACTGCCGCCGAAAAAAGCAATTTCAGAATTTTCAGGGTCATAATTTTTGCTTTTCAGGGAAATTTTAACCGCCTCGTCAACATCTTCTGCTTTAACCTGCTCATGACAGCCTGTTATAAGATTTTGATTGCAAAAGCTACAAAGGTGTTTACAGCCCAAATGCGGAACAAACACGGCAATATTTGAATGAGCGGACATCAGTCTTCTCCCATAAGCTTTAAAGCTTCCTTCGCCGCCATCTGCTCAGCCTGCTTCTTGCTTTTGCCTGTTCCCTTTCCGATAACATTCGAGTTAAGATGTACCTCAACCGTAAAAGATTTATCATGATCCGGACCCGATTCATCTGTAAGTATATAAGTCAGATTCTCTTCGGGATTTCTCTGAATAATTTCCTGCAGAACCGTTTTATAATCCTTAAAGCTGTCTTCGGACGAATGGTGCTTAATTTCTCTTAAAACGAAATTCATAACATGTTTTTTTGCAGGTTCCATTCCGCCGTCAAGATATATTGCGGCCAAAACCGCTTCAAAAGCGTCGGCAAGGATTGAGTCTCTGTCTCTTCCTCCGCCTTTTTCTTCGCCCTTTCCGAGCTTTAAATAATCGCCGATTTTTAACTCTCTTGAAAATTCGCACAATGCCTTTTCGCATACAAGAGACGCTCTCAGTCTCGTCAGTTCGCCCTCGGGCATATTAGGAAATTTTTTGAAAATATAATCGGAGACTATTATCGAAAGCACCGAATCGCCTAAAAATTCAAGCCTTTCATTCGAGGTTATTCCGTTTTTAGCCTCGTTTGCGTATGAGGAATGAGTAAGAGCGTTTTCAAGCAATTTTATATTATTGAATTTATAATTTAACCTGTTTTCAAGAGAAAGCATTAAATCACCTTTTATCTTAAATATTATCGCTGATTTTACCGATAATATCGTTTTCGGTAAATGCGATTGCCTGTCTTACGGCATTCATTATCGCCTTTTCGTCACTGCTTCCGTGAGCTTTAATAACAGGCTTTTTAACTCCGAGTAACGGGGCGCCTCCGACTTCGGAGCTGTCCATCATTTTCTTTATTTTGTAAAGATCTTTTTTAAGGACGGCTGCGGCAAGCTTATTTTTAAACGAGGAATAAAATGCCTTTTTAAGCTCCGAAAACATCATAAGGGCAGTTCCCTCCATGGCTTTTAAAGCTATATTTCCCGAAAATCCGTCGGTTATAACAGCGTCAAATCCGCCTTTTGGCATATCTCTTGCTTCAATGTTACCGATAAAATTAAGACCGCTGTCCTTTAAAAGCTCAAAAGCCTCTTTGTGAAGCTCATCGCCTTTTGTCGACTCGGTGCCGATATTCAAAAGTCCGATTTTCGGATTATTTATTTCCGAAACATTTTTAAGATAAATATCCGACATAACCGCAAACTGCTTAAGCATTTCGGGTCTGCAATCGGAATTGGCACCCATATCCATAAGCATATAATTACCGTTAGGCGACGGCATAATTCCTGCCAGAGCAGGTCTTTTTATTCCCCTTATTCTTTTAACAATAAGAGTTCCGCCGACAACTATGGCTCCTGTTGAACCTGCGGAAACCAATGCGTCGGCTCTGTCTTCGGCAAGCTCTGTAAAAGCCTTTCCGAGCGAAGAATTTATATGCTCTTTTAAAATTGAAGTGGGTTCCTCATGCATATCGAAAACTTCTTTTGTATCAACAATTTTAAAATTCGGACCCAAATCGAGAGAATTATCTGATATTATTTTATTTATGGCTTTTTCATCGCCTGTAAGCGTTATGTCAACTCCGAATTTTCCGTAGGCGAGAGCCGCGCCCAAAACATTTGAAACAGGGGCTTTGTCTCCGCCGAAAGCGTCAATAACTATTCTCATATTTTTCTCCGTTCTGCCTGAGGTAGGCATTATTTAATATTTTCATCAAACCACGAAAGCGAGCGGTTTGAAAGGCAGGAATATCTCTCGCGCTTATCTCTTATATGATGCTTAAGCTCGGGCAGAATTCCGAAATTTGCGCCCATGGGCTGAAAATCGGAAACCGTTTCATCGGTTATGTAATTAAGAAGCGCACCTATCATTGTAAATTCGGGAAGAATAATCGGTTTTTCTCCCAAAGCGAAATTTGCAGCGTTCATTCCTGCTATAATTCCGCAGGCGGCGGATTCCATATAGCCCTCAACGCCTGTTAACTGTCCGGCAAAAAAAATGTTCGGTTTTGATTTTAAAGAAAGATTTTTATTTAATAGCCTTGTTGAATTAAGAAATGTGTTTCGGTGCATTACACCGTATCTCATAAATTCGGCATTTTCAAGTCCGGGAATCAGAGAAAAAACCCTTTTTTGCTCGGGAAACTTAAGATTTGTCTGAAATCCGACAAGATTATAAAGGCTTCCCTTTGCATTTTCTTTTCTGAGCTGAACTACTGCCCACGGTCTGTGCCCTGTTCTCGGGTCTTTAAGACCGACAGGCTTCAGCGGTCCGAAACGAATTGAATCCTGTCCTCTCTTTGCCAATACCTCAACAGGCATACAGCCCTCATAAACCTTAAACGGTTTATCGAAATTCTTAAGCGGAGCGGACTCTGCATTTATAAGCTCGGTGTAAAATCCTTCGTATTCTTCCTTATTCATAGGGCAGTTGATATAATCGCCCTGTCCGCTTTCATCCCTGTCATACCTTGACGCAAAAAAGGCTTTTGACATATCAATACTGCTTGCGGTGACTATCGGAGCCGCCGCGTCAAAAAAACTCAAAGAGTTTTCCTGACAAAGGGTTTCTATATTTTCAGCAAGTGTTCCGTCCGTAAGAGGACCTGTTGCAATTACCGTTATCTCGTCCTCAGGGATTTTTTCTGCAATTTCATGCTTAACGGTAATATTTTCGTCTTTTAAAATACTTTCTGTTATAAAGCTTGAAAATATATCCCTGTCAACCGCCAAGGCACCGCCTGCGGCAACTGATGACTCTTTTGCTGCTTTCATACAAACCGAATCAAGCCTTCTTGCCTCTTCTTTTAAAAGTCCCGCCGCGGAGTCAATCCTCGAGCATTTAAGCGAATTCGAGCAAACAAGCTCTGCAAACAAATCGGATTTGTGCGCAGGCGATTTTTTTAAAGGCTTCATTTCATAAAGGTCGACTTTAATACCTTTTCTTGCTATTGCCTTTGCCGCCTCACAGCCTGCCAAGCCTGCGCCTATAACACTAATTTTTTTCATTTTCTGCCTTTTTCTCGGTTTTCTTAGCTCTTGACGGGCATTGGGAATTCATACAGTATTTTCTGCCCCTTAATCCGTTTATAATATAGCTTCCGCATTCCTTGCAGATTTCACCCGTAGGAACCCCGGGAGAAGCAAAATCACAATTCGGATAATTAGAGCAACCGTAAAACTTTTTACCCTTTTTTGAAACCCTTTTAATAAGCGGAGCGCCGCATTTCGGACAGGGCTGATTTACCTCGTTTTCGGGAGCCGGCTTTGTATTCTTGCACTCCGGATATCCAGGGCAAGCTAAGAACTTGCCGAATCTGCCGTTTTTAAGAACCATTTTTCTTCCGCACTTTTCACAGATAACATCTGTCTCGACATCGGGAACCTTTACCCTTTTGCCGTTTAATGATGTTTCGGCTTTTTTATAAAGCGCGTCGAAATCCTCATAGAAATCGGAAATCGTGGAAATCCAATCAAGCTCTCCGGCACCTATTTTATCAAGCTTTTTTTCAAGTCCTGCCGTAAATTTAACGTCAACTATCTTCTTGAAGTACTCAACTATAAGGTCGGAAATAACCGTTCCGAGCTGAGTCGGCTTTAATGACTTTTTATCCCTTTCGATATAATTACGCTGTAAAATATTTGAAATTATCGGAGCATAAGTTGAAGGTCTTCCTATCCCGTTTTCATCAAGCGCTTTGATAAGCGTAGGCTCGGTATATCTTGCAGGGGGCTGAGTAAAATGCTGATTTGGCATTAACTCCTTAAGTTTCAGAACATCACCCTCGTCCATTGAAGGAAGTGCCGCTGCGTCCTGCGCGTCGTCATCTCTTCCCTCAACATACAGTACGGTAAATCCGTCAAACTTAACCGAATATCCGCTTGCCTTAAAAAGGTAATCTCCCGCCTTTATATCAACAGCGCATGTATTCTGAATACATACCTGCATTAAAGACGCTATAAATCTTGACCAGATAAGTTTATAAAGCTTATACTGCTCCGAGGTTAAGGAAGCTTTTATCTTATCCGGCTCCAGATCTATTACGGTAGGTCTTATAGCCTCATGCGCGTCCTGAGCGCCGCTCTTTGTTTTGAAATAACGCGGTTTGGCGGGAAGATAATCCGCACCGAAGGTATTTGTTATATATCCGCTTGCCGCAGCTCTTGCCTCTTCGGAAATTCTTAATGAATCGGTTCTCATATAGGTTATAAGACCGGTTGCGCCTATTCCCTCAATGTCTACGCCTTCATAAAGCTGCTGAGCAACCTTCATGGTTCTTTGACCCGTAAACCCGAGCTTTCTTGAAGCCTCCTGCTGTAAAGTGGAGGTGATAAAAGGAGGGGCAGGCTGCTTGTTTCTCGTTCCTTTTTTTATAGAGGAAACGACATACTCGCAGTCCTTTAAATTCTCAACGATTTTATTCGCGGATTCTTCATTCTTAATTTCATCGATTTTTTTGCCGTCGGCAGTACCGTAAAGCTTGGCTTCAAAGGTCTTTCTTGCGCTTAAAAGCTTTGCGTCGATAGTCCAGTATTCTTCGCTGTTGAACTTTTCGATTTCGCGCTCGCGCTCAACAATAAGTCTTAAAGCGACAGTCTGAACTCTTCCTGCGGAAAGTCCGCTTTTAACCTTTTTCCACAAAAACGGACTTAATTTATAACCAACTATTCTGTCAACGACTCTTCTTGCCTGCTGAGCGTCAACAAGGTTAAGATCGATTTTATGAGGATTTGAAATTCCTTTTTTAACACCGCTCTGTGTGATTTCATTAAATGAAACCCTGTTTTCATCATTAAGGTCAAGCGCTAAAATATGCGCAAGATGCCATGAAATTGCCTCTCCCTCGCGGTCAGGGTCGGTCGCGAGAATTACTCCGTCACTTTCCCTTGCGGCTTCCTGAAGCTTTTTTATAACCTCTTTTTTGTCAGGCATATTTATATATTGCAGTTTGAAATTATGCTCAACATCAACTCCGAGCTTTGATTTGGGCAAATCTCTGATATGGCCCATTGAAGCCATAACTTCATAGCCCGATCCCAAATATTTTTTTATACTTTTAACCTTTGTAGGCGACTCGACTATAACCAATTTAGACATTAAACTATCTCCTTATCTGATAATTCATAAAAGCCTCCCGGGAGTGCCTTTATGAGTTTTTCCATTTCAAGCTCTGTTAAAGCGGAAAGAATTCCGTCGTCAGACAGTCCGGAGCCCAGAATATCATCAGCCGAAAATTTTTGCTTATCTATATAATTATACACTATCTGAGCTTCTTTTGAAAGAGTTTTAACAGACTTTTTTTCAAAAATATCAGAAAGCTTGATATCTTCCTTTTTATCGGAGAAGTCAAAAGGCTCATGAGTTTTTGCGGGAGATGTTCTTTTTAATCTGCTGTTAGGAGCCGGATAAACAAATTTAGGAACAGCCTCGGATTTAGAAAATGCCCTTTCGACGTTAAACTTGTCTGCATACTCTGCAAGATAGCAGTTGAAAATATCGGAAGTATCAATCAGCGGCAGCGCGCCCTCTCTTAAAAGCTTATTCGAGCCTTTATACTGTTCAAGCGTGGGATTGCCCGGAACCGCAAAAACATCCTTATTAAGGTCAGCCGCCTGATGAGCCGTGTTGAGCGCTCCCGAGCCTTCGCCTGCTTCTGTTACAGCAACTCCTACGCGCAGCGCCGCCATTATTCTGTTTCTTACGGGAAATGTAAACTTACCCGGTTGGCAAAACGGCGGATATTCGCTGATTAAGCAGCCCTTTTCTGAAATTTCTTTTCTAAGCTGTGCGTTTTGCGGAAGATAATCATATAAAAGTCCGCAGCCTAAAACACCGATTGTAAATCCGCCTGCATCCAAGGCTCCGCGGTGAGCATAATAATCGCTGCCGACTGCCGCGCCGCTTATAATCGGAAAACCGGCTCGGGCTAATCTGAATGCCAATGAATATGCGGATTTTGCTCCAAACTCCGTAACCTTCCTCGGACCTACGATACAAAGCGCGGGAAGCTCATCAATATCAGGAAGAGTTCCCTTATAATAAAGCAAAAGCGGAGGTGAATACAGTTCCTTTAATCTTTTCGGATATTTCTTGTCTTCAATACACAGAATTCCTATTCCGTTATCAGAACACATATTCATAATTCGGTCGTTATATTCTCTTTTGACATTATAAAAAGGCTTGGCAAATTTTTCGGGAAGCATTTTATAGACGGTATAAGCATCGCAATTTATTATATCCGATTCTTTTATGGTTTTATATGCTTCGTAAGCTTTTGCGGTACCTATTCCGAAAGCTCTCTGTATTCTCAAAAGATTGCGAAGAATATAAAAATTATCATCATTGTAACTGAATTCCATCATAACTATTTTAGCAATTCCCATAATGATATTGCGGCAGCTGCCGCAGCATTAAGGGATTCCGCCCTGCCTTTCATCGGTACGGTTATTTTTTTATAAGCAGATTTTATTGCGTTTTCAGACAAACCGTTTGCTTCGTTTCCTATCAAAATCGCATCTTTGTTTTTAAACGAAATTTCGTTTATCGGCTCTGCCGCTTTATCCGGAACAGCGGCAAAAGCTCTGAGTCCGTATTTTTCTATAAACTCAGCAATATCGTCCGTTAAAAATAACGGAAGCCTTAAAACCGTTCCCATTGAAGATCTAAGCACTTTAGGAGAAAACGGGTCGCAGCCGCCGCAGACTATCATACCCGAAGCGCCTAAGGCTTCCGCGGTTCTTGCAATCGCTCCTAAATTTGACGGGTCCTGAATATTCTCAAGCACGATATATTTCCCGTCTTTTTCTTTAAATTCCTTTTCTTTCGGATAATCAGCTACCGCAATGATGCCCTGCGGAGATTTAGTATCCGAAATTCTTAAAAACAATTCCTCGGAAAAAACATAAACCCTGCTTGTATTTTCAATATATTTTTTAACAATTTCATTATGCTTTTCAAGCATATTCTTTGTTAAAACAAGCATACTGAATTTTATTCCGTTTAAATATGCGTCATCACAAAGTCTGAGACCCTCAAGCACAAACCGATTATGCTTTTTTCTCTCTTTAGAAGAGTTTTGCAAAGAGAAAACATATTTAGCCACGGGATTTGATTTTGCGGTTATTATATCATAATTCATAAAATCAGTCCTCTCAAAAAAATCAAAATTCGCCCGAAAGCAAGCTTATCGGGCGATAAAAATTATTTTGAAAGCGCTTTTTCGGCTGTTTTAACGAGTGTTGCAAATCCTGCAGGATCGTTAACAGCGATGTCAGCGAGCATTTTGCGGTTGATATCTACCTTAGCCTTATTAAGACCGTTCATAAAAGTAGAATAATTCATACCGTTAATCTTAGCGGCAGCCGATATACGGGTAATCCAAAGACGGCGGAAATCGCGTTTCTTCTGTCTGCGGCCGATATAGGCATAGTTGCCGGATTTCATTACAGCTTCTTTAGCCGTTTTAAAAAGCTTGGATTTGGCGCCAAAATAGCCTTTAGCAAGCTTTAATGTCTTTTTTCTTCTTTTGCGTGTTGCAAGCGCACCTTTTACACGAGCCATTTCAAGTAACCTCCGATAATGTTCTCAATCTCTTACTTATAAGGGATCATTTTCTTGACCTTTGCAACATTTGTTACATCGGCACAAACTACCTTGCGAAGATTTCTCTTACGCTTTGTAGTCTTTTTGTTAAGAATGTGTGACTTGAAAGCATGCGCACGCTTAACCTTTCCGGTCTTGGTGAGCTTAAAACGCTTTTTTGCGCCACTGTGTGTTTTGATTTTAGGCATTTATAATTCCTCCAGTTATTTACCTGATTTCGGTGCCAAAAACATCAGCATGTTTCTTCCTTCAAGCTTAGCCGGCTTCTCAACAGATGAAAATTCCGAACAGTACTCTGCAAACTGATTCATAATATCGGTACCTATTTCAGGATGACCCATTTCTCTTCCGCGAAATCTTATTGAAACCTTAACCTTGTTTCCGCTTTTCAAAAAACCTATCGCATGATTTCCTTTTGTTTCAAAATCGTGCTTATCTATACTGAGACCCAGACGAATCTCTTTGATTTCAACGGTTTTCTGATTTTTCTTTGCCTCTTTTTCGCGCTTTGCCTGCTCAAATCTGTACTTTCCGTAGTCCATAATTTTGCAGACAGGCGGATTGGCATTAGGCGAAATCGCTACAAGATCAAGATCTTTCTGAAAAGCTACTTCCAAAGCCTTGTCAATCGGCAAAATACCGAGCTGACCGCCCTGTGAATCAATTACTCTTACTTCCTTGAATTTAATTCCTTCGTTGATAGCTAATTCTTTGCTGCTGATTGTAAAGCACCTCCAACAATAAGTAAAATAATAAGACGCAAGCATAATAATACCTGCGTCTTTCAATTATCAATAAGAAAATCAATAATATTGACCCGAGATCATATTATCTCAAGGTGAGAACACAAGTACATTCTGCTTCATTGTCTTAAATATTATAACATAATTATTTTATTTGTCAATACCTTTTTTTATTCAACGGTCAGCTCTTTTATTGAGCGAAGCTGATAGTTGACATTTTTAAGCATTTGTGGGTTTTTAAGCGCGAAAGCCGTACCTTTTATTACGCTGTGCGTCGGATCCTCAAGCTTATGAACCGCCGTACCCGTATAATCGGCTATCAGCTTATCCATTCCGTAAATAAGACTTCCTCCGCCCGTAAGATACAATCCGTCCTGATTGATATCCGCAACCAAGTCGGGGTCGGTTTTGGAAAGCACCGAACGGATAGCCTCACAAATCATAACAGCAGGCTCCTTTACAGCCTCAAACACCTCGTCAGACGATATTTCAAAGCTTTCGGGAAGTCCGGTATAAAGGTTTCTTCCCTTTGCAACCATAGCAATATCAATAGTTCTGTCAACGACCGTTCCGATCGTTTTCTTGATACTTTCCGCCATTAACGGTCCTATTTCAATATTATATTCTCTTTTTATATATTTTATAATCTGCGTATCAAAGTTCAAAGAAGCAATTTTAAAGGAGTCACATATAGAAATTCCGCCCATGGAAATAACGGCTATATCGGTTGTTCCTGCGCCTATATCAACTATAAATGTACCGTGAGCCTTAGTAAAATCAATTCCCAATCCGAAAGCGATTGCAAGAGGACCTTCAATAACCGAAATGTTTCTTCCTCCTCCCGATTCAACAACATTTGCAAGCGAATGATGCTGAAGCTCTGTTAAGCCGGCAGGCAAAGAAGCTATGATCTTCGGTCTGACGATTTTATTTCCGAAAGCCCTGTGCATATATTCCTTAAGCATAAGCTCGGTTATATCGTAATCCGCTATAACTCCATGCTCGATAGGAGAAACACATATCATGCTGTCGGGCGTTCTTCCCAATGTTTTCTTTGCTTTTTCCCCGTAATATATCGGATCCCATGTTTCACTGTCGACCGTAACGATACTGGGTTGCTCAAGGACGATTCTCGAGCTTGAAAAAATAACGGTTTTGGAAGTTCCTAAATCTATTCCGATTTCTGTTGCCATTTAATCACCCTTTTTTAAGACGGGTTCCGAACCCTTTAAATTATGATTTGCGCTTTGCAAAAATGAAATGCAGTATACTTTGTCGGCGCCTGCGATAAGCAACTGTTTGGCACATTCGTCCAAAGTTGCTCCTGTTGTCACGATATCATCAAACAAAAGAACATTTCCGCCTGAAATTTTATCTTTCACATAATACTTATTCTTAACATTTTTAAGTCTCGATTCGGCATTGCTTCTGTGCTGAGAACGCCTGAACGGTTTACAGACAAGAATTTCTTTTAAAGGAATTCTCATGAATTTTGACAGTCTGGACGCAATTTCCATATTATGGTCAAACCCATGCTTGAATTTGCTGAATTTTGAACTCGGGACAAATGTAAGAAACTTAAAATCAATCCCGCAATATTCATGCTCCGCAGCCTTTGCCAACTGTTCTGCGAAAAACACGGCATGATTGACCCTGCCGCCTAATTTATAATTATAGTAGGCAATCTTGGCGGTGCCGCTGTTTTCATAAAGCGAAACCAATGATTCAAACCTGAAAACTCTGTATCCGCATATACAGTATTCCTTTTCTCGGCCGCATTTCCTGCAGCGTTTTTCGGAATTTATTTCCTTGAGTTCTTTTATGCAGGCTTTGCAAAATCCTTTGTCCTCAATTATATCTCCGCAGGACAGGCATTTATAGGGAAACACAGCGGATAAAATCTCGTTTCCGAGATTTTTGATTAACTTATTCATCACACAACAGGTCCTTTAAAAGCGTATATCTCAGGGTTTTTCTGTTATTTTCAGCCATCTGAATAAATATTTGCTTTTTGCCTACGATAACAAGAAGCTTTTTTGCTCTTGTAATAGCTGTATACAAAAGATTTCTGTATTTTAGCTTTTCCGGAATATCAAAGAGCGGTAAAATAACACAGTCGAATTCACTTCCCTGACTTTTATGTACCGTTACGGCATAAGCAAGCTCAATTTCATCCAGCTGCTCTTTAAAATAAGTCACGGTTCTGTCATCAAACAAAACGGTTATTATTCCTGCCCTTACATCTACATCTGTTATAAGTCCGATATCTCCGTTAAAAACACCGCTGCCCGTCTCATTATCCTGCTTTTTCCAGATTATATCATAATTATTTTTTATCTGCATCACTTTATCGCCTGTGCGGAAATAAACACCTTTATATGAAAGCTGACTTTTGTGTCTATCCTCGGGATTTAAAACGCCTTGAAGGAGATTGTTAAGATTAACGCATCCGCAGTCAAGCATTCTTGACGGACAAAGAATCTGAATGTCTTTAACCGGATCAAATCCGTAAGCCTTGGGAAGTCTTAAATCCGCAAGCTCAAGAACAGTATTGCAAACCGAATTTTCGCTTCCTCGTTCAAGAAAGAAAAAATCTCCGTTCTTTGAACTCAAATCGGGATTGCCGTTGTTTATAATAGCATGCGCGTTTGTCACAATAAGGCTTTTCTGAGCCTGCCTGAAAACCTTATTCAGCTTTATTGAGGCAAACCTGCCCGACATCAAAAGGTCATTTAAAACATTACCTGCCGAAACGCTCGGAAGTTGATCTGCATCTCCTACAATCACCATTCTGCACTTGAGTTTCAGTGCCTTTAACAGGGCGCTGAAAAGCAGAGAGTCGATCATAGAGGCCTCATCAATAATTATAACATCGCAATCAAGCGGGTTTTTCTCATTTCTCGCAAAGTGCTGTTCGTCGTCAGCGCCCCATTCAACCTCTAAAAGTCTATGTATTGTTTTCGCTTCTCTGCCTGTAAGCTCTGACATACGCTTTGCCGCTCTGCCGGTTGGTGCTGCGAGAGCTATTGAAATATCGCGGTTTTCAAAAAGCTGAATTATTGCGTTTAGTGTTGTGGTTTTCCCCGTACCGGGACCGCCTGTAAGAATAAGAATTCCGCTTTCAAAGGTCTGCTTTATCGCAAGCCTTTGCATGCTCTCGAATTTTATGCCAACTTTATTTTCAACATAATCAATTTCAAGGTCGTCTATAATTACGCTTTTATCAAGATTTTGTTTAACCGCTTTCATCCTTGCGCTGATATACTGTTCAGCATAAAACTGCTCGGGCAGAGCAATAAATTCCTGACCGTCCTTTATACAGGAAAGCACAGCAAGCTGTTCCTTGAGCAAATTCAAGCTATCGCTGATTTTTTTATCGTCCAAGCCTAAAAGCCGCTTTGAAGCAGCGCACAGCTTGTCTGCGGGAAGACATGTATGCCCATTCATAAGATTTCTTTTAAGGACATATATTATCCCCGCGCAGACTCTGTCACAGCTGTCCTGCGGCAGGTTCAGATCAGTTGAAACTGCCTCTGCCTTTTCAAAAGATACCGAAAAATCGTCCGAGCATAAAACATAAGGATTGTTTTTGATTTTTTCAGCCGCGTCTTTACCGAGCCTTTTAAATATACGTGCGCATTTTTCGATACCTATTCCGTAAGGCGAAAGCAATAAAACAAGTTCCTGCACGCCGTACTGTTTTTTGTATTCCTCACTGAAGCCGTAAGCTTTTTCAAGTGAAATCCCGCGGATTGAAGACAAATCCTCAGGACTGTTTTCAAGAACCTGCAAGGTTTTATCTTTAAATTTTTCTACAATTTTTGAAGCAGTGCCGGGGCCTATCCCTTTAATCGCTCCCGAAGAAAGATATCTTAAAATGGCCGCGCTGCTTTCGGGAACGGCTCTTTCGAAATTGTCCACCGCAAACTGCTCGCCGTAGGAATGATGAACAGTGAAGTGCCCGAAAAGATTAACCTTATCGCCGTCTGCGGCAAACGGCATAAATCCGACAGCCGTTATTTTTTCTTTTCCGCATTTGACGGTTGCAACGGTATAAGCATTTTGCTCGTTTTTATAAGTAATGCTTTCTATTATTCCGCTTATTTTTTCTTTTCCGCTTGTGCTTTCGGGCAATTATTTCACTTCCTTTTTTCTTTTGTTAAACCGAGGATATTTCGCCGACTATTCTTCCTGCCATTTCCTTAGGAGCTATAACAATATCCCTGTTTCTCGCATATTCAAGGCAGTTTAAATATTCCGCCTCGTCCAGATCGGAGTTTACGGCAACGATACAGTCAGCATATCTTGTTCCGTTCCAAAGATACTGCTCATAAGAAAATCTTAACTGCTCTAAAGCTGTTCCTCTTTTAAGCAAAATAATAAGAAATCTTGAATTATCAGATTTCCCGGAAAGAAAGCATGAACGGATATCATGAAAGAATTCACATATTCCCAAGGATGCAAAAATAAAAAGCAGTGCTATAAGTATTCCTTTTATCATAAATATCACCTCGCTACATAATATGCAGCGAGGCAACACCTATTGAAAATTATTTTTCGCTGACGGTAACGGTAGCCGAATAAGTGCCCACCTGCCAGATATTGTTAAGACTTTCCGATTTTATCACTGCGTCAACGGTATAGTTGCCCGCAACCTTATCGGTCAGATCAATCTGTGCATAAAGCATATTTGACGACAGTGTTCTGATAACGCTTGCCGGACCGCATATCTTGACATTTTTAATGGTAGAACCTGTTCTGCTGTTAAGGTTTGAAGCGAGTCCTTTAGGTCTGATATCAGTTATGGTAAACACCTTTTCCGCAAATCCGGCCGTATCAACCGAAACGGTGAAGCTTTCAATATTATCAACCAGCCTTACGCCTGTCGGAAGGACAGCAGAAACCTCAAATGTATTTTTGGCTTTTGAAATATCGAAGAAATTGATTTCGGAAAGAGTTATTTTTTTCATTCCGTCAATTACATCGGGCGTTCCGATTACGGTAGCAGACGTATGGTCGACAGCATAAGCAAACACTCCTGCTATTCCGGACGGCATATTTTTAAATGAAGCCTCAACATTAAGTACTGCCTTTTTAAGAATCGGCTGAGTGACCTTTATCGTTGAAAATTCAATATTGAGATAATTATTTTCAATCTTATTACCGTTGGAATCCAGAATGCTGCCGTCCGAAGTATACCTGTAGATTATTTTATCGTTTTCATCGTAAAGCACCAAATCGGTATCAAAACTCTGAGTGGAATCAAGCGTTTTATTTACCTCTGCATAAGCGGCAACCGAGGAAATCTTATTCATAACATTTCTCGGACCCTTGATATTTATTGTGTTCTGCTGAGAGTTGCTGACAGCCGGTGTATCCGCAATAAGTCCCGACGCCGCCGAAACACCGACAAGCTTCGGAACGACTGTAAATGTCCTTTCATCGATATAATCAAAAGTAACATCTATTGTCGAGGGAGTCACCGAAGCGAAGGTATACCCTGTCTTTGAACTGTTTGTAGCAGGCAAAACATTAAGCTTGAAAGTCCCTGCGGCATTTACATCGGCAACCGAAGCCGTCAAAATAAAATCGGAAGCACGCAAAGAGCTGACGATATAATTAGGTCCGCTTACAACAACGGTAAATTTCTGACTGCTGACATCAGATATTATACCGAGTCCCATTTCGCTCGCAACCGTATCGTCTATTGAAACGGTTACGGAAATATTATTAAAGGTCTGTTCCCTTGTCGGGTTGCGGTTTATCATAATAATAAGCCATGCGGCAAAGGCAAAAATCAATGAGATAATTATAGAAAAATTACGGCTTTTAAAGAGCTTTTTAAAGAACAAATCAAAACTATTTCTTATTTTCTTCGTGTCTATCATTGTTTTTGCCCTCCTTTGCCGATTTTTTGGAATTCCTGAATTTTTTGATCGGAGTAATATGCTTGATAACAGAAATTACAGTATTGTCAGCCTTTTCGGAATCAGGATCAATCATAAGCCGTTTAAGCTCTGCATAAGCCGATGCGGCATTATAGCCCCGCTGAATCTGACCGTTTCCGACAATGGATATCATTCCGGTTTCCTCTGAAACCACAAGAACTACTGCGTCCGAATTCTCGGTCATACCGATTGCGGCTCTGTGTCTTGTTCCGAGTTCAGAGGGAATTTCCGAATTCTGCGTAAGAGGTAAAATACAACCTGCGGCATAAAGCTTACCTTCTCTGATTATAAGCGCGCCGTCATGCAAAGGTGATTTCGGATAAAATATATTGTTTACAAGCTGCACCGATGCCGCGGCGTCTATAACCGTACCCGTATTTATAATTTCGCCGAGCTGTGTCTGTCTTTCGAAAACAATAAGAGCTCCGGTTTTAGTATCCTGCATATTTCCTGCCGCCTTTGCGACACAGTCAATACATCTTGCAACCTCGGCTTTTTCCTCGCTGAAAAGGGTATTCCCTTTAAGGGCGCCCTGCCCGACCTTTTCAAGAACTCTTCGAAGCTCAGGCTGAAAAATAATGGCAATAAAAAGAATCAATGAATTAAACACCATTGAAAGAAGCCAGCTTACAACCTCTAAGTCCCACCATTTTGCGATAGCATAAAAGAAAAGAAGAAAAGCTATACCCTTTACAAGCTGGCCGGCCCTCGTTTCGCGCAAGAAGCCGATTGCGCGGTAAATAACATAAGCTACTATTAAAATGTCAACAATATCGAAAAATCCGATATTCGAAATAGCATATATTACTTGATTCCAAAGAGTAACTATGCTGTTAAAAAACGCGCTCACTGTTTTCAGTCCCTTTTTTTATTTTATAATCAAAATATGACATATCTTTCCGTATCAATACAAAAATGACTTTATATCATATTTATTTTATCATAATTATTAAAAGGTATCAATAACAAATTTCAATTTTTAATTGCTTTTTTTATAATATTCAAAAAAAAGGCAATTTCGCTGTCGGTAGTGAAAACCGAAGGTGAGATCCTTACGGTTCCCGTATCAAGTGTGTTCATTTTCCTGTGTGCAAACGGCGCACAGTGGAGACCCGAACGCACGGCAATTTTATTTCTTGCCAGAATTTCTTCGGTTTCAGATGACATTTTACCGAGAAGATTAAAAGAAAGCACGGGGCAGTAAGGCAAAGGACCTGTCGGATCGGAATATAACAGTATTCTTTCGTTATCTTTAAATTCGTTATAGATTATTCTGATTATTCGCATTTCATGTCCGTAAATATTTCCTATTCCTTTTGATTTTATAAAGTCCGCACCTGCCGAAATTCCTGCAATCCCCGGTACATTCAGCGTACCGCTTTCGAACATTTCGGGAAGAATTTCAGGCTGTTCGATTTTTTCGGAAAAAGTTCCCGTTCCGCCCTCGATAAGAGTATCGGGCAAAGTGCCGTTTAAAATAAGGACACCTGTTCCCATAGGCGCGTACAATCCTTTATGACCCGCTATCGCCAAAAAATCAATATTCGATTTCTTTATATCAATAGGATAAACACCTGCCGCTTGAGCGGCGTCAACAGCAAAAAGAATTCCGTGTTTTTTACACATTTCTCCTATTTTTGAAACAGGCGGCATTATTCCGAAGACGTTTGAAGCTGCCGTACATACAACAAGCTTGGTTTCAGGTCTTACTAAGCTTTCGAAATTATTTACTGTTTTTACAGAATCATTAAAATCAATACTTGCAATGCTGTAATCGCAGCCTGTTTTATGAAGCGGCCGCATTACGGCATTATGTTCCATATCGCTTACAATACAGTGATCGTTTTTACTTAAAATCCCTTTTATAACAAAGTTCAGCGAATAGGTGCAACCGGGGGTGAAAATAATATTCTGAACACTTCCCGCTCCGAACATAACTCTTAGCTTTTCTCTTGCATTATAAATCATTTCAGCACTTTTTACCGCGGTTTCATATCCGCTTCTTCCGGGATTGGCGCTTAAATTTGCGATTGCGTTGTTAACTGCATAAATAACGTTTCTGGGCTTTTTCCCTGTTGTTGCCGAATTATCAAGATAAACCATAATCTCACCGCTTATAAAAAATAAATTTAAATAATAAATGCTGCCGAAAACTCTTATAAAAGTTTCTCGGCAGCAAAATAAAATTTATATTTCACCGATCTGCGAGTATTTCACATCAGCTTTTTCGAGAACGGATTTTATTGTTTCAAGGTTTCCCGCGGTATTTACCGAATATCCGCAGCCGCCTGACGCCGGCCCTGCTTTTTTTCTTTCAATCTGTGCTTTTAATCCGTTTCGTCTGAGTGCATCGCGCGCCTTTATTGCATAGGTTATACTGCCGGTATTAATATAGTATCTTTTCATTTAAAAGACTCCGTTTGTAGTAATCGGTGTGCACATTACATACTATGAATTTTCGGCGGCGGTGTTAGTAAATTTAATTTTTAAATACTCCATTGCGGTAATAAGGGCAACAGGAAATAAAAACATTCCGGCAAGGCCTGAAAATTTAAGTCCCAAAAAGATTGCTATCAGCTGCAAAAGCGGATGTACACCTATTTTCGAACCCACGATTTTAGGCTCGATAAAATTTCTTACAACCGTTATCACGGCATAAAGTACAAGCATCATTATCCCCTGCTTTATATTTTTCTGTATAAGAAGAATAATGCTCCACGGAATAAGAATGCTTCCCGTTCCCAAAACCGGAAGAAAATCAACTATTGCTATAGCAGTCGCGATTACAAGAAAATTTTTCGTACCGATTAAAAGAAGACCTATTGTAAGCTCTGCTGCCGTTATAAGAAAAATAATCATATAACCCGAAATCATTTTTAGAACCTTTTTTGTAAGGATTTCCTTTACGGTCATCAGCGTCTTATATTTTTCGGGCTTGATGATTTCCTTGAAAAATGCGGTTATTTTATCGTAGTCCTTTGCGGTATAACAGCTTGCGACAAGGGTTATTACAAATGTTATCAGAGCTTTCGGAATTGCCTTTGCAAAATCGGCGGCAATGTTCGAAATATAATCAATAAGCTTTTTTGAAATATTCTCAACGGAATTTTTCAGCATATCTCCGAACGAAAAAATCATGCTTTCCGATTTTAAATCTCTTTTTGAATTAAACTCGGCGCAAAAGCTTTCGAATTCCTTTGAAAGCTTTTCAATATAAGGCTTAATTACACGCGGAAGCAAAGCAAATTTCCCCGACAGATACCATAAAATCAGACTTACGGAAAATGCAAGCACCAGATAAACCGATACCACCGCCGCTGTTCTTATAATGCTTGTTTTAATCTTAAGCTTTTCGGAAACTGCTTTTGCCGGCTTCTGCATTAAAAAAGCAAGAAAAAACCCGAAAACAAACGGAAATAAATATGAAAACGCTACCTTAAAAAACAGAAATACAAGTAGTATAACTGTTGAATAAAATGCCGTATTTATAAGAAAATTTGACTTTTTTTGAGAATTTATTTCAATCATCGCCCTTTATTTCAAATTGATGTTGACTTTTTAACGAATTGTATTATAATTAAATACAACGTTCGCTGACGGGGGACACTTTATGGAAAAAGAATATTATTATCTGGTCAATTCCAAAATATTACCTTCCGTATACGGAGGAGTTCTGAAGGCCAAGGAGCTGCTTGCGGAGGGCAAAGCGCCGAATACCTCTAAGGCCGTTAAAATGGCAGGTATTTCAAGAAGCGCTTTTTATAAATATAAGAACTATATTTTTAAATATGACGGTAATGATAAAAATACCGTCAACCTTTTTGCCGTCCTTTCTGATAAGGCAGGAGTTTTTTCCGCACTTACCGCAACCCTTTATGAACACGGGGCAAATATTCTTACTATAAATCAAAGTGTTCCGATAGACGGTACAGCCGATGTCAGACTTACCGTGAAAACAGACAACATCAAGCTTTCCTTAGATGAATTATTGACAAAACTTAAGAAAGTTAACGGTGTTGTTTCCATAAAATCAATTTAGTACAACATAATTAAAACGGAGGATATATGATTTACACTGCAATAATGGGTCACGGGACCGTCGGCTCGGGAGTTGCCGAGCTGCTGATAAATCACGAAAAGATGATCAATAAAAAAATCAAAGAGGAAATCAAGATAAAACATATCCTTGATTTGAGAGAATTCAAAAATCTGGAATATTCTTCTCTTTTTACAACCGATTTTAACGATATTTTAAATGACGATGAAGTTAAAATCGTTGCAGAGGTTATGGGGGGAATAAATCCGGCTTTTGATTTTGTGAAAAAGCTTATGGAAAAAGGAAAAAGCGTTGTCACCTCAAATAAAGAGCTTGTTGCCGCAAAAGGCGCTGAGCTTTTAAAAATAGCCGGTGAAAATAACGTTAACTTCCTTTTTGAGGCAAGCGTAGGCGGAGGAATTCCGATTTTAAGACCTATGGCTCAATGCCTTGCCGCAAACAGTATAAATAAAGTAACGGGAATTTTAAACGGAACAACTAATTACATTTTAAATAAAATGATAATGGATAACATGGACTTTTCATCGGCATTAAAGCTTGCGCAGGAAAAGGGCTTTGCAGAAAGAAATCCTGCTGCCGATATTGAGGGTCACGATGCATGCAGAAAAATCTGTATTTTAGCCTCTCTCGCTTTCGGAAAGCATGTCTATCCCGAACAGGTTAAAACCGAAGGAATCAAAAACATCGAACTTAAGGATGTCGAAACAGCGGATAATTTCGGATATGCGATTAAGTTAATATGTACCGCGACGGATAATCATAACGGTAAAATATCAGCTTCCGTAAGACCGACACTTGTAAGCAAGGACAATATATTATCGAGTGTTAACGGTGTCTTTAATGCAATCATGGTAAACGCCGATTGTACGGGCGACGTTATGTTTTACGGAAAAGGTGCAGGAAAAATGCCGACGGCAAGTGCGGTTTGCGCCGATATTATTGATTGTGCAAAGCATCTGAAAGCCCGCAAGTATTTAAGCTGGGAAGACGGTTTTGACGGATATGTCGAAGAACGGGACTGTGAAGAACAGCTTTATGTTTACGCTTATTCATCGGATTACGATAAATTACTCAAAAGCTTTGAAGCTAATTTCCCAGACTGCGATCAGGCAATAAAGAACAGATACAGCGGCGAAATAGCTTTTATAACAAAAAAAGATTTCCGCAGCAGGCTTACAGATAAAATAAAGCTTTTAGATGCGGAAAATGTTAAGAGTATGTTTGTACTTCACTAATCGGGGGTTTTAAAGTGGCACTTATAGTTAAAAAATTCGGAGGTTCATCTGTTGCGAACGCCGAAAGGGTTTTTAATGTTGCAAACATCATTGCAGATGATTACAAAAAAGGAAACGATGTTATTGTCGTTGTTTCCGCTCAGGGAGACACAACCGATGAGCTTATCGAAAAAGCAAAGGAAATAAATCCGGAAAACGCCTCAAAGCGCGAGCTTGATATGCTGCTCACAGCCGGAGAACAAATCTCAATCGCATTGCTTTCTATGGCTGTCGAAAGACTGGGCTTTCCCGTAATTTCCCTGCTCGGATGGCAGGCAGGCTTTGAAACCGACTCTAATCACGGAATTGCCAGAATTAAAAGAATAAATTCCGAGCGCCTTAAAGCAGAGCTTTCAAAGAAGAATATTATTATTGTCGCAGGATTTCAGGGAATTAACAAATATGATGATCTGACGACTCTCGGACGCGGCGGCTCCGATACTAGCGCCGTAGCGATTGCGGCAGCGCTCAAAGCCGACAAATGCCAGATTTATACCGATGTTGACGGAGTTTATTCCGCTGACCCCAGAAAGGTCAGAGGCGCAAGAAAAATGGAAGCCATTACTTACGACGAAATGCTGGAGCTTGCAACGCTCGGCGCACAGGTTCTAAATAACCGGTCGGTTGAAATGGCTAAAAAATATAATGTTGAGCTTGAGGTGCTTTCAAGCCTTGAAAATAAAAAGGGTACTATCGTAAAGGAGAAAGTAAAAATGGAAAAAACATTGGTAAGAGGCGTCGCTAAGGACATAAATGTTACGAGTATTTCAATAATAGGACTTAAGGACTCCCCCGGAGTTGCTTTTAAAATATTCAATAAGCTTTCGCAGTTTAAAGTAAATGTTGACACCATTCTTCAGTCTGTAGGCAGAGACAACACAAAGGATATAACCTTTACCGTTTCAAAAAATCAGGAGCTGGATGCTGTAAATGCAATTGAAGCATTAAAGGAGTCTCTCGAATATAAGGATATTTTTATTGATAACAGTATTGCAAAAATTTCCATTGTCGGCGCCGGAATGGAAAGCCATCCCGGAATTGCTTCTAAAATGTTTGAGGCTATTTATGACGCAGGAATAAACATCCGCATGATTGCAACAAGCGAAATAAAAATTTCGGTTCTTATAGACGCAAAATATGCCGATAAGGCAGTTCAGGCCGTTCATGACGCATTGATAATCGGCTGATAACAGAAAAACAAAATTCCGCGGGCTGAATAAGCTTGCGGAATTTTTTAAAAAAATAACGAAATATTGAATATTGGGTTGACAAGAACCACAATATGTAGTATTATATATGCAATACTCGCTTTAAGGGGGCATATATATGGAAAAAATAAACCGTGAAGGCTTTAACGGCGGAAAATGGGAAGTTGAAATTAATGTCCGCGATTTTATTCAGAAGAATTATACGGAATATAAAGGCGGAGATGAGTTTTTATCAGGCCCGACAAAGCGCACCGAGGAAATCATGCGCAAGGTCAATTCCCTTTTTGAAGTTGAAAGACAGTTCGGCGGAGTTCTTGATATAGACACCGAAACGGTTTCGGAAATCACCTCGTATAAAGCAGGTTATATTGATAAAGAGAAAGAGATAATTGTAGGAATTCAGACAAACCGTCCTCTTAAAAGAGGAGTAAATCCGTTCGGCGGAATGAGAATGGCGCGTCAGGCATGCGAGGCTTACGGATACAGCTTAAGCGAAGCTGTTGA
Organism: uncultured Eubacteriales bacterium; assembly: GCA_934457415.1. Classification (GTDB taxonomy): domain Bacteria; phylum Bacillota; class Clostridia; order Oscillospirales; family Acutalibacteraceae; genus UBA737. The sequence goes on along the minus strand of CAKSHM010000005.1, from coordinate 60,821 downwards.
AAAAAAATTCAAATACCGCTCAACTCATAACGACGGTGTTTTCAGCGCTTATACCGACGAAATGCGTCTTGCGAGAAGAAGCCACCTTATAACAGGTCTCCCAGACGCCTACGGAAGAGGAAGAATTATAGGCGATTACAGGCGTGTTGCCCTTTACGGAATAGATTTTTTGATTGAAAATAAAAAAGCCGACAAGGCTTCCCTTTCCTGTAAGGACTTTAACGAGGAGACAATAAGGCTTTCTGAAGAGCTGACTTTACAGCTCAAGGCATTAAATGACATCAAAGAAATGGCTAAAATGTACGGATTTGATATCAGTCTTCCCGCAAGCAATGCCAAAGAAGCGATACAATGGACATATTTTGCATATCTTGCCGCTATTAAGCAGCAAAACGGAGCGGCAATGTCATTAGGCAGAGTAAGCACATTTTTTGATATTTATATTGAAAGAGACCTTAATAATAAAATCATTACCGAAAAGCAGGCGCAGGAGCTTATTGACGATTTTGTCATAAAGCTAAGGCTTGCCCGTCATTTGAGAACGCCCGAATATAATGAGCTGTTCGGCGGAGACCCGATGTGGATAACTGAAAGCGTCGGAGGAATGGGAGAAGACGGGAGAACACTTGTTACAAAAAGCAGCTTCAGAATTTTAAATACTTTATATACACTCGGATCTTCAGCAGAGCCCAATCTTACGGTGCTTTGGTCAAAATCCCTGCCTGAGCAGTTTAAAAAATTCTGCGCCAAGGTTTCCTGCGATACCGATTCCATTCAGTATGAAAATGATGATTTAATGCGCCCGATTTACGGTGACGATTATGCAATAGCTTGCTGTGTTTCTGCTATGAAGGTCGGAAAACAAATGCAGTTTTTCGGCGCGAGGTGCAATCTTGCAAAGCTCCTCTTATTTTCGCTCAACGGCGGATATGACGCAAGCAGCGGCATCAGGCTCGGACCTCAGGCTTCGGTAGACGAAAGCAAGGTTTTGGATTTTGACGAGGTCTGCAGCCGATATCTTAAATATCTGACTTGGCTTTGCAGGCTTTATGTGAATACTATGAATGTTATTCATTTTATGCACGATAAATATGCCTATGAAAGCTCGCAGATGGCTTTGCATGACAGCTGCATACATAGATTTATGGCATTCGGAATTGCCGGCCTTTCGGTTGTTGCGGATTCGCTGTCAGCTATAAAATACGCAAAAGTTTATCCGATAAGAAATGAAGAAGGATTTATAGTCGATTTTAAAACCGAGGGTGATTTCCCGAAATACGGAAATGATGACGACAGAGTAGATCTCACAGCAAAAGAGCTTACGCATTCAGTCATAACGGAATTGAGAAAAACTCCCGCATACAGAAACGCGGAACACACTCTTTCCGTTCTTACAATAACCTCAAATGTTATGTACGGAAAGAACACCGGCGCTACTCCCGACGGCAGAAAAGCAGGCGCTCCGTTTGCCCCGGGAGCAAATCCAATGCACAACAGAGAAGAAAACGGCGCTCTTGCTTCGCTTAACTCTGTTGCAAAGCTTTCCTATGACGATTGCAGAGACGGCATTTCAAACACATTTTCCGTAACTCCAAATACTTTGGGCAGAAATATATCTGAACGGATTGACAATCTTATCAGTATTTTAGACGGTTATTTTGCAAAATGCGCCCATCACATAAATGTAAATGTTTTAAACCGCGAAACACTTATTGAAGCCTACAACGACCCTGACGCATATCCTAATTTAACAATTCGAGTTTCCGGATATGCCGTAAATTTCCACAAGCTTTCAAGAGAGCAGCAGCGCGAAGTTATAAGCAGAACATTTCATGAGGCAATGTAAATTATGTTAAAAGGCAGAATCAATTCCTTCCAGTCCTTAGGAACACTTGACGGAAACGGCGTAAGATTTGTTGTTTTTTCTCAGGGTTGTCCTTTAAGATGCGCATGCTGTCACAACCCTGAAACATGGGCGCTTACAGAGGGTAACGAATACACCGCGGAAGAAATAATAAACAGGGTTAAAAATTACAAGGATTATTTCGGTGAAAAAGGCGGAATAACGGTTTCGGGCGGCGAGCCTTTATTGCAGGCGGAGTTTTTTGCGGAGGTTTTCAGACTTTGCAAAGAGAATGATATAAATACCTGTCTTGATACAAGCGGATGTATTTTTAACGAAAACACAAAAAAGCTTTTAAAAGCAACCGACTGCTGTCTGCTTGATATTAAATATACCTTTGACAGCCTTTATAAAAAATATGTCGGTTGTTCTCTTTCTTCTCCCCTGCTTTTTCTCGAAAAACTTGACGAATTGAATATTCCCACCCGCTTAAGACAGGTAATAATACGAGGCATAAATGACACCGAATCAAACATAATCCGTCTTAAAAGCATTGCACAAAAATTCAAGTGCGTTAAGGAAACAGAGCTGTTGCCGTTCAGAAAACTCTGCGGTGAAAAATATGATACTTTAGGTCTTGATTTTAAGCTTAAAAATTATCCTGAAACCGATGAGGAAACGATTAAACAATTAAATAAACTTTTTGGCGAAAAAAATTAAAAAAACACTTGACTAAATACCGCATTTGTGATATTATATTTAAGTCGCGAATGCGGGTGTAGTTCAATGGTAGAATCCCAGCCTTCCAAGCTGGTCGTGTGGGTTCGATTCCCATCACCCGCTCCACAGAAAAGTCGCTAATCATCAATGGTTAGCGACTTTTTTCTTGCCGTTTTCGGCAAAAAGTAGCACAGATATAATTTTAAGGGGATTAAATCAGAATGCAGGTTTTCATTTCAACACTCAATCAAATGCTTGTGCTTTTCATTTTTATGGCTCTTGGCTTCTTTTTAAATAAAAAAAGGCTCTTGCCTCTTGACGATTCGGTTGTATTATCAAAGCTTGAAACTTACGCCTTTGTGCCATGTCTTGTCTTCTCGGTTTTTAACAAATACTGCACGCTTGAAAATTTTAAAAAGAAATGGATATATGCGGTTTACGGCTTAGCCGTAATGATAATATCGCTCATAATCGCGGTATTTTTAGCAAAGCTATTTGCCAAAGAGGATTATCTCAAAAAAATATATACATATTCCTTTGCGGTTGCCAATTTCAGTTTTATGGGAAATGCGGTAGTTCTCGGAGTGTTCGGGGAAGAAATTCTTTTTGATTATATGATTTTCACCTTACCTCTTAATATATATGTGTATTCAATCGGAACCGCCTCTCTTATCCCAAACAGTGAAAATAAAAAGATCGGAATAAAAGCTTTTATAAATCCGATTTTTATTTCTCTTGTTTTAGGAACACTTTGCGGACTTTTTTCGGTAAGACTTCCGAAATTTATCCTGACCGCGGTTTCTTCGGCAAGTGCGTGTATGTCTCCGCTTGCAATGCTTCTTACAGGATTTGTTATAGGAGAATACAGTTTAAAGGAGCTTGCAAAAAACAAAAAAGTTTATTTTGCATCTGTTATAAGGCTAATAATTCTGCCGACAATATTTATGCTTGTGCTTATGGCTCTGAAAACCGATAAAAGCATTTTAAGAGCCTGCCTTTGTGCAACAGCTATGCCGTTAGGCTTAAATACCGTTGTATTCCCTGCGGCTTACGGCGGAGATACTGCACCGGGTGCCGGAATGGCTTTGATTTCTCATTTGCTGGCAATTATAACAATACCTGTAATGTTTATGATTTTCGTATAAAAAACTGCTTTCGGCAAAATTTTAAGCCGAAAGCAGTTTTATTTTTTTTTAAAGCTTTGAAATAAACCAATCTATGGCTTCATCATTCTCGGGGCAGAATTCATGAACGCCCTTAAAAATATGGAATTTAAAGCAATCCTCGTGTCCTTTTGCGTAACCTTTAAGTATCTCAAATTCATTTTGCGCTGTTTCGGGAGTGAAAAGCTCATCATTATCGCCTACCTCAATCGCAAGATGTCTCGGCATTATAAGCGCCGCGGTTTCAGCGTCAAGAAATGTGCTTGCAGCGTTAAAAAATGATTTGCTTGCCCAACCGTACTTAATTCTGTCATTAAAATGACTGCAGGAAAGCGCGGATTTTATTCTTGTATCGGCGGCTGTTGTATAAAGAGTATAAAATCCGCCGTAAGAAAGACCTGCCATTCCGAAAACACCCGAGCAATAAGGCTCTTTTTCAAAATAATCAAGACATCGCTTTATCGAATAAATTTCCAAAGCCGCGATGCTTGAACCGAGCTGTTTAAGCTTAAGGTCAAGCTCGTCTCTTTTATTATCGGGACCGAATCTGTTTACTTGCCACAGGCAAAGCTGAGGAGCAAAGACATTTACACCCTTATTAAATATACGCATTGACATATTATTGTAATTTTCGGTATCGAAAAATCCGCTGCAGAATTCGGGTGTTCCCCAACCGCCGTGCTGAGAAATGACAAGCGGAAGCTTTTTATCGGTCTTATGCTTAAACAGTATTCCGTAAAATAAATAATCCTTAAAAAGTTCAAGCTGAATTCTTTCGATAATCATTTTATCGTCTTCAAAGACAAGTCTCTTTGTAACGGAAAGAATTTCTTTCGGCTCGATATTTAACGGCCAGCCGAGCATATCAAGATACTTTTTTCGGTATTCCTCCTGATTTTCGGAAAAACCCTTCATAAATTTGCTTCTGGTTTTTTCGCATTCCTCTCGGCGCTGATTTATAACCTCTTCAATTCCTCTTAAATACTTAATACGGTAACCGTTGCCGTAATCGGGTCTTTCGGTATACATAAACATCATCTCCGCTGTTATTTTACAACTATTTCATTCTGATCTGCAGTAACATCAATATGGCTTAAACTGCCGTCATTTTCGATTACCAGATCAACAACCTTGTTTTCGATTTCATTTCTTATAATATTGCGAAGCTCCCTTGCGCCGGTTTTCTTTCCGTCGCACTTTTCAGCGATTAAATCGCAGACTCTGCCGTCTACCGTAACCTCTGTTCCACGCAATTTTAAGGCGGTTTTAAGCTCGTCTAACATTAAAGCAGCTATTTTGGACAGAGATTTCTTATCAAGCGGTGAAAAGACCACAATCTCGTCGACTCTTGCCAAAAACTCCGGTCTTAAAAACTCACTTAAAGCTTTTAATGCTTTTTCCTTAGAAGCCTGTTCGGCTGTTTTATTGAAGCCTAAAAGTGTATCGTTTCTTTCGCTGCCTGCATTTGAGGTCATAACAATAATTGTGTTTTCAAAATTGACCGTTCTTCCCTGAGCGTCGGTTATTCTTCCCTCGTCAAGAATTTGGAGAAGAACATTCATAACATCGGGATGGGCTTTTTCTATTTCATCAAATAAAACCACCGAATAAGGTTTTCTTCTTACCTTTTCGGTAAGCTGCCCTGCCTCGTCAAATCCGACATATCCGGGGGGCGCTCCGATAAGCCTTGAAACAGCGTGTTTTTCCATAAATTCTGACATATCAAGCCTTATAAGAGTTTCGGGAGTGTCGAAAAGCTGTTCGGAAAGGGTTTTTACAAGCTGAGTTTTGCCGACGCCCGTAGGTCCTACAAATATAAATGACGCAGGGCGTCTTAGTGCGCTTGTCTGAATTCTTGAACGCTTAACAGCGCTTGCAACGGCATGAGTTGCCTCCTCCTGTCCTATTACCCTTTTATTTAAAGCATCCTCAAGAGCTGAAAGCTTTTTTAAGTCGCTTTGCTCAACCTTTGCGGCAGGAATTCCCGTCCAAAGCTCTATAACCTTTGCAAGCTCAGCATCTGTAACGGTATTGTTTGAAGCAGGCTCATAAAGCGACTGAGCGTGGGCTTTATACTTTTCAATATCGGATTTTAAAATCGCAATTTTCTCAAAATCAGGATTTTCAACATTGCTTTCCAGTTCTTCAAGTTTCTCAGAAGCATCGCTTATCTTTTTATTTTCCTCATAAAGCTCATCTATTGCTTTATTTTCAAGGCTTGTACAGGCGCAAGCCTCATCAAGCAAATCAATTGCTTTATCGGGCAAAAATCTGTCGGTTATATATCTTTCCGAAAGTAAAACGGCTTTTTTAACAACTTCATCGGGAATAATTACCGTATGGTATCCCTCATAGTAGGATTTAACACCCTTTAATACTTCAATGGTTTCTTCAACAGACGGCTCTTCAATTGTAACAGGCTGAAAACGGCGTTCTAACGCCGCATCCTTTTCAATATACTTTCTGTATTCCTTAAAGGTTGTGGCTCCGATAACCTGAATTTCGCCTCTTGAAAGGGCAGGCTTTAAAATATTTGCCGCGTTCATTGAGCCTTCGGCAGAATCTCCCGCTCCTACAAGATTATGGATTTCATCAATAAAAAGAATTATATTTCCAGAATTTTTAACCTCATCAAGCAAACCCTTAACTCTTGCCTCAAACTGACCTCTAAACTGCGTTCCCGCAACAAGACCGGTTAAATCAAGAAGCATTATTTCTTTATCAAGCAGACGCGCGGGAGCGGTCTTATCTGCGATTTTAAGCGCAAGACCTTCGGCAATGGCAGTTTTTCCAACCCCCGGCTCACCTATTAAGCAAGGATTGTTTTTAGAGCGGCGCGACAAAATCTGAATTGTCCTGTAAAGTTCTTTTTCCCGTCCTATAATTCTGTCAAGCTTACCGTCCTTTGCTTTTTCCGTTAAATTAGTGCAGAATTGGTCGATATATCTTCTTTTCTTCTTTTTTTGCTTTTGTTCGGAGCCGTTCGGCTTATGCTCGGCAGTTTTGTTCTCGCTTTCCGAAGATGTCCCGAATATATTTTTCAAAAAAGGGATAGCAGGCGCCGTACCTAAATTAAATGTTTCATCATTAAGCTCTTCATCCATTGGCATTTCGCCGTCATTCATCATATCCATAAACTGATTGCTCATCAATTCAATATCCTCGTCGGATACATTCATACTTTTGAGCATATCATCAACCGGCTTTATGCCTAATGATTTTGCACACATCAGACAAAGCCCTTCAGGCTCTGCCGACGGATTTGCGGGATTGGATATAAACACAACAGCCGGCCGTTGTTTGCATTTTGAACAAAGTTTCATTTTTATAAATTGCTCCTTTATTTTATGAGGTTTGAGAAAAGTTTAAAAAATATTGATTCGTTTATCATATCCTCGGACAAGTACGAAATGCTTCCCTTTGATATAACAACAAGAAAATTGATAATAAGAATAAACAGCGCCGCAAATATCATTCCCTTTACAAGACCGAGTAAACCTCCGAGCAGTCTGTTAATACTTCCGACAAAAGAAATATTGAACATGCCGTTTATCAGTCTGGAAAGAATTTTTATCAGGAAAAACAGAATTGCGAACATTGCCGCGGATATTATACCCGAAAGTGCCTTTACAACCACGGGCTTAACAGTGCCTTCCGCTATTTTATCTGAAATATTTTCTGTTTTATCTTCTGAAGCCTTTGAAGCGGCGTCATTGATTTTTTCTTTTGAAATTCCGAAGGTTTCGGCATATTTTTTAAGATAATCGGGAAGAGAGTCCCAAACGGCGGACGCGGAATCGACCTTAACATCGGCAAGCGCGTCTTTAACGGAATTCTCGACCGAATTTGCAACAAATCTGTTGTAGCAAAACTCCGCGACCGGTTTACTCGCATAAACCGAAATTATAAGTGCCAAAATACAGCCTGCAACCTCAACAACCGTTCTTACAAAGCCTCTTTTAGAGGACATCCAAGCAGCAAGCAATATAATTGCCACTACTATCAAATCCAATATAAGCGCCTTTAAACCATACATCACAACTTCTCCTTTTTACTGATATCAAATTCATCCATACTTGTATCCGTTATAACCGCAACTGAATATGTACCTGTTACGGCAAGTCTTTTACAGCCGTATCCGCACTCACCCGTTCTTACAAGCGTTCCGTCAATATCATAGACAAAAGTTTTTGTATCACTGATACAATAAATATGACTGCCGAACAGCTGTATATCACTTATGGTTTCGTTTATCTGAAATTCACCTTTTTTATTTCCGCTTGAATCAGTTACAACAACGGAATTTTGACTTTTATTGCTTGAAAGATTAAAAACAAAAAGATTTTTTCTTCCGTAGCTTCTGTAAAAACTTAAATCAAGCTCTTTTTCAAGCGTTACCGCTGTATTCTTTTTCAAGTTTATAAAGCTTACATAACCGCCGTCCGCACCGACAACAAGGTTTTTCCCTGAAGCCTTTAAGGATATTACAATTTTTTCTTTTAGATCAAGAGTATAAACAGGATCGGCAGATTCAAAGCCTAAAACATATAAATGTGAAGAAAATCTTCCGTTTGCGGTAGTTATTGTTGAAACGCCTATCTTCTTTCCGTCAGCAGAAACACAAACATTGTTTACTATTTCTTTAGCCGAATTCCAAGTATAAAGTCTTTTTGATTTTCTGTTGAGTACAGTTACAGTCGAAGCATAATCGGCAGATGAAGTAACCACCGCAAAGGTCCCGTTTCTGCCTATTGCCGCGCAGGTGATCGGGTCATCGGATTTATATGTATTGGTAACCTCTTTCAGATTTGATATACTTAGCTCATTCCCGCCCTGATCATAAACAAGGACTCTTGTCTCGCTGATACTCATAACAGGATTTTCATAGCCGCAAAGTCTGTGATAAACCTCCTTGCCGGAACGGTTATATGCGGTAAGTCCGGTATCGGAAAGAATATAAAAAACAGATCTGTTTTGCTTGGTATCAATCGTTGAAAGACCGTTTAATTCCGCAGGGAAGCTGCCTGTTCCTAAAATGGCTGAAAGATTTTTAACATTTTCCGTAAGATTTACAGGTAAAATCAAGGAAAGAATAATATTCGAAACAATTGTAATAACTGCGGTTATTATAAAAGCACGGAGTTTTCTTTGTCTTTCAACCTTTTTTCCCTTGATAACCTTTACCTTTGAAGTACCGCTTAAAAGGCCGTCGTCAAAAACAACCTCTTTAACTTTTTTTCTTTCTTTCTTAACAGAATTTTTAATTGGTTTTTCGGCTTTGCCGAATTTTTTCTTGCCGTACTGCTTTTTTCTGTAATCAGGCAAAGTCACACCGCCTTTCAATAATAAACCTTATTTAAGAATAGCCCCTGAGGCGGAAATGTTGTTCCTAACCTCGTGCGGTCGTTAGTTTTAAATGCCTCGTTTGCGCATTCGGTATTTTTAAGACCTATTCCGGTTTCATAAACAGTGCCGGCAATAATCCGCACCATATTATATAAAAATCCGTCCGCACTGACTGTCAATCTGTAATCGGGACCTGTTTTTTCTAAAGTGCAGTCATAAACGGTTCGAACTGTATTTTCAACAGATCTTTTACTTCCCGAAAAACTGATAAAATCATGAGTTCCGATAATAGAACGGCATACCTTTTCTGCTGCAAGCATATCGGGAAAAGTATTTATATGCACCGCATATCTTTCCTTAAAAGGATTTTTTATTCCCGTATAGAAATTATAAATATATTCCTTTTTTCTGCATGAATATCTTGCATGAAAATCTGAATTTACCTGCTCGCAGTCAAAAACAGAAATATCCGGCGGAAGAATTGAATTAAGACCTAAAAGAAAAGCCTCTTTCGGAATTGAGTCCATACAGTCAATATGACAGCAAAATTCATTTGCATGAACGCCCGCGTCTGTTCTGCTGCAGCCCGTAACATAAGATATGCTGCCTAAAAGCTTTTTTAAGGACTCCTGCAATACCGACTGAACCGTCACGGCATTCGGTTGAATCTGCCAGCCGTGATATGCCGTGCCGTCAAAGGAAAGTCTTAAAAGCATCCTTTTCAAAAAATCACACCTTAATATTTATAATTATAACTGCCGCACAGGAAACCAATGAAAAAACCAAAGCGATTAAATCGGAAAAAGAATATTTCAGTCTTTTCATTCTGACTCTTCCGACGCCCCCGTTATAACATCGGCACTCCATTGCCTCCGCAAGCTCATAAGCTCTTCTGACTGAGGAAATAAGCAACGGAATCAGAATCGGAATAAGCGCTTTTAATCTCTCTTTGAATTTTCCGTTTTCAAGGTCGGCTCCGCGCGCCTTCTGAGCGTTCATAATCTTCTGTGTTTCTTCGACTAAGGTCGGAATAAACCTTAAAGCTATAGTCATCATCATAGCAAGCGTATGAACGGCGACCGAAAGTCCGATTAAAGAAAATGGTTTTAAAAGATTTTCTATTGCGTCGGTCAAATCGTTCGGCGTAGTCGTATAAGTTAAAACCGAACTGATAAGAATGAGCAGAAGAATTCTAAGTGACATAAAAGAAGCCTGATATATTCCCCCTGTCGTCACCTTAATCTTAAAAATATTAAAAAGCGTTCTTCCGCTGTCATTATAAAAAAGATTTATAAGACCTGTAAAAATAACGATTGGCAGGATTGATTTTAGATTTTTAAGATACATAGTAACAGGTACCTTTGAAAGAGAAATAACCGCAAAAAACACAATCGTTAAAAAAAGAAGCGAATATATCGTTTTGCAAAGGAAAATAAAAACTATATACAAAATCAGAAGAATAAGCTTTGCTCTGGGGTCAAGTCTATGAATTAAAGAATTGCTCTCAAAATACTGTCCGAAGGTAATATCCTTAATCATTTTTACACCCAACCTTCAACAAGTATTCAAGTGCGCCGTTTACAGTAAAAATATCATCTCTGATATCATAGCCTTTAGCCTTTATCGTTCTCAAAATATTTGTTACAATCGGTACATTGAGCCCTATGCTTTTTAAATGCTCAGCATCCGAAAAAACATTATATGTTGTATCAAACCTGTCGATTTCGCCTTTATTCATAACAATAAGCTTATCCGCAAGAGCCGCCATATCCTCCATATTATGAGAAACTATCATAACAGTGGCATTATATTCCGAGGCATATTTTTTTATGATTTCAACAATATCCGCTCTTCCTTTGGGGTCAAGACCTGCAACAGGCTCGTCAAGAATAAGAATCTCCGGTCTCATTGCCATAACACCCGCAATTGCGACTCTTCTTTTTTCACCGCCCGAAAGGTCAAAAGGCGATTTTTCCATATATTCGGGCTTAATACCGACAAGATTTGCTATTTCATAAACCCTTTTTTCAAGCTCTGAGTCTTTAATTCCCATATTTTTCGGCCCGAAAGCTATGTCTGCAAATACGGTTTCCTCAAAAAGCTGATATTCGGGGTACTGAAAAACAAGACCTACCTTAAATCTGACATCTCTTATTTTCTTAGGCTCTTCCCAGATATCCTTATCCTCTAAAAGAACAGTTCCCGATGTCGGCTTTAAAAGTCCGTTCAGGTGCTGAACCAAGGTGGATTTACCCGAGCCCGTATGCCCGATTATGCCGATAATCTCACCTTTGTTTATTTTAAAATTGAGATTTTTGATTGCGTCGTTTATAAACGGAGTTTTTTCTCCGTAGGTATGAGTCAGATTTCTGACTTCCAATATCACTGACACTTTATTTCCTCCAAATGAAGCGCTTTAATAATTTCATCCGCTGCTTCTTCAATAGAAATAGCCTGAGTTTTAACATTTACACCGTTTTCCTTAAGCAGGTACAGGAGTTCCGTCGTCTGAGGAACATCAAGTCCTGCCCTTTTTAAAAGTCCTATATCCGAAAACACATCTTTAGGCGTTGAATCGGCGATAATCTTTCCGTCATCCATAACTATAACTCTGTCTGCATTCTGTGCTTCTTCCATAAAATGAGTTATAAGAATAACAGTTATACCCTTTTCGCGGTTGAGCTTTTCTACAGACTCGATTATCTCTTTTCTGCCCTTAGGGTCAAGCATAGCCGTAGGCTCATCCAAAACAATACATTCGGGCATCATTGCTATAACGCCTGCAATGGCTATTCTCTGCTTTTGTCCGCCCGAAAGATGATGGGGAGTTTTTTTCTTGAATTCAAACATATCAACCGTTTTCAAGGCGTCGTCCACTCTTTTTTCGGTTTCCTCGGGAGCCAGCCCTAAGTTTTCGGGACCGAAAGCAACATCGTCCTCGACTATGGAGGCAACAAGCTGATTATCGGGATTTTGAAAAACCATTCCGACTCTGCGCTTTATTTCGATTTCCTTCTTTTCGTCCCTTGTATTAAAACCGTCGACAAAAACATCGCCCGAATCAGGCTTATAAAGTCCGTTTAAAAGCTTGGCAAGAGTAGACTTACCGGAGCCGTTATGTCCTAAAATCACCGTAAAGCTTCCCTTTTCAAATGAAACCGACATATCTTTAATAACGGATTTTTTCTTTTCACCGTCGCTGTATTCAAAAGCAGCGTTTTTAACTTCAATTATTTTATTCATTTACCGTTTATCCAAAAAGTTGTATTTCCGCAGGGAAGAATAATATCCCTATTTGTAACCCTCAAACCTATCTCATCCGTATAAACCTCGGCATTAAAGCCTTTTTTAATACTTTTTTTAAGCATATAATTCAAAATTGTCGGGGAAAGACCGCCGGTATAGGAATTAAGAAAGAAAAACAGGGGGTCATCGCTTAAAAGCTGAGCCGTTACCTCTAAAAGTTCACCAAGCTGATTTTCAAGCTTCCATATTTCACCGTTTGGGCCTCTTCCGTATGACGGAGGATCCATTATAATTGCGTCATATTTGCTTTCTCTTCTGATTTCCCTTTTTGCAAATTTCAGACAGTCATCCACAAGCCAGCGAACGGGTCTGTCGGAAACATCGGAAGAAACTGCATTTTCCTTTGCCCAAGCAACCATTCCCTTTGAAGCGTCAACATGAGTAACCGCCGCTCCTGCCTTAAGGCAGGCAACCGTCGCGCCTCCTGTATAGGCAAACATATTTAAAACCTTGATATTATCCCTTTTGCTTTCCTTTATGAGCCTTGAAGCAAGCTTCCAATTTACCGCCTGCTCGGGAAAAAGTCCCGTATGCTTAAAGCCCATAGGCTTAAGATTAAAATTTAAATCTTCAAAAGATACCGACCAGACATCGGAAACCGCTCTGAGTCTCTCCCAGTATCCGCCGCCGCTTGAGCTTCTGTGATAAACGGCATGAGCCTTGTTCCAGCGCTCGTCTCTTTTCCCGTCATGCCAGATGATCTGAGGGTCGGGACGGATAAGAATAATATCCTTCCACCGCTCAAGGCGCATTCCGTCATCAGCGTCGATAAGCTCATAATCGAAAAAATTATCTACTGTACGCATTAAGCCTTTTCCTTAATAACCGAAGCGACATTCTTTGCAAGCTTTTTTATTTCTGCAATATCTTCACCCTCAAGCATAACTCTTATAAGCGGCTCGGTTCCCGAAGCTCTTACCAAAATTCTTCCGCGTTCACCCAGAGTATTCTGAACCTCTTTAATTGCCGCGTCAATATCCTTATCTGTTTTTAATGCCTCTTTCATTTTAGGTGTTGCGGTGACATTAACAAGCGTCTGCGGAAGAACGGTCATAACAGAAGCTATTTCAGATGCGCTTTTACCCGTCTGTTTAATTACAGAAGCAAGCATAGCCCCCGAAAGCTGCCCGTCACCGGTTGTCGCAAACTTCTTGAAAATTATATGTCCCGACTGCTCTCCGCCTATCTGATAATCGTTTTTGAGCATATTTTCGAGAACGTATCTGTCTCCGACGGCAGTTTCCGCAACATTTATTCCGTTATCTCTCGCAAAATGTTTGAAACCCAAATTTGTCATAACGGTGACAACAGCCGTATCGTCCTTAAGCATACCTTTTTTCTTTAAATCAAGCGCAAAAACAGCTATCATTTTATCGCCGTCGATAAGCTTGCCGTTTTCATCTACCGCAAGACACCTGTCCGCGTCGCCGTCAAAAGCAAGACCTAAATCAACATCATGGCCGTTGACATAATCAATCAAATCGTCAAGATGCGTTGACCCGCAGTTCATATTGATATTTATACCGTTAGGCGAATTATGAATAAATACGCAGTCCGCGCCTAATTTTTTAAAGAATTTTTCCGCTGTATAAGACGCGCTCCCGTTAGCGCAGTCAAGAGCGATTTTAAGACCTGTAAGGTCGCAGTTGACAGAAGAAACAAGGTGGTCAATATAAATATCCGCATAATCGAATCTGAAAAATACGCTGCCCAAATCGCCGCCCGTCGGATATTCAAGAGACGAATTGTCGTCAAGAACTATGCTTTCGATTTTTTCTTCCATTGCGTCGGGCAATTTATAGCCGTTTGAATCAAATATCTTAATTCCGTTATATTCACACGGGTTGTGAGACGCGGAAATCATAATTCCGGCGTCAGCTTCCCTGTCCTTAACAAGAAAAGCAATAGCAGGAGTAGGAACAAATCCTACTAAAACCACATCGGCACCCACCGAACAAAGTCCCGCAGCCAAAGCCATTTCAAGCATATTGGAAGAAACTCTCGTATCCTTTCCAATTAAAACCTTAGGTTTTTCGGTCGTCTTTTCGGTAAGGACGAACGCCGCCGCTCTTCCGATATTCATAGCAAGCTCGCAAGTAAGCTCCTTATTTGCAATTCCTCTTGCTCCGTCTGTTCCGAATAATCTTCCCATTTTATTTCCCCCGTTTAAAATAATGATTTTTGCGCCGAATTAGGTTCAAGTCCCAAATGCTCATAAGCCGCAGGAGTTACGCATCTTCCGCGCGGTGTTCTTGAAAGAAAGCCTATCTGCATCAAATAAGGCTCATAGACATCCTCAATCGTAACCGATTCTTCGCCGACTGCCGCCGCCAAGGTTTCAAGACCTACGGGGCCGCCCGAATAATTATTGATTATGGTTGATAACATCCTTCTGTCAAAATCATCAAGACCAAGCTCGTCGATTTCAAATCTCGCAAGAGCTTTTCTTGCTGTTTTTTCATCAATCCTGCCCTCAAATTCTACCTGAGCGATATCTCTTACACGCTTTAAAAGCCTGTTTGCAATTCGCGGAGTTCCTCTTGACCTTGAGGCTATTTCCAATGCGCCGTCGTTATCAATTTCTATGCCTAAAATTCCGGCAGAGCGCTTAACAATCAAAGCAAGCTGTTCGGGAGTATAAAGCTCCAAGCGAAGCAGTACTCCGAATCTGTCCCTTAAAGGAGCGGTAAGCTGTCCGGAGCGGGTTGTTGCACCGACAAGCGTAAAATGCGGAACATCAAGCCTTATAGACCTTGCCGAGGGACCTTTTCCGAGAATTATATCAAGAGAAAAATCCTCCATTGCAGGATAAAGTATTTCTTCAATATTTCTTGAAAGGCGATGTATTTCATCAATAAAAAGTACATCTCCGTCATTCAAAGAGGTTAAAATCGCAACCAAGTCCCCCTGCTTTTCAATCGCAGGTCCCGAGGTCACCCTTAGATTTACACCCATTTCACGGGCTATAATGCTTGACAGTGTTGTTTTTCCGAGTCCGGGAGGTCCGTAAAGCAAAACATGGTCAAGCGATTCATGCCTTAATTTTGCCGCCTTAATATAAATCGAAAGGTTATCCTTAACCTTATCCTGTCCGATATACTCATCAAGCGTTCTCGGTCTTAAGGTTATTTCGCTGTCCTCATCGGAATAGTTATACTCGGGAGAAACTATTCTGTTTTCAAAATCCATCTCATTTTCTATCAATGGTTAAAACCTCCCTGCAAGCAATTTAAGCGCGGCTTTTATCATAGCGTCAATATCAAGAGACTGATCAAGCCTTCCCACCGCAAGGGACGCTTCGCTCAAAGAATAGCCTAATGAAACAAGCGCTTCGACTGCTTCTTTTGAATTCGAATTTGAGGACGCATTTCCGACAGCCTTTATTTCCGAAACAGCCTCATCGGATACCGAAATATTTCCGACCTTGTCCTTAAGCTCTAAAATAATTCTCTGCGCAAGCTTAATTCCTACGCCGGACGCGGCGGTGAGGGCTCTTGCGTCGCCGGAAGCAATATTTATCATAAGACTTTCATATGAAAACTGGGAAAGCAGGGCAAGTCCGATTTTAGCGCCTACGCCGCTGACGGAAATTATAAGCTTATAAGCTTCAAGCTCGCCAAGCTCTGAAAATCCGTACAAATCAATTGCATCTTCCTTAACTGACATATAGGTATATAAAAATACTTCTTCTCCGACCTGTCCGGTTTTTGCATGCGTCGTCTGAGTAACAAAACACTTAAAACCGACACCCGAGCATTCGACAATTATAAAATTCAAATCCTTTAAAATGATTTTTCCCTTTAAGCTTGCAATCATTATTTTAACTCCTTATAAAGCTTTCCGAAGCTGCTTCCCGCAGAATGTCCGTGACAAACCGCAAGTGCGAGGGCGTCGGCAGTATCGTCGGGTTTCGGAATTTTTTTGAGAGACAAAAAGCTTTTAATCATTTCCATAACCTGCCTTTTTTCCGCCTTCCCGTATCCTGTTATGGACTGTTTTACCTGAAGAGGGGTATACTCAAAAACAGGTATACCGCTTTTTTGCGCCGCAAGAAGAATACATCCTCTTGCCTGAGCCACATCAATAGCGGTTGTGGTATTGGTATTAAAATAAAGCTTTTCAATTGACATACATTCGGGACGGTATTCTTCTATAACAGTCATAAGATCATTAAAGATTATTTCAAGTCTTTCGCAAAAAGGCGTTCCGGCATTTGTTGTAACAGCCCCGTACCCTACTGTTTTAAACCTGAAATTATCATATTCTACGACGCCGTAGCCCACGATTGCATATCCCGGATCTATTCCTAAAATACGCATTTTTCCTCCCCGAAATCATTACAAAATTATTCAATTTATTATACCACAAAAGCTTTACCAGTTCAATGATTTTTTTCCATTTAAAAAGGTATTTAAAATCTCGGATTTTGTCAATAATAAATACAGGAGGAATGATTTATGAAAATAAAAAACAACAAAGATCCATTCAACAATTTTAAAACCGAGGAAAATGCCGTTACCTATTCGGGCAAGCATGAAAACAAATCCGGAGAAACAAGCGACATAATAAGAAAAATTATAGAATCGTACCGGAAAAACCTCAAGCAATAAGGAATAAATTGCGAAATTTCGGCACAAACTATAACTGCGGTAAAAAATCCGTCCGATTTTTTAAACACGGAGGTGCTTTAAATGTTTGATAAAATTTGCCTTATCCTCGCCATAATCGGAACTCTCAACTGGGGCTTGGTCGGTATATTCGGTTTTGACCTTGTAGCATGGATATTCGGAGGAAGCGGAGCAATATTAAGCAGAATTGTTTATACTGTTATCGCACTTGCAGGTATCTGGTGCATTTCATTGCTTTTCAGGAGCGACAGCGAAAAGGCCGTTACTGCAGAGCATTGATTTATAAAACCGCAAAAGCTTTTAAACAGGCTGCTGCGGTTTTATTACATAAAATACCGACCTCCAAACCGTTAGATTCTTTTTTCTAACTATTAGGGGGTCGGTTCATTTTACGGTCCGTATTTATTCCGCTTGCATTATATTTCTGAAATCATCGCCCGAAATCTTTTCATTTTCAAAAAGCTCTTTGGCAACGCTATGAAGCTTAGGCATGTGTTCTTCGAGAATAGAAACGGCCTTTTTATACTGAGCCATAACAACTCTTTCGATTTCTTCATCGATAACAGCAGCGGTTTTCTCCGAATAGTTCGGTGTTGAAGAGAAATCCCTTCCCAAGAAAACTTCATTGTTATCATGACCGTAGGTTACAAGACCGAGCTTATCGCTCATACCGAACTTGGTAACCATTTTTCTTGCCAAATCGGTCGCACGCTCAATATCATTTGAAGCGCCTGTGCAGACATCGTCCTGAGTAAGCTGTTCCGCAGCCCTTCCGCCGAGTAAAGAACAAATCTGTTCAAGCATCTGATTTTTAGAGGTATGACCTCTTTCTTCCTCTGGCAGATACATGGTATATCCTGCTGCCATTCCGCGCTGAATAATCGAAATCTGATGAACAGGGTCCTGTGTAGGCAGGAAATAAGATACAATAGCATGACCTGCTTCATGATAAGCAGTGACCTTTTTATCCTTATCCTTGACAACATGAGATTTCTTTTCCGTTCCCATAACAACCTTAATTGTACCCTCTTCGATTTCATCTTGGGTTATCGCCTTTTTACCGTGTCTTACTGCAAGAAGAGCGGCTTCGTTAAGAAGATTTTCAAGGTCGGCGCCTGTAAATCCCGAGGTGGATTTTGCTATCGTCGCAAGGTTGACATCAGGGCCTAAAGGCTTTCCTCTTGAATGAACCTTGAGAATTTCTTCTCTTCCCTTTATATCGGGATAATTTACGGTTATTTGTCTGTCAAAGCGTCCCGGACGCAAAAGCGCACGGTCAAGAATATCGGGTCTGTTAGTCGCGGCGATTACTATAACGCCCTCATTTGCTCCGAAGCCGTCCATTTCAACAAGCAGCTGATTTAAAGTCTGCTCCCTTTCGTCATGACCGCCGCCGAGACCTGCGCCGCGCTGTCTGCCTACAGCGTCAATTTCGTCTATAAATACAATAGAGGGGGCGTTTTTCTTAGCTTCTCCGAAAAGGTCTCTTACTCTGGAGGCTCCTACGCCTACAAACATCTCAACAAAATCGGATCCGGAAATCGAGAAGAACGGAACATCGGCTTCTCCCGCAACAGCTCTTGCAAGAAGAGTTTTACCGGTTCCCGGAGGGCCTACAAGCAAAACACCCTTAGGAATTCTCGCACCAAGCTCTGTAAACCTCTTCGGGCTCTTAAGGAATTCGACAATCTCTGCCATTTCCTCTTTTTCCTCATCGGCTCCCGCAACATCCGCAAAAGTCGTTTTCCTGCTCTGATCGGACTTTTTGATTTTCGCTTTGCCGAAGCCCAAGGTTTTATCTGTACCCATAGTGGAATTCATACGCTTCATCATGAAGATATAGAAAACCACTATTCCGCCGAGCAAAAGAAGTGACGGCAGCATATTTGTAAGCCATGCACCCTCGCCGCCGCGGACATAATTAAATTTGATTTTCTCGTCCTCAGTCTTTGCGTTTTTATTGATTTCCTTAACGGCTTCATTTACATCTTCATAGAAAATGCTGTAGTTTGCAACGGTGAAATGATGAATTCTTTTATCATCAGATCTGAGCTTATAGCTTAAATCGCCGTTATACAAATTTAATTCAAATTCGGAAATTTTATTATTTTCAATCAAATCGACTATTTCATAATATTCGCTTTCCTCGGTATCTTTTGAAATTCTGTTAAGAGTAAAAACCGAAACGGCGAAAAAAGCAATAATCAAAACGATTAAAATAATGTTTCTTGTATTCTTTTTCAACAGCCTATGCTCCTTTTTGCAAAATAAATTGCATTATTTATTATAAACCTCCGGGGATAATACTCCCACGAACGGAAGATTTCTGTATTTTTCATCATAATCAAGACCGTAACCCACAACAAATTCATCGGGTATAACCCTTCCGACATAATCTGCCGTAATATCCGACTGACGGTTATCAGGCTTATCAAGAAGCGCGCAGACCTTAATGCTTGCCGCATTCCTGTCAAGCAAAAGATTTTTAAGGTAAGCAAGCGTTATTCCGGAATCGAGAATATCCTCTACAAGAAGTATATCCATTCCGTCGGGATTGATATCTAAATCTTTCTTAAATTTTACAACGCCTGTTGTTTTTACGCCGCTGTAAGAAGAAACCGCCATGAAATCTATAACACAATCGCATTTTATTTCCCTTAAAAGGTCAGACATAAATACAACCGCGCCTTTTAAAACGCTTACCAACAAAAGCTTTTTCCCCAGATAATCCTTTGTTATTCTTTCTCCTAAGCTCTTACAGATTTCTTTAAGTTCGCTTTCGGAAACAAGAATCTTTGAAATTTCTTTATCTGTCATACCAATCTCCATTCCGCTGTTAAAACCGCAATTACGAAATCAAGAAGAATTTTTAAATCCTTCTCCCCTTATTTTATTCTTGAAACGCTGAATATTTTTACATTTACCGTGCTTTCGCTTAAGGCACACCTTTCGGCGACTCCGATTCCGGAAATAAAAACCGGTCCCATATCGTCGCACACCACAGGAAGATAATCTCTTTCTTCAACCGGCACGCAGCACTCATTAAAAAGCTTTTTAAGACTTTTCGTGCAATTTCTGCCTCTGAGCCTTATCTTATCGCCCGAAATTCTGGTGCGGACTTTCAATTCGCCTACTATTTTATCACAATCGACCGCGGTATTTAATAACAAATTATTAACTTTTTTATTATTTTTTAAAAACTCATACTTTTCGGATTTAATTTCAGTTGCAAATTCGGGTTTTTCTTCACTTAAAAGCCTAAGATTTTTACTGTTTGAAACATATTCGGCATTTTTTGCAACCGTTCTTCTGCCTCCCGTCTTACAAGCGGTTAAAAGCTCGGAAATATGAAGGCTGTCAGGTTTTATCCCTGTGGTTTTATAAACGAATTCATAAACAATTCTTTTTTTGACTGCAATATTAAGCTTATCAAACTCCGAAACATCAAGCTCGTTTTTCTTAAATCTTTTTTTGAATTCCGATTTTGCAATTTCCGAAATAAAATCTTCATCCTCCCTCAAGCTTTCTGCCGCTCTTAATGCTGCGGACTCGAAAGAAGGATTGATTTTTTTAAATTTCGGAATAATATTGTGCCTGATGTAATTTCTTGTATAATCGTCGCTTAAATTCGTGCTGTCTGTAACAAAAGGAACTGAATTTTTTTTGCAGTAATCCTCTGTTTCGGAGCTTTTTAAAAATATGATCGGTCTTATAAATTTATCACGCACCGGCGGAATACCGCATAAGCCCTTAAGTGAAGCGCCTCTCGCAAGATTAAAAAGCATTGTTTCCGCATTGTCGCCCGCGGTGTGAGCAGTCGCAATCTTATCGCAATCAAGAGAAGATAAAAAATCATATCTTAATTCCCTTGCGGCAAGCTCTGTCCCTATATGCTTTTTCTTTGCGTATTCTAAGACATTTTCTTTTTTGCAGAACAGTTCGATTTTATTATCTTTGCAGTATTTTTTTACAAAAGCCTCGTCGCGGTCCGACTCTTCTCCTCTGATACAGTGATTAAAATGCGCGCATGAAACCGAAATTTCAAGCTCATTTTCAAGCTTTTTCAATATATCGAGAAGCGCCATTGAATCCTTGCCGCCCGAAAGAGCGACAATTATCCTTTCGCCCTTATTTATCATCGAATACTTCTTTATTGTTTTCTTAACAAGCTCTGTCATTATCTGAACACATCCACGGAAGTAAATCTTGTAAACTGTCCGTCCCAATGCAGCGCAATTGTTCCCGTTTCGCCGTGGCGGTTTTTGGCTACGATACACTCCGCCTTCGACGGGTCGCCCATATCCTGATCGTCGTTTTTCTCGGAATCATAGTATGTGTCACGGTAAAGGAATAAAACTATATCCGCATCCTGCTCGATTGAACCCGAATCCCTAAGATCCGCAAGCGCAGGTTTATGAGATTTACCCTTTGCCTCGGTGGCACGGGAAAGCTGAGCGCAGGCAATAACAGGGACCTTAAGCTCTTTAGCCATAATTTTAAGGCTTCTTGTTATTTCGGAAACCTCCTGTACCCTGTTATCCGTAGGCTTTGCGGAGTGCATAAGTCCGAGATAATCAATTATAACGAGGTCGACCTTGCGCATTCTTCTAAGCTTTGCTTTCATTTGCTGAACGGTTATATCCGACGTTTCATCAAAATAAAGCTCTGTTTTTGAAAGCTGATCGCCTGCCTGAGCAAGTCTTGTCCATTCGTCGCCCTCAAGCTCGCCCGTTCTCATTTTTTCGCTTTTAATTCCCGCTTCGCTTGACAGCACTCTCTGAGCGAGCTGATCCCTTGTCATTTCGAGCGAGAAAAAGCATACGGTTCTGCCGCTTGACGCGACATTCCTTGCAATATTAAGAGCAAACGAGGTTTTACCCATACCGGGGCGCGCACCTAAGATAATAAGGTCCGATTTATTAAGACCAGTTATCATTTTATCAAGCTCGCCTATTCCGCTCGGAATTCCGATATAATCCTCTCTGGTTTCGGGATCGGTCATTTTGGTGAGCCTGTCAAAGGTCTCGGTTTCAATGACTGTTCTTATATGCGTAAGTCCGCTTATATCCCTGCCGGATCTTATTTCAAATATCCTTTGCTCCGCAGAATCAAGCAGTCTGCCGGAATCCATGGCATTATCGTTAATATCCTTGATAATACCGTTTGCGGCGCCCATAAGCGCTCTTGCGTAATACTTTTCCCTGACTATTGAAACATAAGTAAGCACATTTGCGGAAGACGGAACGGTCTGAACAAGCTGAGTAAGATAAGCCTTACCGCCCGTTTCGTCATAAGTTCCGCTTGTTTTAAGCTTTTCAAGCAATGAAATGAAATCAATCGACTGGCTAAGCTCATACATTGAGGAAATAGCGCCGAATATCTCCTTATGCTGAGGAATATAAAAATATTCGGGACTGATTCTGTCGCTTATTTCGTCAAGACATTTAGGGTCTGAAATAACAGAGCCGAGAATAGCCTGCTCGGCTTCAACGGAATAAGGAAGTCTTATACCGTCGTTTTCAAAAAGCAAATTATCGCGGTTTTCCATTATTCTGTAACCTTAACGGTGATTTTAGCGGAAATTCCGTTATAAAGCTTTATTTCAGCCGTATACTCGCCGTAATTCTTGATATCCGTTACGCTCATTTTCTTACGGTCTATTTCAATTCCCAAAGCGTTCTTTATTTCAGCGGCTATCTCTTTTGAGGTAACGCTGCCGAAAAGCTTTCCGCCGTTACCCGATTTAGCCTTTATTGTAACTGATTTTCCGTTTAATCTGTCGGCTGTAGCTTTAGCGGCGGCAATTTCTTCTTTTATATGATGTTCCTTTGCCTGCTCACGGCTTTTAAATTCAGACATCGCGGCGGCGTCCGCCTCTACCGCAAGATTTTTAGGAAAAAGGAAATTGCGCGCGTATCCGTCCGACACATTGCAGAGCTCCCCTTTTTTGCCCTTGCCCTTAACATCCTGTAATAAAATTACCTTCATTTTTTATTTCCCCTTTCGGTTAGGCAAGCGATAATAAATCCGAACCCGTTTTTAGGCGGCAGATTTTTCGCATAGCCATGTTAAAATACTCGTTAATCCGACAGGATTAACTGCGTTTTTGCCTCGCTCTGCATAAAAATCTGCCAAGCATAAAAATCAGCGACCTAAAATGAGCTGATTTTCGTGTGGAGTTTTATGCGGAGGATGCAGTGAGGCTGACGCCTCACAAAGACGACAAGTTAAAATACGCCGAAAATACGCCATTTTAGGCGGGTTCGGATTATTATCGCTTGCCTAGTGTGACAGGACTCGAACCTGCCGCGGTTTCGCTCGCCGCCTTTTAGATTGCGGCTTTGCGTGTGATTGTGCAAGGCGTCAGCCTTGCTGCAAATTTCTCGCTTCGCCGAATAAAATTAAAGCGGCAGAAACTTTTAACCTACCGAAACTAAAAATTTTGTTATAAGACGAAGCCGACTCAACGCAGGAATACTGCCGTATTTCAAGTTTTGAGGCAATGTATTATGCAAAATTTTGTTTCGTAGGCGTGACAGGTTCGAGTCCTGTCACACTATCTAAACTTCCATAATAACAGGAAGAATCATAGGACTGCGGTGCGTTCTGGAAAACAGGAATTTTGCAACCGAGTCTTTTATTTTTGTTTTTATAGCATTCCAGTCACGGACATTTGTAACATAGCATTTTTCGAGAACATCGCAAACCACCTCGTTGAGCTCATTCATAAGCTCTTCGGATTCCTTTACATAAACGAAGCCTCTTGAAACCACATCGGGTCCAGATACAACCTCTCTTGTAACAGAATCTATTGCGACATTTACTACTATTATTCCGTCCTCAGCCAAATGCTTTCTGTCCCGAAGAACAATGCTTCCGACATCGCCGACGCCGAAGCCGTCAACAAGCACTCTGCCTGCGGTAACGGTCTGAGTATATTTAATCGAACGCTTTGTAAGCTCTATAACCTCTCCGTTTACAGGAATTATAATGTTATCCTTAGGAATTCCCATATTACCCGCAAGAACCGAATGCTTATATAAGTGCTTTTGCTCGCCGTGAACAGGAATAAAATATTTAGGCTTTACAATGCTCATCATTAGTTTTAATTCTTCCTGACAGGCATGCCCTGAAACATGAACGTCATACATTTTTTCATATACGACATTTGCTCCTCTTCTCATAAGCTCGTTTATAACTTTTCCTACAAGCTTTTCATTTCCCGGAATAGGTGTTGCGGAAATTATAATTACATCCCCGGGGATTAGCTCAATCTGCCTGTGTTCGCTGAAAGCGATTCTGTGAAGTGCCGATAACGGCTCGCCCTGACTGCCTGTAGTAATTATAACAAGCTCTTCGGGCTTATAATTTCTTATTGCCTCAAGCTCGACGAGAATTCCGTCCGGAACCTTAAGATATCCGAGCTGTGCCGCAACATTTACAACATTCTGCATGCTTCTGCCCGATATTATTACTTTTCTGTCGCATCTTGCGGCTTCATCAATAATCTGCTGAATTCTGTGAATATTAGAAGAGAAGGTCGCAACTATAATTCTGTGGCCCTCCGCCTTTTTAAACAAATTCGAAAATGATTCTCCCACAAGTTTTTCGGAAGGAGTAAATCCCGGTCTTTCGGCATTTGTAGAGTCCGAAAGCAGGGCTAAAACGCCTTTTTTGCCAAGCTCCGCAAATCTTGCGATATCAATAACATAATCATCAATAGGCGTTGTATCTATCTTAAAGTCACCTGTCTGCACAACAGTTCCCGCACCGCAGGTAATTGCAAAGCCTACCGCGTCCGGAATAGAGTGATTTACATGAATAAATTCTACGGTGAATTTACCGAGCGTTACTTTTTCCCCCGGAGAAACTACATTAAGCTTTGCTCCGGATAAAAGCTTATGTTCCTTAAGCTTTCCTTCGATAAGACCTACCGTAAGCCGTGTTGCATAAATGGGCAAATTGAAATTACGGAGAAGATAGGGTATCGCACCTATATGGTCCTCATGTCCGTGAGTTACAACAAGACCTTTGATTTTATCTTTGTTTTCAATAACATAGGTAAAATCGGGTATAACGATATCAACTCCCGGAGTATCTTCATCGGGGAAGCTCATTCCGCAGTCAACAAGGAACATATCTCCGTCATACTCGTAAAGAGTTATATTCTTTCCTATTTCTCCGAGACCGCCTAAAGGAATAATTTTTAAAGGCTTTAAAGACTTTGTGCTTTTTTCGGTTCGGTTATTCGATGTCTTGTTCTGAGGGCGTCTTTTCTGAACCGGCTTTCCCTGCTTATTGAATTTGGCTGTTTTAGCGGTTTTTTCTAAGCTTTTTCCGCTTACAACATTCTGTACATTATATTTGGACTTAGAGCGCACGGGTTTATACGCGCTTTTATTTCCGCGCGTTTTTTCTTCTTGTTTTTTTGTTTCAGTCATTAAGACTCTTGTCTCCTTTTATAACTTTTAATTTTTTATGTAATTTATAATACGGCAGCGACTGCTCACTCGCCTTAAAAAACAAGGTAACGATTTATTTTAACTTTAAATATATATAAATGTCAATATATATCTGTTATTTATTTTTAATTTCCCAATAATATCTCCTGTCGGACGGAGGAAAATCATCAAGTATACCGTATTCGGGATCATAAAAAGTCCCTTTAAAATAAAGCGACCAATGCCAGCAGTGAGGTGTCTGCAGGCTCAGCATGGCGATTTCGGGCAGCTCTTTTTTATCTGTTACTTCTTTTCTTTCGGGATAGAATTCTATTCCGAAAGCGCATAGAGCCGACTTCATATCCTTAAGAGCAGTCTCCCTATCGGTGCCGACAATATCTATGACCTCTTTGACCGACACATCTGCAAGCATGGCAATAACAGCCTGACCGCACTGCAGCGGAGTAGGCTCGAAAATATGAGTCGGTTTAACTGTAAGAGGCATTTTATAATATCAGCTTATCTAAAGCTGCCTTTCATTTAAAAATTAACATATAAAATATTATAACACAGTTTGGAAATTTTTTCAAATTATTTTATAAGTGTTCCGCCGTCATTTTTAAGCAATATAAGAATTTCCTCCACTTCAAGGTTTCCGAGGCTTACAAAAACAAGCATTTCCTCATTGTTTTTTCCGTTGCAGGTAAATTCATAGCACCTTATTTCACTTCCGCCGCCAGTAGGAATAAGAACTATTCTGTGCTTTACGATTTCAAGCCTGCCGCTTACCTTTTGAGCCGCAGCTTCAACAGTATTTTCGGGAGCCGAAAACGCCCTTTCGGTATGATTTGTCAAATAGCCGCTCGCCTCATACTCTATAATTTCTCCGTTGTCGAGTGCCACTCCGACTTTTATCAAGTCGGTATAGCAAAGCGTTCTTCCGTCAAGATAAGCAAAATTCACCGTACAGATATTTTCTTCACAATAATAATATGTCGAAACCATTGACGGTATTTCTTTTTCCTTTAAAAAGTTTTCAGCCGTCTGCACCGCTTTTTCAGGCGTTACAGACGAAGAGCTAACATTTCTGTTTTTTCGCATAAAAACAACATATCCGCCCTCTTTGCTTACGGATATCTCGGTATTTCCGGTAAAATTATAGGCGGGGATTTTAGATTCCGTAAGAGAAGAAAACTCTGTTTCATCATCACCCGAAAATTCCGCCGCGATTTTACCTGCCTGCTCCTGCGAAATTTCGGGTTTACCGGATGTCATAAGAGGCTTTTTATTTAAAATATGGTCGGAATACGGTCCGTCGTAAATAAGCGTCGGATAATCGGTTAAATTTTCTTCAAGCTCGGTAAGAGTGTCGGCAAGAGTTTCATCCTTTTCGGTAAGCTTTTTTTCTATTTCCCCGCTCCAGTATTTTAAGCCGTTTATACTGCTCTGATTATCGCTTAAAACCATGGAAATCGTTTTTGCCGTCTCGCTCAGCTTTTTTAAATCGCTTTCCTGCTTATCGGTTATATCACCGTTTTTAAGCGCGTCCTTCGAAACGCTTAAGGCATAATTACCTACCTGCGACAAAAATCTGAAAACGGTAGACTCCTCGGAATTTTCAAGCGGAAGCATAGAAATTGAATTCTTCGCAAGCTGAGCCTCGCCGTAAAGCTGAGCCGAAAGAGAGGTCAGCTTCTGCGAGCCTGTAAGATATATCATTTTATCGAGAATTATTCTGATGTTATTCATTCTTGAATCCAGCTCATTATATGCCCTTGAATAGTTGTTCTGAATTTCAAGCCTGTAATTTGCGGCAGTTCTTTTTTCTTTGACCGCTATTCCTGCGAAAAAGAGAAGAACAGCCGAGGAAAATGACGCAATTCTTATAACAGTTCTTTTTTTCACGGTTTCACTTCCTTTATAAAGGTATCTTTGACGGTTTTTCTGTTTTATATACTTGATTTTTTCTTGAGTTTGTGATAATATGGGTCTAAAGGCTGAGATGAAGACAGTAGCCTGACATAAACTTTCTTTAGCGAGCCGGTAAAAGGTGCGAGACCGGCAGAAAGCGTCACGGTGAATATCACTTCGGAGCCGCAGTGTGAAAGGACTTTCCGATTAGCTCCTGCCGTTTGATTTTGCGTTAAAAAATTCACGGATGCCGGTCCGTCGTAATAGGTGGTTTATGAGGCTGCTCAAAAATTCTTAAGAATTATCCTCGTCCTATTATGGACGGGGATTTTATTTTTAAAAGAGGTAGAAAGGTATGTACAAGGAAATTTCACCGAATGTAAATTTTGTGGAAAACGAAAAGGAAATCAAAAAATTCTGGGACGATGAAAAGATTTTTGAAAAAAGCATTGACTCCCGTGCCAAGGGCGAGCCTTATGTGTTTTATGACGGCCCTCCGACTGCCAACGGAAAGCCGCATATCGGGCATGTGCTTACGCGCGTTATAAAGGATATGATTCCGCGTTATCGTACGATGAAGGGTTATATGGTCCCGAGAAAAGCCGGTTGGGATACCCACGGTCTGCCTGTAGAGCTTGAGGTTGAAAAAATGCTCGGACTTGACGGCAAGGAGCAGATTGAAAAGTACGGTCTTGAGCCGTTTATAGACCACTGCAAGGAAAGCGTATGGAAATACAAAGGAATGTGGGAAGATTTTTCAAAAACAGTCGGTTTCTGGGCTGATATGGACAATCCTTATGTAACCTATGATAACAATTTCATTGAATCCGAATGGTGGGCTTTAAAAAAGATTTATGAAAAAGGTCTTTTATATAAAGGCTTTAAAATCGTTCCCTATTGCCCGCGCTGCGGAACTCCGCTTTCAAGCCATGAGGTAGCTCAGGGCTATAAGGCGGTAAAGGAAAGAAGTGCCGTAGTCCGTTTTAAAAAGGCTGATGAGGACGCTTATTTCCTTGCATGGACTACAACTCCGTGGACTCTTCCGTCAAACACCGCGCTTTGCGTAAACCCCGACGAAACCTACTGCAAGGTTAAAGCCGCGGACGGATATACATATTATCTTGCCGAAGCGCTTGCCGACAAGGTGCTGTCAAAGCTTTCCGACGGCGAAGCTCCTGCTTATGAAATACTTGAAAGATTTAAAGGAAAAGACCTTGAATACAGCAAATATGAGCCGCTTTTTGATTTTGTTCAGCCCATTGCGGACAAACAGAAAAAAGACGCATTCTTTGTAATGTGCGACAGCTATGTAACCATGACCGACGGTACGGGAATCGTTCACTGTGCGCCTGCGTTCGGTGAAGATGACGCAAGGGTCGGCAGAAATTACGGTCTTCCTTTCATTCAGCTTGTCAATTCCAAAGGTGAACTTACCGCAGAAACCCCTTATGCGGGCAAGTTTGTTAAAGACGCAGATCCTCTGGTGCTTAAAGACCTTGACGAAAAGGGACTTTTATTTGACGCGCCTAAATTCGAGCATGATTATCCTTTCTGCTGGAGATGCGACACTCCCCTTATTTACTATGCGCGCGAATCTTGGTTCATAAAGATGACCGCTGTTAAGGATGACCTTATAAGAAACAACGATACAATAAACTGGATTCCCGAAAGCATAGGCAAAGGCCGTTTCGGAGACTGGCTTAAAAATGTTCAGGACTGGGGAATTTCAAGAAACAGATACTGGGGAACTCCGCTTAATATCTGGCAATGCGAGTGCGGACATCAGCATTCTATAGGCAGTATTGCGGAGCTTAAGGAAATGTCCGACAACTGCCCCGACGATATCGAGCTTCACCGCCCTTATATCGACGCCGTAACGATAAAATGCCCCCATTGCGGAAAGGAAATGCACCGTGTTCCCGAGGTTATTGACTGCTGGTTTGATTCTGGCTCCATGCCTTTCGCGCAGCATCATTATCCCTTTGAAAACAAGGAACTTTTTGAATCGCAGTTCCCTGCCGATTTCATTTCCGAGGCAGTAGACCAGACAAGAGGCTGGTTCTATTCCCTGCTTGCGATCTCTACCCTCATTTTTAATAAGGCGCCCTATAAGAATGTTATTGTTTTAGGACATGTTCAGGACGAAAACGGACAGAAAATGTCAAAATCAAAAGGAAATGCAGTTGACCCGATGGAGGCGCTCAATACCTACGGAGCGGACGCTATACGGTGGTATTTCTATACAAATTCAGCCCCTTGGCTGCCAAACCGCTTTCACGGCAAGGCTGTTATTGAGGGACAAAGAAAGTTTATGGGCACTCTTTGGAACACCTATGCTTTCTATGTGCTTTATGCGAACATTGATAATTTTGACCCGACAAAATATTCCTTCTTAGACTGCAAGCTTACCGTTATGGATAAATGGCTTATTTCAAAGCTGAATTCCATGGTAAAGGCTGTTGACGAGAACCTAAACAATTATAAGATTCCCGAGGCGGCAAAGGCTCTGCAGAATTTTGTCGACGAAATGAGCAACTGGTATGTCCGCAGAAACAGAGAGCGTTACTGGGTTCAGTCGATGACCGAGGACAAGATAACCGCATATATGGTGCTTTACAAGGCGCTCGTAACCACAGCTAAGGCGGCTGCGCCCATGATTCCTTTCATGGCAGAAAGCATTTATCAGAATCTTGTAAGAAGCGTTGATAAATCCGCGCCGGAAAGCATTCATCTTTGCGAATTCCCGGAATATGACATCTCGGCTATAGACGAAAAGCTTGAGCAGGATATGGAAACCGTTCTTGAAATAGTTGTTCTCGGAAGAGCTGCAAGAAACGGAGCTGTCCTTAAAAACCGCCAGCCGCTGAACCGTATGTTTATAAGCTGCAGCAAAAAGCTCAGCGAATATTTTACCGACATTATCAAAGACGAACTGAATATCAAAAATGTGGTATTCACGGACGAGGTTGACGGATTTGTAAACTACACCTTTAAGCCTCAGCTTAAAACCGTCGGACCAAAATTCGGAAGACAGTTAAACGATATAAGAGCTGCGCTTTCCTCTCTTAACGGAACCGCCGCAAAGGAAGAGCTTGACAGCACAGGAAAGCTTACTCTTAATCTTCCCTCGGGAACGGTTGAGCTTACAGCTGACGACCTTTTAATTGAAACATCTCAAAAGGAAGGATTTTATACCGTAAGCGACAAGGGCGTTATAGTTTCAATAGATACCGTTCTTACACCTGAGCTTATTGCAGAGGGTGTTGCCCGTGAGCTTATCAGTAAAATTCAGACGATGCGTAAGGAAGCAGGCTTCAATGTTACCGACCATATCGCCGTTAAATTGGCCGGCTCGGAAAAAATCCTTGACATTGCGCAGAAAATGTGCGACGATATAACAAAGGATACTTTAGCCGACAGCCTTTCCTGCGCGAAGCCCGAGGGCTTTGAAAAGGATTGGGATATCAACGGCGAAAAGCTTACGATCGGTATAAAAAAAGTCTGAAGGAGCATAAAAAATGCAGGAACATAATAACAACAATATTATAGAGGATATCAGTTCCGGATATGTAAACCCGAATATTCACCGTGAAAATCCCGTCAGCACCTACAGCGAGGGTCTATTCAAGCATATCGGCGGAATTGTAAAGGCAATTGCATTTATCATCGCTTTCGGAATAATCGCAATTTCGTTTGTTGCGGCTTATTTCCTTTATACCAAAGAAAAACTTTATATGGCTCTTTCCTTGGGAATTGTAATCGGGGGTACATTTATTGCCCTGATAAATATGTTTCTGATTTACGCAATGGGTCAGATCTTAACCCAAAATAATGAGATAATTAAGCATTTGAACAGAAAATAGTTTAAAAAGCTTTCAATCAGCCATACCCTCTCTTTTGTACGGTATGGCTGATTTTTTATGTCTTGTATTTTAGATGAAATTGTGTTATAATACCTAAGTATATTTCTTGTATGAAAGAGGCTTGATTTATGAAAATTTCTTCAATTTTCAGCAAAATTAAGAGTTTTTTCCATAATGATGATTCATTTAAAGAGACAGGGCTGTATAAAACTCTGGACGCTCTTAAAATCAATATTACTTCTTCAAAAAAATCAAGAATTACCGGACTTGTTCTTTCATTGGTGCTTATTATAACAGTTATTTTAGATAATAATGCTTTTTTGTCGCAGAACTTTAAATCAAAATGGATCCTTCTGGCTTTTTGTCTTGTTTTTCCTTTGATCATAGGGGTTTTTGCGGCATTTAATTTCAGATTTAAAAATGATTTGACGGACAAGATCGCGCATCTTGTATTTCTTTTCGTTCTGCCGCTTTTAACAATTTCCATGACTGAGTGTCTGAATAATATTTTTATTTATAATATGACATATCTCGGATTTATAGGCAACTATATTCTTGTTCTTATTTTATATTTCGTATTTTTTGCTGTTTCCGGAAGTCTGAGAGTTTCGATACTTGCTGTCAATCCTGTCCTTTACGGACTCGCTCTTGCACATTGTTATATTATGGATTTCCGCGGAACACCGTTTATTCCTATGGATTTTTTAAGCATTTCCACTGCGGTAAATGTCGCAAATACTTATTCTTACAAGCTTACGCACCTTGTGTTGACAGGCTCGCTTATTTTTATATTTATTATGGTAATCGGAATTAAAATCCGTACACCGAAATATAATATCATAACAAAGATCATATCAAGGGTATTTACCGGTCTGTTCTCCGCTATTATACTTTTTCTCTTTTATTTCACATCTGTTTTTGCCGATGCGGGAGTTAAGCCCGACTTCTGGAATCAGACAAGAGGATATAAAAATTACGGGTTTGCATTCAATTTTTTCTGCAATACCAAATATCTTTTTATGTCTGCACCTTCAGGATATGACGCAAACAACGTTGCAGGTTATGTTGAAAAAAATATTGACAAAAAAGAAAATGTCGAGGTAACAGAGACTACGCCGAACATAATCTGCATAATGAATGAATCTCTTTCCGATCTGAGCATTTTAGGCAATTTTACGACCAATACGGACTATATGCCTTTTATGCACAGCCTTACGGAAAACACCGTTAAAGGAAATCTTTATGTTCCGGTTATAGGTGCCGGTACTTCAAATACCGAATTTGAATTTTTAACGGGACATACAACCGCATTTTTGCCTTCCGGCAGCAATGCCTATATGCTTTATATCAACTCCCCGATCGCTACAATGGTTTCAACTCTCGAGGGTCAGGGCTACAATTCTGTGGCTTTCCATCCATATTATTCAAGCGGCTGGAACAGGGTCAATGTTTATAACAATATGAATTTCAACAGTCAGAAATTTCTTGAGAATATAATGGATATTTCTATTATGAATGAATATATGAGCAACAGTTCCGATCCGAACTATATTCAGCAGCTTATCGATCAATACTATCCTGACAGGAAAAATATGTTTTTAAGGCAGTATATAAGCGATTCATACGATTTTAAGGTGCTGATAGAGGATTTCCAGAACCGTGACAGGAATATGCCTTATTTCATGTTTAATGTTACAATGCAGAATCACGGCGGATATACCACCAAGTTCGACAATTTTAATGAAGAAATATATCTCACTTCCACCGAGACCGAATATGTAAAAGCAAACAGATATTTGTCGCTTGTGAAAAAAAGCGACGAAGCATTCAAAGAACTTGTTGATTATTTTAAAACCGTTTCCGAGCCGACCGTAATTTGTATGTTCGGTGACCATCAGCCGTCCGTAGAAACCTCATTTATAGCGGAGACCTTGGGTGTAAAGGACCTTTCGGGACTGACATTAGAGCAGGAGCAAAAGCGCCATGTTACACCGTTTATTATCTGGGCAAATTATGATATACAGGAAGAAACAATTGATAAGATGAGCAGTAACTATCTTTCTTCCTATGTTTTAAAGGTTGCGGGTGTAAAGCTTACGGAGTACAACAGATATCTGTTAAATCTTTATAAGCAATTACCGGTAATAGACACCGTAGGATATATTGACGCTGAAAACAATTATTACAACTGGCAGTCTCAGTCGAAGTATTCTGAAATTCTAAGCGAATACGAAAAAATACAGTACAACAATATTTTTGATTCTGAAAACAAGAGTATTGATATCTTTTATCTTGACGGATATAAGAATAAAAACAGCCAAAAAAACGAAAAGGTTACTTCGGAAATTAAGAAAAAATGAGAAACACATCACTTTGTTATATTTATAAAGACAAAAAATATCTTCTTATTCACAAAAACAAAAAGGAAAACGATTTAAACCGTGATAAATGGATAGGAGTAGGCGGAAAATTCGAGGACAAGGAAAGCCCCGAACAATGCAACAGGCGCGAGGTCTTTGAGGAAACGGGACTTACACTTAAAAGCGCTGAATATAAAGGAATTATAACATTCGTTTCGGATATGTGGGAAACAGAATATATGCACCTGTTTACAAGCTCCGATTTTACGGGCGATTTAAAATCCGAATGCGACGAGGGTGAGCTTTTTTGGGTTGATGAGGACAAGCTTTTGGCACTTCCCACTTGGAGCGGCGATATAATATTTTTAAAACTTTTAAACAGCGACAGATTTTTTTCTCTTCGGCTTGAATACCGCGGTGAAAATCTTATCAGCGCTGTACTTGATGATAAAGAGCTTTCTTTGGAGGAAAATTTATGAACATCTGCGTTTACGGGGCGTCCTCAAATACAATTTCCTACAGCTATATTGCCGCAGGCGAGGAATTCGGGAAAAAGCTTGCCGAAAGCGGTCATTCAATGATTTACGGCGGCGGTGCAAACGGGATGATGGGCGCCTTTGCAAGAGGAATAAAAAGCGGTAACGGAAAAATAATCGGAGTTGTTCCCTCTTTTTTGAATGTTGACGGTATTCTTTTTGACGGCTGTACGGATATGATATATACCGATAATATGAGGGAGCGAAAGCAGGTTATGGAACAAAGAGCTGACGCTTTTTTGATGACACCCGGAGGAATAGGAACATTTGACGAGTTTTTTGAAATTTTAACCTTAAAGCAACTGGGAAGACATAAAAAGCCTATTGCCGTTTTTAATGTCAACGGCTATTTTGACAGCATAATCAAAATGCTTGAAAAAGCCGTTAAGGAAAACTTTATTCCCGAAAAAAATTTGTCGATTTTCTTTGTTTCGGACAATCCTCAAAAAATTACCGATTACTTTGAGAATTATGTGCCGGATGATTTTTCGCCGGAGTTTTTAAAAAACATTAAATGAAAAAAAGAGATGTAAAAGCACGTAGGTTTTTACATCTCTTTTTTATATGATTTCATTAAGCTTTTTGAAAACAAAGTCCGAGGCGGAGAGTCTTACTTCATTTCTTTCCATATCTTTAAAATACTCTGTAAAACTTATTCCCTTTCCCCTATCATAAAAACCGAAGCAAACGGTTCCGACCGGGATTTTCGGGTCGTCAGATGTCGGCCCTGCATAGCCTGTCACTCCTACGCCTATATCGGCGTTGTTCTCTTGCGCCGCTCCTCTTGCCATAGCAAGCGCTGTTTGTTCGGATACTACTCCGTATTTATCAATTAAATTCTTATCAATTCCTAAATATTTTATCTTTGCTTTTACCGAATAAGTAATAAGCGATGCGTCCAAAACCTCAGATGCGCCGTTTGCGCTTATAAATCTTGCGGCGCAAAGTCCGCCGGTGCAGGATTCGGCAAACGAAATACGGAGCTTTTTCTGCTTTAATTTATCGACAACCGTCTGCTCAATTGAATTTTTATTCATTTTCAGTCTCCGTAAATTTCATTTAAAGAATTTATCCTGTTTTTTATCATAGTTCTGAGCTGTTCCGGCTTAACGGCTTCAATTTTATTTCCGAAATTGATAATCCAAGTCACAAGCGCGTCGCTTACGGCAGCCGAATAGGTAAAATTGAAGGATTTATCGGTAAGCTTTGAAATAAAAATATTTTCTCCGAATCTGTCCAATACCTGTTCAAGCATATCCTTAGAGCATTTAAGCTCAACCTCTTCTATCTTACCTCCGAACATACCGAAAAGCCTTTTTGTATAATCGGCAACATCAAAGTAATTCTTATAATCGCTTACCTCGTAAAAAGGTCTTATCGGTATCTCTGTTTCTTCCGCCGCATGCATTCTGTCAATCCTAAGATGTATAAGATTATCATATTTTTCATAATTGCCGATAAGGTAATAATGATCATCCTGCCAAGTAAGCGCATAGGGACTGACTGTGCGTTCGGAAATTATAGCCTCAATCTGTTTATTATCACCGATTTTCCTTAAAGTATAATTGAATTTAATCTGCTTTTTATTTTCAATAGCGCGGGAAACGGTATCAATCGTATAATAGATTTCTTCGTTTTTTGTTTTTGATTCTTCATCAATATATATTCCCATTTTTTTAGACGACACCTGATAAACGCTCATCATTTCATCAAGCTTGCCCACAAGCTCACGCGTTTTTTTAACGCTTATGAATTTTGCTGTCTTAACGGCGTCGGAAAGAAGAGATATTTCGGGAATTTCGAATTCTCTTGAGCCTAAGAAAAAACCCGACTGAGGAACACGCGTTTTAATAATATCGAAGCCTAAAAATATAAGCTGTTCGATATCGTTATAAACCGCTTTTCTTTCGGCAGTAACATTATAGGCAGACAGCTTATCGCATATCTGAGTGGCATTCATAGGATGATCTTCATCCGTATATTTTTTCAGTATTTCAATAATATAAAAAAGCTTCAGCTTTTGTCCGCTTCTTGCTGCCATGCCGCCACCTCATTTAAAAATTCTTCTTTAGTGCAAACCGAATTAACCGCGTCCAAAAAAGCATTTGACGAAAGCCCTAAGGGTAAATCAAGCCTTTTTAAAAGCCCGTCTCTTTTTGATTTGCTGTCTTCCCGACCGTTTAATCCGCAAAGAAATAAATCGGTTTTTGTTATTTTTTCTTTTTTCGGTTCAAAAACAAATTCAATTCCGCTTTTTTTAAATGCCTTTAATATTTCTTCCTCTTTAAATCCCTCTACGCCTAAAAAGCCTTCTTTAGACGGGGTGCTTTTTCTTTTTTCCTTGCCCACAACCTGCGGAAGATAAACATTTTTTATGTCTGCCCCGCCGCAAAAGCTTTTTATATAAGACCTTATCTGCATTCCGGCACTGTCGGAATCTGTAAGAATTATTATTCCGTGCTTCAAACCTATCTTTCTTATAAGCTCTCTTTTTTCTTTGTCCTTAAACACACCGAAGCCGTTTGTGGGAATTATAAAAGCGTCAATAATTCCGTCAAGCTTAATTTTATCGTATTTTCCTTCAACAATAACTACAGAATCAGACTTTAACAATTCAATCACCCTTTTTTGGCAATATAAATCAGCTTTAATGTCATTTCTTCAAGTAAAAGCTTGGGGTCCGCTCCGAATGATTTAAGGGCGCTGTCAGTCCGAATAAGTTCATATAAGCTTAAATCAAGCTTTCGGCTGTCGTATTTTCTTAAGTTCACAGCGGCTTTATCCAATAAAAAGGCTTTATTTTTATAGGAGAAATCACTCGCGACATCGCTTTTTGTCTTTTTGGCCTTATAAGCACTGTTAAGCCTGAACATATCCACAAATGACGATGCGGCGGTGTAAAGAATTATCATAGGCTCAGTATGAAGATAAAACATATCGTCAAGTTTCTGAAGAGCCATTGAGGCATTTCCCGCAAAAATACACGAAACATAATCATATACAGATGCTTCAACCGATCTTGTGCAAACCGTGTCAATATCAGTCTTTTCTATTTTTCCTTTTTCTTTAAAAAAGCATAACTTATTAAGCTCGTTTTCAAGGGTTGAAATATCGTCGCCTATAACCTCAACCGCATATTCCGCGGTTGACCTGTCAAGCTCACAGCCGCGTTTCTTGGCGCCGTCACAAAGCATTTTTACAAGCTCGGCGGCTCGGCGGTGTTCAAGGTTTACCGCTATCCCCTTACCTTTTTCGGCGCACGAAACCAATTTTTTAAATTTAGCGCTTCTTTTGATATCGCACTCAACGGTTTCAAACTTAAGAATAACAGTGCAGTAATCGGGGATATCCTCTAAAATTGCGCATAAAGAATCAAAATCGGTTTTAGAGCAATGCTCAAAATCAAAGTCATCAATAAAAATACATTTTTTGTCCGCCATCATAGGCAGCTGTTCAACGGCATTCGCGACATCTGTTAAATTTATTTCTCCGCTGAATTTCTGAAAATTAAAAAAAGGATCACCTTCAAACGATTTTGAAGAAATCTTTTTAGAATAAAAGTCCAAAAGGTAAAAATCTTCCCCGAAAAGGACAAACGAGCGCACTGAAGAAAAATCCGATTTAAGAAGTTTTACTAA
The DNA here is from genome assembly GCA_934457415.1 of uncultured Eubacteriales bacterium. Classification (GTDB taxonomy): domain Bacteria; phylum Bacillota; class Clostridia; order Oscillospirales; family Acutalibacteraceae; genus UBA737. The sequence goes on along the minus strand of CAKSHM010000005.1, from coordinate 23,066 downwards.
CTGAAATTCTGCTGCTGCCGACAATTATTTCACCCGATTCTTTTCTTTTAATAATATTTAAGGACTTTACCGTTTTTAATAGCAATACCGATAAAATCCAGACCGATACTGTTATAATAAGAAATACTTTTCCGCATTCTATGTAAGAATCCCTCATACTGCCTAAAGTATTTATAATATAATTTATGTATTTAACGAAAAGGGACAAAATCTTAAACATAGAACTTAGCATATCCGACACGAACGGAATGACCGAGACAAATACCGTTATCAGCATTCCGACAAGCACCGCAGTAACCGCCTGAGAAATCATAAGATTTGTAAGCAAAGCCGAAAGAGAAAATTCCTTGAATTTATATACTGTTACAGGGGCTGTAAATATAAGTGCCGAAACAGATGTTAAAACAGAAGAAACTGTCTTTCCCGTAAAATCATTCTTCAGCTTCAGGCACCTTTCAAAAACAGGGTTCAAAAGCAGGATACCTAAGGTCGACAGCACAGAAAGCTGAAAAGAAATATTAAACACCGTGCAGGGAGAAAATACCAATATAAGGCATACTGACAGCGAAAGCGCATTTACCGAGTCGCCGTCCCTCCCGAACAGAATTGATGAGGACAAAATCAAATACATAAGTCCTGCCCTCAATATTGACGGAGTAAATCCGCAAACCGCCATAATATAGAGTACCGTCGAAGCAGAAGACACAAATCTTATAAACCTGTTATAAAACAGCTTTTTAATTACAGAATTGACGGCAGACATTATAATAGCAAGATGCATACCTGAAACAACCATAACATGGCTTACGCCCGAATGCCTGATATTTTCGGAAAACTCATCTGAAAATCCCGATTTATCACCGATTAAAAGTCCCGAAATGGTTGAAGATACATTTTTGTCGGTATAATAACGGATAAGAGAATTTATGTAATTTCTCGTTTCGGCAGCGGCGGAATAAATCTTGTTTTTTCCGCTTTTTCCTGAAATTTCATCAATCTGTGTATTGTAGAGAATTCCCTCGGAGAGGTTATATTCCTCATATTCTCCTTTAAGCGCGGATTCTGTTTCAAGCTCGGAATTTATTATATCGCCTGTCTTAAAATCTGATTTCGATGAATAAAAACTGATTTTAGTTCCGCTCTTTATATCGTGATTATTACAATTTTCTACCCTGATAATTCCGTTAAAGCCTTTGTCGGTTTCATCCATCTCGGTAACAAGGAAATCTCCTCTGATCTTTTGATTTAAACTTTGTTTTGAGATAACGATTTCATTTTTAAAATTGAATACCGAAAATGCAAGTATTACGCAAAACAGATATCCGACAATATTTTTGACGGAAAATCTGAAAAATACAGAGACCGCAATAACAGAAGAAATAAAAACAATGGTTACCGTAAGCATTCTGTCTGATTTCAAAGCGAAATAAGCGGTCATTGCACAAAACAATGCCGGAAGCATCAGCGGACGGTCCACCGTTAAAAAACATTTTATAAACAATAAAATTTTTGAGAAAAAACTATTTTGCCGCACGATTTTTCACCCAAGAAGCTTATCAGCCAAATAAATCTTCGATAAGAATTTTTAAACCGATCAGAATAAGAATAACTCCTCCGACGGTTTCCGCCCTCGATTTGTATCTTTCTCCGAATTTATGGCCTATAAAAACTCCTATTCCGGAAATTAAAAATGTTGTAAGTCCTATAACGGTTATTCCTCCGAAAATATCGGCTTTCTGCATAGCAAAAACTATTCCTACCGCCAAAGCGTCGATACTTGTGGCGACAGCCATTAAAAACAATTCCTTTATGTCAAATTTTGCCGTTTCTTCCTCTTCGGATTTATTTTCGTGAAATGCTTCAAAAATCATCTTTACGCCTATAAAGGCAAGAAGAAGAAAAGCAATCCAATGGTCGATTTTTTGTATGCTGTCACTGAATTTCGAGCCTAAAAACCAACCTATCAGCGGCATTAAAGCCTGAAAACCGCCGAAAAAAAGTGAAATAACCAATGTCTGCTTTAAATTGATTTTCGGCATTTTAAGGCCCTTACATACCGAAACCGCAAAAGCGTCCATAGACAGTCCGATACCTAACAGCAAAAAATCAACAAAATTCATAATTCAACTCTCCCCTTATTGCGTTGCATTATTTTAAGTTCCATGATTTAACAGCTTTTAAGTCCGAAAATATTTTTTTGTAGCTTTCATACCTTGAAACCTCTATTTCACCCTTTATAACAGCCTCGGCTATTTTGCATTTCGGTTCCGTTGTATGAGTACAGTCGGAAAATCTGCATAAACCCAGATAGTTTTTAAATTCCGGAAAGCAAAACGGAAGATTATCTCTAAAGCCCAATGGATCGTCCGAAATATCAAGTGAAGAAAATCCGGGAGTGTCAACTATAAAGGCACCGTTTTCCCTTATAAACAGCTCGGTGTGACGCGTAGTATGCCTGCCTCTGCCGAGTTTTTCGCTGACTTCTCCGGTTTTTAGCATCAAATCCGCATTCAATACATTTATCAGACTTGATTTGCCGACTCCCGAATTTCCGATAAACGCACAAACCTTTCCTGCAGTCAGTGCATTAAGGCTTTCGGTATTATCTTTGTTTTTTGCGGAAACCGTAAGGGTTTTAAGTCCTGAATTACGATATATTCTTTCAAATATTTCAAATGAGCCCATATCGCTTTTATTGAATACTATTACAGGCTCGATTTTTTTGTAAATACAAATAGCCGACATCAGGTCGATCATATAGGTATCCGGCGACGGCGTCTTAAAAGCGGAAACAATAAAAATTCTGTCGATATTCGCTATGAGAGGTCTGTCCAAAAAATTCTTTCTCGGATAAATTCTTTGTATTACTCCGTTTTTATCCGAAAGCACCGAAAAATCAACATAATCACCTACAACGGGGGAAGCTCCCGAATTCCGAAAGCTTCCCCTCGCCTTACATTCATAAGTCGTTTTATCGCTGTAAACATAATAAAATCCGGAAATTGCTTTTACAACTATTCCGTTCATATATCAGCTGCCCGACGAAGAAGATGTCTGAGTGAATTTTGAAATAATATCATAGGTGTGCTGAACATAGGAATCGCCTGTTTTACAGTCAAATTTTATTTCCTGATACTTTTCATCTTTATCATTTGCGAATATTCTTATTGTATACAATTCACTGTCATTGGTAGATGTAACAGAAAATGTATAGGTTCCGCCGCCGGTAAAGTCAATGCTGTTGCTAATGGCAAGCTGTTTGTTATCTCCGGAATATATCGCAACCTGACCCGAAATATTTTTAAGCTTAGGCAAAGAGACCGTAACCTTATTGTTATATTCATATTTGCCCGTGCTGACATATATAGTAACCGTTGAGCCCTCGGCAAGCTGAGCCGAGCTTACGCTCGGATCCTGTTTGAAAACATATCCGGCTTTATAATACTTATCATTTTTTGAAAGATTTTCAATTTTAACCTGAGCTAAAAGTCCATTGTCCGTAAGCTTCTTTTTAGCGCTTTCCTCGCTGAGTCCGATAAGGTCCGGAACATCAACCTTGACCTCTGCCGCGCCGAGGCTTACATAAACCTTTACAACCTCTCCCTTAGTGATAGCTGTTCCCTGCTTAGGATCTGTTCTTATAACACAACCCTCTTCAACCTCACTGCTGTTTTCTTTTATGATTTCAACCTTGACATCATATGTTGAAAGGGTTGTCGAAGCTTCGCCCGCCTTATGCTTGCGGAGATCGGGCAGAACCTGAGTTGCTTCGCCGAGACTGATATAAAGGGTTATTTTAGCTCCTGCTTTAATCTTTTTTCCGGCTTTAGGTGACTGGTCAAATACCTGATTTATCGGATATTCGTCATTAGCGCGGGTAACCTGAACGAATTTATATTTATAGCCATCCTTATCGCGGTTTTTATACATATCCGATTTTTCTTCGATTTCGGTCATTGTCATACCGACAAAGTTTTCACATTCGATTTCCTTTGTCTTTTTAGAACCGAATATAGACTTTGCGAAAAATCCGAGAACAATAGCAACCACTATAACCAAGGTTGCTGCAATTCCCGCAAGAATAGGAATTGTTTTGCTTTTGGACTTCTTTTCCTCAGCCTCTTCATTTTCAGCCGGCACGGGAGAGGCTTGCATATTGCCTATATACTTAGTCGGAGAATTATCAACAAAAAACGAATAGTCAAACTGAGCGGAGGGATCCTTTTTAAATACTTCAAGGTCGCAAAGCATTTCCGCGGCGGACTGATATCTTCTTTCTGTACTTTTTTGCATGGCATGCATTGTAATCTGTTCAAGCCCTAAGGGAATTGAGGGGTTAATATGCGTAGGAAGAACAGGCTCACGCTGGAGCTGCATTATTGCAACGGAAACGGCGCTGTCTGCCTCAAAAGGCAATTTACCTGTAAGCATTTCATAAAGCATAACGCCAACAGAATAAATATCGGTTTTCTCGTCCGTCTTTTCTCCTCTTGCCTGTTCGGGGCTTATATAATGTACAGAGCCTATTGCCTTATCGGTGATAGTGCGCTGCTCGCTCCTTGCAAATCTCGCAATACCGAAATCAGTAACCTTTATGGTGCGGTCCGGCAGAACCATAATATTCTGAGGCTTGACATCTCTGTGAACGATTCCCTTATCATGGGCATGCTGAAGTCCCTTTAAAATCTGAATCGTGAAATGAACGGCATCCTGCCATCTTAAGCTTCCCTCACGCTCGATATATTCCTTTAAAGTAATACCGTCAATATATTCCATTACGATATACTGAATAACATCGCCGAAGCAGACGTCATAAACCTTAACTATATTAGGATGGGAAAGAACGGCAATTGCCTTGGATTCATTTTTAAATCTTCTTATAAATTCCTCATTGGATGTGAACTCATCCTTAAGAATTTTCATGGCGACAATTCTGTCCTCGACATTATCATAAGCCTTATAGACTACCGCCATTCCGCCTACTCCGATAACCTCTTGAATTTCATATCTTTCGTCTAATCTTTTTCCTACAAATCTATCCATATCAAGTATCCTTTCACACTACAGTTATTTACAGCAAACAACAGCCGTAATATTGTCTCCGCCGCCGGACTTATTAGCGGCATCTATCAGTTTTTCACAGGCAGAGCTTATCTCTGTCCCGCGGATATACTTTAAAATACTTTCATTATCAAGGAAATTAGTTAATCCGTCCGTACAGAAAAGCAGTATGTCATCTTTATCAAAGCCTATTTCATAGCAATCGCAGACAACATCCTTTTCCGTTCCGAGAGCCCTTGTTATAACATTTTTATCGGGATGAACCTTTGCTTCCTCAGCCGTAAGCTCTCCGCTTTCCACCAGCGACTGAACCACCGAATGGTCGCGTGTTATCTGAGAAATGCCCTTAGAATTGATTTTATAGGCACGGCTGTCGCCGATATTGCATATATAAACCGAAGAATCGCAGACCACGGCAACCACGGCAGTAGTCCCCATTCCCTTTAAATCGGCATGGGAATTCGCCGCCTCATAAAGAACGATATTTGCTGAAATAACGGCATTATTTATTATTTTAATAATTCCGTCAGCCGAAAGAGATGGTCTGAAAGAATTTATGATATATTCGGAAATATGCTTAACTGCCATAGAGCTTGCAATATTTCCTGCTTTTGCTCCTCCCATTCCGTCACACACAACCGCAAGCTTTATATTTTCAGACAAAGCTCCGGTGAAAAATGCGTCCTGATTATCTGAGCGGACCTTTCCTCTATCCGTTTTACCGAAAATTTGCAATTCATTCATCCTCCCTTACCTTTTTTCTCAGTTGTCCGCAGGAAGCGGAAATATCCGCGCCCAAGGTTCTGCGGACTGTTACGTTCATATTTAGTCTTTCAAGCAAAAATTTGAATTTTTTTATACTGTTTAAATCCGGCTTTTCAAAAGAATTCTCCTTAACCGGATTTGCCGGTATTAAATTTATATGACACATTATTCCTTTTAATATCCTCGCAAGCTCTTTTGCGCATTCCTCTGAATCGTTAACTCCCTTTATAAGCGCATATTCAAAAGAAATCCTGCGGGTTGTAACTCTTTGATAGATTTTACAGGCATTTAAAAGCTCGTGAATTTTCCATTTGTTATTTACGGGCATCATACTGCTTCTCATAGCATCAAACGGGGCATGCAGCGACACCGAAAGCGTGATAGGAAAATTATAATCTTTAAGTTCAAGTATTTTAGGAACAACTCCCGAGGTTGAAAGAGATATATGTCTCAGTCCTATATTTAATCCGTTACTGTTGCTTACAAGCTGCAGGAATTTCACGGAATTCTCAAAATTATCAAGAGGCTCGCCCATTCCCATCATAACAACATTGGAGATCCTTATTCCGTTATCCTTTTGCGCCGTTAAAATCTGAGCGATGATTTCGGACGCCGTAAGACTTCTTGAAAGTCCGTTAAGCCCCGACGCGCAGAATTTACAGCCCATTCTACAGCCTACCTGAGAGGAAACGCAGATAGAATATCCGTGCTCATATTTCATAAGAACGGTTTCTATAAGCTCCCCGTCATAAAGCTTTAAAACATATTTAACCGTTGAGTCGATTTCCGAAACATATTTTTTATAGATATCCGCCACTGCAAGATAGCTTATTTCAGAAAGCGTATTGCGGAGAGATTTCGGGATATTTGTCATTTCCTCAAAGCTTGTAATTCCGCTCTGCAGCCATTTAAAAATCTGTCCTGCACGGAATTTAGGCTCGCCGAGCGTTTCTAACATTTCTTTAAGCTCATTTTCGGTAAAAGACTTGATATCGAATTTTTCGCTGATAATCTCACCTGCTTTTTATAAGCAACGCACAGAAAAATCCGTCCGTTTTATCTATGTGCGGCAAATACGTATGAAGATATTTTAACTCATAACACGCATGCTTGTCAAGAAAACTATTTATAATGCTTTCATTTTCCGCCTTTCTCAGGGTGCAGGTGGAATAAAAAAGTCCGCCGCCTTTTTTAAGATAATTATCCGCATTATTTAATATCTCAAGCTGAATTTTTTCAAGCTCTTTAAATTCTTCGAAATTCTTATATTTTATTTCGGGCTTTCTTCTGATTACTCCGAGTCCTGAACACGGAACATCGCAAAGAACGCTGTCAAATTTCCCTAAATCTTTATTATAAAAAGTTGCATCCGCCGTTTTACAGGTTATACTTTTAAGACCGAGTCTCTTAGCACCGTTACTTATAAGCGCAGTTCTTTTCTCATATTTATCACAGGCAATTATCTCGCCGTCGTCACCTATTATCTCCGCTGCCGTGAAGGCTTTTCCCCCTGGGGCCGAACACATATCGAGAATTCTTGTTTTCGGCTTTAATTCCGCTTTTTCGACGCTTATCTGCGATGCCGTATCCTGAACATGGAAAAGTCCGTCTTTAAAAGCGCTGCCGCAAAAGAGCTTGTCCTCGCCTGATTTTACTCTGAGACAGTTTTCTCTTTCTATACATGAATCTATTCCCTCGGTTAAAAGCCGCTCTTGCAGCTTTTCTGAATTTATTTTGCAGTTATTTACCCTTAAAATCACAGGCGGCGCAAGCAAGGAAAAATCAAGAATTCCCTTTGCGGCGCTTAAGCCGTAATCATTTATATAGCTTTCAATAAGAGAAACGGGACAGGAATATTTAACCGAAAGAGAAGTTAAGCAGTCATCATCGGGTATTTCGCAGCCTTTTCTTAAAAAACTTCTTAAAACGCCGTTTACAAAAGAAGAATTATATCTTTCCTTTGAGGCCTTAACAATATTCACGGATTCATTAACTGCGGCACTGTCGGGAATTTTTTCGAGATATTTTATCTGATAAAGAGCTAAGCGAAGCGAATTAAGAGTTACAGGCTTAAGCTTGCTGACTTTTGAGGTTATAAACCTTGAAATAATATAATCCAAAGTTATTTTTCTGTCAAGCACACCGTAAACCAGATTTGAAACAAGCGCTTTATCGCAGGGATTTAAATTACTGTCTTTAAGATATTTACTTACTGTTATATTTGAATAAGCAGAATCGGACTCAACCGAACATAAAATATCAACGGTGATTTTTCTGGCATTTGTCATATCATTCCGCTCTTTCGCCGTTATCAATACTGTTTCCGTTTAACCAATCCGATGCTTTCATCGGCTTTGAGCCCTCAGGCTGAATAATATCAAGCCTTACGGCGGTATTATCACCGCATGAAACAAAAAGCTCTTTATTTATCGCCTTTAATCTTCCTGCTTCAATTCCTATACCGTCGGCTTCAGAGCATTCTATTACCTTTATTCTTTTATTCTTAAAAAAGAAAAATGCGCAGGGCCATGAATAATATCCTCTGACATTACACCTTACTGTATGTGCGTTTTTATTAAAATCAAGATGCGCCATTTCCTTTTTGATAATCGGAGCGTAAGTGGCTTTCTCTTCGTCCTGCTTATGTTTATCGGCGGTATTATTTTCAATGCTGTCAAGCACCTTAACGGTAAGCTCGGCTGATATTACCGAAAGCTTATCAAACATACTGTCCGCAGTGTCGTTTTCTGAAATTTCAACCTTGCGGGTATCAATAATATCGCCTGTATCCATTCCCTCGTCCATCTGCATAACGGTTACACCCGTCTGCGTTTCGCCGTTAACAACCGCCCACTGGATAGGAGATGCGCCCCTGTATTTCGGGAGCAATGAGGCATGACCGTTTATACACCCGTATTTATACATATTAAGGATTTCCTTAGGAAGAATTTTTCCATATGCTACAACAACGATTATATCAGCGTCAATATTTTTAAGAACGGATAAAACCTCGTCATTGTTTTTTATCTTAGCCGGCTGAAAAACGGGAATATTATGCTCAATTGCATAAACCTTGACCGGCGGTGCGGTTAAAATCTGTTTTCTGCCGACAGGCTTATCGGGCTGGGCAAACACCGCTTTTACATCATGACCTGCTTCTATCAGCGCTTTTAAAGTTACAACCGAATATTCGGGAGTGCCCATAAAAACTATTCGCATTTATTTCTCCTTATCTGCTTTATCTATATATAATATTCCGTCCAAATGGTCAATCTCATGCAAAAGCGCTCTGGCTTTAAGTCCCTCACCCTCAACGGTGAAATTATTACCGAATCTGTCCTGAGCGCGGACCAATGCATGCATGGGTCTTGTAACGATTTCATATTTTCCGGGGATTGAAAGACAGCCTTCTTCCCCGGTCTGACTGCCGCTTGTTTCGACTACAACTGGATTTACAAGCTCAATAAGCCCGTCGCCGACATCAACAATGCAATATCTTCTTAAAATCCCTACCTGAGGAGCGGCAAGACCTACACCCTCCGCCTTGTACATAGTCTGAGCCATATCGTCAAGAACGGTATGGAGCCTTTCATCAAAAGTAAGCTGGGTTCTGCACACCTTACGGAGAATTTCATCACCTAACTTAACGATATTCCTTATGGCCATAATAATGCTCCTTTTTAAAGAATTGTTTCGGGGTCGATATCTATTGAAACGGTCATATTTCCCGAAAGTCTTATATCCGATGCAATTTTAAGCATTTCTCTGAATTTTGCCGTATTTTTGCATTTTATTATCATTCTGTATCTGTATTTATTATTAACCTTAAAAACACAGGCAGGTGCGGGACCTAAAATAATAAGCTTAATATCCTTGTAAGTTCCGCTGTCCTTATTCACAAGCAAGGTTATATTATCAAAAATCTTCTTTATCGCATCATGTGCAAGATCTGCGTTATCGGATATTACCGCCACCTGACATATCGTGCAGAAAGGAGGATATATCATAAGCCTTCTTGTCATGATTTCAGAATTATAAAAAGCCTCATAATCCTGTCTTTTTGCAAGCTCTATAACCTCGCTTTTGGGATCGGTAGTCTGAATAATCGCTCTGCCGCTCCCTCCGTTTCTGCCGGCGCGTCCTACAACCTGAGTTATAAGCGAGAAAGTTCTTTCAAAGCCCCTGTAATCCTCGCTGTACATCGCCATATCGGCTCCTATTACTCCGACTAAGGATACGTTAGGAAAATCAAGACCTTTCGCAACCATCTGAGTGCCTATCATGATATCATATTTATGCTCTGCGAATTCGGTAAGATATTCTGAATAAGACTCCCTTGCGGAGGTACTGTCGGCATCAAGCCGCAAAATTTTCGCGTTGCCGAAGAGCATTTTAAGCTCCTCTTCTATCTTTTGAGTCCCGACACCCATAAACCTGACATTTTCGCCGCCGCATTGAGGACACTTTCCTGTAACCCTCTCGGAATATCCGCAATAGTGGCACATCAATCTGCCGTTTGCCGAATGATATGTTAAAGTTACGCTGCAATTAGGACACGTGGCAACCCAGCCGCAGTTCGGACATGAAATATATGTATTTCTTCCTCTCCTGTTAAGCAGCAGAATAACCTGCTTATTCTTACTTAACTCTCCGTCAATAGCCTGAGTCAGCACCATGCTGAGCGCCGAAGAATTACCGTTTAGTATTTCTTTTTTCATATCGACCACTTCGGTTTCAGGCAAAACCGAGCCGCCGTAACGATTTTTCAGGGTAAACATCTCATAGCTGCCGTTAAGTGCCTTGCTGTAGGTTTCCAAAGAAGGAGTTGCGCTCGCAAGGCAAAGAAGCGCGTTATTATATTTAGCCCGAAATCCGGCAAGCTCCCTTGCATGGAATTTAGGCGCCTGTTCGGATTTATATGTATGTTCCTGTTCTTCGTCTATAATAATAAGTCCTAAATTTTCAGCCGGTGCAAACACTGCGCTTCTTGTTCCGATAGCGATTTTTGCTTCTCCGCTTTTAATGCGGTTATATTCTTCCATTCTTCTGCCAAGTGACATTGCGCTGTGGAAAACGGCGGTCTTACTGCCGTAACGAGAAGAAAAAATATTTATAATCTGAGGTGTAAGCGCGATTTCGGGAACCATTATAATCACGGATTTTTCAGCTTTTAAAGCGCTGTCGGCAAGCTTTAAAAAAACCTGAGTTTTTCCGCTGCCCGTAACGCCGTATAAAAGAGCAGTATGTGGTTTATTATCATTCAAAAGGCCCTCAAGTCCCGAAAAAGCTTTATCTTGCTCATCGGTAAGCTTTATCGGAGACCGATCACCGTTTTTGTTCTCTTTAAAGCTGTATCGTGGCTCTTCCTTTTCAAAAACCCTAACCGCGCCTTTTTTTTCAAGTGCGGCAATGACAGATGCCGAAACGCCCGTAAAATACTGAATTTCCTTAAGGCTTGCACTGCCGACCGTTTCTAAAACTTCAATAATTTCCTTTTGTCTTTGCGTAAGCGGTGACAAATTATCAAAATCAGCATTCAGTCTTACATATTTTCTCATCGGATCGCCCATTTTCCTTTTGGGCTCGCTGTTTTTAAACAGCGCTTCCTTTAAAACAAGCGATTCGACGGTGCTTTCCGCGTCGGGAAAAGTCTTTTTAAGCTTTTTTATATCGGCATGCTCGTTTGAAAGAATAAAATCATAAATTTTTTTTTCGTTTTCGCTTAAAAATCCCGAACAAAACTGGGTGTTAGCAGTATAGTAATCAATAAATTTATAGGTGAGTCCTGCCGGAAGGAGGGCGTGAATTGCGTCAAAATAAGTACAGAAGGTATGTTCCTTCATCCATTCGCACATTTTGATGCTTTCATCGTTTAAAACGGGTTTCTCGTCAATAACATCAGAAATGAATTTTAATTTTTTATCCTCGGACTGAGATATATTTAAAATCATTCCCTGTTTTTTTGTATTGCTTCTTCCGAAAGGTACGGTAACTCTGCACCCCGCCTTAGCTTTGCTTAACAGCTCTTCCGAAACAGCATAGGTGTACTTTTTATCGTAAGCCGCAGCAGCACCGTGAAGAACTATCTGAGCAGTTACCATAAAAGTACACCCCCAACCATAAAATTAGTATTTATTCCGCATAGCCATGTTAAAATACCCGTTAATCTAACGCCTCACAAAGACGACAAGTTAAAATAAGCCGAAAATATGCCATTTTAGGCGAGTTCGGATTTATTATCGCTTGCCTAAATAAGATGATTTTGCTCAGCGAGCTTGTTTATTGCTATGCTTACAGGCTTTTCAATCAGGATTTCGCCTTTTTTTTCTGCCTCTTCGGAAATCTCACGCGCACATTTCGCAATGTCCGTAACGAGACGGTATCTGTTGTCATAGAATTCAATCAATTTGCCGATTGCCGGATTTAACATATAAAGCATTCCTTTCTTATTTAGACAAAACTTCATTTATAAGATGTTCCTGAGATTTTTCTGTTAAAGAACAGCTTCTGATAATCGCACAAACATCATCAACAGCTTTTTCAAGACTGTCGTTTATAACTATATAATCATATTCGTCAGCCCTTGCTATTTCGGCAAGAGCAGCCTTTGTTCTGCTTTCGATAACCTTTTCGGAATCGGTTTCCCTTCCCGAAAGCCTTTCTTTCAACACCTTAAGCGACGGCGGCATTATAAAAATACTTACAGCCTCTTTATAATTAGAACGGATTTGCGCCGCGCCGTTAACATCAACCTCAATAATTACATCCCTGCCGCTTTCTAAATGCTCGACAACCGGAGCCTTAGGCGTACCGTAATAATTATCAACAAAAACATTATGCTCGAGCAAAAGCCCCTCGGTTATCATCTGTTCGAATTTTTCCCGAGAAATAAAGTTATACTTTTCCCCTTCTTTTTCTCCTTTTCTCATCGGTCTTGTAACCGATGAGATCGAAAAGAAAATTTCGGGATATTTTTCAAATACCTTTGCAAGCACCGTATCTTTACCGGAACCCGAAGGACCTGAAATTATAAATAAATTACCCTTACTCATCCTCTTCATCCTCATCCTCAATAATGTCGTCATCGGCAATAATTTTATTTGAAACCGTTTCGGATTGCAGATAGGTAAGGATTACATGGTCGCTGTCGGTTATTATGACCGCGCGGGTCCGTCTGCCGTGAGTTGCGTCAATAAGCGTGCCGCGCTCCTTTGCGTCCTGCACTATTCTTTTTATCGGTGCCGATTCGGGGCTTACGATAGCGATAATCCTGTTGGCGCTTACCATATTCCCGAATCCGATATTAACAAGCTTCATATTTTCCCCTTATTCTATATTCTGAATCTGCTCGCGAATCTTTTCAATTTCCGCTTTGATGTCAAGGACTGTGCGGGTTATCTCAATATCCTGTGCCTTAGAGCCTATTGTATTAGCCTCTCTGTTCATTTCCTGAACTATAAAATCAAGCTTTCTTCCTATCGGTCCGCCTGTTTCAAGCAAAGATTTGAGCTGGGAAATATGGCTTTTAAGTCTGACCGTTTCCTCGTCTACCGCTATCTTATCGGCAAATATTGCAACCTCTGTCAAAAGTCTGCCCTCGTCAAAGGAAGTGTCGCCGGCAAGCTCTGAAATTTTCTGCTTTAATCTTTCTGTGTAAGCGGCGGCCGATTGAGGGGATCTTGACTCAATGAAGGAAACACATTCAAGAATTGTATCAGCTCTTGAATTTATATCCGTCTTTAATTTTTCTCCTTCGACGGCTCTCATGGAAATAAAACCGTCAAGAGCTTCTTTTGCCGTAAAAAGCAAAGCGTTTTCAGCTTCCTTTTCATCAATATCAGCTTTTGTTACGGAAAAGATTTCGGGATTGTCTGTCAAATCGGACAGCTTGATATCATTTTTGATTTTGAATTTTTTTGCCGCACTGCAATAAGCCGCGAGCAAGTTCGAAAGATAGTCCTCATTAACCGAAAAACAAACCGAATTTTCGCTTTTACTGCTTATATTAACGCTTACATCTACCTTACCTCTTGAAACTCTATCCTTGATAAGACTTTTTAAGCCCTCGTCAAGAAACTGATAAGATCTCGGAATTCTTGAGGAATATTCAAAAAATCTGTTGTTTACCGATTTTATCTCAACCGAAACTTCAAAATCGCCTACAGATTTTTTTGCTCTGCCGAAGCCTGTCATACTGACAACCATTTTTCGCCCTCCGGAACAAAAAATATTTCATATTATTTTACCAAAAAAACGGCATTTTGTCAATGTTTTAAAGCCTTTTTCTTGCAATAAATTGCAAAAAGCAACCGAGTGAACGGTTGCTTTTACTATTTTTCCTTATAATAGAGCATACAGTGGCAGAAGCCTTCGAAATCTGGGTCGGCAATCTGGTCTCTGAACTCCCTGCACATACATTTTGTATCTTCATTCTTTTGAAGTCGGCACGGGCAGTAGCCGCCGCGCTCCTTAAGTCCTTTTTTAACTGTTTCCACAACTTTTTTATCGGGATTTAATTTTATCTTCATTCAGATTTCACTCCTATTTTCTCCATAACCTCTTGCGAAGCATCAAAGATCTTTCTGGCGTTTTTGGATTTTCCTATTGCCGCGCCGTCTATCTCACGGCAGGAAATATACAAATCGTCCGGCAGCTTCATCAGTTCGTTTTTATTGCAATAATCATAAAAATCCTTGCCTAATTTAACCGACTCGCCGTGAAAAACCTTATCGGCAATCTGATTCAGAAAATCGAGTCCTTTTTTATCGGTGATATAAATAAATGCGCTGTCCTCCGCAGCAAGCGAGGTCTGGAGTTTTGTTTTTGCAAGCACCTGATTTTGAGTATTTGTACTCTTTTCCGAGTAAGAACAATTTATGACCTGAATATCGGTTTTTCCGTTTCCGTTTATATCGGGACAGATCTTTTCGATATATTCCGCCATAAGATTATTAAGCTCATCGGGGAAATATGCCGATTCGGAATAGACCACAATCTTCATATCATAATCAATTCTTGAAGCGCACTGAGCAATACATACCGCAATAATGACCGACGCAACAGCGACCGATATTATAACCCATTTAAAATGATACCAGATATTGCTGAGCTTTCCCTTAAAGGTTTTAGGCTCTGAGTCAATTTCCGACGGCTTGGGACCGGGTTCTATTTCGCCGCTTTCCATTTTTTTCAGCTCTAAAAATTCTTTTTGGGCAAAGCGCTGCTGTCTTATAGTTTCGCTGACTTTTTTATCCGCCATATTCTACCTCGGTTTTTATAATTCTATAATAAATTATATCATATATTTTTTACAAATATATTAACTGTCAGTTAATAAAAGCCTCAAGCCTGTATATAGGTTGTCCGAGAGAGGCAAATTTATTTTCATATTCGGTTTCTATATTTCCCTCAAAGCCGCTGTTATGCAAATCGAGAGAAATATTTTTAAGCCCGAAGCCGTTTTGAGAAAGCTGTTCGACAGAAAATTCAAAAAAGTGCATATTATCGGTTTTCTGATGTATTTCTCCGCCATCTTTAAGCAGAGCTTTATAAATATCCAAAAAACGCTTTGATGTGAGTCTGTGGGAAGCATATTTATTTTTTGGGAAAGGACAAGAAAAATTAAGGAAAATAAGACTGACGCTTTTTTCCTTTAAATGTCTTTCGAGATACTCGGCGCTGCAGCAGATAAACTTAAGATTAAAAATGTTTTTTGCTTTTGCCTTTTCGCAAGCACTGACGATAACATTAGGGTCCTTTTCTACCGCAATAAAATTTATATCGGGATTTTTAAGCGCGTATTCCGATGCGAATTTCCCTTTTCCGCAACCGATTTCGAGAACCAGCGGCTTATCGCAATTAAACCAACCGATTAAATCTATGTAATCCTTATCGTTTTTGGCCGTATTGAAGTTCCTGTCCTCACTGCGGCTTATGTATAAAATATCGCTTACTGCTTCAAGCCTAACGTCTAAATGCTTTTTCTTTCTCATTCTCATATTTTTCACCCAAAAAAGGCTGCCTTACGGCAGCCGAAAAGTTTATAATTTTTCTAATTTTTCTACGGCTTTTTCAAGATAGTTTTTTTTATAATTTCCTACAGAGCCTGTATCTTCGAGTCTTGCAAGATTTGAATTTATAGGAAGCTCGGCCAACATTTCAAGTCCTGTTTCTTCGGCTATATCGGTGCATTCGCCGAAAATATAGTGTTTTTTATTGCAATCGGGACATACAAAATAGCTCATATTTTCAACTAATCCCAATATTTTGACATCCATCATTTTCGCCATATTAACGGCTTTTTTTACTATCATTGAAACAAGATCCTGAGGTGTTGAAACAATGATTACACCGTCAAGCGGAACAGACTGAAAGACCGTAAGCGGAACATCGCCGGTTCCCGGAGGGCAGTCGACAAGAAGATAGTCAAGATCTCCCCAGACAACATCAGTCCAGAACTGCTTAACGGCACCTGCTATTACGGGGCCTCTCCAGACTACGGGCGTATCGCTTTCGGGGAGCATCATATTTACAGACATTATTTTAATTCCGTTTTTACTTTCGGCCGGAATAATACCGATATCGTTCTGCATTGCGCGCTCTGTTATGCCGAAAGCCTTAGGAATAGAAGGGCCTGTTATATCCGCGTCAAGAATTCCGACATTATAGCCTTTATTTCTAAGCTCAACCGCCAAAAGCGATGTTACGGAGGACTTTCCGACACCGCCTTTTCCGCTGACTACGGCAACAACATGCTTAATGTTATTGAATTCGCCTGTTTTTTCGATAAAGCTTTTCCTTTCATTACAGTCCGAATG
The DNA here is from genome assembly GCA_934457415.1 of uncultured Eubacteriales bacterium. Lineage (GTDB taxonomy): Bacteria > Bacillota > Clostridia > Oscillospirales > Acutalibacteraceae > UBA737. The sequence goes on along the minus strand of CAKSHM010000005.1, from coordinate 6,423 downwards.
GCAGGAAGAGCAATTTCCGCTGCAATTTTCACTCATTTTTAAATCACCGTTTTTATTATAATTTTAATATATTATAACCCTTAAAAACGGTAAAATCAAGTCAAATAAATTCAGATATTATTTTTTTAGGACAGGACTCCGGCGAATACTCCCATTTTGAAATATGGGACTTTGTAAAAAAGTATTTTGTCGGAAAACGTTCTTTGGATTCAAAGCTTTCGATAATTATAAGCTTAATTTTCATTTTTTCGGGAATTATGCTTTTTATGTAAACGCTCGCCTGCTGACCTACCGATACACCCGCTTTAGGTTCGGCAAGTCCCGCAAGATTTGCGGTAAGCTCGACAAATATTCCGTACTCCTCTATGCTTCTGACAATTCCCGACACCGTCTGCCCCTGAGAAAATATATCGGCATTTTCCTGCCAAGTACCTAAAAGCTCCTTTTGAGAAAGAGTTATCTTTCCGTCAATTGCTACGGATTTTATAACGGCTTTAATATTTTCACCTACTCTCAGCCTATCCTTAGGGTGAGAAATTCTTGAAACGGAAATGGCGTCTATAGGAAGAAGCGCAATATTTCCGCAGCCGATATCGCAAAAAGCGCCGAAGCTTTCAAGATGTGTGATTTTGGCATTTACTATGTCACCCGCGGAAAGCTTTTTTAAAAACTCGTTTTTGCATATTTCCTGCGCTTTTTTTCGCGAAAGCTGAGCATAAAGTTTTCCGTATTTATCGGTTTTTATAGCCGTTACGCAAAAGCTTACCGGTCTTCCGACCCTTGAAATGAGTGCGATATCCCTTGTTGTTCCCTCTCTTATTCCTATCGCTCCGTCCTCGCGAGAAATTACGCCCTTCATACAGCCTAAATCTACCGTCATATTATGCTCGGCATCACACATAATTACATTGGCTTCAAGTATGCTTGATGCGGATTGCGCCTGATAAAGCATCGCCGGAGTTGACATACTTTTTCTGTTTTCATAAGTAGTCCCTATAAAGCCTTCGGGATAAAATTCTTTCATTTTAATCAGCCTTTCTCATATTATCGCTTGCTTAAAAAATTATATGAGAAAACAAAAAACATTATGCCAGACAAAAAAAGCGCTTTGGCAATATAAAAAAGCCAAAGCGTTTTAAATATTAAAAAGAATCGTATTCTCCGTTTTCGATTTTTTCCCTTAAAGCTTTTACAACCTGCTCCTTGTCTTCCTTGTAAGTCACGCCGTACCACTTATCCTCCGCAATCAAAACACTTACCTTTTTAATGTTTTTATCAATAAGGCCGGATACTACCGACGGAAGATAGAATTCTGATTTCGGAGCAGAAACTGATTTATTTAAAAACTCGATAAAATCCCTGCTCAGATAATCAAAGATATCTGTTGTAAAGCCCCACATATTCATTGAAACGAGCGTGTTTTCGGGGAGCGCCGTCCAGCTTTCACCGTCCTCGGTAAATTTGCAGTCCTTGATTTTTGTTCTTTCGGTTATGCCTGTAAGATACCCGTTTTCAACATTGCAGACTCCTCTTGAAACCGTTCCGTTTTCAGTAAGGGTATTTTTCAGACGGAAGCCCACCATGCAATAATCTCCGCTTTCATTTTTAAGGTGTTCATATATTGTCCTGAATGCGGATTTCCCGTAATAATCATCGGCATTGATAACCGCGAAAGGAGTATTGACGATATCCTTGCAGCAATAAATAGCATGCCCCGTTCCCCACGGCTTTTCGCGGTCTTTAGGACAGATAAAGCCCTCGGGCAGCTTATCTGTTTCCTGATAAACATATTCAACATCTATTATTTTTTCAATTCTTTTGCCGACGGTTTCCTTAAAATCCTTTTCGATAGCATGCTTTATAACAAAAACAACCTTATTAAAGCCTGCCTCCTTAGCGTCAAAAACAGAAAAGTCAAGCAAAGCCTCGCCTTTTGGTCCGATAGGTTCAATTTGCTTTAATCCGCCGAAACGGCTTCCCATTCCTGCCGCCATAACGATAAGCGCCGCATTAAATCCCATTTTATTTTTTCTCTCCGTTTTCATTTTTATTGTTTTTATTTGCCTTTTCATCAAAGCCCTCGGTGCTTTCTTTCATAAAAAGAATTTTGAAAGTGAGAATCAAAAGCTTTATATCCTGAAGCAAAGAATAGGTTTCAATATATATCAAATCCATATTCAACTTGTCCTCGGGAGTTGTATTATACTTACCGTAAAGCTGGGCAAAGCCCGTAAGTCCTGCCTTTACCCGATGTCTTAAAGCAAATTCGGGATATGCTGAAGTATACTCGTAAACATTTTCTATTCTTTCGGGTCTCGGTCCTACCATAGACATATCGCCCTTTAAAATATTGATAAGCTGAGGAAGCTCATCCATTCTGCAGGCTCTTATTATTCTGCCGACCCTTGTAATCCGGTCATCGTCATTAACGGCTTTTTTAGCACCGTCTTTTTCCGCGTCGGTCCTCATAGAACGGAATTTCAATATATTAAAAATTCTTCCGTTTTCAGTAATTCGGTTCTGCTTGTAAAATATCGGTCCGCCGTCGTCAAGCTTAATCGCTATTGCACAAACAAGCATAAATGGGCTTGCAATAATCAGACCGACGGAAGAAAGAACTATATCCATTATTCTTTTGATAATCTTCTGTTCGGGAGTAAGCCCTCTGTTTCGGCTCATTAAAACAGGCGTATCGCTTATCTGTATTTCATAACTGTTATTTATGATAATATCCGTTATATCCGGCAAAAGATACGTTCTTTTTTCATTGGTATAGCAATAGGACATTATTTCCTTTTGCATATTCTTATCAATATCGCAGATAAGAACGGCCTCATATCGGTCTATCTGCTTTTTTATCTGTTCGACAGGGGTACTTGCGGCATTCAGACCGCATGAAATATGAAAGCGGTCGGAAATTTTGCTCATTTTTTTAATAAGCTCAAATCCCGATTTATAGTCGCTGAAAATCGCAATAAGATTTCTCGCGGGATGAAGCTCAAAATATATAGAATTGGCACACAGAGAGCAAAGAACGAGAGAAATTATCTGATAAACTGTTCCGATAAGCAGCGGTTTAACCGCTACCATATTTCTTGCAATCAAAGAAAGCTCAAGGTACATTATGATATTTGTAAAAACGACCGCTAAAGAAAAGCTGTAGATAATTTCGTGAATTCTGTAAATTCCTATTTTAAAGGCGTTATAAAGCGAGGAAAGGGTCGAAAAAATCAGAATATAGGAAAACAGAACGACATAGTTACCCTTATTGCTGAAAATAGACTCGACATAATTGACGTTCCATATTTCGGCAAAACCGGTTGTCGCGACTATAACTATTAAAAGCTTTACAAAAAACATTATACTTTTTCGTAACTTAACGGCTGTTTTCATTTATTTACAATCCTTTGATTTTAAAACATGAATTATATAAACAGTATATAATTATTATAGGTTGCTTGTCAAGTAAATATTTCTTGACATTCGCACATATAAATAATATAATTAGAGCAATGCGTGTGATTTGCACAATGTATTTTATTTATTTTATAAGGTGGTTTTTAAGTTGGCAAAAACTATTAAAATTACTGATGACGGTCTTAAAAAGCTTCAAGACGAGTTGGAGCATCTCAAAACTTTCGGCCGTGCCGATATAGCAGAGAAAATTAAGGTTGCCAGAGGATACGGAGACCTTTCCGAAAACAGTGAGTATGACGAGGCAAAAAACGAACAGGCTAAAATCGAAGCGCGTATCGTTGAGCTTGAAGCCATGCTTAAAAATGTTGAAATTATATCTGAAATCAAGGGTGCCGCCAAAACAGTCAGAGCCGGTGTCAAAGTCAGGGTTTATGACGAGGAATATGATGAGGAATGCGAATACCGTGTCGTAGGCTCAACCGAGTCCGATCCGAAAAACAATAAAATTTCCGACGAGTCGCCTGTAGGAAAAGCTCTTATGGGTAAAAAAGTCGGAGATGAAGTGATCGTCGAAGCCCCCGCAGGAGAAATAAAGCTTAAGGTTTTGGCAATTTCAAAGTAATGGTTTCGGGCAGTAAAAGCTGCCCTTTGAGAGTGCCGAAAAAGTCGACACTCTCTTGGACGGGAATGCCGTTCGCTCGAAAATCGTCGATTTTCGGACTGCACTCTATCCCCGCCAATACCACCCCAGTGTCCTTGAAAAACCGCTAAATTAAGCGGTTTTTCGCTTACAAGGTGTTTTTCCGCCGCGCATGTCGCCGAAAAAACAAAATGCGGCGTAAACGCCGCAACACAACCTAATTTACAGTTTAACTACAGTCTGCCGGCAGCAAAAGCTGCCCTTTTTTAAAATTTTAAGAAAACGGAGATTAAAATGAGCGAAAAAAACATACATTCAAATGAGCTTGACTTAAATGAAATTTTACAGGTCCGCCGCGATAAGCTTGCGGCTCTTTGCGACTCGGGAAACGACCCGTTTTTAAAAACAAAATACGATGCAAAAAACACTTCCGCAGAAATAAAATCGGATTTTGAAGCATTTGAGGGTAAGACCGTATCAATAGCCGGAAGAATCATAAGCCGCAGAATTATGGGCAAGGCAAGCTTTGTCGGCTTTAGGGACGGTGAGGGCGACATTCAGCTTTATGTCCGCAGAGAAGATGTCGGCGAAGAGGATTATGCCGCATTTAAAAAATGGGATATCGGCGATATTATCGGCATCAGCGGATTTGTTTTTAAAACGCAGACCGGTGAAATTTCCGTTCACGCTCAGCATATAGAGCTTCTTGCAAAATCTCTTCTTCCCCTCCCCGAGAAATTCCACGGGCTTAAGGACACAGATACCAGATACAGACAGCGTTATGTTGATTTGATAGTAAATCCCGAGGTTCGCGACACATTTATAAAGCGCTCGCAAATTCTCCGCGAAATCAGAGCTTATCTTGACGGCAAGGGATTTTTAGAGGTGGACACGCCTATTCTCGTTCCGCTTGAAATCGGTGCGTCGGCAAGGCCTTTTAAAACACATCACAATACACTTGACATGGATATGTATTTAAGAATTGAAACCGAGCTTTACCTTAAAAGACTTATCGTCGGCGGAATGAACAAGGTTTATGAGGTCGGAAGAATATTCAGAAACGAGGGTATGGACCCGAAGCATAATCCGGAGTTTACCACCGTTGAGCTATATCAGGCTTTCACCGATTTCCGCGGCATGATGGACCTTGTCGAGGAAATGAACACCATGCTTGCCGAAAAGATTTGCGGAAGTAAAAAAATAACCTATCAGGGCAAGGAAATTGACATGGGCCACTGGGAGCGCCTTACTATGATAGAAGCGGTCAAAAAATATTCGGGCGCTGATTATTACAGCTGGAATTCCGACGAGGAAGCGAGAGACTGCGCTAAGGCATTAAAGGTTGAAATCCCCAAAAACGCAACCAAGGGAACGGTTCTTGCAGAGCTTTTTGACGCATTTGTTGAAGAAAATCTCATTCAGCCCACATTTATATATGACTACCCTGTTGAAATCAGCCCTCTTGCTAAGAAAAAGCCCGAGGACCCCATGTTTACCGAAAGATTTGAATATTTTATAAACGCTACCGAATTCGGAAACGCTTTCAGCGAGCTTAATGACCCGATAGACCAGAAAGAGCGTTTTGAAAAGCAGGTTGCGGCTAAAAAAGCAGCCGACCCGAACTGCAATTCAGAGGTTGACTATGATTATGTCACCGCTCTTGAATACGGTATGCCCCCGACAGGCGGACTCGGTTTCGGTGTAGACAGACTTGTTATGCTCCTTACCGACAGCGCCTCGATCAGAGACGTTCTGCTCTTCCCCACAATGAAGCCGATTACCGACGGAAAGAAGGAGAACGAACCTAAGGACGAAAGCAAAGAGGCAGAAAGCAAAGAAAATGAGATAATTGATTTTTCAAAGGTTGAAATTGAGCCGTTATTCAAAGATTTTGTTGATTTTGAAACCTTCTCTAAATCGGATTTCCGAGCGGTTAAGGTTAAAGAGTGTGTTGCGGTTCCCAAGTCTAAAAAACTTTTACAGTTTACTCTTGATGACGGAACAGGTACCGACCGCACGATTTTAAGCGGTATACATGCATTTTATGAGCCGGAAGAGCTGGTGGGTAAAACTCTTATTGCAATTACAAATCTTCCTCCCCGTGCTATGATGGGTATTGACTCCTGCGGAATGCTCCTTTCCGCTATCCACGAAGAAGAGGGCGAAGAAAAGCTTCACCTTTTAATGGTGGACAATCATATTCCGGCAGGTGCCAAGCTCTATTAAGATGATGTAAAGATGTACCGTTTTACCGAATAGACGGGACGTACTTCATTTGATAAAAAACTGAAAAAACAGCGATTTACATCAAACTTACATCAATTGATGCAAAATTAAGTGCAAGCAAGAAAAAATCGCATAATTAG